>NZ_JBSQAU010000002.1:0-700000 GCF_054740865.1 Pacificimonas sp. ICDLI1SI03
ATCCGCGCAAACTGCGCCTCGGTCAACCAGAACTCGCTCACGAACATGCTCCTGCAATCGCAGCACTTGAATCACATCGCAGCCGCCTTGGGAATCCCGTTTACGGGTCCGGACCCTAGCACTAATTTGGCAGTTTTGAGATTTTCGGGATTCCGATGCCTCCGTTTCGGTGATTCATAGGAAGCCGGCTTTTGGGAGGCTGGCGATGGATACGCATTGGCGTGGGGAACTCGATAGATGGCTTGCACCGTTTCTGACTGCTCTGCGGCACAAGACCCAAAGCAGATGTGTCCCACCTATAGTGCGGGACTGATCGGCCCAGGTGACCGCAAGGGCGTTCAGCCGATGGCAGCGCGCGACAGCGATATCAGCTATGATCGGCTACATCATTTTATCGCCAGCGGCGTGTGGAATGAAGGACCGCTGGAGGCAGTTCTGCTCGCCGACGCCGACCGCACGTTGGAGACGAGAAGGCCTGGCTGATCATCGACGATACGGCGCTGCCCAAGAAGGGGCGTCATTCCGTTGGCGTGGCGCCGCAATATGCCTCGGCCCTCGGCAAGAACGCCAACTGCCAGACGCTGGTATAGTCGACGCTGACATCGGGCGAAGTTTCGGTCATGGTCAGGCTGCGGCTATTCCTGTCGAGAGTTGGACGAGCGACGTGGCCCGCCTGCAACGGGCTGGAGTTCTCCTCGATTGCCGCGCTTACAGGACCAAGCCCGAGATCGCGCTGGCCGAGATTGATCCTGTTCGAAAGGCGGGTATCCGCTTCGGCTGTGTTCTGGCGGATGCAGGCTATGGCCTGTCGGCACCCTTTCGGCAGGGGCTGAGCGAGCGCGGCCTTGCCTGGGCTGTCGGCATACCCTTCCGGAAGAAAGTTCACCCCGCCGATGTCCCGATGATCTTCCCCGTCGCGGGAAGAGGCCGCACTCGCAAAAACGCCATCCCCGATGCCAAGTCGATATCCGCCAAGGCGATGCTGGAGACGGCGAAGTGGCGCAAGGTCGGTTGGCGGCGGGGAACGAAGGGGCCACTCGCGGCGCGGTTCGCAGCCGTTCGCGTGCGTGTCGCCGATGGTCCGCCCCAACGCATCCGGGACATGGGCGTGCAACATCTACCCGGCGAAGAAGTCTGGCTTGTCGGTGAACATCGCTCGACTAGGCAACGCAAATACTACCTCTCCAACCTGCCTGCCGACACACCGATCAAGCAGCTTGCTGGCGCCATTAAAGTCCGCTGGGTCTGTGAACAAGGGCATCAGGAACTCAAGGAAGAGCTCGGCCTCGATCACTTCGAGGGAAGATCATGGCAAGGTCTGCATCGACATGCGCTGATGTACAGGATCGCTCTGGCTTTCCTGCAGGCACAGCGGCTCAACCAGGCCAGAGGAAAAAAAGAACCGTCGGTCCTCCGCCACCGCAGCCCAGCCTAACGGCGATCAGATAGGCCATCATTGACCGCCTCACCAAGCCTCCAGATTGGACTTGCCCTCATTGCGGAGGCAACATCTCAAACCCGATCTCAAATCTGCCAAAGTAGCGCTAGATCGCCTGGTTGAACGGAATTCCTTTGTCGGGACGATGGTCCTGGGGAAGCCCCAGAACCTTTTCGGCAATTGTGTTGCGAAGGATCTCGTCGGTACCGCCCGCTATTCTTCCGCCAGGCGCCTCGATCCACGACCATGTGAAATCGTCGACGGTGTCGCCATCGTCCATGAGCGTGGTCGCGCCCGGTCCAGCCAGGTCCATGGCAACCGCTCCCATCTCCTGGCGGCGTCGCGCGGTCAGCAATTTACGAATAGCTCCTTCCGGCCCCGGATCGCGACCTTCGCCGATGGCTTGCAGCGCGCGGCGCTGTATCGATCGCAAACCCTGCCGTTCGACCAGTGCATCCGCCACGAGAGCGCGAATGGCACCATCTTCCATTGCCGGGCGGCCGGAAATCGTCGACCGGCGCGCCAGCGCCATAAATTTTTCCAGCGTCGGGCCGCGCAATGCCTCGTCCGATACCGAATAGCGTTCGATCATCAAAGTTTCGATCGCAACGCCGAAACCGCCGCCCACCGGCCCCATGCGCTGGTTGTCGGGGATGAACACGTCGGTGAAGAACACCTCGTTTATATCCGTCGGACCCGCCATTCGGCGGATCGGCCGAACCTCGACCCCCGGGCTGTTCATGTCGAGATAGAAGAACGTCAATCCGGCATGCTTGGCCACGCCCGGATCGCTGCGCGCGATGACAATGCCCCAATCGGCAAATTGCGCCCAACTGGTCCAGACTTTCTGCCCGGACAGCACCCACCCGGAAACCCCATCGCGGGTTTCCGGCTGCGCGCGCATCCGCAGGGCGGCAAGGTCGGAGCCCGCGGCCGGTTCGGAAAACAGCTGGCACCAGATATCTTCTCCGCGGATGGCACGCGGCACGAGCCTGTCGCGCACTTCCGGTTCTGCATAGCGGATCATCATCGGAACCGGCATACCCAGGCTGACTTCGAAATACAGATTGGGAAGGTTGTAGCGCAGTTCCTCTTCGCCGAAGATGATCTTCTCCAGCTCGGTGCGCCCGCCGCCGCCGAATTCGCGCGGCAGGTTGACGCAGGCAAAGCCGTTGGCAGACTTGCGCGCCTGCCATGCCCGGCCAAGTGCAAGGTCCTTCTCGCTGCCGATCGGGCCGCGATTTTCGTTGCAGAAGTTCAGCGCATTTTCCGCCAGCCAATCGCGGGCCTGCAGGCGATAGTCGTAAATGTCCTGCGCCTGCGCGTCGGCGGCGCTGGGAGCAAGCGTTTCGGCACTGCTCGATGCAGGCTGGCGTTCGATTACAAGATTGCGCCAGTAGATGGCACTGCCCAATTCAAGAGCCAGCGTCCTGGACCGGCGGTAATGATGTTGCGGCTCCGCTTCCCACGTGACGCCGATCCCGCCCAGTGTCTGGACAGCTTCGCGCGCGGCAAATTCATACGCGGTAATGGCGCCCAGCCGGGCCATCCCGGCCAGGGCCACAAGATCCCCCTCACCGCCTTCGAGAGCCTCCAACGCATCGATCGCGCACCCTCGGGCTATTTCAAGCCCGGCATACATGTCCGAAAGCTTGTGCTTTATCGCCTGGAAACGTCCGATTTTCTGACCGAAGACAACGCGTTCCTTGGCAAAGTCGACAGACAGGTCGAGGCATGTCTGAATGCCTCCGACTTGGACAAAGCTGGTGGCCAGCGCCGCAATGGCCATCGCCCGCATCGCCTTTGCGCCGCTATCGCCATGACCGATCCGGATGGCCGGCACGTTGGTGAAATGCAGGTCGGCCATTGCGCGGGCATTGTCGATGACCGGTTTTACAGTCCTGTCGACGCCCGCATCACGCAGGTCGACAAGCACAAGCGCCAGCGAACTGGCCGCTGCCGCATTCTCGTCATGGACCAGACACAGTGCGTAATCGGCCACTGCACCATAGGGCACGGCAACCTTGGTCCCGGCCAGTCCGCCATCCCCGATCGTGACGCCGGGATGGTCCGGAACGCCGTTCTGGCCGCGTTCGCCAAATGCGATGCAGCCGATCGCCTCCCCTGCGCGAAGAGCGCCAACCGCCTCTTGCGCCGGATCTCCACTGAACGCATCGACGATCACGGCGCATTCGATCAGGGGCAACGAAACGGTGCGGCTGCCCAGCACCTCGCAAAGCCGGGTCAATGCCGCAAAGCCAAGGCCAAGCCCGCCCGCCTCTTCGGCAACCGCTGCGGCCGGCCAGCCCAGTTCAGACGCCTTGTCCCAGAGATCCCGATCGAACGACCCCGCGTTCTCGAGCAGGTGCTTGCGCTGCTCGTCTCCTGCGCGTTCGCGGATCAGCCGAACACACTGGTCCTCCAGCATGGCGAGCATCTCGCTATTCGACATCGGTCACTCTCCTTATCGCATTTTTGTACAACCGGCATTTCTGGGTGCCGGAGGGTGGCAAGGTCTGCGTCGAATCCACGCATTCCAGCGGCGCGGAATTGAACTTCTAGAATTTCAATCGGCAGGACGCAATCGCCTTTCAAGATTTCGCATTGGCGCATCGTCCGTCCGCAGGGCCGGGCGCCACCAACGCTGCAACATCATTGCAAGAGGCGGCCCTGTCGACGCACAGCCCGGGCCTAGTCACGGGAATTGGCCCTGAACGCGGGATGGGAAACCTCGTCTAGTATGTCGAGCCGCTCAAGGTCGGGCGTCCATCCCAGCTCATTGCGCGCCAGTGGGGCACGCGAACGGCTGCACACGCTCATCCCGATAAGGGCGGTGAACTTGTCCCAGATTTCCATCGCTTCCGACAATGTCACCGATCTTGCTTCCACGCCCAGCTCTTGCGCCACTGCCTGCGCGATCGTGCGGAAATTCGTTTCGCCCGACACCGCGTGATAGAGATGGCCGTCCACTCCCCGTTCGGCGGTAAGATCGAACAGGTTGCACAGGTCATCGACATGCACGCTGGAATAGAGATTGAGGCCGCGCCCGATATAGCAGACGGAGCCTGTCTTGCGCGCGGATTCGAAGAAGTTCGCGATCGTCAGGCAACCGCCGTGGCCCCAGATCAGGGATGGGCGAATTACCAGGCCGCGTACGCCCTTCAGGTGGGCATCCTGCACCGCGGCTTCGGTCCGCATGCGGTCGCCGATATATTTGGACGGCGTGAAACTGTCGGTTTCGGCAAAGGTGTCTTCGCTCCAGTCACCGTCCGTTCTTTGCGAAAGCACGCCCGTGCCCGAGGTGAAGATGAATGTCTTGCCGCTTCCGGCAAGGGCATCCAGCATTCGTTCTATCGCGATGCGCTCCGGCTCAAGCTCTAGTTGCGCGGCATAGATGATGGTATCGGCCCGCGCCAGATGGCTGCACGCGGCATCCAGATCGGCAAGATCGCCAAGTATCGGCTCGATGCCTTCATCCCGCAGCTTGCCCGCAGCATGCTCGTTCCGCAAAAAGCCGAGTACCGGCTCTCCCTTCGCCTTGAAATGTCTTACAAGTCGGCCACCAAGATAGCCGCTGGCGCCATAGACCAGAGTTGTCATGAGGATTCCTTTGCTTTGGGTTCAGCCCATCCGGACAGCAGGCTTCGCAACGCCGCGACCAGGGCGATTGGCTGATCGACCATGATATGGTGGTAGGATCGAGGTATGATCACGTCCGGAGTGTCGTCTGGCAGCACGGCCACCATCCGCTCCTGCTCCTTGCCTTGGGTCAGGAACGACAGTTCGCCCCGGACCAAAGCAGCCTGGCACCGCATGTTGGCAAGCGCGGACCACAGGTCGCCCAGTTCGATCCGCCCGAACATCGTCGGGTCGAACCGCCAGGTCCATCCAACATCGCGCTCCACGCGCGCCAGTTCGCCCGGGCTGGCCGGACGAATGGCCATTTGTGCAAGATGGCCGAGAATACCAAGGTTGCGGACTTCGGGTTGCGCCGGCGAAAGTCTGAAACGCGAAAGCGCATCGTCCCTGGTATCGTAGATCTTGTGAGAATTGCGCTCAGGCACTTTCAGACCGCCGAAGGGCAGCGCTACATCGACGAGGATGACCGCACGAATGGCCCGATCGATCCACGCCGAAGCATGAATGGCCGCCGCACCGCCAAGGGAATGGGCAATCACGACCGGCGGCCCGCAATCCGCGGCACCTGCGACGTCGACCGCAGCCCAGAGTTCATCCGCAAAGGTGGCGATGCTGTAGGCGCTGCGCCATTGCGACTGGCCCATGCCGCCCAGCGAAAATGCCACGACGCGGTAATCCTGCGCGAAAAACGGCGCCAGATGGCTCCACCATCCCAGATGGGCACCATTGCCGTGGACGAAGACCAGCCCCGGCGCGCCCCTGCGCCCCCAGGCACGCACCTCGATCCGGGCGCCATGCACGTCGGTTTCCAGCGCCTCGAACGGGGCGGCAAGAGCATCGGCAAACCAGCCGTGCTCCCCCTCCGATACCACCAGATCGGCTGATCCGGTCGCTTTCACTTGGGCGGGCTCAGGATTTTCTGTACCGAGGTCGCGAAGAACACCGTCTTGCCGTCCACGAACGCTTCGGCGCGCGTGAAGACAAGCGAGCGCGTCCGCTTGGTCACAAGACCGCACACCTCCATCAGATCGCCAAGCCTGGGCGCCGCGATGAATTGCATCGACAGTTCCGTGGCGACGACCGGCGGGCCGTCGGGGTCCCACGCCGGGCTTGACGTGCCGACCTCGGCCATCGCCGTCATCACCGCACCGTGGCACAAGCCCCAACTGTTGACGTGGTGATCCTCGACTTTCAGCGCGGACCAGAATTCCTCGGCCCCGTTCGCTGATGTTTGGCGTTTCTGGTAGATACGCCCGATATGGTTGAGAAATGCACTCGGCGAAGGCTCGAAGGCATATCCCGCGGGACTCTCGTTCGACATATTCGTTCTCCCGATATTGCAGTGCGCCGTCTTTCGGCGGCAAGTCTGGTTTCAACCTGCCTGGAATAATGGCCCGCCCATATATCCCGGCCAGCCAAGCAGATTGGCCGCGACATCCACATCCGATGCGCGTTGGGCCGCCCCGTCTGCCACGATCTGCCGCGCGACCTCGACGGCCAAGGCAGGTGCATCCAGAAGCGGTGCCGCGCCATCAACCGCGCCACCGGTATGGCCAGCAGCAAGAACCAGCCTCTCGCCGATGGATTTTCCACCACCCAGCGTAAGAACCGCGACACACCGCAGCGCACCTGCGATCCCCATTGCCCTGGCGACCAGGCCGGGATCGGCATCGGCCTCGGCGACGATCTCGACAAGGCGGTCCGGCCAGAACCGGACGCGAACATTGCCAGAGTTTTCGGGTCCAAGCGCTGTATCCGACACGATGGCATGACCGGCGCCGCGCGATGCATCATCGCTAGCGGCGCACAGCAGCAACGCGGCTCGCGCCTCCTCGCTCGACAGGTTGGAAACGGGTTTTACCGGCACACGCGATTTTCCAAGCCGTTGTTCCAGCGTGGCGTCGCTGCCGTGCAGGCCAATCGCAGACAGGCGAACCTTGTCCGCAATGCCCTCCACCTTGGCGGCCTTGCGTTCGGCAAAGAACAGGTGGCGCAGGGCAGCCGATTGCGGTCCGGTCAGAAGCGCCTGAAACTCTTCACGCTCGACTTTCAGCCCCGCTTCGAAATCGCCGGCCGCAGCCGCCTCGACACAGCGGATGATGGCGAGCGGTGCATCTTCCCCCGTCCGGCGCTGGGCTACCTGCGCGCGCATCTCCTGGAATTTCCCGGCGTCATCGTGCGGCAGTTCAAGATCGCGTGCGCGCCGCGCGGGCGACCGGTTTGTCACAAGACGCTGCGCGAAGTTGAGCGCGCTCTGGCGCAGGTCCGATGTCGCTATCATGTCGACAAGGCCCCGGTCATGCGCCTCGCCCGCGGCGACCTGGCGGCCCGAAGTCAACAGTTCCAGTGCCGTTTCGATGCCCACGATGCGCGGCAGACGCTGCGTGCCGCCGCCACCGGGAAGCAGGCCGAGGTTGACTTCGGGCAGTCCCAGTCGCGCATCGTGGGTCGCGATGCGGTAGTGACATGTCAATGCCAGTTCCATCCCGCCGCCAAGGCAGGTTCCATGAATCGCGGCCACGACCGGCTTGCCGGCGTTCTCGATCCGGTCCTGCATCTCGAAGAAATCGACTTTGGGCGGTTCCTTGCCCATCGACTTGAGATCGGCCCCGGCAATGAAAGTGCGCCCGGCACAGATAAGCACGATGGCACGCACGCGCTCGTCCTCGATCGCGACGACGAATGCATCGTAAATACCTTCGACCAGTTGCGGCGACAATGCGTTCACCGGCGGCGAATCGAGCGTTATGATGCCGATTTCGCCGTCACGGTCCAGATCGACGACTTCGTTGATTGCTGTCATGATTTCGGCTTTCGGACAGGCGTGGGCATGATCATGTCCGGGACTTCGGCATGCCGAGAATCTGCTCTGCCACGATGCTGCGCTGGATCTCGCTCGACCCGCCATAGATGGTCATGGCGATCGCGCGGCGCATGGCGGTTTCGACGAAGGACAATTCATCGTTTCTCGCCAACAGCGACTGCGGCGCTGCCAATGCCACCAAGTCCGAAGCGGCGCTGCGCAGTCCCTCGGTCGAGAACAGCTTGGCCATGGGGCCAAAGGCCTGCGACGACTGGCCGACCGCCTGGCTCCACACATCGCGCCGCGACAATCCTTCGGATACCGCGACCGTTACCGCCGCGCGCGCCAGCCGGCGACGGACCTGGGGATCGTCGATCGGGCGCTCACCCGCCTCGCCCTCGCTTGCCCAGGCGACCGCATGGCGCAGCATCGGCGGCAACGAATAATGATAGGTGATGCCGCTGTGCTCGAGTTCGAGCATGCTCTGCATCACGCGCACGCCCTGGTCAACTTCGCCAAGACGATAGATGTCGGGCACCATTACATCGTTGAAATAGGTGATGTTGGTACGTTCGTCCTGCAGGGTCTGGACGGCGTGGATCTCGATGCCGGGCAGGTTCATCGGTACGATGAAGCAGGTAAGGCCCTGGTGCTTTGCGCCGCCGCCATCGGTGCGGGTCAGCATGAAGATGTAGTCCGCGATGTGGCCGCCGGTGGTAAACATCTTCTGGCCGCTCAATATCCAGCCATCATCCTTGCGCACGGCGCGGAACTGGCAACCGAACACATCGGTTCCGCTTTGCGGTTCGGTAAGGCCCAGGCAACCGACAGCAGCCCCCGAGGTCATCGCCGGCACTATCTCGTCCTTGGCTTCCGCGGTGCCCCAGATATTGGCAAGCTTCATCAGAAACTCGGTCACGCCCGAGGCCGTCCGGTTCCAATCGAGATCCTCCCACACCGCATCGGCCGCGGCGGCCTCGATCTTGGTCAGACCCGCGCCCCCCATGTCCTTGGGCAGATCGAGATACAAAAGGCGTTCTGCGGCAAGTTTGCGCGCAAACGGCTTGCTGTGCGCCTTGGTCGAATGGTGCAGCTTGGCGCGCAGTTCATCATCCATGTTGTTCTCGATGAACTGGCGCAGCCGCTCGGTCTCGGACTCGGCTTGGTCGCCCCAGTCGAACAAGATGCCGACCTCGCCCGCTTCGGGAAGCGAGGTTGGCGCATCGCCCCACAACCGGTTCCCGGCCAGCAACAGTTCGCGGTCCGGATCGCCGGCCACCAGCGACAGGGCCTTTGCGCGGCGGTAATGCAGCTGGATATCCTGCTCGAGACTGACGCCATAGCCGCCAAAGGTACGCACGGCCCGCTCTGTCGCCGGTCTGGCGGATTGCGTTGCCCACCAGAACGCCATGGCGCATAGCGCGCCGGCATCGGGCTTACCCGTCGCGATCGCACTTACGGCCTGCACTACCAGCAGGCGGGCCCCATCGATATCGGTCTGCGAATCGGCAAGCGGATGGGCTACGCCCTGAAAGCTTCCAATCTTGCGGCCGAACTGGGTTCGTTCGTTCGAATAGTCGGCGGCAAGGCGAAGCGCATCGCCGCTGATCCCGACAAGGGAAGAGGCAGTCGCAAGCTTCCACTCTTCCTTGGCCGCCGACCACACGGACAGCACGTCCTCGCCGCTTCCCAAAAGGATGCCGTCCTGCGGATCGAGTGTTACAGATGCCAGCGGTGCCATCATCATGCTGGCTGCGGGGGCATCGGACTGCCAATTGCGAAAGGCATACAGGCTGTCTTTGCAAGGAGCGATGATGATGTCGGCGACGGCGGCCCCGGGAATGACGACAGGCCTGCCCGGCATCACCGACTCTAGCGCGATGACCGCAATCGCGCCCTCGCCCGCTTCTCCCAGCAGTTCTTCGGCCTGCGAGGAATCGATCCGGCCCAGCACCGACGCCGCCGTGATCGCCTCGACGATCGGCGCAGAGGCAAGAAAACGCCCCGCCGTTTCCGCCACGAGAACATGGTCATAAAGGCTGAGGCCGAGACCACCCCGGTCTTCGGGTACCCGCAGCAGCGCGATTCCCATCTCAACCAGCGAGGACCACAATCCGCCATCATGCCCGCCGGGCGCGGAATGCACCCTGGATGAAGTCGATTCGGCGCGCAGCAGGCGTTCAAACGCTTCGTTCAGGATCCGCTGATCGTCAGTGGGAGCAAGATTGAGTTGGGTCATCGAAGCCTCTCGCATTCTAGTATGTTTTGCTGTCTTCCATGTCATTTCCGCGTTAAAGTCAACGCGGTTGCGCGGTGATTCACATAAGGAGAGCGATGTGGCATTGTCCGCCTAAGCAGCGGGGAAAGCCAGTTGAGCGCGTCATGTCGCGCAGGGCGCGTGCCCTGCCTCGCCGCAGATGCGCGCTAGCCCTCAAGCATCCGCACAAACTCTGCCGCCACAAGATCGAGCCCGGCGCGATAATCGAATGCACCGGTTTGCTGTGCGGCTGCGTCCGCGACAAAATCGACTTTCACGATCATCATGAAGGCCGCCGCACGGCATGTGGCATTATCATTCAGGAATGCCGGGAATCTCTGCCCCAGCGCCGCGACCACGTCGTTGCGATAGTCCTCGACAAGGGCGCGCGACGATTCGTCTATCGACATGGCAATTTGGAACAGCCGCATCGCCTCCCGGTTGCGCGACAGGATCCGTACGTATGAATCGAGCCATCGCCGCACGTGCGCGACATCAATCAATCCAGGGTCGCCTAGCTGCGAATAGAGGCTGCGGACCTGCGCAAGGTTCTGTGACAGCAATTCGGCGAGTATCGCGTTCTTGTTCGAAAAATGCAGGTACACCGTAGGCCGACGTATCCCTGCCCCTCGGGCTATGTCTTCAAGCGAGGTTTCTTCTACGCCCTTGGCATAGAAACATTCCCGCGCTGAGTCGGCAATCCGCGCACGGGTCAGGTCCTTGTGCGCCTGCCTTATCGATGTCGCGGGCGGCGAGGGCGCTTTGGTCCGGTCGGACGCCAAATCGGGATTCCTTGTCTCACGTTTCAAATTGTCTCGGGCTCTAGATCGCCATGCCGCCTGACAAAACGACAAACACGCACCTTCTAGTGGATTGATTCCAACATTTGGAACCCTCGGTTTCGGGCAGCGATGATGTCGTCTGGATCGGCCCGCCATGTGAAGGGCTGCGGGTTGTCGGCGTTGTATTCCCGGATGAACCGGTTGATTGCCGTCTGGAGGTCGACGAGGGAATGAAAGACGCCGTGCTTCAGCCTACGCCGGGTCAGTTTGCGAAGAAGCCCTCGACCGCATCGAGCCAGGAGCATGAGATCGGGGTGAAGTGAAAGGTCCAGCGCGGATGGCGAGCAAGCCAGGCGCGAACCTCGTCCTTCTTGTGCGGGGCATAGTTGTCGAGGATCATGGGGATGGCATTGTCCACCGGCACCTCACGCTCCATGCGATCCAGAAGCCGAAGGAACTTTTGATCGCGGTGACGCTGCGTGTTTGTCCAATGACGGTGCCATCAAGCACATTGAGCGCGGCGAACAAGGTGGTCGTGCCGTTTCGTTTGTAGTTGTGAATCACTGTCCCGGCGCGAACTTTTTTCATAGGCAGACCGGGCTGGGTGCGGTCGAGCGCCTTGATCTGCGACTTTTTATCGACCGAAACCACCACCGCGTGGGCCGGCGATGTCGGTAGGCTTTTTGCCTCGTGCGGCGGCGGTTGCTGCGTCAGCCGAACGATCTCGGTCACGCGCTCCGTCGGGATCGGGGCCTTGCCGGGCGGACCGGATTTGCCGCGCAGCAAGCCCTCTTCGCTTCGTGCAATGGCGAGGGTTGCCAGCATCGCCAGACGCAGGTCTTGGACTTGCCGGTCTTGGTCATGATCGTCGAGGTCCCCAGTTCTTCACCGCTCAGAAGAACGATCCGAGCCCGCCAGATGCGCTTCTAAGGGCTCCTGGGGTTTGCGACGACCGCGTCCAATCGCTCACGATCGGCGGCGGATAGGTTGAAGGAGATACCACTGCGCATGGGTGCAGACCCGCACGCCGCAACACAACAACGAATACCAAACCAGACTCCTTTCATGCGACCAATCCACTTGGGGTCACGTCAGCCCACGGCAAGGCGCATGGCCCACCCCTGATGGCCGGCCTGCACTGCAGGTATCTCGCCGCATGGTTCTGGACAATCGTCGTTTCCCATGACATGTGTCGCCTGAGTTTGGAAGAGGAGATAAGTCTTGGAACCCGATTCGAAGGTTCTCGACAGGTCGAAGCTGGCAACCTGGCTTGATCGCCATGCGCCCCAACTGGGTGATGGCGACGTCGAGGCAGAGGTGTTGACAGGCGGCGCGACCAATATCGTGCTGCGTATCAATCGCGGCGAGGGCGATATCGTGCTGCGACGCCCCCCGCTCGCGCCGCGGCCCGACAGTTTCAAGGTGCTCGCCCGCGAAGCCCGCGTCCTGAGCGCGCTTAACGGATCGCCCGTCCGCACGCCCGAGATGATCGCCTATTCCGATGAGCGCGACGTGCTGGGCGTGCCATTTTATCTCATGGAGTATGTCGAAGGCTGGCTTGCGATGGAGCCGGACAAGTTCCCGCCTGCATTTGACGATCCGCAGACAAGACGCGGCCTGGCCCTCGAACTGGTCAGCGGTATCGCCGAACTTTCCAAAGTGGACTACCGCGCGGTCGGACTGGAGGATTTCGGCAAACCGGACGGTTTTATCGAACGCCAGGTCGATCGTTGGCTGCACCAGCACGCCACCTATGCCGATAGCGAAAACTATAAGTACCGCCCCCTTCCCGGCAAGGACGAGGTTGTCGATTGGCTAAGGCGCAATACGCCCGAGAATTACGGCATCGGGATCATCCACGGCGACTACGGATATCCTAATGCGCTGTTCGCGCCCGAGGCACCTGCAAGGCTGGCCGCGATGATCGACTGGGAACTTTCGACAATCGGCGCCCCCCTGCTAGACTTGGGTTGGCTGATGTATGCGGTCCCGTCGGAAAAAAGCGCCGTCAGGCCGCCCGAACTCTATCAGGATCCGGCCTATCCGCTGCGCGAGGAGCTGGTCGATCATTACGCTGCGGTCAGCGGCCAGCCGGTGCGCCACCTGACCTATTACATGGTGCTGGCACAGTTCAAGCTCGCGATGCTGCTGGAGCGCCACTACGCCCGCGGCCTCAACGGCCGCCTCGACCGCGAGATGGGCGAGAACATGGGCGCGCTCGCGCTGGACCTCCTGCGCAGCGCACGTGAAATGACAATCGAGGCCGATGGCCTTACGAAAGGAAATGCACATGGTTGATTTTCGTCCCGATCCCGCTTTCGAGAAAAAGCTCGAATGGGTTCGCAACTTCGTGCGCGAGGAAATCGAGCCGCTGGATGCACTGTTCGACAAATACAGCGCGCCCTACGACCTGCACGATTCCGACGCGATGGAGGTGCTGCGCCCTCTCCAGGCCGAAGTGCGCCGCCAGGGATTGTGGGGGATGCACCTTCCCCCCGAACTGGGCGGGCCGGGTTTCGGACAGGTCGAGCTGTGTTTCCTGAACGAGATCCTGGGCCGCACCCATTGGGGTCCGACCGTTTTCGGCTGCCAGGCACCCGACAGCGGCAATGCCGAGATCCTGGCGCGGTTCGGTACCGAGGAGCAGAAGACCAAGTATCTCAGGCCCCTGCTGGAAAACGAGATCGTATCGTGCTTCTCGATGACAGAGGTGGAAGGCGGATCGGATCCGACCCAGTTCCGCTGTCAGGCTGTGATCGACGGTGACGAATGGATCATCAGTGGCGAGAAATGGTTTTCATCCAACGCCCGCTATGCCGACTTCCTGATCGTCATGCTCGTCACCGACCCCGATGCGGAAAAGTACGAACGCATGTCCGCCATCATCGTCCCGCGCGATGCCAAGGGGCTTGAATTCGTGTCCGAGCCTGGCGTTGCCGGCGAACCGCTGGATGAAGGCAGCCATGCACATCTGCGCTATAATGATGTAAGGGTGCCAGCTTCCAATATTCTGGGCGAAAGGGGCTGGGGCTTCAAGGTCGCGCAATCGCGTCTCGGCGGCGGTCGCATCCATCACGCGATGCGGGTGATCGGCATGTGTGAAAAGGCGCTCGACATGATGTGCGAACGGGCCCTGTCACGCACGACCAAGGGCGAAAAGCTTTCGGAGAAACAGCTTGTCCAAGTCGATATCGGGCAAAGCTGGATCGAGCTTGAGCAGTTTCGCCTGCTCGTCATGCGCACGGCGTGGATGTTCGACAACCATATGGAAACCGAAGCACGCGCATGGATTGCGGCCTGCAAGGTGGCGTGCGCCAAGATATCGCACGACATTGTGTTTCGCGCGATGCATATGCTTGGTTCGCTTGGCGTCTCCAACTTTACCCCGCTCAGCAAGATGTGGGCCAATGTGCTTGTCATGGGGATGGCCGATGGCCCCACGGAAATTCACCAGATGTATGCCGCCCGCCACCTGCTGCGCAAACACAGCCCGGTCAAAGGCCGCTTTCCCAGCGACTACATCCCCGACCTGCGAGAGAAGGCGCGGGCCAAATGGTTCCAGGGTGAAACCGCGCAATGACGGCCGGTTTCGACTTGTCCAACCGAATAGCGTTAGTCACCGGTGGAAGCCGCGGCCTCGGCAGGGCGATGGTCATAGCCTTTGCCGAGGCGGGGGCCGACGTGATCATTTCCAGCCGCAAGGAAGCCGCCTGCGAAAAGGTCGCCGAAGAAGTCCGTGCCCTTGGCCGAAAAGCACTAGCACTGCCTGTACATGTCGGCCACTGGACCGAACTCGAACCATTGGTCGAGCGCATATATCATGAATGGGGCCGGATCGACATACTGGTCAACAATGCTGGGATGTCACCGGTCGAACCGGACAGCTCAGCCACTACCGAGGCCATGTTCGACAAGATCATAGATGTGAACTTTAAGGGGCCGTTCAGGCTTGCGGCGCTTGTGGGATCGCGGATGGCGGCGGGCCCGGGCGGGTCGATCATCAACATATCCTCGCTAGGCGCGATGAGCCCCCAGCCCGGCATGATCCCCTATGCCAGCGCAAAAGCGGCCCTGAACGTCATGACAGTCGGACTAGCCCGCGAACTGGCGCCGAAAGTACGCGTCAACACCATCTCGCCCGGCATGTTCGCAACCGATATCGCCAAGGCTTGGGAAGACCCCGACGCGCTTGCAGGCCTGGTCCCGCTGGGGCGGTTAGGCACGCCCGGGGAAATCGTCGGGGCAGCATTGTACCTCGCCTCCGATGCGGCAAGCTATACGACCGGCGCCAACCTTGCCGTGGGCGGCGGGATCGAAGCGCCGCGATAAGGCCTGTCAGCGGGGTCGCAACGGCGCCCGCACATCATGCATTGCCGAACGGAAAATGAACTGTTAGAATTTTAGTGCGTTGTGCGACTGCGCTTTCGCATCCATCGATTCCGAAATTCTGCATGGCACCGCCGCGCAGACCGACGGTATCGTCTGTTTAATGAGGGGTTCTATTCGGTGCTCGACTGCAATCCCGAAGCCCTGAACATGATATCGAGGACTTTGCATGCGTTTGAGCAATGATATTTCAGCCGTAGTCACGGGCGGAGCGTCCGGCTTGGGGAAGGCGACCGCCACTGCCTTGGCAGGAGCCGGGGTTAGGGTCGCGATCTTCGACCTGAACGAAGACGTCGGCGAAAGCGTCGCATCGGAAATCGGAGCGACGTTCTGCAAGGTCGACGTGCTTTCCGACGAAAGCGTCGCCGCCGCATTCGAAAAGGCGCGCGCCCACAACGATCAGGAACGAGTGCTGGTCAATTGCGCCGGTGGAGGCAATGCCATCAAGACCGTCAGCCGTTCGCGTTCGAGCGGCGAGATCCGGACATTTCCCGCCGACCAGTTCGCTTGGGTCCTGATGCTTAACACTGTCGGAACTTTCCGCTGCATCGCCCAGTCGGCTGCCGGAATGCTCACGCTCGATCCGATCGACGGGGAGCGCGGCGTCATCATTAACACCGCTTCCGCAGCGGCGCAGGACGGCCAAGCGGGCCAGGCGGCCTATTCCGCTTCCAAGGCGGCCGTTGTCGGCATGACCCTTCCGATCGCTCGCGACCTGTCCAGGGAAGCGGTCCGGATCAACACGATCATGCCGGGCATCTTCGACACCCCGCTCATGATGGGTGCCTCGGACGAGGTGAAGGATTCGCTGGCGAAATCGGTGCCCTTCCCGCCGCGTTTCGGCAATCCGGACGAATTTGCCAGTCTCGCGATGGAAATGATGCGCAATGGTTATTTTAATGGGGAAACCGTCCGCCTCGATGGCGCAATCCGGATGGGTCATTCCTGATCTGGTTGGCCTGATGGGTATGTCTGGCAAGCGCGATTGCCTTGCAGCTTTGCGCCTGCCCCTCCCCTACTCAGGTTTCGCGATGGACAAAGCGGGATGGGAAGCGCAATAGTAAGATGCTAATATTTTAGGCGGCCTCCCAATGGTTCGTATTCCGAGATGGATAACTATGTCTTTCATTCCCTTCCGACAAAATCGGGGGTCTGCCGAATGGCGCTGTGGCTGGCCAGTCGTGTTCGCGTCGGCGCTCGGCATTTCGTTGACGACAATCCATATCTATGGCGTCGGCCTGTTCTTCGAACCGCTCGAACAGGAATTCGGATGGTCGCGGGGTGAGGTTTCGGGTGCACTGCTCCTGCCGTCTGTCATTGCACTGTGCCTTGCGCCTTATGGTGGCCGGCTGATCGACAAATGGGGGCCGCGCAAGGTCGCGCTACCGGCCATCACGGCTTATTGTGCAAGCGTTGCGGCCCTATCGTTTACAAGTGCGTGGATCGGCAGCTGGTGGTTGCTGTGGATCCTCATGGGCGTCAGTTACACCTTTCTGCTGCCCACAGTCTGGTCGGCGGCCGTGTCGTCGTGGTTCATCCGAGGACGCGGTTTTGCGCTTGCCGTTACCCTGTGCGGAACGGGTGTCGGGGCTGCCGTGATTCCCGCGCTCAGCAATACGCTGATCAACCAGTTTGGTTGGCGGGGTGCTTTCATCGGGCTGGGCATCATCGGTGTCATCGTCATCCTGCCCGTTGCCTTTCTATGTTTTTATCGCGCGGGCGACCGCCCCGATCCGGCCAATGCTGAGAAGCCCGCCACCGCTTCTCCCGCGGCCGGCTACAGCTTCAAGGAGGGTGTGCGAACGCGATATTTCTATCGTCTGGTCATTGCCGGTTTCGGAAGCACGTTCGCCATCGTGGGGCTTGTCGTTCATCTCGTGCCCCTGCTTGGCACCCTTGACATCGACCGCGGTTCGGCGGTGGCGATCGCAAGCATGGTCGGCATTCCATCAATAATCGGACGCCTTTCCATCGGCTTTCTCATAGACCGCTTTCACGGCCCCTACATCGGAGCCGTCAGCATCGGCCTTCCCACCATCTCGGTGCTAATGCTGCTGGCATTCCCCGGGTCCGTGACCGCTGCGATCATTGCAATCGTGATCCTCGGTCTATCCATCGGCGGGGAATATGATGCCGTGATCTATCTCTCGACCCGCTATTTCGGGTTGCTGAGCTTCGGCGCCCTTTTCGGAGTGGTCGCCGCGCTGATCAGCCTTGGGATGGGGACCGGCCCGATGATCGCCGGCACGATCTTCGATCTTACCGGCTCGTACCATTTCTTCCTTATCCTCGTCATTCCGCTGACGGCGATTCCGGCATGGATGTTGGCCACCCTCGGGCCCTATCCCCATCCCGATAATCACGCCGACCCGGTCGGGTAATGGCCAACGGCGGAAACGCCACGGATCTGCTCGATCCACGATGGGCACAGGATGCCGAACCGGGCAGAGCCGGTTTGCGACGCAATATCCTGATCCTGCCCATGGCCGGAGCGGTAGAGGTGGAAATGGAGGACGATTTCCATCATTTCGCGCTGGAACTGGGGCATGACGGAACAACTGTGACCACGGTAGAGACCGCTGCTCCGCGCCATCCCTGGTCGACCTGTCCTGCCGCCGGTCCGTTCCTGGCAAACAGGTTGACCCATACGCCTTTGCGCGACGTGCAGAGTTTCGAAACGCCGTTGATCCACTGTACGCATCTGTACGATCTCGCCGTTATCGCTGCACGCCATGCCCTTTCGGACAGGCCGGTCCTGTATTCCGCCTTCGTTGCCGACCCGGTCGAAGGCAAGGTTTTCGCAAGGCTTCGCCGCAACGGCGCCGATGTCCTTTCATGGTGGCTGGACGGTCAGGTTATCGAACCGTGGTCGCGCTACGCCGGTCATAACCTGCGAAAGCTCAAGGTCTGGGGCGCAGGGCTCGACCCCGAGGCGCGTGAACACGCCGAGATGTTGCGCCGTGCGGCGTTCATTGCGAATGGACGGGGCTTCAGCCCCAGATCAGCGCTACGGGCGTCCGATCTTGCCGGCATGCAGGGCGCATGCTTTACTTTTGACGCCGAACGATCTGCCCACGCCGCGCCTGTCCTGGGCTCAAAGAAGGACTTTACAGACGCCGGAACTGCACCGCTCGGCGAGCGGCTGGGAAAATTGGTAGGGCGCCGCGCGGCATCTTGAAAAGCCGCTAGCCGCCGGTGGGCGATGCCATGCCCTTCCGGGCCAGAAACCGCAATAGCATCGCAACAAATTCCTCGGGCGCCTCGCTGGCGATCAGATGGCCCGCAGCAGCAATTCTGCAATCTCGATGTCAGCGATCAGGCGCCCAAGATCCTCGGCACATGGCCGTCAACGATCGCGCTGCGTCCTCCGCGGTGCAATTAGGCGATATTTCGCTCGCCCAGATCGCGGTTCTGCGCCCGGGCAAGCTTGCGCGCAGCCTCCTCGACGCCTGATAAGCCTTCTTCGGCGTCGCTATCGCAGATGCCACGCGCTCTACGCCGTCCAGACGCTGGCGCGGAACAGCATCGACGAGCATCAGACCTGCGATCCTTTCCGGAGGAAGAGAGCCTACCGCTGCCAACGCTATCTTGCCGCCTAGAGAAACGACAAGCACGACCGGAAGGCCGGCCGGCGCGATCGATCACGCAATCGAGATCCTCTACCAGAGCCCAATACTGATAATTGCCCTCTGTTGCGGGGTCGCTATCGCCGTGACCGCGCAAATCATAGGCAAGTGAACCGCAACCCCTTGCAGACAGCATGGCCCCGACCTTGCACCAGGTATGGCGGCGTTGCCTGCCGCCATGGATCAGGATCAGGCCGGGCGACACGCCCTCGCCATGCTGCGTGACGGCAAGCCGGCCGGTCGGGCCCGTGACATCATCCATGTCCAGGTTCATATCCATCGATAAGGGTTCACCATGACGACAGCACTAAAAAAACAACCGGCAGTCGATGACTGCCGGTTGCCGTGATTACAAATGCAAGGCAGCAATAGATCAATAGGCTTCGTTCCCAAAGCTGTAGCGCAGACGAACCCCGAACATGCGCGGCGCACCAAAGCTGACGGTGCTCACGCCCGGGCTCGGTCCGGTAAGGCTGGCATTACGACGATATTCCTTATCAAAAAGGTTCTCGACAAAGATCGTCATGTCGAGCGGCAAGTCACCGATACTGTGCAGTCCGACCCTGGCGTTGGCGACACCATAGCTGGGCACGGTGGTAACGATGCCTTGGCGATAGTCGTCAACCCAGTAGTAGTCGGCCGCGATCGAGAATGTCGTACCTGACAACTCGAACGGAAGGTCGTAACGGCCGCCCACGTTGTAGCTGAATTCCGGTGTGTTGAGAAACAGGCCAGCAGCAGGTGCGATACCGTTGAGGATCGGCGGGTTGAAGAAATCGGTGTACTTGGCATCGATATATGAGCCACCGAAGTTCAAAGTGAGCCCGCCGGTGTTGACGAGACCGTCGATCTCGATGCCCTGAACCGTGGAATCGGCACCATTGATGATCAGGGCCGTGCTGGACGGATCGGTGGACGGATCGTTATCGCCATCGATGTTTGGCGGAATGCCCGAAATCTGGCGTTGCAGATCCTTAAACTTGCCGCGGAACGCAGCGACGTTGAGCCTACCTGACAACGCACCGGCAGACCAGTTGGTCTTCACACCCAGTTCGATATCGTCGACGACCTGCGGGTCATAGGCCTGCAGATCGCTCAACCCGCCGGCGAGCAAGGGCGAGTTGATGCCGCCCGAACGATAGCCACGACGCAACACTGCATAGGTAAAGACGTCAGGTGTCAGCTGGTAATCGACGCCGAACGTCCATGTCAGCTTCTCGAACTTCGCGTCGATATCGAAGGCACCGGGCTGCGCACGGCATGCCGCGGTCGATTGCAGGGGTGTCGAACCGCCGCCAAGCGTCCTGGCGCAAACGCCCTGCTTATCCCACGTGTACCGAAGCGCGCCGTTGACCGACAAACCATTGATCAGAGAGCCTGCGTCATAGGTCAGGCTTCCGAAAACCGCGCGACTGTCATCGCGGTAAAGCGTGTTCGAAACCGTGGCTAGGCGCCACTGATCGACCGGAATGCTGGCTGGACGCAGGAAGCTGGTAAACAGCGATGTCGAACCGATCGGCCGGGTCTTGAGGTAAAATCCGCCGAACAGGAATTCCAGCTGGTCTTCGAACAACGAGCCCGAGACCTGGATCTCGTTGGTGAACTGTTCATCGTTGCGCGTAAGGGCGGTGTTGAGAACCGACAACGGAAGCCCATCCGTGTTGCCCCGCTGGTCAACCTCGACGCGGCGATACCCGAAGATGTTCTTGAAGGTAACTGCCCCGATGTCGATCGTGGTGGTGTTCGAAATGCCCTGGACGCGCGTATGATCGAAAGCATCGACGTCTGAATAAACCTTTCGGGGACCGATTTCGATCTGCCGCGCAATCTGAAGGTCGACATCGCATTCGACGGAGACGTTGCAATTGAACGACTGGTCGATCAGCGCGGCATTCTCCGCACCGACGATGCCGGCTAGGAACAAGCCGTTGTTATAAGGCACCGCGCCGGGGGCCGACCCGACCGGAACAATGCTGGAATAGGCCGCATCCTTCAGGAAGTAATCGTACACCGTGATATTCTCGATGTAGTCGGTCGGGTTGAGCTTCAGCGAAACACGGAACGCATCATTATGCAGTTCGTCGAAATCCGCGCCGACACCCAGATTCTTGGTAAAACCATCGCGGCGTTCGACATTGCCGGCCACGCGAAGCGCGATGCCCTCGGTGATAGGGACGTTGAGAGCGCCCTGCACCGCATGCCAGAAATAGTCACCGCCCGTTACCTGCACGTATCCGCCAAACTGGTCGGTGGGCGCCTTCGAATACAGAAGAACTGCGCCGCCGGTCGTATTGCGGCCGAACAAGGTTCCCTGCGGACCCTTGAGGATCTGGATCGAACTCATGTCATAGGTCGGGACGACCCCGCCAAAGCCTGGCAGCGGGACTTCGTTGAAATACGAGATCACCGAGGGAAGCCCGGGCCCAATCACATCCTTGCCCTGCCCACGGATAGAGAAGGTAGTGTTGGCATCGGTACCTGCGCCCGAGAAGACAACGCCGGGCACCAGCTTCTGCAAGTCGGTTGTCTGCTGGATATTGTTTTGCGTCAACATGTCGTCGTTAAGAGCGGTCACCGCGACAGGGACCCTCTGCAGGACTTCCTCCCGGCGACGCGCCGTCACGACGATCTCGCCCAGCGCCGTGTAATCGGCCGGTGCATTGTCTTGGTCTACAGTATCCACCGGCCCTGACGTATCGGCCGACTTAGTGGACTGTGCCATAGCAGAGCTGCTCAGCCCCACGATTGCACCTGCGCTACAGGCCATAAACAGCCGGAATTTGGATGCGTTTCGCAACATATCAACTCCCCAATTCTTCTCATTATAGCAATCCGAAGACATTGGCTGACCGTTGCCGCCCGCCCCCCTTGGATTAAAAATGACGTAGTGACATTTTTTGCGCCTGTCTAGACTTTTGCTTGCTTCTTGCTGCGAGTCGCGAAATTTGTCCCAGCTGTCGAACGGGCGCGCATCCGCACAACTGGAGATCACAAGGGACGTTATGGACATATGACCGGCACAAAGAGCGTTAGAAAAATCAACAAGCTGGGGCAGTCGATGGGCCCCAAGGGTTTCGATTCGCGCCAGCGCCTGCTGGAAACGGCGCAGGAGTTGTTGATCCGTAACAAGCGCTTAACCGTGGCCGACATCACCAGCGTATCCGGACTTTCGTCCTCGGCGTTCTATGTCTATTTCAGCAACATCAACGATGTGCTCCTGGCCCTTTCCGAACTTGCATCCGAGGACACGACCGAGATTCACGCGATTCTGGATGAAACCTGGGACAAGGAGCGATTGCGCGTCCTGAGCCAGCGCTTCATCAAGGCATTCTATTCCTATTGGGCCCGGCATCGAGAGGTGCTTGCGCTGCGAAATTATCGATCGGACCTTGGCGACACCGCTTTCGAGGCATCGCGCAGGAAAGCGGCAATGCCGATCGTGTCCAAGATCGCGGCTCGCATACAAGAAGCGCACAGCGCCGACGATACCGTGGTCGAGAACGCCATTGCGCGAAGCATCATATTCTATGCTGCAGTGGAACGCCTCGCCGGAAGGACATCACGCTCGGAATTGCAGGCCGGCGACCTGAGTGATGACGAGTTGATGCGGGCCGAAGCGCATATCCTGACCCTGCTTTTCGAATTCAAATAAGGATCGGCAATGCTTTGCGGGCCGCTGTTGCAATCGGCCGGGCTTCAAGACGGGGAACGCTGCGGGGACGCAGCTTCGGAATCCGGATATCGCATGGCGGCGTACAGCATCGTGCTTATACGCCAGACCTCGGCCCCAAGGCAGCCAGTTCGCGCGAACAGCGCCGCAGCGCCGGAAGGATACGGGTCCGCAGTTCGGCTTCGCTCATGCGCATCGCCGACGTACCGACATTGATCGCGGCCACCACGCGCCGGTCGATTGCCCTGACGGGCACTGCGACCGAGCGTAGGCCCTCCTCGAGTTCCTGGTCGACAAGGGCAAAGCCTTCTTCTTCGACCTTATCGCATATGGCCTGCAACCGTGCAGGAGATGTCTGCGTCATCTCAGTCAACGCGACCAGTTCGGTCCGTGCGAGATAGGCAGCGCGCTTTTCGGAACTCACGCCTGCCAGCAAAACCCTGCCCATCGATGTCGCATAAAGGGGCAGCCGACTACCCACACGCAATGCAACTGACATGATCCGCGAAATCTCGGCACGCGCGATGTAATAGACCCGGTCCTCGTCGATGACACCCAGCGAACAGGATTCGCCCAGCTCGTCCCGCAACGCATCCAACAGCGGTTGGGCGCGCACCGCCAGCGGCGTGGACGACAGATAGGCATAGCCTAGCGACATCGCCTTTGGCCGCAGGGCATAGTTCGTCCCATCCTGTGTCGCATAGCCCAGTCGGACCAGGGTATGCAGGCAGCGCCGTACCGCCGGGCGGCTTAGGCCGGTCAGCCTGCTGGCCTGCGCGATCGTCATCGCTCGCTCCTGCTCGGCAAAACAGCTTAGCACGGCAAGCCCGCGAGCCAATGAAGTCATGAACTCCGGATCGCCATGTGCATCCAGTTGCATCATCGTGAACATTGCTCCAAATCAACCGATAATCGGACACTTGAACGCTAATCGGTTGACACAGGCGATGCAACAATTCGAAGGGACAAGGTAAGTTACGTGCCGGGAGAGTAGGATGATCGACAAACAGTTGGCCAGCGCCGCCGACGCGATCGCAGATGTAAAGGACGGCTCATCGGTCTTGATCGGCGGGTTCGGTACGGCGGGAAGCCCCGACCAGTTAATCGATGCCCTGATCAACCATGGTGCAGGCGATCTCACCATCATCAGCAACAATGCCGGCAATGGCGAGGCCGGGATCGCTGCACTGATCAAGGCTGGCAAGGTACGCAAGGTGGTCTGTTCGTTTCCGCGCCAATCGGATTCCCATCATTTCGATGCCGCCTATCGTTCGGGCGATCTAGAACTGGAACTCGTGCCGCAGGGCAACCTTGCCGCGCGCATCCAGGCCGCCGGCGCTGGACTTGGCGCGATATTCACGCCGACTGGCTATGGCACCCTGCTTGCCGACGGCAAGGAAACGCGCGAGATCGACGGCAGGCACCATGTGCTTGAATACCCGATCCACGCCGATGTCGCACTGATCAAGGCGCGGCAGGCAGACCGTTGGGGCAACCTAGTCTATCGCAAGACGGCCCGCAATTTCGGCCCGATAATGGCCATGGCGGCCAAGACGACGATTGCGCAGGTCGATGAAGTCGTGGAACTGGGCGTACTTGACCCCGAGACCATCGTGACGCCCGGCATCTTTGTTCAGCGCGTCGTCGAAATCCATGCCGGCATTACCCGGCCAAGCGGCGGGTGAGGAGTACGAGCCCATGCAGAAACTGACCAGAGACCAGATGGCCGAGCGCGTCGCGCAGGACATTCCCGAAGGCGCCTATGTGAACCTTGGCATCGGGCTGCCGACCAAGGTTTCAAACTATCTTCCCTCAGAGCTCGAGATTTTCCTCCAGTCCGAAAACGGCCTACTCGGCATGGGCCCCGCGCCTGCGTCGGGGAAAGAGGACTGGGACCTCATCAACGCTGGCAAGCAGGCTGTGACATTGCTTCCCGGCGGGGCCTATTTCCACCATGCTGACAGCTTTGCGATGATGCGCGGCGGGCATATTGACATCTGCGTGCTTGGCGCGTTCCAGGTGTCCGTCAATGGCGATATCGCCAACTGGCACACCGGCAAGCGCGAGGCGATCCCGGCCGTGGGGGGCGCGATGGACCTTTCCATCGGGGCGCGAAACACCTTCGTCATGATGGAGCTTCTGACTAAGACCGGCGACAGCAAGCTAGTCGAGGCCTGCACCTATCCCCTGACCGGCCTGGCCTGTGTTTCGCGCGTCTATACCGACGTCGCCGTATTCGATGTCGGTCCTCGGGGGGCCAAAGTCGTGGAAATGGTAGACGGGCTCACGGTCGGCGAACTTGGCGACATAACCGGCGTTTCGCTCGAACTGACCTGACGGAGATCAATATGACCGAAGCTTTCATCTGCGACGCGGTTCGCACACCCGTCGGCCGCTACAACGGCAGCCTTGCCCGCATTCGCGTCGACGATTTGGGTGCCGTGCCGATCAAGGCGCTTGTCGAGCGCAATCCGACACTGGCACCCGAAGCGCTGGACGAGGTGTTTTTCGGCTGTGCTAACCAGTCGGGCGAAGATAACCGCAACGTGGCCCGCATGTCCGCGTTGCTGGCGGGCCTTCCGCCAGCCGTTCCGGGCGTTACGCTCAACCGTCTTTGCGCATCGGGCATGGAGGCGGTCGGTCAGGCGGCCCGCGCCATCTGGTGCAATGAAATGGACATTGCAATCGCAGGGGGCGTGGAAAGCATGACCCGCGCGCCGTTCGTGATCGGCAAGGTCGAGAGCGCATTCGGACGCGGGCAAATGCTTGAAGACACGACGATGGGCTGGCGCTTTGTCAACCCGGCAATGGACGCCGCCTATGGTACGGAAACCATGCCCCGCACCGGCGAGAACGTCGCCGAGGACCACGGCATCAGCCGCGAGGACCAGGACGCCTTTGCGTTGCGCAGCCAGCAGCGGGCCGCAGCCGCGCAGGCATCGGGATTCCTTGCCGAGGAAATCGTGCCGGTCACGGTGCCCGGCCCCCGGCGGAGCGAGAGCGAAGTGATCGAAAACGACGAACACCCGCGCCCCCAGACGACGGCCGAGGCGCTTGCCAGTCTCAAGGGATTGTTCGGGCCGGAAAGTTCCGTGACGGCGGGCAATGCCTCGGGGATCAACGATGGCGCAGCCGCCATGATCGTGGCCTCCGAAGCCGCGGCAACGGAACATGGCCTGAAACCGCGTGCGCGCATTCTGGGCATGGCTTCGGCAGGCGTGGAACCGCGGATCATGGGCATGGGCCCCGTCCCGGCGACGCGCAAGTTGATGGCAAGGCTGGGATTGGCTATCGGCGATTTCGACGCCATCGAACTGAACGAGGCTTTTGCAAGCCAGTCGCTGGCCTCGCTGCGACAGCTGAGCCTTGCCGACGATGCCGCCCATGTGAATGCGAACGGCGGCGCGATTGCGCTGGGCCATCCGCTGGGCATGTCGGGCGCACGCATCGTGATGACCCTTGTCCACCAACTGGAAAAGACCGGCGGCAGGCGCGGCCTTGCAACATTGTGCGTGGGTGTCGGGAACGGGCTTGCACTGGCGGTGGAGCGGGTTTGAAACGACCCGCGCTTGCAGGGACAGGAAAATATTCCAGCTCTTTACGGGCAATGTCAGTGTCTCGTCATCGTCTTGGCCATCCCGAACGGTGGAACGCTTTGAATGCCGGGCACATCGCGTGCCAGGGCCGACCGCTCGACGCCTGCTATCCGCTCGGCTTCTTCGATGCGATCCGCGTGAAGATCGGGGATGAAGGGTCCGTGCGTAATAAAGCGGTCTACATCGCGCGCGGCATATTGCCCGACGGGACGAAGGAGATCGAGCAGACCGAGGGCGCCAAGTTCTGGCTCACGGTCATGAACGAACTGAAAAACCGGGGCGTCGCCGATATCCTGATCGGGGTCGTCGATGGTCTGAAGGGCTTCCCGGACGCGATCAACGCCGTGTTCCCCGAAACGGTCGCTCAAACGTGAGTGGTGCACCTGATCGGAAACTCAATGGGCTTTGCGTCATGGAAAGATCGCAAGCCGATCGCTCAGGTGCTACGCAGCGTCTATCGCGCCAACAATGCCGAGGCCGGTCTGGCGGCACTGGAAACCTTCGAGGAAGGGCCATGGGGCCAGAAATATCCGGCGATCGTCATGAGTTGGCGTCGCCACTGATAGCACGTCATCCCGTTCTTCGCGTTCAGCGCACCGATCCGCAGGATCATTTACACCATAAACGCGATCGAGGCGCTGAACTCCAAACTCAGGCGGGCGGTTCGAACCCGTGGCCACTTCCCAGGTGACGACGCCGCGATGAAGCTGCTATACCTCGTGCTGACAAGCGCCGCTACAAACGCCGCAACCGTATCGAGAGCATGTTCGGCCGTTTAAAAGACTGGCGCCGCGTCGCCACCCGCTACGATCGATGCCCTACGATCTTCTTCTCCGCCATCGCTCTCGCCCCTACCTTCAACACGGATCAGGCAGCCAGTTCACCAGCTTCGCCTCCACGAGCGTACTGCGGGATGCCGGGGTACGGATCAGCCTCAAACTATTCGGTTGCTTGAATAAGCGCGCGTAGTCGATCGCTTTCTTCATCAGGCAGAGTAGCGTCTCACAGCGATTCGACTTCCCGCAAAGCGCGAAGATTTTGCCCAACTGCATCGAAGCGCCTGCGCCCCCCCCCCTCAATCTTACGAGCAATATCACTCTTTACCCAATCTTGACACTATATCTATAGTAGATATAGTGTCAAGATTGTTGACGGAGTTAGGAATGATATTGGAAGCAAAAACGAGGGGGGATCTTCCCGACCTCCTCGACACACTCATCGAAGCGGTGACGGCTTTGGACGCGGTCGGCGTTGAGGGATATCGTGACCTCTATCTTTACGTTGTGGGGACCAGCAACGACCGACATGCGCGGAATCTGTGGGTGGAAAACCGGCATCTCATTGTCGGCCCACCCTGCCAATTAAAAGCATACAGTCCGTATAGCAATTTTGAAATGGAAGCGAGCCGGCGAAACGCGCTTTTCGCCAACCTTCATCAGGTTATTTTAGCTTGGAAATGGTCGACGCAGGAGGCAGCGAGGCACCTGCATTGCTCAGAAGCTATGATCTCACTATGGATCGGTCGATCAACCTCGGCAGATATTCCCTGCTTGCCTCGTTCAATAGCCGAGCGGATCATACGGCTTTCGATGGTGGACCAAGCTCGATGCCTATTGGGCATCACCAACGAAGACGTCCCTACTTGGCTAAGTGCGGAACGGGCCGCATTTGGATGGCGCTCAATTCACGAAATGCTTGTGAGCGGAGGTGACGGCGACTTCAGGCAACTGATGATGTGGGCACTGAACAAGGTGAACAGGGCTGTGGCGGTACACTGATATGAAATCAGATATCGAAAACCAACGGCGGACGGAGCATCTCGGCACGCAAACGCTTGCCATTAAGGGCGTCGACGCCTTCCCGAAATATTTTAGCAAGCTGCTCAGGCTCAAGCAGAACATCCTGCGTCCGGTCGAAAACAGGATGATTGAGCCGCTGCTTTCCAGTCAGGCCGATCACGCCGATGCTGCCGCCGATCAGTCTACGCGCCATTCCCCCATAATGGAGAGCTGTCTGCTGGCGAACACTCGCATCAATCCCTCTGAGCGCTACCCTAGTAAGAAACTCCTTCCAAGGCGCAGAATGAGTAGCGGCGAATATGACGCGAGGTCGAACCGGCACGGCTTGCGCTGTCGCAGTGGCCGCTGTCATGCGCTGCGCAGCGTGCATGGCCGCAATGACCTGAGCGGGACCAGGCGCGCCAGTGAACAGAGCGTAGCCGCAGATCGTAGTCGAGTGCAGATCGATGGCGAGCGATGCGAGCGGCACCGTTGGCCCCAAGCTTTGATGAACGAACACGTTGAGCGGGACATGGTCTATCGCGACGACCTCGCCATAACTCGTCGCTTCCTCAATCAACTCCTGCCTGACATTCGCATTGTTGAGCGTGATATTGTTTGGCGGACCTGTGAGGTCCGAAAGCGCCTCGCTAATGTGCCGCCGCAAGGTCATGTGGCTGGGAATTGGCGCAGACCGACTCCAATGTTCTGCGATCTTTAGCAGAATCGCCACGGGCTTGCGGTCGCCCTCAGCGATTGCCTGGCTGACGATACGATTGATCTCTTCGTGCACATCGTCATCCAGCTGAGGCTTCCTCTTCGCGCCCCGTACACCAAAAGGAACGAGGGAAAAGATGCTTCCCTGCTGCTGCAACCAAGCCCGACGTAGACGGTAGAATGTGCTCAAAGTCACGCCCATCGCTCGCGCTGCGTTCAGAGCCTCGGTTTCGCTTGGCTGCTCATGCTGTTCGAACTCAAGTATGTGCTTGCGACGAAGAAGTGCGACCTCTCTTCGAGCGAGCGGCAGCATCAGCCAGTCCTTGTCGTTCTGGAAAGACGTGTCGTCGTCCATCGATGCAATCCACCGTTCTTCGGCCCTGAGACACTCATAAGCGATGGCTGAGTATGCCGATCCAACACAAGGACCAATACGGGGACGTGATTTATTTGTATCTTTCACTCTCATTTCTTTTTATATCTCCCAAATACTCCGCCTTGGCTGGAGACATTTTCCCGCACCGTCGGCCGTAAAACTGAGTGCAAACATATGACTAATAACCGCTTTATTGCTCGATTTGAGATGCGCAGCGGAGTTCTCAGACGATCGCCTAGCCATTGCGGAGAGCGCTGATGGCTCCGGTTCGTCGCCCAGCGAAGCGGCGCTCGTCATCCTGTACGACAGGCGTCTTCCCGCTTGTCGGGGTCAACGCCGACGTGCTTTCATTCGAAGGACGCCTTGACCTGGATTTTCAGTGGATCATGGCGGCAGCGGCACACGTTCACAGTTACGTCGAGCAGCCTGAGACCTTTCGCCTTATGGTGGGCGGGCAAATTCGCCGATACACTCCAGATGGTCTTGCCTACACGCGCTTTGGCCGCATCTATTTCGAGGTGAAGCCCAAGTTAAAGCTGGCGCGCTCTCCCGATCTCGACGGCAAGCTTCCGTCCATCATTGCCGACTGCAAAAGCCGCAGTGCAAGCTTCTGCATTGTTACTGAAGATCAAATCCGTGTCGGAGACCTGGTCAGAAATTCGACCGCAGTGTGGTCGGCAGCGCAGCAGATCGGCACGGCCGAGGTGCAGCGTACTTGCCGCGCGCTCCGGTCGACATCTCTCCCTGCGACCATGTCGCAGATCGCCAATCTGCTAGGCGAGCGCTGCTGGTTCTTTGTGAAGGCGCTTATTGGCCTACGTTACCTCGCGACCGATCTATCGAAATCGTTTTCTCAACAGACCCTGATCACGCGGGGAAGTCGAGAATGGTGAGCGGCCTTGCTTCTCAGCGTCCCAACGTGCCCGCTGCTTTCAGATCTTCTTCGCAGGTCTGTCAGACCACTTCCGACGGCGAGGATTGAGCTATGCCCGCGAAGACATTTCGCCTCGAAAAGGGAGATTCGATCGCTCTAAAGTACGGCGACGGCTCAAGTTCGCTTTGGCGTGTCATTCGCCGCGTTCGCGAAGGATATTGGCTTGCCTCGCAGCGAGGCGATCCGGACCGCCTTTGGCTGCATGACGAGATTTACGACCGTTACGTCGCCGGCGAAACGGAGATTTGGCATTGCAATCTCGCGGCCCTCGATCCGGGACTGGCCGAGATGATGCAGTCTGATATCGAGAGTTGGCCGCTGCGCAAGATTTTCGAAGCCAAATGCCGTGAGGAATATGTCCGCCGTGCTGCGATTTTGCGCGAACGAGGTGTCGCTGCCAAGATAGCATACCGCCGCGCATCCGCAGCTGTGCTACGAGCCTTTGGTAAGGCATGGGCGCGTGAGGCGGAACGCATTGACGCAGCAGAGAAAGCACTGGCCAATCAAGGGCGTCGCAAAGCTATCTCGACTGCACTCGGTTCTGCGCCGCCGATCGAACCGTTTAAGCTAGGCGAGTATTCCGTAAGGAACTGGTTCCTTCGTTGGGAGGCCAGCGGCAGAGATCTGCGAGCTCTGATCGCCCAGGACCATCGGCGTGGCGATCATAGGCGGCGTAAGACCTGCAGGCTCGATGAGCAGACCGACGAAAAGGTACCGCTGTGCGTTTATGGCGCGATGGCGTGGGTGGGGCGCTCGGTTTGGATGCAAGTCCCACGCGTAACGAAGGCATATGCCTACAAGCGCTTGCAGGACATTTGCACAGAGAACGGTTTTGACACTGTCTCGAACACAACCTTTTATAAGTTTCTCAATACTCATTTTTCCGAATTCGAAGAATTTCGCGCGCGGTTTGGACCTCGTGCAGCCTACCTTAAATATCACATCTTCGAGCGAAGAGATCTTCCAAACCGGGCATTGGAAGAGGTCGAGGTCGACCACTGCCTTCTCGACGTCTTTGTCACCGACGAGAAGGGACGCAAGGCGCGCCCTTGGTTGACCGTGCTCATCTGCCGAGCAACCAAAATGATCTTGGGCATCCACCTTTCATTCGAGGTGCCAAGCTACGCGACGCTCTCGCGGGCCGTAATCCATGCGATGGCACCTAAGGATCTGAGCGGGATGCCCGAAGTGCAAAATGATTGGCCCTGTCACGGCGTTTTTGACATGCTCATCACTGACCGCGGCCTTGAATTTCTTTCTCAGAGCTTTCAGCGCGCCGGCCGCGATCTAAAGTTCGGGATCGTCAACCTGCCTGGGCGCATGCCTCACCTGAAAGCGACCGTTGAACGATTTTTCGGAAGTCTTGGCGTGCGGGTCCTGACCCAAATGGATGGGAGCACGCTGTCGCGAACGGATCAATTTTATGATCCGCAAGCGCGAGCCAAATTCACTTTGGCCGAACTTACCGCCAAGCTCGTGAAGTGGATCGTCGACGATTATCATTATGCTGAGCATGGCACTTTGGGGATGGCCCCGATCAAGCGCTGGAAGCAACTTGTAGAAGATGACCCAATCACGGGCGGCGTGCGGCCGGTAGGTAGCTTCAGCCGACTTGTAATGCTGATGGGCGAGAGGGTACGCCGAAAAATCACCAATGTCGGCATTCATTTTGAGAACAACATTTATGCATCCTACGAACTCGAAACATTACGCAAGCGTCGTAAGGGGTTTGAAAACAAGGTGGAGATTCTCGCGGATCCCAGCGATCGCGGCCATCTCTGGGTCTTGGACAATATCGAGAAGAAGTGGATCGTCGTTCCCGCAGTAAACCAGCGCATATCTCGCGGCCTCAACAAATTTGCTTCACGTATCGTCATGCGCATGGCCCGAAAGTTGGCCGGCAAGGGCGAAGAAATCACCGACGCAGTTATGCTTGAGGCGCGAGAACGGTGCGAATTGGAGGCCCAGACGGCGCACAATCGCAACGCGCTAAGATATTGTTCAGATAGCGCCATGGCCACCAACCTTGAAGGGAATAACGGCATCTTAGCGGTGCTGTCCGGTGCATGGAACGTGTCCGTTCCGGATGACGACAGCCAAGGCCTGCTTTTCCCCGATTTCCCAGCGCTGCCCCCGCGCCCATCCTTCTCTGCCGAGGCGCTGTCGGAGTCGATCGATCCTATCGTGGATGAACCTGCAAGCGCACTGCCAGATAAGGAACCGCTGCTGCGCAACGAAATCATCAACACCCCCGAGGAAGAATTCGACGTCATCGCCCCAGAGGCCTCCGAGACGAATGAGAAAGAGGCTGAGCCGAAGGGCATGGGTGCACTCCGCTCACTTATTGAGCGCCGATCAGAAGGGATGACAACAATCAGATGACAATCACGCTCCACCAGTTCACTGACGAAATGGAGGCCATTGCGGAGCTCGAGCTCTCCATCGTCGCTCACGCACAGCTCACAGCCGCACTTGAAGCCTTTGCAAAAATGCAAGCTCGTGCCCGCGTGCTGAGGAAGGGGCGGCACTTGAAGGCGCGTGCTCTTCTGTTGATGGGCAAAGCTGGCGCAGGCAAATCGACTGTGGTGGAGCTGTGTGAAGAGCTGAACCCGGACATTTCGACCACTGACGGCCTCGTGAAGCGGGTGCTGGTCGTCGAAGTACCGGCGACTCCAACGAAGAGAGCGTTGGTCGCATCAATATTGGGGAAGATGGGTTACGCAGTCTCCAAGGACGTCAATTCTTTCGACATCACGGAAGAGATTGTGGAGAAAGCAAAACTTCTCGGCATTGAGATGATCATATTGGATGAAGCCCATCACATCCTTGATGCGAAGGATACGCATGACATCTCCGAGTTCCTGAAGTCGCTACTCAATCGCGCTGGCTGCAGTATCGTTTTTGCCGGTTTGCCCAACCTGCATGTGCTAAGAACGTCATCGCAATTCGATCGTCGTCTCGAGCCCGACATCTACCTGCGGGCTTACGACTGGACAAGTAAGGCGGAACGGCTCGAATTTCTGGTCCTGCTCGATAAGCTGGAGACGGAGTGCATAAGGCTCCCCGAGCGTTCTGAGCTTGCAGACCAACGCTTTGCTCGGCGTCTCTACACCGCCACGCGCGGCGAAATCGGACTCGTCACCAAATATCTAAGTCAGGCTTTGCTCCTGGCGAAACGCCGAGACTTGCCGCGTATCGATCTCCCGCTACTCGCAGAGGTCGATGCTGGCTGGCATCCAACCGCATCGATCGCAGACGAAGTAGGGTTCGACGACGATCTTGATCTCGAGAATGATCCCGACTTGGAGACCCTCGTCGTGGATGCGCGAAAGGTGATTATTGAAAAGGACCGCAATCCCTTTGCCTGCCCTGCCTCTCGCCTCTCCTTCATACTGAACGAGCGCGCTGAACAACCGGACCGATTTGTCGCAGCCAACAAACGGACAGGCAGGCGCGCGCGCGGGACCGGGCGCGATGAACCGCAGGCTTTCGGTAACTCATGAGAACGTTGCCCTTGACCCTTCGAACTCGGCCGCAAGAGCCAGGCCATGGCGTACTGCTGCGCCTAGGAGCTCGAAATGGCTATGTTTCAGCGCGCCGGTTCGCGAGTTCGATTGGCCTTGATTTCCGCAACATTTTGACAGGGTCGAGCGCATCTAGCCTAGCTCTCATGGCAGGACTGGATCCAGATCCGGTCGCCCATTCCTCGCCAGCGATGCTTCTCCCCAGACGCGGAATCGCACTTTGCGATCAGGAGCTGGAGTTCGGCGACTGGAGCACGCGGAACCGGCGATATTGTCCGGCCTGCCATGCGGTCGACTACGAGGAAGCGCGCCGTCTCGATCTCCGACCGGAATGGTATTTGTCACACCGCACAACTTGGGACGTTCGGCTGATCTCCGGCTGTCCGCTGCATCGGATTAGGCTTCGTGGCGATTGTCACAGCTGCGGCGAATCATTGGGGTGGCAATCGACCGACATCCTGAAATGTGCTCATTGTCGGGCAGACCTGTTGGCCGCCCCCGTCATCCAGATTTCAGACCCTGTCGGCGAATATATCGTTGGCCGCCTTCTGGGACGTCTTGGTGGAAATGATGAGCTGGACGGACTGCCGTTGTCGGCGGCGGTACGCCTCTGCGAACGCCTTGGCCAGATTGAAGCGGTGGGCGCCCTCCCCACCTTACCGCGTCAAAGTTGGGAGAAGCTCTTTCAGGCACGGGCAGTGGGGTTTAGAATGTCAGAAGCACTTGCGCCTTCTGTACTCTCCACTTTGGACACCATTGTCCGTCCAGCAGAGGCACTGAGCGGCCTGCATGAGACGTATGGATGGATCTATGGCGAGTGGCTCGCCACCGCCGACCCTTCAAACCAAAAAGTCAGAGCCATCTTGTTTGATCATGCGGTGCGCAACGGGGTCATGTCGGGAGAGGAGCGCCGCCTCGGCAATTGCCCGCGCGAAACCATCACAATGACTCAGGCAGCGCGAAAAATGGGTATGAGCTATAAACGAGGTCGAGCGACAGCCACTGAAGCTGGTATAGTGCCTCGTGGCTCGCGCCGAAGCGTCGCTTTTACGATAGACCCGAGGGCGATCGCTAAACTGCGTTCGGTTTTGCCGCCGACCGTGCATGTGCAAATCGCGGCAAAACAGCTTGAAACGGGAAAGGCCCGCATTGCGGATCTTGTTAAGGCTAACTTTTTGTTCAGGACACCAGGCGGTGTCACCACCACCTCCATCTCTCAACTGCTCGACAGTATCATCGGACAATGTTGTAAGGGACGGCGTCCTGAGGAGTTGCTCGACGTAGCGACAGCAGCTCGCAATGCAGCCGTACCTTTGTGGCAGATCATCCAAGCGGTACTCGAAGGCACAATCCCTTGTTGGCGAGACGACGCAAGCGGCCTCTCGCAGTTCAAGGTTCGGTTGAGAGACGTGGTGATGCTGCGTGCGGCGTCGCCTAGGCTCAGCGTGGAAGCCGCCGCGCGTCGCATTGGCGTCCACCACGACTGTGCCCGGGCGATGGCGAAGTTCGGCACGATTGCCGATGATGGCGGGATGCTTACTGATGAAAGTATCGAACGTTTCGAGCGCGACTACGTCGTGGGGGCAAAGGCAGCACGTGAAATTGGCCGATCTCCTCGAGCGTTCTATCGGCACCTCGCGACAATTGGCGTGCATCCCGCATTCGATCTTGGAACGCATCGGCAAGCGATATACCGTCGGTCTGACCTTTCGCAGGTGAGTTCGTTCTCGTGAGCCTAAGTTTGCCGGATGATTGGCGGCTCCCGGACGAGCTCGGAATGCTACCCCGCACAGTCACGGCGCGAGAGCATGAGCCCGCCGAGTCCATTCTATTTCGCTTGGCATTAGCAAATGGCTTTCGAGACATTGAGACTTTGTTGGTTGGCACGCCCAATTTTCCGCGTGAAATGCGGCGGGTCCGCTATTCCAGAAATAAGTACATCGCACTTGTCGCTCGACTATCAGGAGTTGCTGAAGATTTAGTCGAAGCGGCAACCCCAAACCGGAATTCTGGCGGCATGACAATCTATGGTAATCACTTTAGGAAGATAAGGGCAGTTGGAAAGGCAAGAGTCTGTACCGTCTGCCTGATGGAAGACGCGTCAAATCTGCTTGGAAGAGAAGCGCTGCGGCCTTATCGTCGCAACTGGTGGGAAATCCAAAACATCGGCACATGTCCCGTTCATGCAACTCCGCTAATCGATTGTTGTCCGAAATGCAGCAAGCAGCTGCAGCTAATTGACTCTCCGGCGGTATGTGCATGCGATCGGAGCATGGATCTCCGTTGCATCCCTGCCCAAATAGTGCCCGAACAGGATCTCCTTCACGATCGTTGGCTGCTAGGCAGGCTTGGCATTTATGGGCGCCAAGAAAATGACCTGCTTGAAGGGCTACCAATCGACGTCGGCTCGCGTTTGTGCATGATCCTTGGGACGTTCGTTGAGAACAATTATGACCTAACGGTAGGGCGCCTCACGCACCCCCGTCGTTCGTTCGCCGCCCGCTCCGCCGGTTGGCGAATATTGCAGGACTGGCCCCACATTTTCGACGATTTTCTTGACCGGCTGGTTGAGACCAACTCCAGTGCAAAAAAAGTAAAATCGACCCGAACCGCTCGGTACAGCGGGCTAGCGAGACTGCTAGGAGCGGAGGAGTCACCAGAACTAGAAGTCGTCTTCGAAGCGATACGCGATCATGTTCGCCGGAATCTCCTCGTGTCGCCCACAACCCGTATCCTGGGACAGAATTTGGCCCTCGGTAAAAGGATAGCGCTCTCGGCTGCAGCAAGAACCGCAGGATGTGGAGAGAAAGCTTTCCTGAAGATTGCCAAGACTCTGGGGATGCATGACGCGATAGAACCTGAGATGAGCACCCAGACCGTCCCAACAGATCAAATTGATGCTGTCAAAGCCTTCGTACAGAGTTCGATTGATACAACAGAAGTCAGCAGGTTGTTGAATTGTGGACCCAAGGTCGTCCACAAGCTGATCGATGCGGGAGTACTACGTTTGAAGCTTAGCGGAAACCTCCCAAAACCGGACCTCGTCAATCGAAGCGACGTTGAACGTCTAGTTGCAGCAGTGTCCGTCCCACTTGAAGAAATGCACGAGCTTGGAGAAAGTCAGCTGACAGTTAGGCAGGCGCACAGGGACACTTTATTTGGCGAGGCGGGCTTCCTGATGGCACTGGCAGCTGGAGGCTTACGTGCCGTCGGACGTCTTCCGGGATTAACCGGCTTTAAGAGTATGATCTTTGATCGCACCGAGGTAGTCGAAGCCATACAGATCGTCACAGGAAAGACTCTTTCCGCGCGTGTATTGAATGAAAAAGGCTGGAAGGTGGGCACGCTGCTCCAGCTGAGGAGAATGGGCTATTTGGATGCCGATCTCCGCGCCGACTATGTTGATCTCGGCCAGCTTAAGGAGTTTCTGGCGCACCACGTCGGTATGGGCGAGATGCTTGAGTGGGAAGGCACGCCTTCAACATGGGGCGCAATCCGTAGGATACTTCGTGCCAACGACGTCTTTCCGCTAATTCCAAACAGCTCGAAGGTTTCCGCTTTCTGGCGGCGTTCCTGCGCTCGCCAAGCACTTCAGTCCCAGTTGATCTAATTTTTCCTGCCATCGAAAAGTGGCACAAACAATCGCACTCGAGATCGAAATTGGTACAGACAATCGAATTTCATAACTAGGCAATCAGTTTTTGAATTTGGCAGTTTTCAGCGGAGATGTGTAAAGGTAGGAACAATCAACCGCGTTAGTCCAGACGGCCGCGACCTGCCGGGCTTACACAATCCGGGGCTGAACTTGCGACGGTGTCGCGGAACTGCTTCCCAGCTGTTCCGCGCCGATTGGTTTGCCGCGTGTGCCGAATGAGTGCGAGACCGGGGCAAAGTGGAAGGCAGGAACTCCGAAACCCTTGCGGGTGGGCTATTCCTCAGCTTCGCGGGACTGCAGTCTGTGATATTTGAACTTCTTGCGCGCTTCATCAAGGCGCATTCCGGTGCGACAGGCTGTGCGGATCGCGTCTTCCGCACGAGCGATCTCTTCAGCCGCATTCAGAATTGAATCTTCGTGTGCCTGCGGGATCACGATCACCCCGTCATCGTCCCCGCGCAATATGTCGCCCGCGCACACGCGTGCGCCGCCAATCGTCACCGGTTGCTGCATGGACTCCACCTGCACGCGGTCTTTTCCGGTACGCATCCAGTGACCTCGGCTGAACACGGGATATCCTAATTCCCGGCACAGCTTCACGTCGCGGCTGATACCGTCGATAACTGTTCCCGCCAGCCCGCGGCGATGTGCGATTTCAGTCAGAATATCGCCCCATATGGTGGCATCCTCACGCCCGCCATTATCGATCGTAATCACCGATTCCGGCGGAACATCATCAATATAATCGCCGACCGTACCCGGGGGGGTGGCCGCCGGGCCGCATTTCAGCGTGAACGCGCGGCCCGTCATTTCAAACCCCGGCGCTCTTCCGGCGATCCGATAGCACTGACCGACGATTCCAAGCTTATCCAGTGCGTCGCTAAGCGTTGCCGTGTCGAGCGCGCGGGCCCTTTCAATGGCGGGATCAGCGGCGCTCATCGGCCGGGTTCCGCAAGCATATGTTCGTAGGCGCCCCCCATCACGTCTCCGATCGGCGTTCCCCCTTCGATGGCCCGGATCATCGCCTGCTCCTTTGCAGCGATTGATTCGGCTTTTTCGAGCACGCGATCAATATCCGCCGGTGTGATGAAGATGACCGCGCTATTGTCTGCAATGACATAATCCCCGGTCCGAACGGTGCAGCCACCGATGGACACAGGCTTCCCCATGCTACGTTCGACAACGCGGCCCCGCGCGGTGAAGCTGGTGGTAGATCGGGCGAAGACCGGAAATTCAAGCGCGCGCGCCTCATCAATATCGCGCACTGGCCCATCGGCGACCACGCCGCGAACGTTTCGCGCCATCGCGCCGCGCGTCAGCAATCCGCCCCAGCAACCTGCCTCTACACCACTGGACTGCTCTACGACGATGATCGAGTTCGAGTCGGACGCTTCTATCGCGGCCGTCCCCAAATGGCGCGGCGGCCCTGCCTGTGGTTTGCCCGGTCCCACCTCAAAGGTAACGGCCATGCCCGCGATGCGGGCCGTTCCCGATCGCTGTGGCACGCCGGTCACCGCCCCTGCCAGCCCCAGGCTGTCAAGTGCGTCAGACAGCGCGCAGCAATCGATGGCGCCCAGCCGGTCAAGAATATCATTTACGTCAGTCATTGGGTTCCTCCGGACAGAGGGCGTCTATAAACCCGTGACATACTTCAATCAATCAATTAGCCTTTAGTGCTAAAGGAGTCGGAATGACCGAGCAAACCCTGTCGCTAACGCCGCCCGCTTGCCCGTTGCCCGCCAACGCCTGCGATGCGCACGCCCATATATTTGGCCCCTATGCCCAATTTCCATTGGGCGAAGCGCGAAGCTATACCCCGCCGGAGGCTCCGTTCGAGGCGCATCAGGAAATGCTTGATACGCTTGGCTTCGCGCGCGGCATTTTCATCCAGCCCAGCGCCTATGGCGATGATCCGACATGCATTCTCGACGCGGTTGCGCGGGCGCCCGACCACCGCCGCGCCGTGGGCGTTGCGGGGCCGGGGACTCCGACGGCGACACTGATCGACTATGCGGCACGCGGCATGGCCGGCTTGCGTTTCGTGGAACTGATTTCCGCGCGCTATGCTGGTCGGCCAAAGGGAGCGTCTGGCTTTGCAGAGTTGATGGAATTGGCGCCCGCGATGCGCGAGGCGGGTTTGCAGCCGCATCTGTTCGCCAAGACGGAGACATTTGTCGAATGGATGCCGCAATTGCTGACGCTCGGCATTCCGCTGGTAATCGATCATATGGCGGCCGCGGGGCCATCGGACATAAGGGCGAACGACCCGCGTCTCGACGCAATTTTGGCGCCGCTGCGCGAAGGGCGACTGTGGATGAAGCTGACAGTGGTTCGCCGCTCTACCCAGGGGCCCGATTATGGCGACGCACGGCCGTTCCACGATGCGTTTGTCGCAGCCAATTCCGACCGCATGTTGTGGGGAAGTGACTGGCCGCTGGTCAACCTGGCGGACCCGCCGAATATTGGCCAGCTGATCAACCTGTTCGACAGTTGGACCAGCGATAGCGCCATTCGGCACAAGGTCTTCGTCAGCAATCCAGCTGCCTGTTTCGGTTTCAGGACCGATTGAGAACTATCTGCGGCCGGCATGATTGCGGTGCGACGGCAGATCGTCGCGCCAAGCCCTTATCCCATTTCGTAGAACGGAAATTGCTTTGGGGGGCCGCCGCCATCGTCAAATTCCGTTGCTACCATTGCGGGATGGGTCGCGAAGTCGGCTTGCCAAGCCTCAAGTGCGGGGCGTCCTTCACGCCAGTCTTCGCCCGGAGGACGGAAATCGAGATAGGATAGCGCGACCGAAATTGCGATGGTGCCAATCGAGACACCGCCTTGCTTAAATTCCTCCACCGATTGGTCCATGCGGTCCAGGACTGCGCCCATCTTTGTCACGAACGCCTTCTGATGGGCGGACGAACGATGGCCCTCACCCCGGTAGAATTCATCGCGCCGAATGATCGTTACGTCGGTCAGCCCGTCGCCGAGGCATTGCCAGGCCAATGCCTGGAACCGCTTTGCAGGCTCAGCCGGAAATAGCACGCCGCCGCCGCTGATCGTGTCGAGATATTCGCAAATGACACGGGAATCGAACAACGCCAGTCCCTCCGGCGTCACCAGCGTGGGCAGCTTGTTGAGCGGGTTGTCCGCCATCAGCGCCGGGTTGAGCCGGGTCGGCCCGACCGGGCTGCGCACGCACTCGATACGATCTGCAAGTTCGAGCGCATGAGCACAGACCATGACTTTTCGCACGAATGGCGCACTGGGCGACCAATGTAGTTTCATCATTTCCATCGCGTCATCCATCCTTGCGATAAGCTTCAAGCCCCGGTCGATATGATTTGTCGTCCAGGAACTGCTCCAGCCCTTTGGTACGCCCGCCACTTTTGTCTGCCTGACGGACCTGGGCTGCCTTTGTGCCAAGATATTCGGACGATTGATCCCAAGTCATCGTACGGATCATCTTGAAGGCGATTTTCGCGCCGTTCAGCACTGTCTGGTTCTTCCCCAGCAATTCCATTGCCAGCGCACGCACATGGTCGCGCAGATCCGCCAGGGGCACCGATTCATTGACCAGACCCATTTGCGCGGCCTTGCGGCCATCGAAGTTCCGCCCGGTCATGATGTAGAACAAGGCATCGGAGGGCCGGACCTTGTCCGCCATTGCCTTGGTAACGTTCCCGCCAGGGATAATGCCCCAATTTATCTCCGACAAACCGAAGGTCGCTTCATCCGCGGCGACGGAAAGGTCGCAGGCGACGAGCGGCGTGAAGGCGCCCCCGAAACACCATCCATTCACCATCGCGATGGTCGGCTTTGGATAGTGCATCAGCTTGCGCCACTGCCAGTCATATGCCGCCTGGCGAACCCGGCGTACCCTGGAGGGCGGAAGACCGTCGGTTTCCCTGAAATATTCCTTCAGGTCCATGCCTGCGGAAAAAGACTCGCCGGCACCGGTCAGCACGATCAGCTGTGCCCTGTCATCCACTTCAAGATCGTCGAGCACGTCGAGCATCTCCGTGTTCAGCGTCGGGCTCATCGCATTGCGCTTTTCCGGGCGGTTGAGCGTTACCCATGCGATCCCTTCGTCGAAATCGACCCGGACACACGTTTTTACGATTGGTTCTGACATCGGATTTCCTTTGGTATCTCTTGCCGGACTGCCTGGCGATCAGGGCAGCTCCACGTTCAGGTCGGCTGCGGTAACACCGGCAACATCCCAGATTTCCTCCAGCAGCTCGCGCGGCTGGCCATATTGGTAGGGGTAGCCTTTCAGATGCCGGCCCAGCACAGGGTGCGCGATCAGCTCCGCGCGGGTCATGCCGCGGTGATAGCGGTCAGCATGGACGAGCGGCAGTTTGATGTTCTTCGCGGCGGCGGGATCGCGGATGACCCCCTTTGGATCCTCGCCGCGGCTGACGCGCGCCATGTCGGTGAAAAGCTGACGACGGAACATGCCGACACCCACATCGCTGCGGACCAGCATTTCTTTCGTTCGGTCGGCAATTTTTCCCTGCCCGACCCAGGCGATGAAATCCTGGTTCATCACATGGCTGGAAATCCATTCTCCGCGCTCGTCGACGGTGGGGCCGTACCAATGCGGAATTTCCTTTTGCGCAAATGGTTCGGCCTCTACCGGCATGCGCTGGAACGACCATGCGATCGACAGCGTGTTTTCGTCGTCAATCGGCACACGCCATTCGAAATGATCGCCCAGGAAGATGCCGACTGGCCACACCAGCGCCCGGCCGACCGACCAGAGGTCGTGGGCCTCGTCCGTATCTTCGCGGATGCGCTTATAGACGAAGCCATGTTCATATTCGTCAAAGCCGATCTTGGTATGGCGCGGCGCATAGGGACCCTGCTCGCCCTTTAACCGGACACTCCAATTGCTGTGCATCCATTCGAAATGGACCGGGTCGATGGAGTTTTCCTGGCACTGCGCCCAGTTGCAGGGAATTTCGGAAAGAATGATCTGACCAAACCCATTCGGCCAGTTAAATGCCTCATATTCCGGCAGTTCGGGGACGGGATCGGGACCGAGATACGCCCAGATCATCCCCCCCAACGCGCGGACAGGATAGGCCGTGATCCTGACCCGCGCCTTGACGCGGTCATTCCCCGAGAACGCCACATCTTCGAAGGGTTGCTCGAGGCATTGCCCTGCCTCATCGAACAGCCAGCCGTGATAATTGCAACGAAGGCCGCATTTTTCGACGAACCCAAACGACAAATCGGCGCGACGATGCGGACAGTGGCGCTGGGTAAGTCCCAATTGCCCCGACAGGTCACGATAAAGTACCAGATCCTCGCCCATCAATCGGACGCGCTTGACCGGCTTTTCCTTCAACTCGGTCTCTGCCGCGATCGGCATCCAGTAACGACGAAGAAGCGCGCCCATCGGCGTGCCCGGACCGACCTGCGTGATTTGATCGTTCTGTTCTTGAGTCAGCATCGCGAAATCTCTCTTTAGTCTTGTTTGACCAGAAAATGCGGTCTCCCTGATTTCATGTGGCAGCCAGGTGCATGAATGGGTCCGCCACATTTTCGGGCAAGTCGAAATCATGAGCGTTGAGAGTCATCGCCACGAGCGTGTAATAGCCAATCAACGCCGTCAATTCGACCACGCCAGTCACCCCGTAGACGTCGCGTACGGCACGATGAACCTTATCGCTGACGGTCTTTTCGCGATGAAGTTCTGCCGCATATTCGAAAATCGCACGGTCCTTCGCGTCGGCGATTTCCACGGGTACGTCGCGCCTGATGGCCTCTATCAAGGCCAGCGGTACGCCAGCATTGACCGCCTGCTGCTCGTGCTGGACCCATTCGAACGCGCAGGCGCAGGCACGCGCGGTCACCAGAATGGCGAGCTCGCTATGCCGAGCCTCAAGGACGGTATTGTAGCGCAATTGTGCGCCGAATTTCTGCCAGATATCCGCCAGTTCGGGATTGTGCAGAGCGGCCCGCAGAGGGCCGACAATCAGGCCGCGCGGACCGCTGACAATGGCGTCATGCACTTTCCGCTGCGCGGGGTTCATGGTTTCCAAAGTGGGAAGGGGAATGCGCGGCACACGGTGCTCCGGCTGGCTGCGTACATGGCCGCAGGTCTGTTTCAACTTTAGCGAACGTGGTCAAAGCCACGCATCAAAAGCCGTATAAGCCGGGTTTATGGCCTTTGTCGAGCGCAAACGCTCTGGCAGCCAGAATATTCAGTTCTAGCAGGCCGATTATTTGAGTCTGATGTCCAGCCGAACGACATCCCCGCGATAGGTGCCATGCGAAATAAGCAGGAGGCGCCCCTTCTTTGAAACGGCTGTTCGCCGGACGAACGCGACCGGGGTGTTGAGCGGAAGCTGCAGCATTTCGGCCGACCGAACATCAGCCGCGCCGATCGTCAACGTCTGCTGTGCGCCGCCAACGCGGGTTCCCCGCGCATCCGAAATCAGGCTAAGCGCTGATTTATTGGTAAAATCCTCGGGCGAAAGCTTTCCCGCGAGCTTTTCATCGATCCAGGTGTCGGCCAGCAGGAATGGCTTGCCTTCGCGCCAGTGGCGCCGACGAATGCGCATATAATTCTCCGCAGGCTCGCCCGTCAGTTCGGCCATGGGTGGCATTTGGCCTGCTTCCTTCTCCAGCAATTCTATCGTCGCGCCGGACCGGGAACGCAGCATGCCGGACCAGTCGGTATGAACCTCGCACCATAATTGGTCCTGGGGTCGATAGATGACGAATGTGCCCTTTGCGCGGAAGCGTTCGATCAGGCCATCTTCGCTGAGAATGTCGAGCGCCTGGCGAACAGTGGCGCGGGCGACGCCATATTGGCTCGACAGTTCCTCGACCGTCGGGATCTGGGATCCCACGCTCCATTCGCTGGAGCCGATCATGCGTTTGAACAGCGTTGCCAGCTGCAGATATCGTGGAACTCCACGTGAGTTGCCGATGATCGTGTCGCCCATGTGACCCAACTTCTGTGCTGTTCAAACTATCGGTACTTATAACCCCGGAATTCTTCCCAGGGGAAGTGTAGCGTACCGAGGCTGATATGTGAGGCAGCGCTTTGACAAATCTCTATCAGTCAATAGAATGACCTTATGACCATGGGGATGTGGACGCAGCCTGTTTTCGTCGGCACGCACCACGAAGCCTTTCCAGGCGGCTGCGCCGCATTCTGCTTCAGAGTCAAATCGACCCAAGAATAAACATACAGGATCAGCCTTATGCCCGGCCCGCTTTCCAATATCAGAATTCTCGATCTTAGTCGCATATTGGCGGGGCCTTTCGCCGGGCAGATACTGGCGGATCTGGGCGCGGACGTGATCAAGGTGGAGCGCCCCGGTACCGGAGATGACACGCGTCACTGGGGTCCGCCGTTCGTGGGCGGCGAGGATGGCGAGAAGGGCGATGCCGGCTACTTCCTCGCCTGCAACCGGAACAAGCGGTCCGTATGCGCAGACCTTTCAACGGCGGAAGGTCAGACTCTCGTCAAATCGCTTGCCGCCAAGTCCGATGTCGTCCTCGAAAATTTCAAGGTTGGCGGGCTGGCAAAGTCCGGACTGGATTATGACTCCATCCGAAAAGTGCGGCCCGACATCATATATTGTTCCATTACCGGTTTTGGCCAGGACGGCCCCCGGGCACAGCAAAGCGCCTATGACTTCATGATCCAGGCGATGGGCGGATTGATGAGTGTCACGGGCGAAGCGCCCGGCTTTCCGGGGGCGGGTCCGCAGAAGGTTGGCGTCCCCATAGTGGACCTGATGACCGGCATGTATGCCGCCATTGGCGTCCTTGCCGCTCTGGTACGCCGGAAAGAGACGGGACAAGGCGAATATATCGACATTGGCATGCTGGACGTGATGGTCGGGTCGTTGTGCAATCAGGCGCAGAATTATTTCTGTTCGGGAAAACCGCCTGTGCGGAGCGGCAACCGGCATCCCAACATACAGCCGCAGGATGTCTTCCCCTGCAGCGATGGCCATATCGTCATTGTCGTGGGCAATGACGGCCAGTTCCGCAAATTTTGTGAGGTGGTGGGCCTTCCCGCCATGGCGGACGACCCCCGGTTCGTGACGAATGGCGACCGGATCAAACATCTCGACGCGCTGATGCCGATAATCGTTACCGCCCTGGCTGAAGATACGATGAAGGGATGGGTCAAACGGTTTGAAACGTCCGGCATTCCCTGCGCGCCCATCAATACGGTCCCCGATGTCCTCGCTGATTCCCAGGCGATTCACCGCGGAATGAAAGTTTCGATGGAGCATCCCCTTGCAGGCATGATCGACCTGCTGGCCAGTCCCCTCCGGCTGGCCACGGCGCCGGTCGAATATCGCCGCCCCCCGCCGCTATTGGGTGAGCATGACGAGGAAGTTCGCGCCGAGCTGGGACGGTAATCAGCGGTTGCAAGGACCCATAGCTGCTGATAACCCAAGCCCTATAGGCTATGTTTATGCACTATTGGTCTTGATATGGCAGGAGGGCGGGAAGCTTGAGCGCGGCTGACAAAACCCCATCGCAAAGCGACATTGCCGAAACGCCGATGACGCCCTATGCCGTTTTTGTTGTTGTCCTTTGTTGCATCATCAACATTGCGGACGGCCTCGATTTCGCAACGATGGTACAGGCCGCGCCCGTTCTCGACGACGCCTGGGGCATCAGCGCGCGCACAATCGGCATGCTGTTCGCGATGACCGCCGTCGGCATGGCGGTAGGGTCTTTTTTCGTCGCCCCACGCGCAGATAACTACGGCCGTCGCGTTGTCGTTCTGTTCGCGCTATCGCTCATCACGGTGGCGCTCCTCCTCAGTGCCGCCTGCACCGCACCGTGGCAATTGCTCATCCTGCGCTTTGTCACCGGCATCGGCGTAGGGTCGCTGCTGCCCAATCTGAACGTGCTGGTCATCGAATATTCGAATCGCAAATGGGGCGGGCTGTTCCTTTCCATCATGCATATGAGCTTTGCGATCGGGATAACTCTGGCTTCTCAGATCGGCTTCTGGTTCGTTGTCGATCTGGGGTGGGAGATCCTGTTCATTGCTGCGGGGACGCTGAACCTGGTGATCCTGATCCTCGTTTTCCTGTTCCTGCCTGAATCGCCAGAGTTTCTTGCCAGCGTTCAGCCTCGCGGAGCGCTTGAAAGGATCAACCGGACACGCGCGCGGCTGGGCGTCGATCCCATCGAGTCCCTGCCGCCGTCCAAAGCGTCGGGAAAGTCCAAGACGCGGCTAGCGGATCTCATAACCCCCGGCATTGCCCTTGGCACGACCGCCCTTTGGGTGGCCGGGCTCTGCTATTCGCTGGTAAGCTATTATCACCTTAGCTGGACGCCCAAGGTGATCGACGATGCCGGTGTCCCGACCCGAATTGCGTTGCTCGCCTCCACGCTTACCAGCGTCGGTTCGATCCTGGGTAATCTCTCGATGGGGGTTCTGTCGGGCCGAATGAATACCGCGCGGATCACGACGATCTACTTCATGGCAGCGGCGGCGGCATTCCTGGCTTTCGGGATCATGTCGCGGGAACCCTATATTCTGCTGGCCATCGCACCCATTGTCAGCTTCTTCATCCAGGGTGCCTTTAGCGGGTTGATGATCAACACCACGCGGTTTTATCCGCCCCATCTGCGCAGCACTGGCGTGGGCTGCGTCGTCGGGTTTGGCCGCTTCGGGGCAATCGCGGGCCCCTTATTGGGCGGGCTGGTGCTCGGCGGTGGCGGCGGGCTTATCTATCTCTACGCGGCGATCGCCACCATCACGCTGATCGCGGGTGTGGCCATTCACATTGCCGGAGCGGGTGAAGGACAGCGCGTCTCTCCCCCGGCCCCGGCCGCGAACTGACAAAAGGATCGTTATGGCCCGCCTGACACATGGTTTTGGTTCGTCCCACACCCCCATGCTCAACACCGAGCAGGCGGACTGGGGCAAGTTTGCCGAGCGCGATTCAACCGGCAAGTTTCTTGACAAGAGCGGGAAGCCCGCCAGCTTTGACGAGTTGCGAAGCAACGCCGATGCGGCTGTCCTTACGCAAATCACCCCGCCCAAGCTGGAGGAACGCTACGCGGCCTCCCAGACCGGAATGGCGCGTATCCGCCGGTCGATCGCCGAAGCCGGCATCGATACGCTGATCGTCGTGGGCGATGATCAGAAGGAACTGTACCACGAGGACAATCTGCCCAGCATCCTGCTGTATTATGGCGAGACGATCCGTAACAATCCAAGGCACAAGGCCAAGCCCAACCCGCTCGGCTGGTGGCAGCGCGCGCGCGGCGGCTATTATACCGACGAGGGAGAAATGAACTTTCCCGTCGACGCCGAACTGTCGCGACACATGATCGCCGAACTGGTGCAGGCGGAATTCGACATTTCTACAGCGGATCGCCTGCCCGAAGGGTCCGGCGAGGGACATGCATTCGGCTTTATCCATCGCAAGCTGATGGACGAACACGACCCGATGCCGATCGTCCCGGTCGCGTTGAATACCTATTATGCGCCCAACCAGCCGACCCCTGCGCGATGTTACCGGCTGGGGCAGGCGCTGCGCGCGGCGATTGAGAGTTTTCCCGGGGATCGCACGGTCGGCATCATCGCATCGGGTGGGTTGAGCCATTTCACGGTCGATGAAGATCTGGACCGCGGCCTGATCCAGGCAATGCAGGCCAAGGATGCGGCCGCGCTTCGCTCCATCGACCAGGCGAAGCTGAATTCGGGCAGTTCCGAAATTCGCAACTGGATTACCGTGGCAGGCGCCTGTGAGCATCTCGATCTCGCCTGGCACGATTATTTGCCATGCTATCGAACGGAGGCGGGCACCGGGACCGGAATCTGCTTCGCCGAATGGATATGACAGGAGAGATTATGCGACAACGCAGCATCGATATCGAATCGATCCGGCATCCCCAGCCCATCCCGCTGGCGTGCAAGGTGGGGCCGTTTCTCGCCACATCCGGGGTGATGGGCCGCGACGGCGCGACCAAGGAAATGCCGGATACCGTCGCTGGTCAGGTGGCCAATTGCTTCACCAACCTGAAGCTTATCCTTGCCGAGGCAGGAATGGATCTGGGTGACGTCATCAAGTTCACCTTTCATGTCGGCCCCGACGGCGCACGCGATGAAATCAACGAAGTCTGGTTACAGCATTATCCCGATCCGGCGCATCGCCCGGCACGGCATACTCAGCAGACGACGCTGCGTGGCGCGGTGCAAATCCAGCTTGATGTTCTGGCGATCGCGAAGGAATGGCAATGATTATCGATTCTCACGCTCATGTCGTCCTGGGTAAGGCCGAATATGAGAAAATGGCGAAACTGGCGGGCAGCCGCAATAATCCGAAGCTGGGCGCGAAACTGCCATCTGACGATGTCTCCCGCGACGTAGCAGCAGGCCTGATCAAGCAGATGGACGAGGTGAAAACCGACGTTCAGTTCATCTCCCCGCGCCCTTATCTGCAGCTGCATTCACTTTCCCCCCGCGACGTGCCGCTGTTCTGGACGCGCTATTGCAACAATCTGATCCACCAGCATTGCCAGTTGTTTCCCGATCGACTGAAGGGTGTTGCGGGCCTGCCGCAGTATCGAGACACCAGTCCGGCCAATTGCGTGGAGGAGCTGGAACGGTGCATCACCGAACTGGGCTTTATCGGCTGCATCCTGAATCCTGATCCGATGGAAGGGGCAGGCGCGCCGCCGCCGGGGCTGGGCGATCCATTCTGGTACCCGATCTATGAAAAGCTGGTCGAACATGACGTGCCCGCGCTGATCCATTCGGCGAGCTGCTGCCACCCGCGCGAAAGCTACACGCTGAAGTTCATCAATGAGGGCAGCATCGCGGTCATGTCGCTGCTCCAGTCCGATGTGTTCAAGGATTTTCCGAAGCTGAAGATCGTTATCTCGCATGGTGGCGGCGCGATCCCCTATCAGATCGGCCGGTTCCGCGCAGGCGCATGGCGGCGCGGCCGCGAGTTCGATGAAGAATTGCGCCAGCTTTATTTCGACACCTGCCTTTATTCGCAGGAAGGTCTTGAGCTGCTGTTCAAGACGGTGGGGCCGGATAATTGCCTGTTCGGCACCGAGCGGCCGGGGACGGGCTCTGTGCGCAGCCCTCACTGGGGGCATGATCTCGATGATCTGAAGCCCGTGATCGAAGGCATGGATTTCCTGTCGAGCGAAGATCGCTCCAAGATATTTGAAGGCAATGCCCGCAAACTTTACCCGCGAGCATTCACCTGAACCTTCATCTCGCCTTTGTCCTCGGGCGGCCCGACGATCCCGCCGTCAGAGTGCCGGCGCATGCATCGTCGGCGGAATGGTGGCGGTTGGTACCCGCGGCGGGGAGCGAAGGTCCGGTCGAGCGGCTGGCGCTGTGGGATATTGGGGAGGCAGATCCGGCCACCGCTGGCTTGGCCGGGGTCTGGTACGGACTCCAGACCCTGCCCGGCGATGCGCCGGCGCCAACCGGTGCAGCCGGACTGCTGCTTAATCTGATGGACGTCCCGCCGGAACATGAAGACGAATTCAACGACTGGTACGATACCGAGCATGTCCCGCGCTTTTCCGCGATCGAGGGCGTGCTTTTGGCGCGACGGTTCCGCAGCGATACGGCGTCGCCCCGTTATGCGGCGTTTTATCATCTGACATCGCTGGACGTCGTCGCCAGTGCGGCATGGCGCGCGGCGGCGACCACGCCCTGGACGGCCCGAATGCGCTCGATCCGGTACAATAACAGACGTTTGCTGTTCCAGCCCGACTGAGCCGGCCTAGGGGCGCCCCGGCGATATCAGGTGGGAATGGCGAAATTGGTCGCAATGGCCGAGGGGCGCTTCTCGAATGATTTATACCATTGCTGCAGCGCGGGCCGCGCTGTGCGCCATCCCTGCTCCGGAAAGCGGAAGTCGATATAGGACAGAAGAACACCCAGGGTCAGCGTGCCGACGGTGAATTTGATCTTCTTGTCCCGCGAAACGACGCTTTCGCACCAGTCGAGCCCGCGTGTCAGACGAGTCTGATACATTGTCAGCAGTTTCTCCGATCGACACTCGACGGGACGACGCAGCTCCGCACGCCAAAGCAACAATATTGCCAGCAGCTCGTCGGCCATCCCTTGCAATGTCATTGCCGTCCATCTTTCCGCCCCCGCCGGAAACAATGAACCGCGACCAAGCTCGTTCAGATATTCCGCGATCACCGGCGAGTCGGCGATCATCAGACCATCATCCATAACGAGAGTTGGCAGCTTTCCGATCGGATTAACTGCGGCGAATTCCGGGTTCGGCGTGGTTTGCGGAACGGCAATGGGGATCAACTCGATGGCGTTAGCCAGGCCGACTTCGTGCGCGACCATCAGGGCCTTGCGCGCGAACGGAGACCTGGATGACCAGAATAGCTTCATTGTTCGCCGAACTCATAGATGTCGATCGTACGGTCCCCAGCCCGGATGCGGTCGATCTTTGTGCGTTCATCGGCCTCGCGCAATTCACCGGCCTTCAGAACATCGTCCACGTGAGCGCTTGGAACTGCTACCACGCCATCGCGATCCCCGACGATCAAATCCCCGGGCGCTATCTCTGCCCCTCCGATCCTGATCGTCTGTTGCAGACGGTCGGGCTCGCCAAATCCCTTGATCGTGCCTTGGATGCATATGCCCTTGGAGAAAACGGGAAACGGCGCTTCGACTAGTCCTGCGGTGTCACGCACGCCGCCATCGATGACCAGGCCGCCCAGCTTCAACGCCAATGCCGCCTCGTTCAGAATGTCGCCCCAATAGCCGCCCTCCACGCCGCCGCCAGTCGTCACCACGAGGATATCACCGGGACGGGCGCGATAAAGTGCGCGATGAATCCACAGATTATCCAGCGGCGGCACCGTTACCGTAAAGGCGGGACCAGACAGCACCATCGTCGGTGCAACAGGCTTGATTGACGAAGGCAGCGCACCGATCCGGCCCGCTGCCTCGTGCAAAGTTGCGGCACCTAATATTCCCGCCCTCTCAATCTGCGCCGGCGTCAGCACTGCGTTCGTCATTCAGATTTCCCTCCATCGTTCCCTTTGCATCACGCGATCATCACCTCGATCAGCGCCTGCCGGCGCTCATCGCGAATAATGCGCGCTGCCTCCGCGAGAGTAACGTCCAACGTGGCAGGGTCCTCCACCCGCGCAGTCCATGCCCGCGATGCTTCGGCTACCTTGCAGAGGTCTGGCACCGGCTCCAGCGACGTCAGCGGCACGGTGTTGGCGCGCGCCGCGTAGCTGTCCGGATAGATGGCGAGCGACGTCGATTCGACCGCGCGCCACACGCCATTGTTGAAGACGACGGTCAGGACCGGCAGTTTGAGCGCCTCGGCGACCTGATGGCAGGCGACCGGATTGGCGAACATATAGCCGCCCTCGCCCATGGTCGCGACGACAAGCCGTTCGCGGTCCGCCAATTGAAAGCCAAGCGCGGCAGGCAGGCTCCAGCCCAATCCACCGGCAATCGGATTCTGGAAAAACTGATCGTGGCCAGGCAGGTGCATGGACTTTGCGTCAGCGCCAAGTTCGCTGAAGATCGTCCCGGTGTCGCCGACCAGACGGGCCAGCGCGTGACTAACCGACTGTCTGTCCAGACGATGAGCGGGCGCCGACGATGCAGCCGGCGATGCAAGCGCCTGTTCGCGGCGGCTCGCCAGACGCGCGGTGACCTCGGCAATACGCGGCGTCCGGTCACGGGCGGACATTCGCGGCGAAAGCCCGGCGATTATGTCCGCTATCTGGCCGGTCAGGGCAACGTCCGCGGGGAAATCGCGGACTGGAGTACGCAGATGATAGGGATCGGCGCCGCACTGGATCACCTTCGCGCCGGGCTTCAGCGTGTCGCGATGCGGCATCCACGGCACGATCGTATCAAGAACCAGCACCAGGTCTGCCCCACCGATTTCGGGGGCCACGTTAAAGCCAGCATGCATCGACGATTGGCCAGATATCGACAGCCGGGTGGGTGACATTTCGACGACAGGTATGCCGTAGCGCTCTGCAAATTCGCCAAGCGCGCGGAACGCCGCCGCATCGGGCGCACCGCCACCGCGCTGCGCGACGATCAGGGGCGTTTCGGCCGCATCGAGCATGGCCGCCGCGCGATCCAGATCGGCGGGATTGGGACTGATCCGGGCGGTGGCATTGCGTGGCATGTCGGAGGTGACAGACACATTGGCACACAGCACTTCACGGGGGAGGCCCAGATAGACGGGGCCGCGCGGTTCCGACCGCGCAGCGGCGCATGCACGGTCGACCAGCCCCGCCGTCTGGTCGGGATGAACCAGCATGCCGTCCCATTTCGTGGTGTCGCGGACCAGCCCGAACTGGTCGCGCATATTCTGCCCCCAGGCAATTGGGGAGGTGCGGTGTCCTTTGGGGCCGGTGTCCATGACCGGGGTTATGCCGCTGGCCAGCAAAATCGGGATCTGGTCGGAGGCGGCGTTAAGCATCCCCATCACCGCATTTGCGAGCCCGACATTCGTATGGACCATCACCGCCTGCATCTCACCAGTCGCGAGATAATAACCATGAGCCATGCCGATTGCCGCCGATTCATGCGGGATGACAACGGCCTGCGGAAATTCCTCACCCGTTGCCTGTCCACGCGCGATTGCCTCAATGACTGGCGCAAAGTCCGTGCCGGCATTGGCGAAAAAATAGCGCACGCCGTTTTCGGCAAGCCGGCGCAGGAATATCGTTCCGGCGCTCTCGGCAGAGCCCTGATCATCACGCTGCGGGGGCGGGGTTCGATCTGTCATAGCCGAACCTAATGCCCTTTTTCCTTCTAATGTTCAATTCCCTGGTTTATTGAACTTTCGAAACAGCGCCATGGGGAGATGCAGTGATGGCACGGCGAGAGGCCCAGACGGCAATCCGGGCGTTGATGAACCCGGATAGTGTCGCGGTGATCGGAGTTTCCCGGCGTAAAGGCACCGCCGGGCGTATTGCACTCGAAAGCCTTCTGCTTAACCGCCCCCAATGTGCTTATCATGCGATCGGCAGTGGTGCCGCCGCATTTTCGGGCTGCACCGCCCATGACGCAATCGAGGACCTGCCCGCCGGCATCGACCTCGTTATTCTCGCTATCCCTGCAGAAGCGACAAAAGACGCCGTATCACGTTGCGCCGCTCGCGGAGTACGCGCGGCCGTGATCTTCGCATCCGGATTTGCAGAATCTGGCAATGCGAGCGAGCAAGAAGAAATCGCGGCAATCGCCGCCAATGCCGGAATGCTGCTTCTCGGCCCAAACAGTCTTGGCTTTACCAATCATGTGGCGGGATTCGCCGTCACGTTCGCGATCGCGCGCAAAATTGCGCAACTTGATCCCGCATCCCTACAGCCGGGTGTGGCAATCGTGGCGCAGAGCGGCGGAATGATGGCCTATACGCGCAGTAATCTTGCCGCGGCGAACCTCCCCGTTTCATACGCAGTCGCGACCGGCAATGAGGCCGGCCTCACCCTCGCAGATTTCGTCGCCTTCCTGGCACTTGATGAACAGACCAATGTGATCGCCGTATACGCCGAGGAGATCCGCGACCCGGACGCCTTCCTGGAGGCGACGGCGCTGGCGCGCGCGAATGGAAAGCCCGTCGTCCTGATCCATCCCGGACGCAGCACCAGCGCGAAGGCCGCCGTTCAGTCGCACACGGGCGCGCTGGCCGCAGACTATTCGATCATGATGCTGGCGCTGGAGCGTGCCGGGGTCATCTGCGCCGCGACGATGGAAGAGTTCGTCGACATCGTCGAGATCGTCGCGCGCTATCCCGATGCGATCACGGGCGGGCTGGGGATCGTTACCTTTTCCGGCGGCTTCGTCGCGCTGGCGCATGATTTTTGCGAGGGCAAGATCGATTTCCCTGCATTGGCGGCCGACACGACCGAGCATCTCAAGGACGTGCTCCCACCCTACATCCCCCCTGGCAACCCCCTCGATCTGGGCACCCAGGCTATCTGGCAACCCGAAATCGCGGGTATTGGAACCAGCGCGTTGCTTGAGGACCCCGCCATCGGATGCGTCCTGATCGCGATCGCGACGGCACCGCCCCCGGAGCAGCAACGCTGGGGGCCACATGTTGCAAAAGCAATTGCCGCAAGCCGCAAGCCCTCGATCCTGGCGCTGCCTCCTGTCCCGCTGGCACCCGAACTTGAGGCGCTTCGCGCATCCGGTGAGCTGATTATCAGCCGCTCACCTGAACGCTCCATGCGCGCGCTCGCCGCTCTCACCCGCCATGCCCGCCGGGTATCGTCATCAGCGTCTGCCCCTGGCGCGATGGCATTGCCGCCAGATCTCGATCCGGCAGCGGCAGCAGGAAGCGAAGCGCGTTCAAAGGCATTGATGGCCCGCCTGGGGATGACGGTTCCGGCAGGCGCGCTGGTCGACACGGCAGAGGCGGCGGTGGCGCAGGCGGAAAGGATCGGCTGGCCGGTTGTCCTGAAGGCGCATGTCGATGGCCTGCTACACAAAAGCGACGCCGGGGGCGTGCGGGTCGGCATCGCCGACGCGGCGGCAATGCGGATGGCGTGGGACAGGATGAGCCAGGATCTGGCGCGACACAATCCATCCTTCGCGCTCGACCAGGCCCTGGTGGAGGGAATGGCCCCGGCAGGTGTGGAGATGGTAATCGGCGCGCGGCGGGATCCGCGCTGGGGGCCCGTCCTGCTGGCGGGGATGGGCGGCATCTTTGTCGAGGTACTGCGCGATACGATCCTGCTTGCCGCCGATCTGGACCCGGAATCCATCAGAGCCGAGCTGGCACGGCTGCGCGGCTATCCCCTGCTAGCTGGAGTCCGTGGGCGACCACCTGCGGATGTGGACGCCGTCGCGCAGGCGCTGGCAGCTCTTGGCAAGCTGATGATCGCTTATCCCGAAATTGCCGAGGTGGAGGTCAACCCGCTGATCGTTCATGAACAAGGCGCGACTGTTGCGGACGTGTTGCTGCACCCTGCCTAGATCGCCTCCGTGTCGCGGACCTGCGCTCAATGCGGTTCGATGATGACATGTTCCTGGGTATAATAGCCGCGCGCCAGGCCGATCGTCGCGGCGCCATCGGCATACCAGGCCTTGCCTTCGGGAGAGGTCACGCCGGGGTAGCTGCGGTCCTTGTGCCAGGACTGCGCGATGCCGTCGATATCGCCATATGGATTGCGAAACGGCGGAATATCGTCCCTCGTAGCGGGGTGCATCACTTCGTTCAGGATCAATCCCTCAACCTCTGGCACCGCTTTCGCGAGCGATCCGTGAACCTTGACCCAATGATCGACGAACTGGGCGTGGGTCGTCTCCGGCTTTCGCCGCAAGACGGACAATAGACCCTTGCCACCGCGCTTGACGGGCAGGATTACATTCTCCTTCACGCGATAGCCCTGAATTTCACCGACGAACATCGGGCCATCCTCGTACCATGCGCGGGCTTCTGGCGGGGCGTTCGGATTGCTTGGCGAATTGCTGGCCAGCTTCCACGACTCCGCGACACCGTCAATCTCGATCGCCTCGCCGCCGGGAATGTCCCGGCGCCCGCGGGTCGCGCCCAGCACCTCGTTGCAGACCATTCCCCGCATGCCCGGAATGTCGAGTGCCATCGGCGCATGCACGCCCAGCCAATATCGCATGAATTCTTCATGCGATACGCCGGGCTTGCGTATCAAAAACGTCAGGGATTTGGTAATTTCCTGCCCCTGTGACTTAGGGGGACGGGCACGCGCGGGAACGGCGACAGACAGTGCGACGGCGCTCGCCAAAATCTCACGCCTGCTCAAGCCAGGTGCTGACCGATTGTTCATCCAAAATCCTCCCCATTTGCGCGCGCTCCTTTGTGAAAATATTAGTTTAGTAGGGCGGCGGCACGAATATGTGATCTTGCGTTACAAACCGCAGGAAAGGCCCGAAATGTGCCGCCCCGTCGGCAAGCCAGGCGCGGCGTTCAGGCGTATCGGGCGTGCGCTCGTCAGGATCGGTAGAGAGCCAGCTTTCGCCGATCATGTCGATATCGTGCAGACCAGGGATCGACGGGATACCAGGCATCGTCACGTGATTTACGACTTCGGAAAGGACATAGCCGCGCAACCCCGGCACTTTTTCGGACAAGGGCCCGTGCACCTCGAGCATGTGACGGACGAACGCCTTGCGCGTCATATCCTTGCGCCGCGAAATCAGCGTCATGACTTTCAACCCGCTGCGAACGGGGGGAGCGAAGAAATGCTCGCGTGTGGAGAAAATATCGAGGGCGCCGATATAACGCGGCGCCGCCGCCAGCCATTCGCGGACATGGGGATTGGTTTTTGCCTGCTCGGCGCGCCTTACCCCTGCGGGCTGCCAGGATTCGGTAATCCCATCGATCGGCAGGGGCGGAGCGCCCGCATCACGTCCCCGCGCCGGATCGGCAACGACCTCGCCCAGCACAAAACCGTTCAGTTCGGGCACCTGCCGGGCGCCGGGACCATGCTCGCCCAGCCAGTGACCGAGAAATGCACTTCGGCTTAGCCGCGACTTGCGCATGATTATTGAGATCGACTTGGTCAATTTCGGCTTTTTCAGCAAGGTGGCCCCCACTGGCATGTGCGAGGCCACAGCCATCGCGGTGAATCCATATTTGAGCAGCTCGCGTCGTGGAACATGGGCGGTCTCGTCCGACATGGATCTCTCCGGATGGTTGCGATCGTGCGGCATCAACTGCCCATTTCGCGTCTCTCGACTCATATAAGCTTATAAGCTAGTCTTTTGATGGTCAATTGGCGCAGAGAGGGAATCCAGGGAGAGAAAAAATGGGCGGGATCTCGCGTCGGAATCTCAACATATCCTTGGCTGGTGCCGCTGTAGCGGCGGCTGTCGATGCGTCGCCGGCCCCTGCGAAGAGCAGGTCACGGTTCAAATTTACGGAATTCGTCAGGCGCGCAGCTGGGCTTTCGCCAAGCCAATTCGTCACGCATTGGCACGAGACCCGTGCGCCCTTGCTGCGGAGTCTGCCAGGAATAAGCGGCCTCGTGTTTAATCACACCATTGCCGAACGCTCCCCCGACGCACGATACGATGCGGTGATTGAGATGTGGTTCGATGATGAGGCCGCTTATCGCCGGGCCTTTGAAGCCGCCGATCCTGCATTACTGCGCGCATTGGCGGAGGATGTCGCACAGTTCATCGATCCCGACCCGCTCGCTTTTTCCACCACCGAGATGGCGCTGATTGAGCCGGAACCGAACTCTCCTGCCGGCACGGCAAAGCGGATCGGATTGGTCGGACGCCATCCTGGCACCAGCGAGGCGGCGTTTTTCCGCAAATGGCAGCATCATGGCGCGGAGGCGGCGCGCCAGCCCGGCCTGACCGAATATCGGCTGAACTTTCGCAAAGGCATACGCCCGCCCAGCAACGCATTCGATGGATATGCCGCCTTGTGGTGGTCAGATTGGGAAGCGTTCGAGGCCGCGCGTATCGCCATTCGCCCGCAACTGGGGGAGCGGTTGGCATTTTTCGACGCACACATGCTGATCTATGTCGAAGAGCAAATTGTCATCGCGCCCGCGCGTTAGCCGATAACATCCCCCGGCCTAGGCAAACCCATAGAGACGTGCCGGATTGTCCACCAGAATGCGCTGTATCAATGACGCGTCGCCGTCGACCCAGTCGTCTAACAGCCTCAGCAGGTCGCCGGGATCGGGCTGTTTCGCCAGGTTGAGGAGCGGCCAATCGGTCCCCCAGACCAGCTGATCGGGATTGGCGGCGACCATGGCATCGTGAAACGGCCGGATATCGGCATAGTCGTCCGGTCGCTGCGAATTGCGGAAGACAATCATCTTTACCCAAATGCGCCCATCGCGAAGCAGGCCGAGAATGCGCTGGAAGCCGGGATCGTCGACGGTTCGACCAGAAGGTGTAATCCGCGCCATATGGTCAAGCACCAATGGCACATTGAATGACAGCAGGGTGTCGAGCGATTCGATCAGCATATCGAATGGGGCAAATGTTTGGGCATGAAGGCCTGTTTCGCGGAGCGCCCCGGCCACCTGCGCGAGCCTGTCGAAACCGGCCGCCCCTGCCAGCCGCTTGCCGCTCTGCTTGCTGATGATTTCCGTGAAGCGGGCACCGCACATGCCATTTTTCTTCAGGGTATCGAGACGGGCTGCGTCAAAATCCTGATCGACAACCGCGATACCGCGCCGGGCATCGGGATGGCGTGCAATCGCGTCCAGTGTGCAGCGATTATCGGTGCCATAGGCTGAAGCCTGAACGATCACCGCCCGGTCAAAACCCAATGTCGACAGCATCGCATCGTGCGCCTCCGCAGGGGCCAGCGGCGGCGTGTACGAACGTCCCGTTGGCAGCGGATAGGTATCGAAGGGGCCGAAAACATGGGCGTGAGTATCGCATGCGTTTGGCGGCAGCTTTTTTGGCGGTGCCGTTACCTTGGGCAGTTCGAAAATTTCTTCCGCCATAACAACCTCTCCAGATACATTCAGACGATAAGCATAAATCATTAGACTAGTTATACGTGTTTTTCTATATTTCCATCTGTCGTGCTGCGACATAAGCGAGGCGGGCTCAGCCGGCCCGTCAACCCGGAAGGATTGCCATGACACTGCCGTCCGGAGCAAAAACCAAGCCGCTCGCTGCTGACTCGCCTCTGACCGGCTATCAGTTGATGGTCGTATTGTTGTGCGTGTTTATCAATATTTGCGATGGTCTGGACACCACGGCAACATCATTCGCCGCGCCGGTGCTTATCCAGGATTGGAATCTGCCAGCGGCGACAATGGGTAGTATACTCAGCATCGGCTCTGCAGGGCTGATGGTCGGTGCGTTACTTGTGTCGCCCCAGGCCGACCGGTTTGGACGGCGACCATTGATCATCGCGGCCACGCTGATCAGCGCACTCGCGATGTTCGGTATGGGATTCAGCACCTCGCTTGAAATGCTGGTCATATTCCGGTTCATCTCAGGGGTTGCGGTCGGGTCATTGCTCCCCTCGCTCAGCGTCATGGTGATCGAATATTCGAACGAGGCGCGCGGCAACATGTTTCTCGCTATTGTCCACATCGGTTTTGCGATCGGGGCAATGCTCGGCGGAGCGCTGGGGTCCGCGCTATTGGGTGATTATGGCTGGCGGTCCATTTTCCTTTCCGCAGGATGCCTGACTGCGCTGGCGGGTCTGGCCAGCGCCGTGCTGCTGCCTGAATCGCTGCACTTCCTGGTTACGCGCCAGCCGCGCAACGCGCTTCAGCGCGCCAATCGCCTGCTGACCCGCCTCAAGGTGCAGACGCTCGACGCCCTGCCTGAAAAAACAGTGCCCAAACGCAACGCACCCATCCCTGTTCGCGCGCTGTTTACAAAGATGCTGGTGGCGGCAACGCTGTTTCTTTGGGCTGCGGCCTTCCTGCGCTATTTCGTCAGCTACTTCCTGACGAGCTGGAAGCCGCAACTGTTCGTACTCTCGGGCTTCACCCCGGAGAACGCTGCAATGGTCGGTATTTTCACCAGCTTCGCAGCGGCGATTGGGGTGCTCACCATGGGCTTTGCCGCAACGCGTCTTGGCGCGCCCCGCGCAGCAGCGATCACCTTCGCCATGTGCGCGATCAGCCTGTTCGGGTTTGGCATGTTCGATGCCCCGGCCGCGCTGATCGCATTCGCCGTCCTCGCCATGTTCTCGGTAGAGGCGACCTTTTCGGGCATTATGATCACGGCTGCGCGGCTATATCCTGACGAAATTCGCGCCACCGGCGTGGGTTTTGCAGTCGGCATCGGTCGCGTGGGCGCGATCGCCGGCCCCTATTTCGGTGGCGTCGTGATCGGCATGGGCCTGGATCGTTCCAGCGTCATGCCGATTTACGCCGTTGCGGCCATTCTGGGCACAGTCGCGATCCTGTGTGTGGGGGCGCATGGGCAGTTTCGTCGGCGCCGCGGCGCGATTACAGAGGTGGCGGAATAAGCGCATGACAATAGCGACCGAAAGCATTGGCAAGCTGCTTAACCCCAAATCCATAGCGATTATCGGCATCGCCGATCCGTCCGACAAAAGCATGCCGCTGACCCATTGGGAGACGATGGGGGTACGGGCGCTGGCCAATCTTGAAAGGTTCTCCTTTGCGGGCGACCTGCATCTGGTCAGCCGCTCTCCGCAAATTGGCGAACGCGCCACGCTCGCCAGTATCGAAGAATTACCCGCCGGGGTCGACGTCGCCTTGCTCGCCGTTGACGCGGAAGATGCGGCGGATACCCTTCGGGCATGCGCGGCCCGATCGGTCCGCGCCGCTATACTTTACGCCTCTGGCTTTGCAGAGGCTGGGCCAGAAGGGCGCGCGCGTCAGACGGAGCTCGGCCGCATCGCGCGGGAAAGCGGCATATTGCTGCTGGGGCCCAACACGGTCGGACTTAGCAATTTTGTCGAGGGCGTGTCTCTGTCCTTTGGCAACCACAAGCCGATTGCGCTGACCGGAAAAGGCGTGGCGCTGTTTACTCAGACCGGTGGTGTCAGCGGCCAGTCACGACTGGCACTAGAGGCGCTGGGAGTGCCGGTTTCCTATTCGATATGCACGGGTAACGAGGCGCATCTGTCAATCGTCGACCTGATCGAATTCATCGCCGGAGACGCCAATACGGGCGTCGTGCTCGTCTATGCCGAAGGGGTTCGGGAAGGCGAGCGGTTGATCGCCGCGATCCGCACAGCGCGGTCGGCGGGCAAGCATGTCGTCATGCTTCACCCAGGCTGGAGTGAGGCCGCCCGTGCGGCGGCGGCGGCCAGTACCGGCGCGATCATCGAGGATCGGGAGGCGCTGCTGCATGCTATTGTCGACGCGGGCGCGATCGTCGTCGACACGCTGGAAGAATTGTGGGACGCGGGCGAGATCCTGCTGCGCTTCGACGCCCCACCCGCCGCGCCCATTGCCGTGGTCACGGATGGCGGCGTGAAGGGGATATTGGCGGATAGCTGCGCGCGCGAGGAACTGTCACTGGCCGGGTTCCCGCCGGACCTCGTCGATAGGTTGCGTGCCGAAATCCGCGAAGGTGAACCCGCAAATCCGCTTGATCTGTCGGGACAGGGGCTCACTGACTGGGACGTCTATGGCCGTGTGCTGCGCTGCCTGCTCGACCATCCGGCGGTGGGTGGTATCATGCTGTCGATCATGCCCGGCCCGCCCGACATCGGCCTGCGCAATGCGCGCGCCACACTGTCGCAACTGGGCACGGTCAGCAAACCGCTGGTCTATGTGATGATGGGCGATACCAGTCCGTTGGCGCCTGAACTGATGGCGGAAATGGCCGCCGCCGGCATCCCTTTTCGGCGCTCGCCGGAGCGGGTCATTCGCGTTCTCGCACGCATGAGAATGTCGGAAAAGGCGTGCGCCTGAACATTCGGATCGCGGCGGCGGCGTCAAGCGACGGTGGCTGGATCGGCCACGCCCGCGCCGGCGGCGGCGGTCAGAACGACGATGGTCCACTCAGCCTTTCCATTAACCCCCAAGACACCGACGCGCCTGCATTGTTGATGTGGACGGGCGAAGCCATCGGCACAACGCCATCCTTGCCGAACCCGCATGCGATATTGCTGACCAATTTTATCGATATTGGCGCGGAAAATGCTTCCGAATTCAATGCCTGGTACGATAGCGAGCATTTGCCGAGACTAAGTGCGGTGCCCGGCGTCGCGCGTGCCATGCGGTATCGCGCGACATCCGGTTCGCCGCTCTATCTCGCTATATTCGAGCTGTCCGACGCGCGCATTGCCGAGGGGCCGGAATGGCTGGTCGCCGCGCGAACACCGTGGACGGCTCGCATGAAGCGACTGAGCCTAAGCTATCGTAGTTATATGTTCGTGCCGGTTTAGACGTCAGGCCTTATTTCTTAAGAATGGTAACGGCGCAGTTACCGCCTGCACCCAGGACATGCGCAAGACCGACATTCGCGCGTTCGAGCTGGCGTGGCCCCGCCTCGCCGCGAAGCTGCAGCACCAGTTCGTGAACCTGACCCAGATGCGAAGCGCCCACCGGCTCTCCCTTGGAGATCAGGCCACCACTCATATTGACGGGATGGCGCCCGGTCATTTCGGTCACCCCCTCGTCGATCAGCCTGCCGCCCTCGCCGCGGGGGCAAAGCTCCAGCTCCTCATAGATTTCGAGTTCGCAAAAGGCGTCGGTGTCCTGCACTTCGAAACAGTCAATGTCCTTGGCGCCCAAACCGGCGCGCTCATAGGCCATGGCGGCGGTCACCTCGGTCGGCCCCTCATTTTGCGTCGTGCCACTCATCGCCTCGGCGGGGCAGCGGAAGTCGGCGGAATAGCGGGCGATTGAATGGGTACATGCCGCGATTCGGATCGGGGAACGCGCGCCGATCCGCCTGGCATAGGCCTCCGATGCCACGATGACAGCCGCCGCGCCGTCATCCGGCGCACAGATTTCCAGCCGCCGGATCGGATCGCAGATCAGCGGCGAGCCGAGGATCTCCTCCATGGAGAATTCCTTGCGATACATCGCGTTGGGATTATGGACGCTGTTGCGGTGGTTTTTATAGGCGATCTTGGCGATCTGCTCCTCGGTCGTGCCATAATCATGCATGTGCCGCATCGCCCGCATTGACCAATATGCGGGGTTCAGGGACATGCCCATTTCAATCTGCCAGTCGGCATAGATCATGCGCGGATCCATGAACCCGCGCGGCATCTTTTCCGCCCCCAGCACCATGACCACGTCGCACTCGCCCGACTTGATGGCGAGCACTGCCTGGCGCAGGGCGACCCCGCCGCTGGCGCATGCAGCTTCGACGTCGACGATCGACATGTCCGTTGCACCCAGTTTTCGCAAAATGCGCGCGCCAGACGTCGCCGGCAGGTACATGCGCGAAAGATAGGAGGCGTCGATGTCGCTCCATTTAAGCCCGGCATCCTGCAGCGCCATCCGCGCCGCATGGGAACCGATGACCTCGGCGCTCTCTTCGAACCGACCGAACGGATGGATGCCGGCGCCGATAATGACCACTTCGCTCATGTCAGGCCTGCTCCACCGGTCGATAGTCGAATTCGACAACATTGTCGGTGCGCAGAACCGGACGGAATCGGACCGGCATTCCGATCTTCACTGCGTCGGGATCACCCGCAATCGGCGCGACCACACGAATTCCTTCGGGCAGATCGACCAGCGCCATTGCAAAGGGCTGGAACGGATCGCCACCCTTATAATTCCCTGGGGGACGATAGCGTACAACGGTGTAAGACCAGACACTGCCATCGTCCGACAGGCGAATATCGGTCATGTCTTCGCTGCTGCAATTAGGGCACAGCGCGTTGGCTCCCAAAGTTGTTTCTCCGCACTCGCCGCAGCGGCTTCCTGCAAGCCCGATGCTATCCAGTTGAGTGGTGGGCCCCGAAAAAAGATCGGCCCGTACGGGTTTCGGCAGGTCGGCTTCGCTCACGGCTGGCAGCTCCAATTAGGGTTTGGCGCGCTCTATAGGTCAATTATATGACCTTTCAAAGCCCGCTTTTTGCTTAGCGCGAATGTCGCCTCAGGAAATCGAGTAAAATGCCGTTAAACGCCTCCGGCTTTTCCCAGAAAAGCGCATGTCCGGCGTCGGCAACAAATTGCACTTCGCAGTTCGGGATATGACGGGCGGCCTGACCCATCAGGGCTGGCGGGGCATAAAGGTCAGCGCCGCCGGTCATCATCAGCATCGGGGTGCGGATGCGCGCGACAGAGGCCCAATCGGCCGTGCCGGCGCGCGGCTGACGAATGTCGGGACCGTGCCTTGCCGTACGTTCAATTGCCTCCCAGCGCTTAACGCCCGCCGGGTCCGCCGCGCGATATTCGGGGCCTAGTTCGCGAAATGTTGCGGGAAGGCTATGGAACTCCCTCGGTAGCAGCCGGTCCAGTGTCGCACGATAGTCGGGGTCCGTGAATCCCCCGAAACTCGACGCGACAGTCGCACTGATCAGCCGCCCCGGATGAAGCATGGCATAATCGATGACGGTGAAAGCCCCGGCAGCCGAACCCACCAAATGGCACCGGTCAAGCCCGAGCGCATCGACAAGCGCGGCAAGATCACCCGCCGCGGTGCCGGGATGCGCCGGATCTATCGCGCTCGACCCCTCATGCCCACGCCGCGAATATGCCAGCACGCGAAAGCCTGCAGCTTTCAGCGTAGGGATCTGGTGTTCCCAGCTTCGTGCGCTGCCGGTGGCGGGGTGCAAAAGGACGATCGCGTCACCGTCTCCCCCCGTGTCGGTACACCAGAGTTCGGCTCCCGGAACGGGGATTTTTCGTCCATGTTCTGCCGGCCCTGCCAGAGCCGCCCGTGACGTTGCACCAATTGCGACGGGAAGCAGGACGGCCTGTCGCAAAAGGCTGCGACGATCGATGCACATGTTCATTGCGAGTTCCCCTGCCCTCCGAGTCCCGTAATTTAGCGTCGCTTGCCGAGGCGTGTTAGGCTATCTGGCCTAATAGGTCAGATTATAGGGTGAATGATATTATGCAATGTGAGACGATTCAGTTTGATGTGACTGAGGGTGTAGCCCGCCTCATGCTGAATCGGCCTGAGCGGCTGAACAGTTTTACCGTCCAGATGCATGAGGAAGTTTCGGAAGCTTTGAAAATTGTCGAATCCGAAGATGCGGTTCGGACATTATTGATAACGGGGGCCGGTCGCGGGTTCTGCGCGGGGCAGGATCTGTCCAACCGCGTCGTTTCTGCAGATGCGGCCCCCGTCGATCTGGGGGATTCCGTTGAACGCTATTATTCGCCCCTCGTGCGGCGACTTGCGACGATGGACAAGCCGGTGATCTGCGCGGTCAATGGCGTCGCGGCCGGGGCTGGCGCGAACATCGCATTGGCATGTGACATCGTGTTCGCCGCACGCAGCGCAAGGTTCATTCAGTCCTTCGCCAATATCGGCCTTATTCCGGATTCCGGCGGCACCTGGATATTACCCCGCCTGATCGGTCAGGCGCGGGCACTGGGCCTTGCCATGACCGGCGAGCCCCTGTCCGCAGAAAAAGCCGAAAGCTGGGGCATGATCTGGAAATGTGTGGATGACGATCAGCTGGAGGCCGAAAGCAGCGCGCTCGCCCATAAATTTGCCAGCGGCCCGACCCGGGGTCTCGTTGCCACGAAACATGCGATCCGCGGATCCATGCTCAAAACGCTGGATGAGGAACTCGCCATCGAGCGGGATCTGATGCGCGAACTGGGCAACAGCGCCGATTATCGGGAGGGCGTCGCCGCCTTTATGAACAAGCGGCCCCCGGTTTTTACGGGTCGCTAGAATTCCCCGACGACGCGATGCGGTCTGAGCGAGATCATTGTTCCTGAACCACCGCCTCGCTGGAGCGACGCGTACCCGCCTGTTTCGACCCCAGCGCTTCACCATTTTTGAGCCTGACAGCCTCTGAGGAGACAAAGGCGCGCAGCTCCTCGACCTGCTCAGTCTGGAGATACTTCGACCAGCCGATCATGCCGGCGGGTTCGAGCGCCCCCTCCCACACGATCATGTGCCAAATATCCTTGTCAGACAATGAGGCCGACCTGCGAAGATCGGGGATGACATTGGACGAGACCGCGTTCGGTCCGTGGCACCGGTAGCAATATTTGCCATAAGCCGCCCGCCCGTTTTCGATCATTTCGGCGGAGAATGTCTCATCGGCTGGATTTGCGGGTGGTGCAGGTTCCGGTTCAGCGGGCAGCGTTGCCGTACCGCCAATTTTGAACGCAAGCATGCGTCCCGGCTGGCGCATCCGGGCCTCCGCGCCGCCGGTCATCGCGCCCGCACCCGCACCGGTGGAGATGGCGACATATTGGGCACCATCGACGCTGTAGCTGATGGGCGCGGCCTGGATGCCATTTGGTGTAGGCCAGCGCCATATTTCCTCGCCATCCCCTGCGCGGATCGCGACGAGTTCTCCGATCACTGTGCCCCTTCCCTGAAACACCAATCCGCCCGCAGTCGCCAATACGCCGCCGCCGCGATAGGGGACACGCCACGCTTCGCGTTGCTTCAGGGGATCCCAGGCCAGCAAATAGCTGGACCCGGCTTTGTGCTCAGAGATGATGCCGTGGTTGAATGGTCCCATCCTTACCGGCGTGAAGTCCGGATTGTTGCGGAACAGGGTCGAATTCTCGGCGACCGAGAAATAGGCGAGGCCCGTCTGCGGGCTGAACGCCATGGCATGCCAGTTGTGGGAACCGGCCGTCCCTGGCTTCCCAAGGAAAGGGCCGTCGGTGTAGCGCGAATTCTCGGCCTCCACCGGGCGGCCGGTCGCGATGTCGATACTTTTGGCCCAGGTCACCGGCACGGTTGGCTCGGCGGAGATCAGCTTTCCGGTTGCCCGGTCGATGACATAGAAAAAACCGTTCTTGGGGGCGTGCATCAGCGCCTTTCGCTTCGCACCGTCGATTTCCAGATCCGCAAGGATCATGGGCTGAGTCGAATTATAATCCCAGGCTTCCTGCGGATTTTCCTGGTAATGCCAGACATATTCCCCCGTATCGGCATCCAGCGCGACGATTGAGCAGAGAAACAGATTGTCGCCCTTGCCATCGGTCCGGTATTTCGGATTCCACGGCGAGCCATTGCCCGTACCGATGTAAAGCCGATTGAATTCGGCGTCGTACATGATCGTCTGCCATGCCGTACCGCCGCCACCTAATTTTGCGTAATCACCCGACCATGTCGGTCTGACCAGTTTTTCCATGACGCTGTCGGAGGCGGCACCGTCCGGGCCAGAAGCGGGGTCACCGGGGACGAGGTAAAAGCGCCAGATTTGCTTCCCCGTCTCAGCATCATAGGCGCTGACGAAACCCCGCGCGCCGAAATCGGCGCCCGCATTGCCGATGATCACCTTGTCGCGCACCACGCGCGGTGCACCTGTGATGGTCTGCATCCCCTGCGGATCCAGCGTCATCGTGCTCCAGACGACGCGCCCGTCACGCGCATCGAGCGCGATCAGCCGCCCGTCGAGCGCGGCGACATACACCTTCCCCTTATAGACGGCGACGCCGCGATTGACGACGTCGCAACATGCCTTTGCCCCGTCGGTGCCGGAGACCTCAGGATCGTAAAACCAGAGCTCCTTTCCCGTCGCCGCATCGAGCGCATAAACCTTGCTCCAGGACGTGCTGATAAACATGACGCCGTCGACCACGATGGGTTCACCCTCCTGACCGCGCGTGGTGTCATATTCGAAGAACCAGGCAGGCTTCAGATTGGCGACGGTGTCCGGATTGATCTGGTCCAGCAGCGAATAATGCTCTCCATTCAGCGTCCCGCCGTTGACGAGCCAGTTCTGTGGCTCTGCATTGGCCGCGAGCATCCGTGCGTCATCGATCGCGGCGATTTGCGAGACAGCCTTCAGCGACTCTGCATTATCTTCACCGGAGGCGGAGGGAGAGCATCCGGCCAGAAGCGCCAATGCGAGCGCGGCGACAAATACCAATCGTGATGACAGCCCTAGCACATGCCTTCCCCAACACCGAGCTAAAGACCATAAACCTAATTCATTGGTTTAATATTGGCAAGTATGGTTCATTTGTTCCAGGATGATACCGCTATGTATCCTGATGAACACCGCCATCGTACGGAGCTGGCCTGTCACGTGACACCGGCTCGGAACCCGCGGGACGAACGAGGAGAAGGCGCACCTTTATCGGCGAGCCGCCGAAGTGAAATGACCTCACGCGCTGCTCGACCGCTTCGTCGGCCCGCGTAACACGATGGCGCAGGCGCAGACGCTCAGTCCAGGTGGCGCTTTCGAACCTTTCGATCCAGATTTCGGGATCCGCCAGATCCTGAAGCAAAGTCCATCGCCGCCCGCCGTCGCGGCGCCTTATCCTTCGCTTGGCCTCCATGGCAGCCATGAATGCGCGCGCGTCCGCCTCGCGCACCCGATATTCCACCCACGTCACCACCGGACCGGCACGCGGGTTCAGGTCGGTAGCGAGATGAGGGTCGCGGCCCCTGCGCGCCGGCGCCAGATCGAGCGACCCTGCGGCGTCGAGTTTCCATTTGAAAGCGAGCAACAGGTTCGCCATCACAGTCAGCGAGGACAGCGTTAGCGCGGCTTGGAGCCCAAAGGATTCCGCGCAATGGCCCCATAGCCAGCTTCCAATAGCCATTCCGCCAAAATTGGCCATTTGGAACAGCGAAAGCGCGCGCCCCAGCACCCAGCGCGGCGCCGACATCTGAACGGTAACATTGTATGTCGACAACACCATCACCCAGCAGCCACCCGCTACCGCCATTGAAGCGAGTGCGACCGCCAGCCAGGAACTGGTGGCGATGACGAATATCGACGCCGCCATCCCCAGGACAGCGATCGCAACGACGACCTCGTCATTGGCAGAGCGCCGTATCCGACCGCTCAAGAGCGCCGCGGCGACGGCGCCAAGGCCGAAGGCACCCATCATCAATCCGTAGGAGGCCGCGCCTAGCCCAAGCGCCTCCCGTACCACCACGGGAACCAGGGCGAGAAGTGCGCTCGACGCCGCGCCGAATGCGAGCGCCCGGACGAGGACCGATTGTATCGTAGGCGAAAGCCATGCAAAGGATATGCCTGCCGAAATCGCCGACTTCAGCGTCTCGGGCGGCAGGTCTCGCACCTGTTTCGGGGCTCGCCAATTGGCCAGCACCACCAACAGGCCGACATATGTCAGTGCATTGACGAGAAAGGCCGCCGGGGGGCCGGAAGCCGCGATGATCAGTCCACCCGCCGCGGGCCCGAGAGTGCGTGCGAGGTTGAACCCCATGCTGTTCAGCATGACCGCGCCGGGGAGGTGCTCCCTCGACACTTGCTCCCCCACCGACGCCTGCCATGCGGGCCCGTTGAACGCGCGCCCACAGCCAAGCAAGAGCGTGAGCACAAGAAGCGATGTGGGATCGACCTGGTCCAGATAGGTAATCACCGCGAGTACCGTGGCGGCCGTCAGCATGGTTAGCTGCGCCAGAAGCATCACGACGCGCCTGTTGAACAGATCGGCGACCGCGCCGGCCAACAGCGCCAGGAGAAGGACGGGCAAGGTGGACGCCGTATGGACCAGCGCAATCAGATCTGCCGAACTGGTCAGGGACGTCATGAGCCAGGCCGCCGCAACGGTCTGGATATGGCCACCCACATTCGAGACCGTATTCGCCAGCCAGATCTTCAAGAAGATACGGTGCTTAAACGGTGCGAGAGTCGATGCGAAACGGCTCATTTATGCCACGCCAGCACAGGCGCGGCATGCGTTGTTCCGGCATTCGCGCTGAAATAGCGAAAGTCCCTGCATGCAACTACCCAGCAAATTAGCGTCTTTCCTGCGCGGTGCCAAAGTCGGATTGATCGTGATCGCCGCCCAAAAGCCAAATTCGCCCTGCAATAATTCATATGTACGGATCAATAGTTTTACCTACCGACGCCTGGCTGAACTGGATCTAGCCTGCGCGGTCCGGAGTTAGCGCATAAGCCGTAAGGTGCGGGGAAGCGCCGGGAAGGCTAAGTCCGGAAAACGCCTTGGGCAATTCCCCGCAGGGCGGAGATGGCAGACATATCCGCACCCTCAGGCTCCAGCCAGGCGAAGCCGATGGTGCGGCGGCGGTCGAATGTCGCCAGTTCGACGGCGCTTACCCCGTCGATCCGGCTGGACAGCGGCGCCACCGTGATACCCAGGCCGGCACGGACCATGCGCAGAACGCGGTCGTCATTGGGCGACCGCAGGCTGAACGGAGGCCGTATGCCGTGGGAGGTGAAAAATTTGCTGGTTTCGACAAGCACTTCGCAGGAACGGCGGGCGATCATGATTTCGCCGCTGACCTCCTCTGGCGCGACGCGTCCGCGCCCTGCGATCGGATGACTGTCCGGCACCATCAAGACATAGGGTTCGTCGACCAGAGCGACGGCACCCGCTGCCTGCATCTGGCTGTCGAGGATAGTCAGGGCGGCGTCGACCTCATGATTTGACAGCGCCCGCGCAATCTCTGCCTCCCGCCCCTCCTTCACGATCAGAGGAAGTGCGTCGGGCAGTCCGAGATATTCGCAGACGATTCGTTCGACCAGCGCGGATGCGAGCGTGTCGATCAGACCCAGCCTGAGCGGTTCGGCAGGCGTCGACACCTGGCCGATCTTTTCCTCGGCAAGGCGGAATTCTCGCTGGATACGACGGGCGTGAACCAGAAAACGGCTGCCCGCCTCCGTCAGCTGGATGCGTTTCTTGTCACGGATCAGAAGCTTCGTGCCCAGTTGCCGCTCCAACTCCGCAACGCCACTCGACAGGCTGGGCTGCGTCACGTGGATAAGCTCTGCCGCGCGCGTAAAGCTGCCGCTGTCGACGACGGCGAGAAAATGGCGGATTTGAACGCGAGAGATCATAGCTTCAGTCTATACTCAACTATAATAAAATCAATTTTCTTTATGCTATAAATGCCTGTATCCAGACGGGGCGCGCATTTTTCGCGCGACGGCACATCTGGTTTCTGGAGCAAATATGCGCGCCACCCCCGAATTCGATTTCGCCCTGGGCGAGACCGCGGACATGATCCGCGAAACGACCGAACGCTTTGCCGACGAGCAGATCGCACCGCTGGCCGAGAAGGTCGATCGCGAGGACTGGTTCCCGCAGGAGCTGTGGCCGCAAATGGGCGAACTGGGCCTGCACGGCATCACCGTTCCAGAAACGGATGGCGGCCTGGGCCTCGGTTATTTGCAGCATGTCATCGCGGTGGAAGAGGTCAGCCGCGCCAGCGCAAGCGTTGGCCTGTCCTATGGCGCGCATTCCAACCTGTGCGTCAATCAGATCGCCCGCTGGGCAAATGAAGAGCAGAAGGCGAAATATCTGCCCAAGCTGATCAGCGGCGAGCATGTCGGCTCGCTCGCCATGTCGGAAACCAATGCCGGGTCCGACGTCGTCTCCATGAAGCTGAAGGCCGACAAGGTCGACGGCGGATGGCGCCTGAACGGCACCAAATTCTGGATCACCAACGCCGCCTACGCCGACGTGCTGGTGGTGTATGCGAAAACCTCCCCCGATGCGGGCAGCCGGGGCATCAGCACCTTCCTGATCGAAAAGGACATGGACGGTTTTTCCATCGGCCAGAAGATCGGCAAGATGGGCATGCGCGGATCGCCAACGGCCGAGCTGGTCTTCGACGATTGCTTCGTTCCCGACGAAAACGTCATGGGCCCGCTGAACGGCGGTGTCGGCGTCCTGATGAGCGGGCTGGATTATGAGCGCGTCGTCCTGTCGGGCATTCAGCTGGGCATCATGCAGGCCTGTCTCGACACGGTCATCCCCTATGTTCGCGAGCGCACGCAGTTCGGAAAGCCCATCGGCACGTTCCAGCTGTTGCAGGCGAAGGTCGCCGACATGTACGTCGCGCTGCAATCGGCGCGCGCCTATACCTATGCCGTGGCAAAGGGATGCGACGCCGGACAGACCACGCGTTTCGACGCGGCGGGTGCGATCCTGCTGGCCAGCGAGAATGCCTTTACCGCGGCCGGAGAGGCCGTGCAGGCGCTGGGCGGCGCGGGATACACCACCGACTGGCCGGTTGAACGCTATCTGCGCGATGCCAAGCTGCTGGATATCGGCGCCGGCACGAACGAGATCCGCCGCATGCTGATCGGCCGCGAACTGATCGGAGCAGGCTGACGTGACGGCACCGGCCCTGACCTCTGCTATCGACGTGGACGGCGCCCCGGCGCAGGCCCACAAAAGCCATAATCGCACGCTGGCCGAAGAGCTGCGCAAGAAAGTCGCGCGTGCGGCGCAGGGCGGCAGCGAGCGAAGCCGGGAACGTCACGTATCGCGCGGAAAGCTGTTGCCGCGCGAGCGGGTCGAGCGGCTGCTGGACCCCGGATCGCCGTTTCTGGAAATTGGCCAGCTGGCCGCCAACCAGATGTATGGAGACGAGATTCCGGGCGCGGGCCTGATCTGCGGCATCGGCCGTGTCGCGGGTCGGCAGGTGATGATCGTCGCCAATGACGCCACCGTCAAAGGCGGCACCTATTATCCGATGACGGTGAAGAAGCATCTGCGCGCGCAAGAGATCGCACAGGAAAACCGCCTGCCCTGCGTGTATCTGGTCGATTCCGGCGGCGCAAATCTGCCGCACCAGTCTGAGGTGTTCCCGGACCGCGATCATTTCGGCCGCATCTTCTTCAATCAGGCGAACATGTCGGCGCTGCAGATTCCGCAGATCGCCTGCGTCATGGGCAGCTGTACGGCGGGCGGCGCCTATGTGCCAGCGATGAGCGACGAAACCGTCATCGTGCGCAATCAGGGCACGATCTTCCTGGCTGGCCCGCCGCTGGTGGAGGCCGCGACCGGAGAGAAGATCAGCGCCGAGGATCTGGGCGGCGGCGATCTGCACGGCAAAACGTCGGGCGTGGTCGACCATCTGGCGGAAAATGACGAACATGCGCTGACCATAGTGCGCGACATCGTCAGCCATCTGGGCAAGCCCCACCAGCCCGATGTGGAATTGCAGGCGCCCGTCGCCCCCAAATTCGATGCGGACGACCTCTATGCCATCATCCCCGACGATGTGCGTGCCCCCTATGATGTGCACGAGGTCATCGCCAGGCTCGTCGACGGATCCGAATTCCACGAATTCAAGTCGGCCTATGGCAAGACGCTGGTATGCGGGTTCGCCCATATCTGGGGCATGCCGGTCGGCATATTGGCGAATAATGGCGTCCTATTTTCCGAAAGCGCGCAAAAGGGCGCGCATTTCATCGAACTGGCGGCGCAGCGCGGCATCCCGCTGCTGTTCCTGCAGAATATTTCCGGCTTCATGGTCGGCGGCAAATATGAGGCGGAGGGCATCGCCAAGCATGGCGCGAAGCTGGTGACGGCCGTCGCCACGGCTCAGGTGCCGAAAATCACCGTCGTCATCGGCGGCAGCTTTGGCGCCGGCAATTATGGCATGGCGGGACGCGCCTATTCCCCCCGCTTCCTCTTTACCTGGCCGAATGCCCGTATCTCCGTCATGGGCGGCGAACAGGCGGCATCGGTGTTGGCCACCGTGCACAAGGACGCCGCCGACTGGACCGAGGAAGAGGCGGAGGCGTTCAAGGCGCCCATCCGCGAAAAATACGAAGCCGAGGGCAATCCCTATTTCGCCACGGCGCGCCTGTGGGACGATGGCGTCATCGACCCGGCGCAGACGCGCGACGTGCTGGGCCTGGCCTTCGCGGCGACGCTGAATGCGCCCATTTCGCAGCCGCCGCGCTTCGGCGTTTTCAGGATGTAATCCATGCGAGCTTTTCTTGCCTTTCTGCTGATCCTGATCAGCGCGCCTGCCGCCGCGCAGGAAAACGGCGCGGAGGCCGATCGCGTCGCTGTGCTTGCGGTGATCGATCGCCTGTTCGACGGGATGGCGGCGGGCGACGGCGACGCGATTGCAGCGTTGAGCGTGCCGAGCGGCGTGATCACGGCGATTCCGCAGGCCAATGGCGAAGGGGATGACCCGCTGTCGCCCCTTGGCTGGGATGATTTTGCCGAACGCGTTGAAAATGCGCCTGCGCCCCTTCGCGAACGCATCTTTGCTCCGGAAGTCCGCATTCAGGGCGACATGGCAATGGTGTGGGCGCGGTTCGACCTGCATGTCGGCGACAATTTCTCGCACTGCGGCACGAACCTGTTCGAGCTGCTGAGGCAGGGCGGCACATGGCGCCTGTACCACGTTACCTACACACATGAGCAGACCGGGTGCGAAGCACGATGATCCAGAGCCTTCTTATCGCGAATCGCGGCGAAATCGCCTGTCGCATCATCCGCACGGCGCGCCAGATGGGCATTCGTACCATTGCCGTCTATTCGGACGCCGATGCGAAGGCGGTGCATGCGCGCATGGCCGACGAGGCGGTTCACATCGGCCCGTCACCCGCCGCCGAAAGCTATCTGATCGGCGACAAGATTCTGGACGCCGCGAAGCGCACTGGCGCCGACGCGATCCATCCCGGCTATGGCTTTCTGTCCGAAAATGCGGATTTCGCGGCGGCGGTGCAGGCCGCCGGCCTGATCTGGGTCGGCCCCAATCCCGACAGTATCCGTGCCATGGGCCTGAAGGACGCTGCCAAGAAGCTGATGCAGGATGCGGGCGTTCCCGTCACCCCCGGCTATATGGGCGAAGATCAATCGCCTGAGCGTCTGGCAAAAGAGGCCGAGGCGATCGGCTATCCCGTCCTGATCAAGGCCGTCGCGGGCGGCGGCGGCAAGGGCATGCGCAAGGTCGACAATGCCGCCGATTTTGCCGACATGCTGCAAAGTTGCCGCCGTGAAGCGCGCGCCAGCTTTGGCAATGAAGAAGTGCTGCTGGAAAAATGGATCACCAGCCCGCGCCATATCGAAGTTCAGATCTTTGGCGACAGCCACGGCAATATCGTCCACCTGTTTGAACGCGACTGTTCGCTGCAGCGTCGCCACCAGAAGGTGATCGAGGAAGCGCCCGCACCCGGCATGGACGCGGAAACCCGCAAAGCCATTTGCGACGCCGCCGTGCGCGCCGCCGCCGCAGTCGATTATGTCGGCGCGGGCACCATCGAGTTCATTGCCGACGCCAGCGAGGGGCTGAAGCCCGACCGCATCTGGTTCATGGAAATGAATACCCGCCTGCAGGTCGAGCATCCGGTGACGGAGGAAATCACCGGGATCGATCTGGTCGAGTGGCAATTACGGGCCGCGCGTGGGGAAACCCTGCCCCGCACGCAGGACCAGATCTCGATCAACGGCCATGCGGTCGAAGCACGCCTATATGCAGAGGATCCCGCCACCGGATTCCTGCCCAGCACCGGACCGCTGGACCATTTCGACCTGCCGGAACGCGATATTCGCGTCGACAGCGGTGTCGAGCAGGGCTCTGTCATATCACCCTTCTACGACCCAATGATCGCGAAGATGATCGCCCATGCGGCAAGCAGGGACGAGGCGATCAACGCCCTGAAATCGGCGCTGGGGCGCACGGCGGTCTGGCCGGTCAAATCCAATGCCGCCTTCCTGTATCGTGCGCTGGAGAACGACGTGTTCCTGGCGGGCGACATGACGACGGCGCTGATCGAGGAGGCGGGCGATACGCTGATCCCGGCGTCGGATCCGGGCGAGGACATGCTGACCGAGGCGGCACGCCGTCTGGCGGATGCTCGTACGCCTGCGGGGCGCCAAGGCCTGCGGGGATTTCGCCTGAACGCGCCGATCCGGTCTGAAATCATGTTGCAGAGCGGTAGCGAAACGTACCCCGCGACAATCGCCGCCGCGCCCGCAGATGGCGTGACGGCAGCGGCAATCGGGACGGAGACGGTCCTGGTTACCAAGGCGGGGCAAAGCTTTGCCATTGGCCTGCCCCGCGCAGGTGAAGGTGCGGCGGCGGGCGCTGGCGACGGCGCGATCCTGTCGCCCATGCCGGGCAAGGTAATTGCCATCGACGTGGCGGAAGGGGACAGCGTTACCGCCGGGCAACGCCTGCTGGTGCTGGAGGCGATGAAGATGGAGCATTCCATGACCGCCCCCTTTGACGGGACGGTAGCGGCCCTGAATGTGACGGAAGGCGGCCAGGTCCAGGTCGACGCAGTGCTGGTGCGGATCGAGGCGCCGGAAGCCTGAGCAGGCAAGCGCGCCTAACATCCCGGTTTTGCTTCAATTAGGCCTCGCGATCCGTTCACCGGCCGTGTTACGTACCCGGGCATGAGTGCGACCCGTCCCGATTTCGTATCCCGCCTGCGCCGCCATGGCGCCAAGCCAATGACGCTTTTCCAGCTAGCCAAGACCGTATGGAACGAGGCGAATTACGATAATATCAGCCTGATCGCGGCGGGTGTCGCCTTTTACAGCTTTCTGGCCTTCGTGCCGCTGATTGCGGCGACGGTGCTGATCTATGGATTGGTCGCGGACAGTCGCATGGTCCTGGAACATGGTCGGCTGCTGTTCGAACTGATGCCGCCTGACGCCGCCTCCCTGATGACGGAGCAGATGGCCGAGATCGCCCGGGAATCGAAACGGTCGCAGGGCCTGGGGCTGATCATTACGCTGTTGGTGACGATTTACGGCGCGATGCGTGGCGCTACCGCCACGATCACGGCGCTGAATATTGTGTTCGAGCTGCACGACGGGCGGGGTTTTTTTAAAAAGCTGCTGCTGGCCGCCGGCATCACGCTCAGCATGGTGGGCGCGGCAATCTTTGGCGTCGTCGCCATTGCGGCGCTGGCATTTCTGGAAAGCCTGTTGCCCGGCCTGCCGGGATGGGCGATCCTGTTGATACGCATTGCCTTTTGGATCACCGCGGGGCTGGTGGCGGCAAGCGGGATTGCGCTGGTCTATAAATATGGCCCGAATTATCAGCAGGGGCGCTGGCAGGAACTGATGCCGGGTGCGATTTTTGCGACCGTCGGATGGTTGCTGGTGACGCTGGGCTTCGGCTTTTATGTGGCGAATTTTGCCGATTACAACGCCACCTATGGCGCGCTGGGAGCTGTCGTCGCGCTGCTGATGTGGCTGTTCCTGTCAGCCTATGTGCTGCTGTTCGGGGCGGAGGTGAATTCCGTGCTGATCGGTGCGGACCCCTCAACGCCGGTACATAAGACCGCCGCCGCCAGCTAAGCGGATATTTCAGACCGATCGCGTTTCCTCGCGAGCGTAGATAGGAAAATTACGTAAGAAACAGAAAATGGTTCGCTCCCCCCATCGTCCAGGGGAAGCAAACCGGTCGCACAGCAGAAACGCGAAAAGACGCGTTTACTTGATCTTGGCTTCCTTGAACTCGACGTGCTTGCGCGCCTTCGGGTCGTACTTCCGCATGACCATTTTCTCGGTCAAATTGCGGGGGTTCTTCTTCGTCACGTAAAAGAAGCCGGTGTCCGCAGTGGACACGAGCCTGATCTTGACGGTTGCCGGTTTCGCCATGACGGCCGATCCTCTTTGCGCAGAAACAGAAAATGCGGGCTGCATTGCTGCGCCCGCGAGCATGTAGCAGTGCCAATGGCGAACTGAGCCCGCAGAGTCAAGCGGTGCTGAGTCAAGCGGTGCTGGCGTTCACGGGCGCGTCGCCCTAAGTCGCGCGCTATGTCTGATAAGCCTGCCGCCATCCGTGGCACCAACGATTTCATGGGCGAAGAGGCGGCGCGGTTCGACCACGTCGTCGATACCTTCGCGCGCGTCCGCCGCCTGTACGGCTTTCGGTCCGTGCACATTCCCGTGTTTGAACATACCGGCATTTTCGCCCGCACGCTGGGCGAGACGACCGATGTCGTTTCAAAGGAAATGTACACGTTCGAGGATCGCAGCGGCGATTCACTGACCCTGCGTCCGGAATTCACCGCCGGCATCGCCCGCGCCTATATATCCAATGGCTGGCAGCAGCATGGCCGCATGAAGCTGGCCGCGCATGGCCCGTGTTTCCGCTATGAACGTCCGCAAAAGGGCCGTTTTCGCCAGTTTCACCAATTGGACGCAGAGATATTGGCCGCGCCGGATCCGCAGGCGGATGTGGAACTGATCGCCTTTGGCCAGCATCTGATCGAGGAGCTAGGCGTTGCGGGCAATGTGACGCTGGAGCTGAACACGCTGGGCGATCCGGCAAGCCGCGCCGCCTGGCAGGCCGCGCTGCTGGAGCATTTCCAGGCGCATCGCGACGAGCTGGGCGAGGACAGCCTGCGCCGACTGGACACCAACCCCTTGCGCATCCTCGATTCCAAGAATGGGGGCGATCGACAGATCGTCGCGACGGCACCTGTCATCGACGACTATCTGACGGCGGAAGCACAGGATTTCTTTGGCGCAGTCACATCCGGGCTGGAGGCTGCGGGGGTCAATTATCGGCGGCAGGCGCGCCTGGTGCGCGGTTTCGATTATTACCGCCACACCGCTTTTGAATTCGTGACCGATGCCCTTGGCGCGCAGGGGACATTGCTGGGCGGCGGACGCTATGACGGCCTGATCGAGGCGATGGGGGGGCCGCATGTTCCCGCCGTCGGCTGGGCCGCCGGCATCGAGCGCCTGTCCATGCTGCTGGACGCGCCACCGTCCGAAAGCGTCGATGTCGCGTTCATCCCGCTGGATGACGCAGCGCGCGCGCGCGGCCAGATGCTGGTCGCGGCGCTGCGCAGGGGCGGCAGTGTTGCGGTGGAGACCTTCGCGACGGGCAATATGAAGAAGCGCATGCAGCGCGCCGACGCCAGCGGCGCGCGCCTTGCCCTGATCCTGGGTGCTGACGAACTGGCCGAGGATATGCTGCAGGTGAAGGATCTGGCATCGGGCGAACAGGTACGGATTCCGCAAGCAGAGACGGGCTTTATCGGTGGCTATCTGTCGGAACTGCGCCTGATGCGGCTGACGGGCATGGACGACGATGGACCGGATTTCCCCGCCTGGCGAACCCGCACATTGGGGGGACAGGCGCAATGAGCGAGACGCCGATCGTTCCAGAGGCGCGCATTACCGCCATTATCGCACGCCATGCAGACCTGACGGCAGCCATGGCCTCCGGCGATTTGCCGCCGGAAAAATTCGTAGAACTGTCAAAGGAATATGCCGAGCTGGACCCTGTCGCCGCAGCGGCGAAGGACGTGCGGAGCGCGCGTGAGGAACTGGCGGAATTGCAGGCACTGGCCAGCGATAGCGGCGGCGATGCCGAGATGCGCGAACTGGCCGAGGCGGAACTGGAGGCGATCCGGGAATCGCTGCCGCGGGCGGAGCGGCGGCTGGCGGTGCTGCTATTGCCGCGCGACGTCGCCGACGAGCGGTCCGCCATTCTGGAAATTCGCGCCGGAACCGGCGGCGAGGAAGCCGCCCTGTTCGCAAGCGACCTCTACCGCATGTATTCGCGCTATGCGGAAACGCAGGGTTGGAAGGTCGAGACCATGGACATGTCCGGTGCCGATGCCGGCGGCGTCAAGGAAGTCATCGCCAATGTCAGTGGCAAGGGCGTCTTCGCCAAGCTGAAGTTCGAATCGGGCGTCCACCGCGTACAGCGCGTGCCTGCCACCGAAGGGTCCGGCCGTATCCATACGAGCGCCGCGACCGTCGCCGTTCTGCCCGAAGCGGAAGATGTCGACGTACAGGTCAACGACGCCGATCTGCGTATCGACGTGTTTCGTTCATCCGGTCCCGGCGGCCAGTCGGTGAACACGACGGACAGCGCCGTCAGGATCACGCATATCCCGTCTGGCCTGGTGGTCATTCAGCAGGATGAAAAATCGCAACACAAGAACCGTGCAAAGGCGATGAAGGTGCTGCGGGCCCGATTGTTCGAGCTGGAACGGCAAAAGCTGGCCGACGCACGCGCCGGCGCCCGCAAATCCATGGTCGGTTCCGGCGATCGTTCGGAACGCATTCGCACCTATAATTTCCCGCAGGGGCGGGTGACGGATCACCGCATCAACCTGACGCTGCATCGCCTGCCGACGATCATCGAAGGCGATCTGGAAGAGCTGATCGGCGCCCTGATCGCGGAAGACGAAGCGGAACGCCTGATGGGCCTGGGCGAAGCGGGCTGAGAAGCGCCTGAACTACCGCCCCTGGCCGCGCCAGCGGTGAATGGTTCGGTCGAGGATTTCCGCTTCGCCGCCCGATTCCTTCCACAGTTCAGAGAACATGGGATCGTCGGAGGCGGGGCGTAGCTGCGCCTCCAGATCGTCGAGGCGGACGCGTATCGGTATGTTTACGCCCTCTCCGCAAACGATGCACTCGCGATTCCTGAGCGCGGGGATCGCGTCCATGAAACCGCGCGCGCCCTCCGGCATGGCGTTTCTGACATGATTCTGGTCGCGCTCATTATTGAGACGCATGGAAATGATCGTCCCGCACTGCGACAGCACGCCCTCCGCTAGGTCGGAAGGACGCTGGGTAATGAGGCCCAGGGAGACGCCGTATTTGCGGCCTTCCTTGGCGATGGATTCCAGCACCTTCCTGACCGCATTGGGGGCGGTGGACCGGTCGGACGGGACGTAGCGGTGCGCCTCTTCGCACACCAGCAGGATGGGACGCTGCGCCTCTCGCCGCGCCCAGATCGCATAATCGAACGTCAGGCGGGAAAGGACTGCAACGACGACGGTGACGATGTCGGTGGGAACGCCCGACAGGTCGATGATCGAAATCGGCCGCCCCTCCGCAGGCAGGCGGAAAATCTTCGCCATGAAACTGGCCATGGAATCGGAAACGAGCAGGCCGTTGAACATGAAGGAATAACGCGGGTCGCCCTTCAGCTCCTCGATCTTTGATTTCAGGCGCATATAGGGCGCCGAATCGTTCGCCTTGTCGAGCTTACCCATGCCGGTGGAGATCGCCTGCAACAGGTCGGACAGCAGATAGGGGACGGGCGAATCGACGGTAAGCTTGCCCAGCGACTGCGCCACCCGGCTCTTCGAGCGCGCCTGCAGAATACACTTAGCGAGGATGTCCATGTCCATCTCTCGCTGCGACCCTTCGGTCGTGATGAAGACCTCGCAATGCTCCTCGAAATTCATCAGCCAGTAGGGCAGTTCCAGATTGTCGACGTTGAAGATCTGACCGTTGGAAGAAAACGCCGCCGCATATTCACCATGCGGATCCAGCATGACGATATGCCCCTCTGGATTCTGCTGGATGATGCGGTGCAGAATCAGCGCCGCACCGGTGGATTTGCCGGTGCCGGTAGAGCCAAGCAGCGCAAAGTGCTTGCCCAGCATCGCATCGATATAGAGTGCGCCGCGCACATCCTCCGTCGGATAGACTGTACCGATTTCGATATGGGCGCGCTCGTCAGCCTGAAAGACCGCACCAAGATCCGACCGGCTGACGGTCAGGATGGCGGACCCAGGCATGGGGTAGCGCGTGACGCCCCGGCGGAAACCGGACAGGACACCGTCCATATTCTCCTCGCCCTCGCCCAGGAAATCCACGGCGGCGAGGACCGCACCGTCGCTGGAGGGGTCGATCTTCAGATTGCGGACATTGCCGATCAGCCACAGGCCGCCGACGCGAACCTTTATTTGGCTGCCGACCTGCCCGGACGAGGCGACCGTATTGTCCTTGTCGCCTTTCAGCGCCTGCAGGGCGGCAAGATGGAACCGGCACGTCGCGCTGCCACCATCGATTTCCCGCACCTCGCCAATGGCAACGCCATGGCTGGCCGTATCGGCAGAGGCGAAACCCGCAGGCTCGAACGTCGGTGACGGGGAAAAGCTCTGGTCCATGACGCGGCGGCTCCTGAAAAAAGTTTCAGAAAGCCGCCTACGCCTACAGGGATAAGGAAGGGTTAGCGGCCCCGGGTGTTCCGCCATCCCTGCCCGAATTGTTAGAGCGTCGAGGCATCCATCGGCGTGCCGTTGGCCACCGCGTCGCGGTCGGCGGCGCGTACATCGTCGGGAGATGCGATCAGACCGCGACCCTTCAGATAGCCATCGGGGCCGATCGCCTGGTCGCCGACATATTCCTCAAGAAACGCCTGCAGGCTGGGCTTTGCCGCAAGATGTTCGCCCTTGGCATAGATGTAGAGCGGACGCGCGGCGATATAGCTGCCATTGGCGATATTCTCGTAGGTCGGGTCGACACCGTTCAGTGGCACCGGTTTGATCTGGTCCAGATTTTCCTCAAGATAGGAATAGCCGAAAATACCAACGGCGACCGGGTTCGAAACCAGCTTCTGAACAATCAGATTATCGTTCTCGCCAGATTCCACGAAGGCACCGTCCTCGCGCAGCCGGGTGCAGCGCTCCTTGAACAGATCCTCGTCCTGCTCTTCCAGCGCGGCCACCTCTGGCACTTCTTTGCAGCCGGATGTCATGACCAATTCGTTGAAGGCGTCGCGCGTGCCGGACGTCGGCGGCGGTCCAAGCACCTCTATCCGGCGGTCCGGGAGGCTGGGGTCCACCTGGTTCCAATTGGTGATCTGGTTCGGCGAACCGTCGGGGGCGGTCGCGGCCAGGGCCCGATAGATATTTTCGGCCGTCAGCTGCATGTCATCGCCGTCCCGGCTTTCGGCAAAAGCGATGCCATCCATACCCACCTGAACTTCGATGATCTGATTGACGCCATTACCCTGGCACATTTCGACTTCGCTCGCCTTGATGCGGCGCGACGCGTTGGCGATGTCCGGATAATCCGCGCCGACACCCGCGCAGAACAGCTGCAGCCCGCCGCCAGTCCCGGTGGACTCGACGATCGGCGTCGCGGCACCGGGGTTGGAGTTCTTGAAATTCTCCGCGACCGCCGTCGTGAACGGATAAACCGTGGAGGAACCGACAATGCGCAGCGCAGGCCCGGCAACCGAGGCATCGCCGCCACCCGCTGGCGCACTGGGCGATCCATTGTCACAGGCAGCAAGTGTCAAAAGGGCGGTTGTCGCCGTAAGAGCAGAAAGAAAGGCGCGCATCGATTTATCCTTTTGTTCGTCTGGCCCCGGGCAAGCCGGTTTCCGCCGTCGTTCAGGCGTCATTTGCCCGCGACGTATGACGGTAGCGTGACAATCACATGACGGTTTCGCGCGATCCGCATGACGCCTTCGCATATCCGCCGATTCTATTGACAGGGGCAAGAAGGCGCGCAGAAGCGCGGCAAGACCATGCCGGCACTTCCCATCCTTCTCGCCATTGGCGGTATTGCGGCGCTTTGCCTGATGGATGCGCTGGTAAAGCAGATATCGCTGAGCGAAGCGGTCGTGACGGCGGCCTGGCTGCGCTATCTGTTCGGCACCCTGACGACGATTCCGCTGGTGATCATGCTGAGGCGCCGTCTGCCACCCCGCGCGCGCTGGCCGCGTCATCTGTTCAGGGGCGCCATCATGGCGGTGATGGGCTATTTGTTCTTCTTTGCGATTTCGGCCCTGCCGCTGGCGGAAACGCTGGCCATTACCTTTATTGCCCCTTTGCTGGTCCCGCCTCTTGGCGCCCTGTTCCTGGGCGAACGGATCAGGCTTGGTGCGGCACTGGCGGGACTGGTGGGATTTGTCGGTGTGCTCGTGACGTTGAACGGCGGCGACATGACCACCCCGCAGGCCAGCGAATTGCGCCTGCTGGGGATCGGCGCGGCGCTCGTCTCCGCACTACTTTACGCCGTGCAATCGATCCTGTTGCGCGAAATGGCACAGCGGGACGACCCCCTGACGGTGACGATGCTCAGCACCGCCATTCCCTTCGTCTGCGTCATGCCCTTCGCGCTGGCATTCGCGCCGTTGCCGGCGCCGGCCTCCCTACCGCTGGGCCTGGCAGCCGGGGCGGCGGGGACATGCGGCTTTCTGCTGCTCACCCTCGCCTATGCCAGGGCGGAGGCGCAGTTGCTGATCATCTTTGAATATACCGGCCTGTTCTGGGCCGCCCTCCTCGGCTGGGCCTTGTTTGACGAGGTGCCGCGCCTGCAGATATTCATGGGGGCGGGCATCATCATCGGCGCATGCCTGTTCGCCAGCCTGCACGAGCGGCGCGCGGCTCAGATTCTGCAAAAGAAAAGCGCCGCCTGATGCCTGCCATCCCAGCCATCTCGGGATTTCAACGCACCGATTTCCGCCTGCTGTTCCTGGTGCTGTTCACCGTCGCTGCCGGCAATACGGCGCTGCAATCTGTCCTGCCCGCCATTGGCCGCGAACTGCATATCCCCGACGTGTTCATCGCGGCCATTTTCAGTCTGTCGGCGCTGGCATGGACCATCAGCGCTCCGTTCTGGGCGCGGCAATCGGACCAGCGCGGCCGCAAGAAATTGATCATGCTGGGGATGTGGGGCTATTTCGTGTCCACCCTGCTTTGTGCGCTGGTCATCTTCTTTGGTTTGGAGGGCTGGATCGGGCCTGTGCTGATCGTGTCCCTGTTCGCGCTGTTCCGTGCGCTGTTCGGTCTGTTCGGCAGTGCCAGCAGCCCTGCGGCACAGGCGTATGTCGCGGTGCGTACGACGCCACGGCAACGCACGGCGGCGATTTCCATTCTGGCCAGCGCCTTTGGCCTGGGTACCATCGTCGGCCCTGCGGTCGCCCCGTTCTTCATCTTCCCCGAAGTAGAGCTGTCCGGTCCGCTGTTCATGTTCACGCTCTTCGCGCTGGTGACGCTGTTCCTGGTGTGGCGCTTTCTGCCCCGCGACGATGCGGAGGAGGTCGCCCGCAATGCCGGACGCGGCGCGCACCGGCTCAGCTGGATGGACCCGCGCATTCGGTCCTTCATCCTTTATGGGCTGGTGGTGGGGAATGCGCAGGCGGCGACAGGCCAGACATTGGGTTTCTTCGTCATCGACATGAGCGGGCGCGACCCGGTGGCGGCGCAATATCTGATCGGCGTCGCCATGATGGCGGGTGCGGGCGCAACGCTGCTGGCACAATGGGGCCTGATCGGCATTTTCCGCATGGGTCCGAAACAGCTGACGCGCTGGGGCGCGGGGCTTGCGCTGGCGGGAACGTGCGGCATGGCGTTTTCCACATCCATCCATGCCATCATCGTCAGCTTTGCCCTTGCCATGCTGGGTTACGGCTTTGCCCGGCCCGGCTTTTCGGCGGGCGCCTCTCTTTCCGTGGGGCAGGAGGATCAGGGCGCCGCCGCCGGAACGGTCACGGCCGTGAACGGCGCCAGCTTCATCGTCGCGCCTACCGTGGGCGTCGCCTTGTACCAGTTCCACCAGCCGCTTCCTTATATACTCAGCGCGGTCCTGCTCGCGATCATCCTCGTGTACAGCTTGCGCTCGCGCCTGCTGAGCACCGACCTGGCGGACGAGGGGGAGGTAGCGACGGGGAGGTAGCGACGGGGAGGTAGCGATGGGGGAGGTAGCGATGGAAGACCCCGGCGCACGCACGGATTAACGCAGCGGCAACCTGCATTCCGCTAGACGCGGCAGACGGACCCTGAAGATATCGATGTTGCCCGGGAAGAACTGGAGGCGCGCCTGCAGGCGATGACCGGGCTGACGGACATGCCGGCATTCCAGCGAGAACTGCATTCGCTGAAGGGTATTGCCATGGCCTACGGCCTGCAGGGTTTTGCCGAAGCCGCGCACCTGATCGAAGATCGAATCGCCGAGGGACGCGCGAGCGCAATGCTGGGCGGATTATTGGAATCTTTGGGCCGGGAGCTGGACGGCCCTGCGGCACCGGCCATGTGATCGGCGGCGCGAAGGGCGGCCCCTTCCAGCAAAATGTGCGGCACGTTCCGCCAAAACAGGCTAGAACGCAAATGGACCAGCAGCAGTGGAGGCTATCATATGCGCATCGACGGCCGGGAAAAGGATCTGGGCGATAACTTTCATGTGCGGCGGGTTCTGCCCAGTCCCCGGCGGCGCATGGTGGGGCCGTTCATTTTCTTCGACCATATGGGGCCGGCGACTTTTGCGCCGGGGCAGCGGTTCGATGTTCGCCCGCACCCGCATATCGGCCTGGCCACTGTCACCTATCTGTTCGACGGTGAGATCATGCACCGCGACTCGCTCGGGTCCGAACAGGCGATTCGTCCGGGCGCGGTCAACTGGATGGTCGCCGGGCGGGGCATCGTGCATTCGGAACGCAGCTCTGACGAGACAGAGCGCAGCGGACAGGTGATGGAGGGCATTCAGGCATGGGTCGCCCTGCCCGCCGAACATGAGGAGGATGAGCCGGCATTCACTCATCATCCGGCGGACAGCCTGCCAAGGATCGAATGGCCGAACGCCACCGGGACTCTGATCGCGGGAACAGCCTATGGTGAGACGGCGCCCGTCCGCTATCCGGCGCCGATCTTCTATCTGCACGTGGATGCCAAAGCGGGCGCGGAAATTCCGCTGCCCAGCGGTCACGAGGAGCGCGGCATCTATGTCGCCAAGGGCGAGGTCGAGTTACCGGCTGGCACGTTGAGCCAGGGCACGATGGCCGTAATGGCAGCCGAGGACGAGGCGCCAATCCTTGCCAAGACCGATGCGACGATCATGTTGCTGGGCGGTGCCCATCTGGGCGACCGGCACATTTGGTGGAATCTGGTCTCGTCCCGGCCGGAGCGCATTGCCGAAGCCGCAGACGATTGGCGGGAGGGGCGCTTTCCCCTGGTGCCTGGCGACCTGCATGACCGCATCCCCCTGCCGGAAGACGGCCCGCCGCCACCGGTACAGCCGGGCAGCTAGTCGCTGTCGGCAACGCGCCTGAGGAACGCCTCCCACCGGGGCAGGATATTTTCCGGCGTATAGCGTCCGGCGACGGCGCGACCCGCATGGGCCAGGCGCTGCCGCACATCCTGCGCCTCAGTCGAATAAAGCAGCCGGTTCAGCTGTGCCACCAGACCCGCCGTGGAATAGGGATCGAAATATAGCGCGCCGTCGTCATAGATTTCGCGATGGACCGGTATGTCCGACGCCACCACGACGCCGCCCGAGGCCATTGCCTCCGCCCCCGAATAGTCGAACCCCTCGCCATAGCTGGGACAGATCGTGGCGGCGGCGTGGGCATAGAGGCGGCGCAGATCGTCGGACGGAACCTTGTGCAGCAGAAACGCCTCGCCCCGTTCCAGCCAGGGCGCCAGTTGATCGCGAATATCCTCATTCGCCCAGCCGAGCGTTCCGACGATAACCAGTTTCAATGTCGGATCCGTTTCCGAACGCAGCCTTTCCCACGCCGCGATAAGGCGCAGGTGATTCTTGCGCGGCTCTATCGTCGAAACCATCAGCAGATAGTTCGGTTGCTTTTCCGGCAGGTGGCGGTCGTAGAACCGCGTCTTGTCCGCGGCGCTGCCAAACCGGGGCAGCCATTCTGATTGTTCGTTCAGTCGCGAGCGGATGATGTCCCCAATGCGGACGGGCTTCTCTCCATCCACAGCGAAATAACTGTGCGACACCATGTTGTGGATCGTCACAGCACGCGGTTCGGCATTCGGAAAGGCGCGGATCAGGTCGGCGCGCGTCGTTTCCGACACGCAGCTGAACCAGGCGCCATTATGCACATTGCCCTTCAGCGCATGATAATGCTGTGCCTGGTGCAACGCCTGTTCGGGAATCGTGTGCGGCATGAACAGGGGGATGGCGTCATGATATCGGATCACCAGGCTGGTACCCGGCGACACGCGGCCCGGATAGGGCGTCTGGCCGATCATCACGTCCTGCCCGCGGGTAAGCAGCTGAGGATAGCGTGCGCGGCGGCGATAGGTCAGCGAGCCGAATCCTACCTGATGCAGGGCCCGCCACGGAATTCGGCAAATCAGGTGGTCGCGGCCGGCGAGCGCCTGAAAGTCGGCGGGCGGCAGCGTCTTTGCGAAGAGCGTGCGCCACGTAAAATCCTCGAACGCAGCGGATTCGAAACGGCTGAGCGCGATGCGGTCGGCACCGAAGAGCTGCCGCAGGATCAGGTTCAGGATCGTCAGCCTTTGCCGCAAATAGGCGACGAACCGGGCATTCGCGGGCTCCTTAAGCGGCTTGCCGGTCGAGATCACGACATTGGAATAGCGTTTGAACCGCTCGTCGGTCGTCAGGGGGCGGCCGAACAGGCCGGACCGCTCGACCATGCTGGTCCCCCGAGCGAGAGAGCGGCCGGACATTTGCAGCAAACCCGCCACTTCGATGCCGGGAATGCGATCCAGGCCGCGAAACAACAGGCGAACCTCCTGCGGAATGCCCGCATACCCCTCCAGCGCGGGGCGCATTTCAAGAAGCACGTTGAGTTTTCGCGAATCGGTCATGCGAACAGCCCCACGCCCCCGAAAAGTCTGTCCATTGGGGATTTCATGACAGGCGCGCGACTTTCAGAATTCCCTGACAAGGCCTTGCGCGGCCATGCCGTCTTGTAGGACAGGGGCCGCAATGAATATGAGCCCCCATGATGCGGCCCCTAGCGCGGCGGCGCCCGCCGGTCCATTGTCCGGCCTGCTTGTCATCGATCTTTCACGTGTTCTTGCCGGCCCCTATTGCACGATGGTGCTGGCCGACCTGGGCGCCCGCGTGATCAAGGTGGAACGCCCCGGCAGCGGCGACGATGCGCGCCAGATCGGCCCGTTCCAGGACGGCAAGAGCGCCTATTTCACCTCAATCAATCGCGGCAAGGAGTCCATCGCGCTGGACCTGAAGGCGCCGGAGGACCGCGAAATATTGCTGAAGCTGCTGTCGCGGGCGGACATTCTGGTGGAAAATTATCGCCCAGGGACGATGCAAAAGCTGGGCCTGGAATGGGAAGTGCTGCAGGAACGCTTCCCGCGCCTGATCTATGCCGCGGCCAGCGGTTTTGGCCATACGGGGCCGGATTCGGGCAAGGCGGCCTATGATATGGTGGTGCAGGCGATGGGCGGCATCATGTCTGTCACCGGCCATCCCGGCGGGCCGCCGACGCGGGTTGGCACCAGCATCGGCGACATCACCGCCGGCCTGTTCACAGCTATTGGTATCGTCAGCGCAGTTCACGATCGTGCCCGCACGGGTAAGGGCTGTTTCGTCGACGTCGCAATGCTGGACGGCCAGATCGCCATTCTGGAAAACGCCATCGCGCGCTATGCGGTCAGCGGAGAGGCACCCGGACCGCTGGGCGCGCGGCACCCGTCGATCACGCCGTTCGCTGCCTATGAGTGCCAGGACGCGCATATCGTCATTGCCGCCGGGAATGACGGCCTGTTCCGCGCCATGTGCGGCGCGCTTGGGCTGGACGAGCTGGCGGGGGATGCCCGCTTTGCCAGCAATGAACGGCGTAGCGATCATGCGGAAGAGCTGGCGGCGCTGATGGAGGCCCAATTGGGCAAGCGGCCCGCCGTCCATTGGCTGGCAGAGCTGGAAGCGGCGGGAGTTCCGTGCGGACCGCTGCAGAACGTCGCGCAGGCGCTGGCACATCCGCAGGTAAGGGCGCGCAATATGGCGATCACCACCGCATTCGAGGACGGGACACCGCTGATGGCGGCGGGCAATCCGATAAAAATGAGCGGGTTCGACGACCCCGCCATGCGCGCGAAAGCCCCGGCACTCGACGAACATCGCAGCGCCATTCTGGCAGATTTTGGAATCACATGACCCCTGCACTCGACCTGGACTTCGCAAAGGAACTCGCGGACATCGCGGGGAACATTATTCGTGGCTATTTCCGCGCCGATTTCGATACCGAATCGAAAGGCGACGAATCGCCGGTGACGCAGGCCGATCGAGAGGCGGAGGCGGCCATGCGGGCGCGTATCGAATCCGCCTTTCCCGCAGACGGCATCGTCGGTGAGGAATATGGCACGGTGCGCGCGGATGCCGAACGAATATGGGTGCTGGACCCGATCGACGGCACGGTCAGTTTCATGGCGGGTCGCCCCATATTCGGCACGCTGATCGCGCAGTTGCGGAGCGGCTTTCCGGTACTGGGTGTCATCGATCAACCGATCGCTCGCGAACGCTGGGCCGGTGCGATCGGCGCACCCACGCGCTTCCTGCGCAATGGCGGCAGGGACGAGGATCGCCCTGCCCGCACCCGTCGCTGCCGCGAATTGAAGGATGCGGTGCTGGCGACCACCAGCCCCAATCTGTTCAGCCATGAGGAGGGACATCGTTTCATGGCGCTGGCCGCCCAGACCGCCCATTCGCGCATGGTCTATGGCGGCGACTGCTATAATTACGGGCTATTGGCGTCCGGCCATATTGACCTCGTGGTCGAAAGCGGGCTGAAACTTCACGACTTTGCCGCACTCGTTCCGCTGGTCGAGGGGGCGGGGGGAATGATGTGCGACTGGAACGGCGATCCCCTGACGGCGGATTCCGAGGGGCATGTCATTGCCCTGGGCGACCCCGCCCGCCTGGAGGACGTCTTGGCGGCGCTGCATGGTCATGCCCATGATGACGAACACCATCACGGACACGACCATGACGATTAGCTGGCCGGGCGAATAGCCGCCCGCATCAGGTCAGCGCGGCGCAGGCCCGCTGAATGCGTTCGCAGGCATCCTCAAGCACTTCGGACGACACCGCATAGGAAATGCGGAACGCCGGGCTGAGGCCGAATGCCGCGCCATGGACCACCGCAACGCCTTCCGATTCCAGCAAATAGGTGGCGACATCCTCGTCGGTATCGAGCGTCTTGCCATCCGGCGTGCGCTTGCCGATCAGGCCCGAACAGTCGGGATAGACGTAGAACGCCCCCTCCGGCTTCACGGTCTTCAGCCCGTCGACCTGTCCCAGCATGGACAGCACCAGGTCGCGCCGTTCCTGAAACGCGCGGGCACGGTCGGCGAGGAAGTCCTGCGGCCCCTGCAGCGCGGCGCATGCCGCGGCCTGGGCGATCGCACACGGATTGGTGGTCGACTGCGACTGTAATTTGCGGATCGCGTCGATCAGAGGCTTAGGACCGCCGGCGAAGCCGATGCGCCATCCCGTCATGGAATAGGCCTTTGACGCGCCATTCACCGTCAGGGTCCGGTCCTTCAGATCAGGCGCCTGCTGTACCAGGGAGACGAATTCGAAATCGTCATAGACGATATGTTCGTAAATATCGTCGGCCAGGATCCAGACATGCGGGTGCCGTCGCAGCACCTCCACCAGTCCCGCCACCTCTGCCTTGGTATAGGCAGCACCGGTGGGGTTGGAAGGGGAATTGAACACCAGCCATTTGGTTTTCGGCGTGATCGCCGCCTCCAGCTGTTGCGGCGTCATCTTGAAACCGGCATCGGCGGGGCATTCGACGATCACCGGCGTCGCGCCGCAAAACTGCACGATGTCGGGATAGCTGACCCAATAGGGGGCGGGGACGATCACCTCGTCACCCACGTCCAGCGTTGCCATCATCGCGTTGAAAATGGTGTGCTTGCCGCCGACATTGATGGTGATCTCGCTGCGATCATAATCGATGCCATTGTCGCGCTTGAATTTGGCGCGCACTGCATCCTTCAGTTCGGGCGTGCCATCGGGCGCGGTATATTTCGATTTGCCATCGCGAATCGCCTGGATCGCCGCTTCCTGCGCGAAGTCCGGCACCGGGAAATCGGGCTCCCCCGCCGCCAGGCTGATCACGTTCATTCCCTCGGCCTTCAATTCGGCCGCGCGCGTATTGACGCCCACCGTCGCGGACGGGGCGATACGGTCAATGGCTTTCGACGTGAGGGACATGGGGAAACCTTCTCCTTGCAGAAACATTGCGGCTGCGTTGCGCAGGCGGCTTACGCGCCGTCTTTTTGCGCCGCAACAAGCTTTGCAGGTATCAATCCACGCACGGCATTGCCGACCAGGAACCCATCCTGCAGATCCTCTGCGGTCAAATCCGCTTCCACCGCCTCGTGACGCGCCAGCATCGATTCGCGCAGGACACCCGGCAGCAGGCCGCTCTCCGCCCGCGGCGTCAGGAACTTGCCATCCCTTTCGACGAAAATATTGGTGAAGCTCCCCTCCGTCACCAGGCCGTCGCGGCGTGCGAACAGGACCTCATCGGTGCCGGCCTCGACACGCGCCTGGTCGTAAAAGACCCGGTCGCTGGTCTTGTGGAACAGTCGCCAGTCCGCTTCATCGACCGGCAGGGGGACAATACGTACCGTCATGTCCTGCGCCGCCGGCGGCGGCGGCGAAATGGAAAACGCATGGCTGCCATCGCGCGACAAAGTCAGCTTCACCCGGCGCCGGCGCCGTTCCCGGCCGATCATGATTTGCAGCATATTGCGCAGTTGGTGACGGTTATACTTGAAATCGAAGCGCTCCGCCGAGGCCGCCAGGCGGTCCAGGTGCAGGTCCAGAAAGGCGATGCCGTCCTCTGGATCGAACCGCATGGTTTCGATCAGGTGAAATGCGCGCGCGGGCATATTAAGAAAGCTCGCCTTCGTGAGGGTTTCCCGCCATTCCAGCGTCGCATCGGAATCCGCGACGATGCCGGCACCCACCCCCATGGTCAGACGCCCCTGCCGCAGCTCCGCCGTGCGAATGGCGACATTGAACGCGGCGTCGCCCCCAGGCTCCAGCCAGCCAATCGTACCCGTATAGATCCCGCGCGCCCGCCACTCGACCTCTTCTATCACTTCGCAAGCGCGTATCTTTGGCGCGCCCGTGATGCTGCCGCAAGGAAACATCGAGGTCAGGACGTCAATGGCGTCATGACCGGGGGCCATTTGCGCCTTCACCGTCGTCACCATCTGATGCACGGTTGGATATCGTTCCACCGCAAACGGCGCCTCCACCCGCACCGATCCGGGCGACGCCACACGCGACAAATCGTTGCGAATCAGGTCGGTGATCATCAGATTTTCGGCACGATTCTTCACATCCTCGGCCAGCGCGGACGCTGCCTGCCTGTCTGCCCTTGCCCCCGCCTGGCGCCGTTCCGTGCCCTTCATCGGGCGCGCCGTCAGCATCCCGCCGCTCACCGCGAAAAAAAGCTCGGGAGAGGCGGACAATATCCAGCTGCCATCATTTTGATGGGCCAGTGCGCCGTGCGGCATCCGCTGTGCCCGCCGCAGCCGTGCATAGAGCGACAGCGGATGCCCGCGATAACGCGCCGACACCCCCAGGGTCAGGTTCGCCTGATAAATGTCGCCCGCGTGAATATATTCCAGGATTCGCGCCACCGCGGCGGCATGTTCGGCCTGGGTAACGTGCGGCGACAAGGGGCCGATGTCCACGCCCCGCTGCGCCACCAACGCCTCGACCTCTTGCCAGTCAAGCATGAGCGCGCGTTCATAGACGCCGAAGGAAACCAGGGGTGTTTGAAGCGGCCGCTGCGTCGCCAGCAGGGGTTCGAAGGCGCCTCCCGCCTCGTACGCCATTGCACCCGCGACATGGCGGCCCTGCGCCAGTGCCGCGCGGACGGCGGTTATGGCCGGGACGACGTCATCAACCTCGTAGGCCTCGATACGGGCGACTTCGTCGCGGTAAAGACGCAGCGGCGCAGCGCCGCGCGCATCGTCGAACAGGATGAAGGGTTGGGTGGGGTCGAATGCGGTCACGGGCCAGGGTTTACTGAACGCCTGCCCGCGTTGACAGCCTTCGCCGCCGGCACCATCTCTGTCCCCGATGACCGAACAGACATCCGCACCCTCACCGCTCGCCGCCTGTATCGTGCCGGTGACCCCGCTACAGCAGAACTGCACGCTATTATGGTGCACGCGAACCATGCGCGGCGCCCTGGTCGACCCTGGCGGCGACCTGGACCGGCTGAAGCAGGTCGTGGCGGAAAAAGGCGTTACGCTCGAGAAGCTGCTGGTGACGCATGGCCATCTGGACCATTGCGGCATGACGAAGGTGCTGGCGGAGGAACTGGATCTGCCGATCGAGGGACCCCACCCCGACGACGCCTTCTGGATCGACCAGGCAGAGGAACAGGGCGCGCGATTCGGCATGACGGGCACGAAGTCGTTCACCCCGGAACGCTGGTTGCATGAGGGCGACCAGGTGACGGTGGGCGACCTGACCCTGGATGTCATTCACTGCCCCGGTCATACGCCGGGCCATGTCGTTTTCCACCATGCGCCATCGAAGCTGCTGATCGTGGGCGACGTGCTGTTTCAGAATTCCATCGGTCGAACCGATTTTCCGAAAAGCAATCATCAGGACCTGATCGACGCGATCACGCAGAAGCTTTGGAAGCTGCCTGACGAAACCGCATTCGTTCCCGGACACGGACCGATGTCGACGCTGGGGCAGGAAAAGAAGACGAATCCCTTTGTCGGCGCCTATGGCTGAACCCGACCCATTCCACCAGGCATCGGCCCATACCGTCACGAGTCGGCTTGCAAAGCGGACAAGGGGCGCTATATCGCGCCGCTTGCATCGGGTCTTCCGCTCGCGCGCCCTGTCGTGCGTCCGCAATGATCCCGAATCGAGACAATCAGTTACAGGAACAGGTGCCCCATGGCCGTCCCGAAAAGAAAAACCTCGCCTGCCCGTCGCGACAAGCGCCGTTCGCACCACGCGCTGCAGGCCGCGAACTACCAGGAATGCACGAACTGCGGCGAGCTGAAGCTGCCGCATCATGTCTGCATTTCCTGCGGCCATTATAAGGGTATGGAAATCCTCGAAGTCGGCCTTTGAGCCGACCGACCGGATTCTTGCCTCGCACCCCCACGACGCCTTGTAACGGGTCGCCATTTCTGGCGTATCGCAGCTTATGACCGTAGCCCCCATCATCGCGCTCGACATCATGGGCGGCGACGAAGGGGCATCGGTAACGGTGGCCGCCGCTGCGCTTGCCCGCATGCGCTATCCCGAGACGCGCTTTCGCCTTTATGGCGACGAAGCGGTGATCGAGGATGCGCTTAGAAAATATCCCGCCCTGAAGGCTGAATCGCAGATCATCCACACCGACGTTCGGGTGCTGGGCACCGACAAGCCCAGCCAGGTGCTGAGGTCTGCACGCAAATCCTCCATCGGGCTCGCGGTCGGCGCGGTAAAGGCGGGCGAAGCGCACGCAGCCGTATCCGCCGGCAATACCGGCGCCTTGATGGCCCTTGCGAAAATCGGGCTGAAAACCATGCCCGGCATCGACCGGCCCGCGCTCGCCGCCCTGTTGCCGACGATGAAATCCGACGTCGTCATGCTGGATCTCGGCGCCAATGCCGAGTGCGATGACGAAAATCTCAGCCAGTTTGCCGTCATGGGCGCCTGTTTCGCGCGCATCGTGCTGGGTATCGACACGCCCTCCGTCGCGATTCTGAACATTGGTGAGGAAGACCTGAAGGGTACGGACGACCACAAGGATGCGGCCGAGGCACTTCGCAGCGCCAAGCTGGACTTCACCTTCGCCGGCTTCATCGAGGGCGACAAGATCGGCCGGGGCGAGGTCGATGTCATCGTCTCCGATGGTTTTTCCGGCAATATCGCACTGAAAAGTATCGAAGGAACCGCGAGGCTGGTGGTGGAACTGCTGCGTCGCGCCTTTCGCGCCAATTTCTGGTCCATTCTGGGCTTCGTGATGTCGAAGCGCGTGCTGTCCAGCCTGCGCGCTCACCTGGACCCCAATGCCCATAATGGCGCCGTTTTTCTGGGCCTGAACGGCGTCGTGGTGAAATCGCACGGCAGCGCCAATGTAGAGGGCTTCGCCAACGCCATCGGTGTCGCCCACGATCTAGTCGCGGACGGCATCCAAGAGCGCATCGCCACCGACCTTGCCCGCTTTCAGGCGCAACGGCACGCCCCCGCAGCAGAACAACAGGCAGCCGAATGACAGATGACGCGACACAGTCCATCAGGCGCGCCCGCATTGTCGGCACGGGCACCTATCTGCCCGCCAATATCCTTAGCAATGCGGCGCTGGCCCAGCAGGTGGACACCAGCGATGAATGGATCGTTGAGCGCACCGGCATTCGCCAACGGCATATCGCCGCTGAGGGGGAGTTCACGTCGGACCTCGCCACCGCCGCGGCCAAGGAGGCGCTGGCCGCGGCCGGAATTGCCGCCAGCGATATCGACCTGATCATCGTCGCGACCGCGACACCCGATCAGACCTTTCCCGCCACCGCGACGACCGTGCAGCAGAAACTGGGCGCCGGCGATTGCGCCGCCTTCGACGTGCAAGCCGTCTGTTCAGGCTTCTTGTACGGACTGTCCGTCGTCGATGCGATGATCCGCGCCGGCGGCCATGAAAAGGCGCTGCTGATCGGGGCGGAGACCTTTAGCCGGATTCTGGACTGGGAGGATCGCGGAACCTGCGTCCTGTTCGGCGATGGCGCCGGCGCCGCCGTGATCACGGCGGAAACCGGAACCAAGGGCGTCCTGTCGACAAAGCTGCATGCCGACGGCAATCATAAGAGCCTGTTATATGTCGACGGCGGCCCCTCCTCTACCGGGACGGTCGGAAAGCTGCGCATGTCCGGCAAGGAAGTGTTCCGGCACGCCGTAAAGAATCTGGCCAGTGTGGTGTCGGAGGCGCTGAACCTGGCCGGGCTCGACGAATCGCAGATCGACTGGATCATCCCGCATCAGGCGAACCTCCGCATCCTGGAGGCGACGGCCAGGAAGCTGGGCCTGTCCATGGAGGATGTCATCGTTACCGTCGACCGGCATGCGAACACCTCTGCCGCCTCTGTCCCCCTCGCCCTGGACGCCGGTGTACGCGACGGACGCATCAAGGATGGCGATCTTTTGCTGCTGGAGGCGATGGGCGGCGGCTTTACTTGGGGAGCGGCGGCGGTACGCTGGTAATGTGCTTTCGCTGACCGCGCATTTTTGATAGATGTAGGTTAATCTGAGAAAGGGAGCCGCAAAGGCCATGTCCGACACAAATACCCTGACCCGCGCCGAACTGGGCGACGATGTGCATGATCAGATCGGGCTGTCGCGGTCCGAATCCGTGCAACTGGTGGAAACGGTACTCGATTCCGTATCGAGCGCGCTGGTACGCGGCGAGAACGTCAAGATCTCGTCCTTTGGCAGCTTCGTCCTGCGCGACAAGAATCGCCGCATGGGGCGCAACCCAAAGACAGGCGAAGAGGTTCCCATCGAACCGCGCCGCGTGCTGACCTTCCGCCCCAGCCAGATCATGCGCGACCGCATCAACGGCAAATAATGGGCAAGAGCGCCTCAGCCTTCCGTACGATCAGCGAGGTTTCCGACGAGGTCGGCGTGCCTCAGCACGTACTGAGGTTCTGGGAAACCAAGTTCAAGGAAGTCAGCCCGCTGAAACGCGGCGGTGGCCGCCGCTATTACCGGCCAGAGGACGTGGATCTGATCCGCGCCGTCAATCGGCTGCTTTATTCTCATGGCTATACGATAAAGGGCGTCCAGAAGCTGCTGCGGGAGCAGGGCGTCAAGGCAGTCACGTCGGGCGAAACCGCTGCGCCGCCGCCCGTCGCCACACCGCATTCCGAGGGCGGCCCCAGCATGGACGCCGCCTTCCTGCGTGACCTGAGATCGATACGCGACCGTCTGTCCGGTGCGCTCCAGTCCGCACAAATATCCTGAACTTCCGGATGCCGATGGCGGGGGATGCTCTCGACATTCGCCGTATCCATCCCGATGTTGCAGGTGATGACGCGTCCTTCACCAATCGATCCCTCTTCGCTGATGGCAGACGTGGCCAGAGGCGACGATGGCGCCTTTAGGGCACTGACCGAGCTTTTGTACGGTCCCGCGATCGGGACCGCGATGAAAGTGCTGGGCAGCCGCGCAGAGGCGGAGGACGCGGTACAGACCGCGCTGGTGAAGCTGTGGAAAACGGCGGAACGCTTCGACCCCGAACGGGCCAAAGTCTCCACCTGGTTCCGGCGGATCGTCGTCAATTGCTGCATCGATCGGAAACGGGCGCTGAAGCCCGTCGAAGATATTGATGATGTCCGGGATGCCGCCAGCGAGGAGGCAGGCCCGGAGGAGGCCACGGGCGATCTGATGCGCGACCGCCGTATCAATGCCGAGGTCATGAAACTCCCCGCGCGCCAGCGGGCGGCGATCACGCTGTTTTATGGCGACGGGGCGACGATGAACGAGATTGCCGAGGCGCTAGAAACGACACCCAAGGCGATCGAAGGATTGCTCGCACGGGCGCGGGCGGATTTGGCCCAGCGGTTGGCGCCGTTGAAAGAGGAGTTGGAGGCATGACAGGCCCCACGGAACTGAACATGGACCGCGACGGCGTCGACGCGTTGCTGACGCGCTGGGCGACAACCGATCGCGATCCCGCCATCGAACCTGGCGCGGCAATGGCCGCCGCCGACCGCGCCATGGCGACCGCCCGCATCGAGGCGATGGCACCGCCTGCAAATGACCGCCGCTGGATGCCGCCTGCCCTGTTCGGCGGGGGTATCGCTGCCGCGATCGCGGGCGTTATGTTCGTCAGCAGCGGTGGCGGCCCCGTCGGTGCCCCCGCGCCCGCCGGATCCGTGCCCCAGGCGGCTACGGCAGAAATCGCCGCGACGGAAGCGCCGCCCGCCGCCTTTACCGCGCCCGCGCCGGTGGCGGAGATCGCCCCGGTGGAACTGGCGTCGACCGAGCCCGCCGAAGTGCCTGAGCCCGACCGCCCCGCCCCGGAGGCGCCGCCCGTTGCTCTCGCCTCCGCCGACGAACCTGCCCCCGGCGATGCACCGTTTGGCGCCCCGCGCCGCCTGGCCGCAGGGGCGCAATTGGCCACGGCAGGGATGGAGGAATTTGATTTCACCGAAGCCAATGACGACCTGTTCATGGCCGGCTATGTCTTCACGCCGCGGCCGGAAGAGGAGGACCTGCCATGAGAACGCGCGGTACCATCCTGGCAGCCGCGATGGTGATCGGGCTGGCGTCCGGTACGGCCGCGCAGCAGCCGTTCGGTGGCCTGAGCGCGGAGGGGCGCGCCACTTTGGCGGCCGCCATGGCGAAGGAAGAAATTCCCGGTCATGACGAGGAGGTCCGGGCGGCCCGCACGAAGATACTTTCTCTGCTGGCAGCAGACGAACTGGACCTGGATGCCATAGAGGATGCGCAAAAGGCGGAACGACAGCTCGTGATGCAGGATTATGCCCGCGCGGCCGCGCGCATGCGCGCGGCCTATGCCGACCTTTCTGTCGCCGACAGAAAGGCCTTTGCCACCATGATGGCGATGCGGGAGCGGCGGATGCAGCAGCGCATGAAACTGGCAAAAGACCGGATGGAGCGTTTCGACCGCATGATGACGCAGCATCAGGAAGATTTGCGGCGCCTGCGCGACGGGCGCGGTCCTGCGCAGCAAGTGTCTGACTAAGGCCGCAGCAGCCCCTGTGACCGGTACCATGCCGCTGTTCGTGCAATCCCTTCGCGGGGTCGCACATGCGGTTGCCAGATACCCAGATCCGCTAGCGGTGCCACATCTGCGGTCCAGTCCGGATGAGCGATATAGCGCGCCCGATCAAGGCTGAGCGTCGGCAAATCGTCCGACAGGCGTGCGCGCAGAGTATCAAGTGCAGCGCCCACGGTCAGGGCAGCCGTCGGCAATCTTACTTTTCGGGGCACCCGACCCACGGCTTCGCCGATCAGATCCGCCATTTCCCCATGACCGAGACCGCCGCTACCGTCGTCGATTTCGAATGACTGACCAACACCAGTCGTCACCGTTGCGAGCGCCAGCAGGGACGCCGCAAGATCGGTGACATAAATCAGCGAAAACCGGCCCTTGCCGGGCAGTAACGCCCATCCCCTGCGTGCAAGGCGATAAAGATCGAGCATGGCCATGTCGCCGGGACCGTACACCGCCGGCGGAAGCACAATCGTCCACGCGCGGGAGGATTGCTGCACAAGCTGATCTGCCCGCGCCTTCGACGCGCCATAAAGCGAAAGGTCCGGCTCTCTGGCCGACAGGGACGAAACCTGAATGAAACGGGCGACACCGGCACGCTCCGCCGCCGCCAGCACGGCGCGGGTGCCGCCAACATTCCCCGTGTGAAACCCCGCATGGTCGGGCGCATTGACGACGCCCGCGACGTGAATGATCGCCGCCGCGCCCGCACACAGGTCCAGCAGCGCGGCATCCGCGCTCAGATCACCCGGGATCCATGTGACGCCCTGACGTTCCGGCTGTGCGCGGCGCGTAAGGGCGCGGACCTGATGACCCCCGGCAAGCGCCAGGTCGACAAGGTGCGCGCCGACGAAACCGGTCCCGCCCGTTATCGCGATTTTCACGATCTGCGCCCGGAGCGGCGAAACGATACAGCCCTCATCGGCGCGCGATTAGGCCGCGATTTCGAGCGGCTGAATCTCACCGGACAGGTAAAGCGACCGTGCCTTCGACCGCGACAGCTTGCCGGAACTGGTGCGCGGCAGGCTGCGGGCCGGAACCAGCTCCACGACGCAACTCATGCCGGTAAGGGCCTGGATCTTTTCCTTTATCAGGGCGACGAGGCGTGCTCGTTCTTCCCGGTCGGTCGTGCGACACTGGACCAGCACGGCAGGGCTCTCCTCCCCCTCTGGCGTGGTGATCGCAAAGGCGGCGATATCGCCCGCCTTGAAGCCGGGCAGCTGTTCGACGCTCCACTCAATGTCCTGCGGCCAGTGATTCTTGCCGTTGACGATGATCATGTCCTTGGCACGACCGACGATATAGATGGCGCCGTCCTTCAGATAACCCATGTCGCCCGTGTCGAGCCAGCCGTCCGAAAGGCAGGCGGCGGTTGCCTCCGTATCGCGGAAATAGCCCGTCATGATGCTGGGACCCCGCGTCAGGACACGGCCGATCTGCCGGTCGGAAAGCACTTCGTCCGCAGGCCCCCGAATTTCGATTTCCATGCCGGGCAGTGCATAGCCGCAATTTACGAGGCGGCGGGTGCGCGCCTCTCCCTTTTCGGCGCCATCGGCCGCGGCGCCATGGCCGGCAAGCAATTGTTCGTCGACTTCGTCCACTTCGATCCCGACGCCCGGTTTCGTCATCGTGACGGCCAGCGTCGCCTCTGCCAGGCCATAGCTGGGCAGGAAGGCGCGCGCGTCGAACCCCGCCGGGGCAAAGGTGCTGGCGAACTGGTCCATCACGGATGGCCGGATCATGTCGGCACCGTTGCCGGCCACCCGCCATCGCGACAGGTCGAACTTGTCCCCTGCCCGCGTCTGACTGGAAATGCGCCGGGTGCAGATGTCATAGCCGAATGTCGGCGAATAGCTGAGCGTTGTGCCCGAATTACGGCTGATCAGGGTCAGCCAGCTGAGCGGGCGGCGCGCGAAATCCTCTGTCGCGAGATAATCGGCGCTAACCTGGTTCGCGACTGGCGACAGCAGACAGCCGACCAGACCCATATCATGATAGAAGGGCAACCAGGATACGACGCGGTCCGTTTCGCGCAGCTCCACCCCGACGGCATGACCGTTCAGATTGGCCAGCAGTGCCCCATGCGTGACCTCCACGCCATGCGGAAAGCGCGTCGAGCCGCTGGAATATTGCAGATAGGCTATGTCGTCCGTCGCGGCTTGCGGCAGGGTCGTCTGAGGGGCCGGCAGGCCGTCAAGATCGTCCCAGCCAAGGACCTGCACATCCGCCAGCGCCCCCGCCGCCTCCTTTACGAAGGGCACCAGAGAGGGCGGCGACAGCGCCAGCATCGGATCGCATGATTTCAGCTGATTGCGGATTTGTTCGACATAGCCTTCGCGACCACCAAAGCTGGTCGGCAGCGGCAATGGCACGGGCAGCGCACCCGCATAGATGGCGCCGAAGAAGGTTGCGACGAATTCCGGACCTGTTTCCGCGATCAGGGCGATACGGTCGCCCCGTTGCGCCCCAAGGGCGATCAACCTGCGCGCATGGCGCATGGCCTGCTGTTTCAGGTCGCTATAGGGCAGGATTCGCGGGTTTTCGGCACGTGCGTCAAAGAAATTCAGGCCCGCATCGCTGGTCGCCGCATAATCGAGAGCCGCGCCCAGCGTTTCAAAATTGGCAAGGCGGCGCGCCACGCCGCTTCTGGTGGGCGTCGTGCCGGAGGAGGCCGAGTTATCCGGGCCGCTCGCATAAACCATTACAGACACGTCGGTTTCCGGCGTCTCGTCACTCACGGTCCTCACAGGATCAGCCTCATTCGGGGGTGTGTTACACAAAAGTGTCGCGCCTGCCAAAACGGAATTGGCAGACGGCACTTTTTTCGAGATGCCGCGTGCTAGCGTTCAAAATCAGCCGTGACTATGGCAGGAATGCGGCGTGTCCGCAGATGCACCCTCCCACCGCGACCGCAAAAAGCGACCGCCCCGCCCGCTGGAGGAGGAATCCCTGCGCGGATTGGCGCTGCGTTACGTCGAACGATATGCGACGACGCAGGCAAAACTACAGTCATATCTGGCGCGCAAGCTGCGCGAACGCGGGTGGGAAGGGGGACGTCCGCCGGACCTGGGCGCCTTGACGGCGCGCTTTGTCGAACTGGGCTATGTCGATGACCGCATATATGGCGAGGCAAAGGCGCGCAGCCTGTCCGCGCGGGGCTATGGTGCCCGGCGCGTGGAAGGGGCGCTGCGCGAGGCCGGCGTGGATGAAGGACTGCGCGAGGAGATCGGCCGGGACGTGGATGACCGCAGCGCCCTTCTGACGCTGGCGAAGCGGCGCCGTTTCGGCCCCTGGGCAAAAGAGGTTCTGGATCGGCGAGCGCAGCAAAAGCAGTTCGCCGCCATGGCGCGGGCGGGCCATTCGCCCGACCTGATCACCCAGTTGATGCAGGCAAGTTCGCCCGAGTTATTGGAAGCTGAATGGAACGACACGGAAGCATGATCGACAGGATCGTCGTAGACACTGCGTCGCGGACGCTAATTGCAGGAGAGCTGAGCCTGCCCTGTCTGATCGGGAAGGGCGGCGCTATTGCCGAAGCTGACAAGGCCGAGGGCGACGGCGCGACACCGCTGGGGGAATATCGCCTGCTGACCGTGCTGGTCCGGCCGGACCGAATGCCCGCCCCCACAACCCGGCTGCCATGGCGCTGGCTGAGCCGGTCCGACGGCTGGTCGGACGGAGCCACCGACCCCGCCTATAATTATCCGATTCGGCATCCGCACGGATACAGCGCCGAACATCTGTGGCGCGAGGACGGACTGTACGATCTGATCGTCACGACCGATCACAATACCCCGCCGAAAGCCGGCGCCGGCAGCGCGATCTTTCTGCACTGCACCGTCGACGGACGAACGGGGACAGAGGGGTGTGTCGCTGTCGCGCGGGACGAACTGTTCCGGCTCCTCGCCTCACTCTCCCCCGGCGCAATTATCGCCATTGACTGACGTCATGGCGACAGGTTGGCGCGGGGGGGGGTGACTTTTTGGGTGTGCGGTCCCAAATTGGCGACATGAACACGTTCATCATCGTCCTGATCGTCATCGGCGCCCTTGCAACCGCAGCCGTATTGATCCGGGGCATCATCGTCATGGCCTCCGGCAAGGATCTAGGGGGGCGGAAATCCAATAATCTGATGTTCACCCGCGTCTATTTGCAGGCGGCGGTGGTGCTCGTCATCGTGATCGGCGCCATGATGGCCGGCGCCTTTGGTTAAGCTCAACAAAATCTACACGCGCACGGGCGATGACGGTACCACGGGACTGGTCGACGGATCGCGCCGGGCGAAATCGGACGCGCGGGTTGCCGCCTATGGCTCTGTGGACGAGGCGAACGCCGCCATCGGCCTTGCCCGCTTGCACGCCGGTAAGGACGACGACGACATTTTGTCGCGGATTCAGAACGATTTGTTCGATCTGGGCGCAGATCTTGCCACGCCCGGAGAGGTGGAGGGGGCGCTGCGTATCTCCCCCGCGCAGGTCGAGCGGCTGGAACGCGAAATCGACGCCATGAACGACGCCCTTGAGCCCCTGAAAAGCTTTGTTCTTCCCGCCGGTACGCCGCTTGCGGCCCATCTGCACCTGGCACGAACGATCGTGCGGCGCGCCGAGCGCGACGCGACCGAAGCGGCATCGGCAGAAACGATCGCCGATGCCGCACTACATTATCTGAACCGGCTGAGCGATCATCTGTTCGTCATGTCGCGCCATGTTAATGCGCGAGAGGGCGGAGATGTGCTGTGGGTACCGGGGGCGAATCGGTAGGGTCGAGGGCGTGCAGGTACTGATCGACGATCTTTTGGCGCAGTACCCCGCCATCCGCAAAGAGACGGAGCGGCGGGCCGCCCCGCTGTCCGACGCCGACGCGACGCCCCAGTCGATGGAGGACGCCAGCCCCGCGAAATGGCACCTGGCGCATGTCGGCTGGTTTTTCGAACAATTCCTGCTGATCCCGCATGTCGCGGACTATCGGCCGTTCGACGAGGACTTTTCCTTTTTATTCAACAGCTATTACGAGGCTGCGGGTCCGCGCCATACACGCAGCGCACGCGGACTGATCACCCGCCCCTCGCTTGACCGCATTCTTGCATATCGCGCGCATGTCGATGCGGCGTTGCTGGCCGCCATTCCCGAATTCGACGCAGAATTACGCCAATTGGTGGTGCTGGGGCTGAACCATGAGCAACAGCATCAGGAATTGTTGCTGACGGATATCCTGCATCTGTTCGCCCAGAACCCGGTCGAGCCAGGCTATTCTCGTGCGGGCCCCATACCGGCCGCGACGGAAAGCGGACTCGACTGGATCGACCATCCGGGTGGTCTCGTGGAGATCGGGGCCACGGGCGAAGATGATTTCTCTTATGATTGCGAGGGACCGCGCCACAAGGTTCATCTGGAACCCTATGCGCTCGCCAGCCGGTTGGTCACCAATGCGGAATGGGACGAATTTATCGACGATGGCGGATATCGCACCGCAAGCCTGTGGCTGTCGGATGGCTGGGCCTGGGTCAATCAGGAAGGCATCGAGGTGCCGCTTTATTGGCGGGCGGAATCAGACCACCGTCCAAGCCAGTTTTCTCTGCGCGGACGACGCAGCCTCGATCTGGCGGCACCCGTGTGCCATATAGGTTATTATGAAGCAGACGCGTTCGCCACATGGGCGGGATTAAGGCTGCCCACCGAGGCGGAGTGGGAAACCCTGGCACCGCAACTGTCCGACGCCCATGGCCAGTGCTGGCAATGGACCGGCAGCGCCTATTTGCCCTATCCGCGCTTCCGGCCCGCCGCCGGCGCCGTCGGAGAATATAATGGGAAATTCATGTCGGGACAGTTCGTTCTGCGCGGCTCCAGCATCGCGACACCTGCGGGACATGAGCGGGACACCTATCGAAACTTCTTCTATCCGCATCAGCGTTGGCAATTCAGCGGCCTGCGTCTGGCGAAAAGCCTGTGAATGCCGCCGCCACCCGTGCGCAAGATGCAGTAATCGACGATTTCGAAGGTGCCGTGCGTGCGGGTCTGTCGCGCGACCGCAAGGAGATTCCCGCACGCTATCTCTATGACCAGCGCGGCAGCGAATTGTTCGAGCAGATCACCGGCTTGCCTGAATATTATCCTACCCGCACCGAAGTCACCCTGATCGAGGCGAATAGCAGCGCCATTGCAAAGCAGGTGGGCGAGGGGCGCACCGTCGTGGAATTCGGCTCCGGTTCCAGCGCCAAGACGCCCCCCTTTCTGCGCGCGGTCAAGGCGCGGGCCTATGTGCCCATCGACATTAGCGCGCAGTTTCTGGAGCAGGCGGCCGAGAATATCCGAATCGACTGTCCGGGGATCGAGGTCTTTCCGCTGCCGGGCGATTTCACCAAAGTCTTGAAATTGCCAGCGCGGATCGCCGATACTCCCAAGTTGGGATTTTTTCCGGGATCCACCATCGGCAATATGACGGCGGCGGAGGCCGTCGATCTGCTGCGTGCGTTCAAGGAAACTTTGGGGTCGGACGCGCATCTGGTGATCGGCGTGGATCTGAAGAAGGACGCGCGCATTCTGGAGCCGGCCTATGATGACAGCCAGGGGGTAACGGCCCGCTTCATCCTGAACATCCTGCACCGAATGAAGACGGACCTGGGCGCCGATCTGCGCGAGGAAGACTGGAGCTATCAAAGCTTCTGGAATGCCGAAATGGGCCGCATCGAAATGCATGTGCGCGCCGACGCCAATACCAGCATCTCTCTGGGCGAGCAGCGGTGGACGGTGGCGACGGGCGAAACCCTGCACATATCGAACAGCCACAAATACAGCCTGGAGGAGGCCGCGCTGCTGGCCCGCGCATCAGGGTTTCGACAGGTACAGGCCTGGACCGACGAAGAGGATCTGTTCAGCCTGCAATTGTGGCGGGCCTTGCCGGCCGACTTGACCTGGTGATCCGCAGCTAGGTTCGCGCCAGCCAGATCGTGTGCTTCGCTCCCTTGCCGGAGGCGTGGGCATGTTCGGTGACGGTATCGACGGTAAATCCCGCCTTTTCCAGCCGCCGTCCGAACGCCGGGTCGGCCTCTGCGGACCAGATCGCCAGAACTCCCCCCGGTGCCAATGCGCGCTTCGTCACCGCCAGGCCACGCGCGCCGTAAAGGCCGGCATTGTCGACGCTGGTAAGGCCGGCAGGGCCATTATCCACGTCCAGCAGAATGGCATCATATGCCGCGCCGTCTTCGCGGATCAGTTCGCCGACATCCGCGGGAATGATCGTTACGCGCGGATCATCCAGCGTACCGGCATGAAGGTCTGCCATCGGGCCGCGGCCCCATGCGATCACCTCCGGCACCAGCTCGGACACGGTGACGCTGGCGCGGGGGTCAAGGACTGCCAAAGCGGCGCGCAGGGTAAAGCCCATGCCAAGGCCGCCGATAAGCACTCGGGCACGGGCAGGAGCGCCTCGCAGGCCAAGTGTCGCGAGCGCCTGTTCGGAGCCTGACCGACGGCTGTTCATCAGCTCGTTCCAGCCTTCGCGCGGCAGGTTGAGCATGATCGAAAATTCATCGCCGCGACGGATCAGTCGCAGACGCCCGCCGCTCAGCAGGTCTGCCTCGTCGAGGATGATGCGTTCGAGCATGGAGCGGTCGGACCAGGGGAAGCAGGGCCGCGCGAAGACGCAGCCGCGCGGCCCTAGCGGCGGCGCGCCTTGCGCTTGGCGTATTTCAGGTCGCGCGCTGCCTTCCTGACGGATTCAGAGACCTTTACGCCCTCGGCTTCCTTGCGAATCCGTTCCGCCTCTTCTTCGGCGGCAATGCGCGCGGCCTCGGCTTCCGCCTCCAGCCGCTCTTTTTCCTCGGCGCGCTTGCGGCGTTCCTCCGCCTCCCGTTCCAGACGTGCAGCCTTTTTCGCCGCGAGTTCCTCTTCGGTCGGCTTGGGGCGCGCCTTCATCTTTGCGAGCGCGGCAAGTTTGGCTTCTTTTGCGGCGGCGGCGCGGTCAGCAAGATCGGGTTGTTTGAAGGCAGGCATGATGGGCGCGGAGTTCCTTTGGTTCGGCGGGCGACATGACATAGGCACGCTTGTGGCCATCGGCAATGGACGGCTGCATGGAACCAACTGCCCATTTTGACGCGTTGACACCCATGAACGGGCTGCGCCATGGAGCGCGGCGACATTTATTCCGAAGAGGGACGCATATGAAAATCCTGGTACCCGTAAAGCGGGTCATCGATTACAATGTGAAGCCGCGGGTGAAGGCCGACCAATCCGGTGTCGACCTGGCCAACGTCAAGATGAGCATGAATCCATTCGACGAGATTGCCGTGGAGGAGGCCATCAGGCTGAAGGAAGCGGGCAAGGCCGACGAAATCGTCGTGATATCCATTGGCGAGCAGAAGGCGCAGGAAACGCTACGCACCGGCCTCGCCATGGGCGCTGATCGCGGCATATTGGTCGTTGCAGACGCAATGCCGGAGCCGCTGGCCGTCGCAAAGATCCTCGCGAAGGTGGTCGAGGAGGAAAGCCCCGATCTGGTGATTCTGGGCAAGCAGGCGATCGACGACGATTCCAACCAAGTCGGCCAGATGCTGGCGGCGCTGCTGGACTGGCCGCAGGGCACGTTCGCGTCGAAGGTGGAACCCGCCGACGGCAAGGTGAACGTGACGCGCGAAGTGGATGGCGGACTGGAAACGCTGTCGCTGTCCACCCCTGCGATCATCACGACGGATTTGCGGCTGAACGAACCGCGCTATGCCTCCTTGCCCAATATCATGAAGGCAAAGAAAAAGCCGATCGACGAGAAGACGCCCGCCGATTACGGCGTCGACACCGCCCCCCGGCTGGAGGTGCTTAAGGTCATCGAACCGCCGAAGCGCGAAGCCGGTGAAATCGTTCCCGACGTCGACACGCTCGTTGCCAAGATCAAGGAAAAGGGGTTCGCAGCATGAGCACACTGATTCTCGCAGACCACGACAATAAAGAGTTGGCGCCCGCCACGCTCGTCGCCGTAACTGCCGCCACGAAACTGGGTGGGGACGTCCATGTCCTCGTCGCCGGCGAAGGATCGCAGGCCGTAGCCGATGCCGCAGCGAAGGTCGCAGGCGTCGCGAAGGTGCTGCACGCCGACGACGCCGCCTATGGCCACGCGCTGGCGGAAAATCTCGCACCGCTGGTCGAGGGGCTGATGGGCGATTATGATTATCTGCTCGCTCCTGCGACCTCCACCGGCAAGAACGTCCTGCCGCGCGTCGCCGCAAAGATGGACACGCAGATGATCTCCGAAATCGTCGCGATCAACGAGGACGGGTCCTTTGACCGGCCCACCTATGCCGGCAATGCGATTTCCACGGTGAAATCCTCGGACGCCAAGAAGGTGATCACCGTCCGCGGTACCGCCTTCGACAAGGCGGATGCAGAGGGCGGGTCCGCCAGCGTCGAGGCCGTTTCCGGGGCGGGCGATGCGGGCAAGTCCAGCTTCGTTTCTGCCGAAATCGCGGAAAGCGAGCGCCCCGAACTTACCTCTGCCGGTATCGTCGTCTCTGGCGGCCGCGCCCTGCAGTCGGGTGAGAATTTCGAGAAGATCATAGAGCCGCTGGCCGACAAGCTGGGTGCCGCTGTGGGCGCATCCCGCGCGGCCGTCGATGCGGGTTACGTCCCCAACGACTATCAGGTGGGTCAGACCGGCAAGATCGTCGCACCCGAACTCTATATCGCCATCGGCATTTCCGGCGCGATCCAGCACCTTGCCGGCATGAAGGATTCAAAGACCATCATCGCCATCAACAAGGACGAGGATGCCCCAATCTTCAGCGTCGCCGATTATGGCCTCGTCGCTGACCTGTACAAAGCGGTCCCGGAACTGACGGAGAAGCTGTAGCGCGCGGGTCCAAACGTCGGATTTACGAAACGGTCTCGAACCAAATTGCTGCCTATGGGAGCAAATGTTCGAGACCGTTGCTTTTCAAATAAGCGATCATGGGCACCCCACACCGGGCGGCGCCCATCCGATCCGGCATGGGATTTATCTCGATTAGTGTCGGCCCCTCGGCAGTCACGGCGACGTCCAGGCCTGCAAACGCCAGGCCCGGAAAAGCCGCCAGTGCCTTTTTAGCGAAGGTAATGACGTCAGCGATCATCGGAGGTGAATTTCCGTCAATTGCCATATGAGTGTCGGGATGACTTGTGAAAATGCGCCTTTCGAGCCCTCCGTCGGTAATTTTTCCCAGCTTAAGGTCGGCGTCAAGAATGCTGACCAGTCCTCCCGCTGACTGATTATCGATCGCTCTACGTCCCCGACCCATTCTCAAATACCCCAAGACATATTTTTCTTGCCGCTGATCAGAAATGATCCAGATTCGAAAAGTGTTTACGCTATGGGGATGAATACTCTTGTACCACTCATGCTGTTGAACAACCTCTTCGATTAAAAATGCGTTCTTATATAACTTGGAAATATCACTGTAAGAATAGACAGTTCGTTCCTCCCTTTGTAGATGTATGTGGCCGCTATTTTTGGTCACTTTCAATATTTGGACACCTCGTCCCCTACCCGAGTCCACATCAGGCTTAACAACTACTCTTTGTCCGACAATTTGTTCAAGGGCCTGATCAAATTTGTGTTGGTCAGGATCGGTTGCCTTTCCTTGAGCGAACAATACTTTCGGGGTTGTTACGCCCCCCTGACGCATCGCCTCTTTCTGAAATACCTTGGAATGATATTTACTGTTCTTGGAGAGAGCATTAGCTTTTTCTATAAATTCACTATATTCTGCATGTGTGAAGTGATTTCTAGCCAGGCTTACGGGACGACCTAGGACATTGAATCCTCCACACAAATAATACCCCGGACCATTCCTTTTAAGAAGAAGCAAATAGATCATTTCTGATAATTGCATTAGTTTTGGTTTAACTATTTCGTGACCGTTTGATCGCATTGAACGCCAGATTTTTACGGTATTGCGAAGCGACATTGTTGTTCTTTCTTAAGAATATGGCGTTTATTCTAGATATTGGGACTATATAAATTAGTCCTTCCAACCCCGCCCGCCTGTTTCTGCGCCCACTCGATGAGGGGGGTGCGCTCCCACACCCACATGTGCAGTTCGGGATCGTATTGCCCTTCAGAATGTAGGCGGCGGCGCGTGGTAGACTTTGAAAATGCGTAACTATTCTCGCCATCCTTCGCGTAGAAGAACGTCATGGCGCCATTGGGAATGGTCAGGGCGCGATGATAGGCAAGCCGCGGACTGACCGTCGGCAGTTGCGGATCGTAAAGCCAGCCGCCACCAAAGACGCCCTTGAGATCGGGGCGTAATGTGAGAACATCGGCGATCAGCAGCATCAGGTCGAACCAGCCCTGCTCGCTGAATTTCGCGATTTCGGGATCATGCACGTGCATGGTCAAATAGGGGCCGGTTCCGGAACGGATAAGCAGGCGCGCAGCCCTCCCTGTCTGCAGAGGTCCGCCACGAAACAGGATCGATCTGGGAAGGAATGCGCGCGGCTCCAGAACGCGGGCGCCGCCCGGCATCAACCGCTGTGTCGCAAGGGCCATCTCTTTCCACAGGAGATCGGAGGGCTTGCCATAAGGGCCGATATCCCCCGCCGCGATCGTGGACAGGATACGCGTATAGCTGAGACGAAAATTGTCCAGGACAGAGACGGGATAATGCTGACCGATGGCCCGTTCTTCAAAACCGTCAATAGCGGCCACCATGATCTTCGCATGAATGCGGGCAAATTCCTGCTCTCCCGCCGCAGACAGCGCAGGCCATGCCGAACTGATCGTATCCGGGAATGAGTTATAGTGAGAGCCGATGTCGAGCTTCGCCCACGCCTCGGTATAGGCTTCGGTGACGTCGGAGCGGAGTGGCTCGTTTCGCGCCTGCAGAGCCGCACGCGCCGATTGCAGCAGGTCGGCGGACACCAGCGTCATCCTATTGCTGCCGACTGCAGAACAGGCGCCCGCCAGCGATCGAGAAATATGGCCCGGAACGCCGGGTGGTGGCACCTGCGACTTCCATATGACCTCCGTCAATCCGCCTTAGCGCCTCTGACTAGCAGCGGCGCTGAAAACATGCGCTTGCAAGTGCTTCGATATTGCCGGGAATCCGCAGACCCGCCGCCGGGGTTGAGACTTACCTGCTGCCGCCCTAATGCCTGTGCCAAACCTCTTATTTCACTGGAATCTGGCATGAATAAAATCGGCGTGATCGGCAGCGGGCAGATGGGACGCGGTATCGCGCAGGTTGCGGCGCAGGCGGGATATCAGACGATTATGTCCGATCTGGACCAGGCTTTGGCCGAAAAGGGCAAATCCGGGATCGAAAAGGGTCTGATGAAACTGGTCGAGCGCGGCAAGCTGGACGAGGCCGATGCCAAGGCCGCACTCGATCGCATCGAACCGACGGCGGACATGGGCGCATTTTCAGATTGCGACCTGATCATCGAGGCGGCGACGGAAGCCGAGGCGGTCAAGCGCAAGATCTTTTCGACGCTTCAGCCGAAAGACGGCGCCATTCTGGCGACCAATACCTCCTCTATCTCCATCACCGGCCTCGCTACACATACGGACCGGCCGGAGCGCTTTTTAGGCCTGCATTTCTTCAACCCCGTGCCGGTCATGAAGCTGATCGAGGTCATTCCCGGGCTGGCGACCAGCGACGAAACCGTCGAAGCGGTTCGCACCTTTTGCGAACGCATCGGCAAACAACCCATCAAGGCCGGGGACAGCCCCGCCTTCATCGTCAACCGCGTCCTGTGCCCGATGATCAATGAAGCGATCTTCGCCCTGGGAGAGGGTGTGGGAAGCGTCGAAGATATCGACCGCGGCCTGATGCTGGGCGCGAACCATCCCATGGGGCCGCTAACCCTGGCCGACTTCGTCGGGCTCGATACCCTGCACGCCGTCATGGAGGTATTGCAGCGTCAGACGGGCGACCCGAAATATCGTCCCGCACCGCTGCTGACGAAATATGTGGAGGCTGGCTGGAACGGACGCAAAGCCGGTCGCGGCTTTTACGACTATTCCGGGGACCAACCCGTCCCAACCCGGTGAAGCTGTAAAGATATAGCTTTTCTGGTGGGTTAGGCCTACGCGAGTCATCGACAAGGGGAAATTGGCGATGGACCGGCAACAGCATCCACTCGAGAGTCTGCTGGATGAGGCAATCAAGTGCGCCAAAGACGGCAAATTGTCCGTCGGCGACCTGCTGAGCGCCTATGGCACGCGCGGCTTCGGTCCGGTCATCGCCACATTGGCACTGATTACGATCCTGATCGGCGCGATTCCGTTTCTGCCCATGGTGATCGCGGCGGTTATTCTGCTAATGTCGGTGCAATTGCTGTTCGGAAAGAAGCAGCCATGGGTCCCCGGCGCCATCGCCCAGCGTAGCATTGATGTCGATCACGCGAAGAACGTGCGCGACAAGAGCGCCAAATGGCTGAGACGTGTCGACAGGCTGGTAAAGCCAAGACTGGAATGGGCGGCAGGCGGCGTGGCACAATGGTTTTCCGCCTTCTGCGTTTCCGCACTGGCGCTGGTGATGGGCGCGCCGCCGCTGGAGGCGATCCCCTTTGCCGTCGACGTGCCGGCCTTGCCCATCCTGATCTTCGGCATCGGCCTGACGGCACGGGACGGTCTGTTCATGCTGGTCGGTTTCGCCCTTTCGGCGATCGCAGCCTATCTGTGCTGGCTGTGGCTGTCACAACCGGACGGCGGCAGCGAATCAGCCTCGCTCGTGATCTCTATGGTGGCGTGATCGACGTGGAAATGACCCGCCAGTCGCTGCCGGATGGCGATGCAGACGGGATCGGCGGACGTTTCCGGGGCGACCGTACCATGCAGCGTCACCATGGGCCGGTCCTGCGTAATGGACCAGGCATGGACATGGTCCACCGCCAATAGCCCGGGGACATGATCCACCAGGTCGGCGGCGATCCTGCCGCTTTCCAACCCCTCCGGCGCGCCCTCCAGCAGGATGTGGCCGCTGTCGCGCACCACGCTCCAGGCGCTTCTGAGAATGATCAGCGCCACCAAGACCGACAGAATGGGATCCGCCAAGGTCCAGCCCGTCGTCAGGATGATGCCCGCCGCCGCAATCGCGCCGATCGAGCCCAGCAGATCGCCCATCACATGCAGGCTGGCCGCGCGTATGTTCAGATTGTCGCGCTCGCCCCGCGAGAGCATCCACAGCACGAACAGGTTCACCAGCAGGCCCAGCACCGCGACCAGCAACATGGTCCGTCCCATGACCGGCGCCGGAGAGGCAAGTCGTTCCGCCGCCTCCCACATGATCCAGCCTGCAATCACGAACAGGGTCATGCCGTTGACGAAGGCGACCAGTACCGAAACCCGGTCAAAACCGTAGGTCCGCTTCCAGTCGGCGGGCCGCCGCGCAAGGCGAAATGCCATCCATGCCAGCGCCAGCGCGGCAAAATCCGTCAGCATGTGCCCGGCATCGGCCAGGAGAGCCAAGGAGCCAGAGACGAGCCCGCCCGCGACCTCCACCAGCATGAAACTGCCGGTCAGAAGCGCAGCAAAGCCGACCGCGCGGGCATTGCGCGACGTCACCTCCGGCACATGCGCGTGGCCGCCATCATGGTCGTGGCCATGACTCTGATGATCGTGATGATGTCCGCTGCCCATCGGTCCCGCCTGCCCGCTGTAGAATAAATTGTCAATCAACTCAACATGTTATGATATGACATCGACTGACGTCATAACGTCGCCTTGGTATCGCAGCGGCGGCGGATACCGCTTCCCGCGCCCGCGCCGTACCGCACCCAGGCCGGTCATGGGCACTTTCTCCCCCCCGCCCGAGCGCCTATAGCGCCGTTCATGAATGTAAGCCACGCCCCCCATCCCGACATGCTTGCCAAGGCCGAGACGCTGACAGAGGCGCTGCCCTATATTCAAAAATATGAGGGGCGCATCTTTGTCGTGAAATATGGCGGACATGCTATGGGCGACGCTGCAAAGGCGCTGGACTTTGCCCAAGACGTGGTCTTGCTGAAAACCGTCGGCATCCATCCGGTCGTCGTCCACGGCGGCGGGCCGCAGATCGGTGAAATGCTGTCACGCGTCGGTGTGAAAAGCGAATTCGTCGACGGCCTGCGCGTGACCGATGCGGAAACCGCCAAGATTGCCGAGATGGTGTTGGGCGGCAGCATCAACAAGGAAATCGTTCGTTGGATCGGCACTGCCGGCGGCCGCGCCGTCGGTTTGAGCGGCAAGGATGCGCGGCTGGTCACAGCGCGTAAACTGACCCGCACGCGCCGCGACCCGGACAGCATGATCGAACACGAAATCGACCTGGGCTTCGTCGGCGAGCCGGTGGCGGTCGACCGCCGTGTTCTCGACACACTGATCGACGCGGGCATCGTTCCCGTGATCGCGCCCGTCGCGGTGGGCGAGGACGGCAATACCTATAACGTCAACGCCGACACGATGGCGGGCGCGATCGCGTCGGCACTGGACGCGGCGCGTTTGATGCTGCTGACCGATGTGCCAGGCGTGCTGGGCAAGGATGGTTCGCTGAAGACCGATCTGGTGCCGGATGATGTTGCCGCACTGATCGAGGATGGCACCATCTCCGGGGGCATGATCCCAAAGCTGGAAACATGCCTGAATGCCATCGAAAATGGTGTCGAAGCGGCGGTTATCCTGGACGGACGCATCCCGCATGGACTGCTGTTGGAGATCTTTACGCGTCAAGGCGCCGGTACATTGGTGAAACGCTGAGGGGTAGAAGTCGTCTTAGACGACTTTCGGGCATAGCGGCCGGGTTTACAGGTCCATGCCCTGCACGGTCTTCTTCAGAAGCGTCGCCGGCCATATCATCGCGGCGCTGACCCCGGCGCCGATCAGCAGAATTTCCGGTACCCGCAGCCCCAGTGCCAGTAACGCACCGGCGCTGCCGGCGGCAATGACCATGGCAAGGGCATTAAGGATATTGTTGGCGGCAATCGTACGTGACCGCAACGCAGGATCGCTGCCTGTCATCATGATGGTATAAACCGGCACGATGAAGCTGCCGCCGCCCACCGCGAACAGGGTGAGGTCGACAAGGATGCGCCAGCTGTCCGCGATGGCGAGGAAGGCGCCCACATCGCGCAGCGGCTCGCCCGGAGCCGGAAATCCCCGCAGCGCGAAGTACAGGTCGACGTTCACCACCGCCATCAGCAGCAGGGATACGCCGAGCGTTCGGGCGGAAACCTGCCCCCTCAGCACCCGGCCAATCACGAGAGAACCGCTTGCAACGCCGATGCTGAACGCGATCAGGAACAGCGTCGCCACCCTCTCCGTGCCGCCCAGCGTGTTCTGCACCAGCGGCAGGAACAATGTCGTGAACACGACGCCCACCGCCCAGAACCACGATCCGATAAGCACGCTTAGCCACAGATGCCGGTAAGCGAACAGATGCCGCAGGACAGCCAGCGTGCTACCGAAAATATTGGCGCTGATCGGATGGCGCCCAGGCACTGCGGGCGCAGGCGGCACCGCACGGGCGGCAAAATAACCGAGGATCGCCACCATGATGATGGCGGCCATCGCCACTTGTGTGCTGATCAACCCCGCAACGATCTGTCCCGTCAGGACGGAGACGAAGGTCCCCGCCTCTATCAGGGAGGTGCCGCCGGTAATTTCCCGATGCGACAGGTGCTGCGGCAGGATCGAATATTTAATGGGGCCGAAAAATGTGGACTGCAGCCCCATCAGGAACAGCACGGTGAACATCGCCGGAATGGATTCGAGATACATGGCGGCGGCGCCCGCCAGCATGATGAAGATTTCCGCCAGCTTTATGGCGCGTACCGCGCGCGCCTTGTCAATGGCATCGGCTACCTGACCCGCCAGGCCCGAAAAAAGCACGAAGGGCAGGATAAAAAGCCCGGACGCCATGGTCACCAACTGTGCCGCCTCTGCCGGGCGATCCGCCATCAGGCGATAGGTAATCAGGAACAGCAGACCAAAGCGGTACAGATTGTCGTTGAACGCGCCCAGATACTGAACGCCGAAAAACGGGCCGAACCGGCGGGTGGCGAGCAGTTTCAACACCCCTGCCTGCTAGGCGGTGGCAAGACAGTCGGCAAGCCGTTCAAGGGGTGGCGTACACCCGTCATCAGGCTGCGACGGGAACGGCACAGGGGCTGACCCGTTCGACAGACGCATCGACGCGCGACTAACCGGGAAAGGCATGCAATGACAGATCCCCTCTCAGACAGACCGCAGGGCGCGTCCGAGCCTTCGGGCCCCTCCACGGGTGATCTGACACAGAACAAGCCGCTGATTACCGCCATCGTCATGCTGTGTGGCATCTTCACTGGCGGGCTGACGACGCTGGCAGGCGGCATTCTGGCCTATTTGCTGAAGGCGGATGCTGTCCCGGGAAGCTGGGAAGAGACGCACTACCGCTATCATATCCGCACCTTCTGGGGGTCGGTGATCGGCGTGGCCGTTGCGACGGTTCTGCTGCTGCTTCTGATCGGATTTTTCCTGTTTCCGATACTTGCGATGTGGTTGATTGTCCGTTCTGTCATCGCCCTTTTGAAAGCGAAGGAGAACCGGCCGATGCCCAATCCAACGACGTGGCTGTTTTGACGCAGGAAAAATCCGTCTGGTCGGGCAAATATCTAAGCGTCCGCGTTAAGGATACGTGGGAATATGTCGATCGCGCCCAAGGTCTGAGCGCCGCCGTCATCGTCGCCTTCACCGATCGCGACGAACTGATTCTGATCGAGGAATATAGGGTGCCGCTAGGCCGCCCATGTCTGGGCTTTCCGGCAGGCATCGTAGGCGACGATGTCACGGGTGAAGACCCCATCGACAGCGCCCGCCGCGAGTTGGAGGAGGAAACCGGCTACCGCGCGGAAAGCATGAAGCCGCTGGGGGAATTTGCATCCTCCCCCGGGCTGACATCGGAATGTTTTACACTGTTCCGCGCGAGCGGTCTGCAGAAGGTCGGCGATGGCGGCGGCTTGGCGGACGAGGACATTACCGTCAGGCTCGTGCCGCGACAGGATGTCGCCGATTTCGTCGGGAAAGCACGCGGACGGGGCCTTGCCATCGATGTAAAGCTGATGGCCGCCCTGCCGCTTTTTTGACCAGGGGGCCGCTGCTATTGCACCGGGGCGCACGGCCTTTAGGAATGCCTTATGACCCAGACTCCCGACGATGGCGACCTGATCGCCGCCCCCGACCGCGACGCAGCCATACCCAATGAAGTGCTGTCGGCGATCCGTACGCTGATCGAATGGGCGGGCGATAATCCGGAGCGTGAGGGACTGCTGGATACGCCCGGCCGCGTCGCGCGTGCCTGGAAGGAATATTGTCAGGGGTATGAAGAGGACCCCGGCAAACATCTGTCGCGCGTGTTTGAGGATGTCGGCGGCTATGACGAGCTCGTGCTGCTGCGCGATATACCGTTTCAGTCGCATTGCGAACATCATATGGCGCCCATCATCGGCAAGGCGCACATCGCCTATCTGCCGCGGCATCATGTGGTCGGCATTTCCAAACTTGCGCGCGTTTTGCACGGATTTGCCCGTCGCCTGCAGGTTCAGGAACGCCTGACTGCGGAGGTGGCGGATTGCATCTGGGGCGGGTTGAAGCCGCAGGGCGTCGCCGTCGTTATCGAGGCAACCCATGCCTGCATGACGGCCCGGGGCGTTCGCACGCCAGGCGTCACCATGACCACCAGCCGCATGATGGGCGTCTTTCGCGACGATGATAAAAGCCGCGAAGAGGTGTTGTCGCTGATGGGTGTGGCCCAGCGCTAGCGCGCAGCTTCTCTGAACGGGCTTAGTCCGGCAGGCCTTCCAACAGCTTGTCGAGCGTTGCAGGATAATCTCGTACACGGACGCCCGTCGCATTGTAGATTGCATTGATCACCGACGCGGCGGCGCCGCACAGGCCCAGCTCTCCAATGCCCTTTGACTGCAGCGGGCATGCCCAGTCGTCTCGCTCGTCCAGCAGCACGACATCAAGTTGCGGCACGTCGAGATTTACCGGGATATGATATTCGGCCAGATCCCGATTAACGATGTGCCCGTCGCGCAAATCATGGACCAGTTCCTCGGTCAGCGCCATGCCGATGCCCCAGCTCATGCCGCCATAGCATTGCGAGGTTGCGGTCTTTACATTCAGGATACGCCCTGCACCAAAGACGCCTGTCATGCGGCGCACACGCGTCTCGCCGGTAACCCGGTCGACGGCCACTTCGCAGAAGTACGCGCCATAGCTCGACTGGGCGCTTTCATTCATCGTTTTGCCCGGCTCGATCCTTCCGACTGCGGATATCTGGCCGCCGCCGCCGATCAATTCGCCAAGGGACGTCTTGCGATTTCCGGCAATCGCGTCGCCATCCTTCAAGGTTAGGTCGGCCTCCTCGCAACCAAGGCGCTGGCAGATTTCCGCCCGCATTTCCTCGCATGCGAGATAAACCGCCGACCCGGATGAGGAGGCACCCCAGGAGCCGCCCGACCCCGGACCCTTCGGAAACTCGCTATCCCCCAGCTGTGTCCTGACCCGCTCCATCGGCAAGCCCAGCATTTCGCCGGCAATCTGCGACAGAATGGCGTAGGTGCCCGTGCCGATATCGGTCATGTCCGTTTCGACGGTGGCAAAGACGCCGTCGTCATCACTGCCCATGGTGACGCGCGCTTCCGCCTTGCTGAGAATATTTACCCGGCTGGCGCCCGCCATCCCGTGACCGATCAGCCAGTCGCCTTCGCGCAGCTGCCCGGGCTTCATATTGCGCTCGCTCCAGCCGAAACGCCGCGCGCCCTCGTCCATGGCCTCTGCATATTTGCGGCTGGAAAAGGGGATATCCTCTTCGGGGTGTTTGTCTGGCAGGTTGCGCTTGCGTAGCTCCACCGGGTCCATGCCAAGCTTTTCCGCCAGTTCGTCCATCGCATTTTCCAGCGCTGGCATGCCCACAGCCTCGCCCGGCGCGCGCACGGACCCGGCGCAGGTACGATTAAGGCGAACAAGATCGATACCCAGTTTGCGATTTGCACCGCCGTACAGAAAATGGGTCGACTGCGTGATCGGCTCTGCGAATTCCTCCTCCGGCAGGTTGGAAACGAGACCTTCATGACCGAGCCCGGTCAATATTCCGTCGGCATCGCAGGCGAGGCGAATATGCTGCCGGGTTTCGGAGCGGCGCATCGTCATGTCGAACACCTGCTGCCGTGACAACGCCACGACGACCGGTCGCTGCAACTGCTTCGCGGCCAGCGCGGCGGCGACCGCCTCTGGCGCGATGCCCAGCTTTGATCCAAAGCCACCACCGACATAGGGAGACAGCATGCGAACCCGGGCGACATCGATGCCGAGCGAATCCGCCAGTTCGTTCACATTGTAATTCAACATCTGATAGCTGCCGCGCAGCAGCAGATCCTCGCCGTCCCATTCCGCGATCGAGCAATGCGGCTCCATCGCGGCGCTGTTGTGACAGGGGGTTCGATACACCTCGTCCACGGTAAAGGCGGCAGCGCGCATCGCCCCGTCGAGATCACCCTGATCGACCGTCTCGTCTTCCTGCTCCTCGGCGTCCGCGGCCTGTGCTTCGGGGTCGAAAACCCCGTTTTCGGCGGTCCATTCCAGGGCAAGGTTCTGGGCGCCATGGCGGGCCTGCTCGAACGTGTCAGCCACTACCAGCGCGACGGGCTGTCCCAGATATTGCACCTTCTCCGTTCCCTGCACCGGGGCCTCATCAGCGCCACCCTGTGCCGGATTGCGAAGGAATTTTTCGCCGGTAAAAACCCCGACAACGCCGTCGAGCGCCTCCGTTGCGGCACTGTCGATCCGTCTCAGGCGACCGTTTGAAAAAGGTGCGCGTACGAGCACGCCATAGGCGGCGTTCGGCACATTCCATTCATGCGCGTAGGTTGCCGTTCCGGAAACCTTCAACGGGCCGTCCGGCCGGTCCAGCGGGCGTCCGACAAGCCCCTGCGACATATCATCCAGCCGGCGACGTTCATCGGGCCGGTCCATGGTCATCGTGCGCGTCATGCCGGCTCTCCTACATTACACGCATCGCGAAGTACGGCTTTCAGCGTGCGGCGTGTCAGGGGGATTTTGAAATCATTATGACCATAGCCCTGTGCATCATTCAGCAGGACATCAGCGGCACGATCGAACAACTCGTCGGAGGGTGTCGCGCCGACCAGTACCGCCTCCATCTCGTCATCTCGCCAAGGCATATGCGCCAGGCCGCCAAAGGCCAGGCTGGCCGAGGCAATGCGGTCCCCCTCCATCGTCACGATCGCGGCCACGGAAACCAGCGCGAATGCGTATGACGCCCGGTCCCGGACCTTACGGTATATCTGCGCCCCGCCAACAGGAGCGGGCAGCGTCACCGCCGTGATCAGGTCGCCTGGATGTAATTCATTGTCCAGATGCGGCGTACCGTGCGGCAATCGATAAAATTCCGCGATGGGAATGCTGCGCCGCTTCCCCTCCGCGTTCTCGATTTCCACCACGGCGTCCAGCGCGCGCAGTGCCACCGCCATGTCGCTGGGGTGGGTTGCAATGCATTGCTCGCTGGTGCCCAGAATGGCGTGAATCCGATTAAAGCCGCCCATTGCCTGACAGCCGGAGCCGGGTTCGCGCTTGTTGCACGGCATATCGGTGTCGTAGAAATAATAGCACCGGGTCCGTTGGCACAAATTGCCGCCCGTGGTCGCCTTGTTGCGCAACTGCCCGGATGCCCCGGCAAGAAGCGCTCGCGACAGGATGGGCCAATCCTTGCGAACTCGCCGATCCGCCGCCAGGTCGCTGTTGGGCACCAATGCGCCGATGCGCAGGCCGCCGTCGCCGCTTTCTTCAATCGCATTCAGACCGAGGCGATTGATGTCGATCAGACGCTCTGGCGCCATGACCTCCAGCTTCATCAGGTCCAGCAAATTGGTCCCGCCCGCGATAATCGTTGCGCCGCCTGTCCCGGCTCGTGTCGCATCGCGGGTCGTAGTGGCACGCGTATATTCGAACGGCCTCATGCGTCTTCTCCCGTGCCAGCGACTTCGCGTATCGCCGCGACGATATTGGGATAGGCTGCACAGCGGCACAGGTTCCCGGCCATGCGTTCGCCAATCTCCTCATTGCTGAGGGATACGTCATCCTCCAGCGACGTGGACACATGCGATGGCCAGCCCGCCTGCACCTCCTGCAGCATCGCAGTGGCGGAGCAGATCTGGCCCGGCGTGCAATATCCGCATTGATAGCCGTCATGGCGGACAAAGGCGTCCTGCAGCGGCGACAGGGCGCCGGGCGATCCGATTCCCTCAATGGTGGTAATGTCGTCGCCATCATGCATGCACGCGAGTGTCAGGCAGGAGTTGATGCGGCGACCGTTGATGAGGACAGTGCACGCTCCGCATTGTCCGTGGTCGCACCCTTTTTTCGATCCGGTCAGACCCAGATGGTTGCGCAGCGCGTCCAGCAGAGTGGTGCGGCTGTCCGCCTCCAGCTCATGGCTTTCCCCGTTGATGGAGAGCTGTGTCTGCATGTCGGTCCCTCTTGGTCAGTGCGGCAGGCGCATCCATATCGCCCCGGCCTTCGCGCGTGCAGAATTGCCCGCCGACGCCGTTCACTGTTCCAACGTCAGGGCGATGCGGCAGTTCCGGGCGACACGCATCGCCTTGATTGATCTATGTAAATATGCCGGTCATCGGATAGCGATCAAAGATTGCGCCGGAAGAAATCCAGCGTTCGTGCCCATGATAGTGACGCCGCTGCCGCGTCGAAGCGGGGGGTGGTGTCATTGTGAAAACCGTGATGGACGTCGGGATAGAAATGCACACTGTAGCGCTTCTGATGTTCCGCCAACGCAGCTTCATAGGCGGGCCAGCCTTCATTGATGCGCTCGTCGAGGCCGGCATAATGAAGCATTAGCGGCGCCTGGATAGAGGGCACCTCTTCCGCCTGCGGTTGACGACCGTAATAGGGCACCGCCGCGGCAAGGTCCGGCTGCGACACAGCGAGCGCATTGGCGACACCGCCGCCATAGCAATAGCCGACAGCGCCAATCTTGCCCGTCGTGCGATCGTCATCACGCAGCCAGCGGAACGCCGCGAAAAAGTCCTCCATCAGTTTTTCCGGGTCCAGGTCCGCCTGCATCTTGCGGCCCTCGTCGTCATTGCCGGGATAGCCACCCAGGCTACTGAGCGCATCGGGACCAAGAGCGACGAACCCCGCCTTTGCGGTCCGCCGCACCACATCCTCGATATAGGGGTTGAGGCCTCGATTTTCGTGAATCACAAGAACCCCCGGTAGCGGCCCCTCACGTTTCGTCGGCCAGGCCAGCAGACCACTCATCGACCCGTGCCCGTCGGGACTGGCAAAGGTGACGCGTTCCGTGCCGATTTCGGGATCGTCTGCAGGCACCTGCTCCGCCCATGCGTAATCCGGTTTCAACTGGTCGAGCAGCATGGCGCCGGTGACGCCAGCGGCCGCATAGCGTGTGGCACGAGAGATGAAGTCGCGCTTCGTTAGTTTGCCGTGCACATAGCCGTCGAAGATTTCGAGTATGCGCGGATGGAAATCGCTGGCCTTCATTCGGTCGGACACTGGCTTCTCCCCTTCGTGGCTTAATGGTTAACAGCGCAGCATGTATGGGGTTCCCGCTTCATGACGTCACAGGCTGCGTCCAAGGTTGGCGCTGCCATGGCGTTTGGCACTATTTGACCTATTTGCATGGCCGTCGCGATTCCGCGATAAGAGACGTTCAACTTTTCGGGACGAGACCCATGCGCAAGTTCCTTATGATCGCCTTTGCCGCCACTACCCTGTCCGCCTGCGGCATCAATTCCGTTCCCACTGCAGAAGAAGAAGCCAAAGGTCGGTGGGCGGACGTTGAGAATAATTACCAGCGCCGTGCAGATCTGGTCCCCAATCTGGTCGCCACGGCAAAGGGCTTTGCCGCGCAGGAGCGTGAGGTGCTTGAAGCCGTCACACAGGCGCGCGCATCCGCCACGCAGGTAAATCTCGATCCGGGCGACCTGACCGATCCCGCCCAAATGCAGCAATATGCTGCGGCGCAGGATCAGTTGTCCGGCGCCTTGTCGCGTCTGCTTGTCACCGTCGAAAGATATCCGGAGCTGCGCTCGAACGAGAACTTTCTGATGTTGCAGCAGCAACTTGAGGGGACCGAAAATCGCATCGCCGTCGCCCGCCGTGATTATAATGCCGCGGTGCAGGCCTATAATACGGAGGTGCGCACCTTCCCCAGCCTGATCGCGGCGCGCTATATTTACGATGCCGAACCCATGCAGCCGTATGAGGCGACCACGGCAGGCGCCGAAGAAGCACCGAGGGTGGAATTCTAGGCGCGCGGAGGTGAACTTCACGCGCTTCCTGCCATGGCTTTTGTTGCTGACCCTCCTCGGCGGCTGGACCGGCGCCGCTTGGGCCCAGGACTTTCCGCCTCTGACAGGCAGGGTGGTCGACGCCGCGGACATTCTACAGCCTCAGACGGAAGCTGAATTGACCGCCAAGCTGCAACAACTTGAGGATACCACCCGGCGGCAATTGGTCGTTGCGACGGTTCCCGATCTGCAGGACTATCCTATCGAGGAGTACGGATATCGTCTGGGCAGGGAATGGGCCATCGGCAGTGGCGAGGATAATGATGGCATAATCCTGCTCGTCGCGCCGAACGAGCGGAAGGTCCGGATAGAGGTGGGATATGGCCTGGAAGGCATCATGTCCGACGGTCTCAGCTTCCTGGTCATCAATCGGCAGATCCTTCCCCGCTTCAAGGCCGGCGATTTGGAGGGCGGTATTCTGGCGGGCGTGGATACGCTGGCAACGCAATTGTCCGTTTCCCCCGAGGAGGCCGCCGCCAATTTGCGTGCTGCCGAGGACGCCAGGCAAAGCAGCGCCGGGCAGGAGGGCGGCCAGTCCTGGGGACTGATCTGGCTGTTGCTGATCGTCGGGTTCAACATTTGGGCAATGTCGCGTCGCGGAAAGGGCCGTCGGCGCAGGGGTGGCCTCGTCTTCTTTGGCATGCCGACACATCATGGCGGGGGTTCGGGTGGATTTTCCAGCGGCGGATTTTCCGGTGGCGGCTTTTCCGGCGGCGGGGGCAGCTTCGGCGGCGGCGGCGCGAGCGGGGGCTGGTAGATGGCGCTTTCGCACGAAGATCATGTCCGCGTTAGCCAGGCAATCGGGGCCGCGGAACAGATGACTTCCGGCGAGATCTTCTGCGTGTTTACGGAGGGTGCCGACGATCATGTCGTAGTCCCGCTCGGGCTTGCGGCATTGTCGGCATTGCTCCTGCCGCCCCTTCTCCTCTGGTTCGGTGTTCTCGATCCGGCGTGGGTGGACCTGGGGTGGTCGGCCGGCGGCGCTGCGGGTGTTCGCGAAACCGTTACCCTGATGGTGGCCGCGTCGGCGATCCTGTTCGCGCTGACTTGGCTGATCGTTTCCTTGGGGAAGATACGGTATCGGCTGGCCCCTGCTTCACTCCGCGAATTTGCCGTTCATCGTGCGGCGATGGAAGCCTTTCTGTCGCACGGCATCCACCTGACCGAGGGGCGTACCGGCGTGTTGATATTTCTCTCACGGTTGGACCGCCATGCTGAAATCATCGCCGACGAAGGCATCTATACTAAAGTCGACGAGACGATCTGGGGCGACACAGTCAGCGCCATCCTAAGCCACGCGCGCAGTGGCGATATCGCAGGCGGCTTCGTCGCCGCGGTGGAGAATGCAGGCAACGTGATGGCAGAACATTTCCCGCCAGGCGCTGAGAAACCGAACGAGTTGCCAGACAGACTGATCGAGGTTTAGAAGTCAGCGCAAAGATAAGGAGAGGACGTCATGATCGGCGAATTCAAGAAGTTCATCGCGCGCGGCAATGTCATGGATCTGGCGGTCGGCGTGATCATCGGCGGCGCCTTTGCTCTGATCACAAAGTCGCTGACGGACGACCTCATCATGCCGCTGGTCAGCTATTTGTTCGGCGGGTTCGATTTTTCCAGTTATTTCGTACGTCTTGGCCCTGTTCCTGAAGGCTACGAAGGATCGCTGACCAATTACGCCGAGCTGAAAGAAGCGGGCGTCTCACTGTTCGGATACGGTCAGTTTATCACTGTCGTCGTCAATTTCGTCATCCTTGCCTTCATCATTTTTCTGCTCGTACGGACAGTCAACCGCATCAATGCGAAAGATCCAGAGACGGAAGCGACAAAACCATCCTCGCCGCCAGAAGACATTATCCTGCTGAAGCAAATCCGCGACGAACTGCGTAGGGGAAATTCGCCGGCTGATCTGGCCGATGGGAATTAAGCCGAGAGGCGTTCCACCAGCATATCGAGCTGGTCCAGGTCGCGATATTTGACGGTCAGCTGGCCGCCCTCCCCGTCAAAGCTCAGACGCGCGACCATTCCCGTCGCCTCTTTGATGCGATCCTCCAGCGCCACGAGGTCCGCGTCCCGTTCGGCAGGCTTTCGCACGCTGGCCGCGCCCGGCTTTCCGCCAGATGTTTTCGCCAAGGCTTCCGCCTGACGCGCATTAAGACCGCGGTCGATAATCTCTCGTGCAAGGCGTTCGGGGTCTTCCGTGCCGATCAAAGCGCGGGCATGACCCATTGCGATCTGCCCTTCGTCCACCATGGCGCGCACGGACTGCGGCAGCTCCAGCAAACGCATCAAATTGGCTACATGGCTGCGCGACTTGCCGACAAGGCGCGCTACCGCATCCTGCGTATGCGAAAACTCCTCGGTAAGTCGCCGATAGCCTTCCGCCTCCTCAATCGGTGAGAGGTCCTGCCGTTGGATGTTTTCGACCAGCGAAATTTCAAAGGCTTCGCTGTCGCTCAAGTCACGGACGACGACCGGTATCTCGTGCAATTGCGCGGCCTGTGCGGCACGCCACCGACGCTCGCCGGCGACGATTTCGAAATTCCCGCCGTCCATGGGCCGAACGAGGATCGGCTGCAGCAACCCCTGCCGCCGGACGGAATCGATCAATTCGGACTGAGCACCATCGTCGAAACGCTTACGTGGCTGCTTGGCATTCGGTTTAACGCGCCCGATGGATACCATTTGCCCAAGAGCGCTGCTTGCCTGCCCTGCGCCGTAGGTCGACTCTCCATCATTGCCGTGAGACGGGCCGATCTCATCCAAAAGAGCGGAGAGTCCCCGGCCCAGGCCCGGCCTGCGCCGACCGGAACTGCCCTGTGATCCCCCCTCGCTCATGCCGCGATCGCCGAAGGTTCCGTACGACCGAGAATTTCACGAGAGAGAGCCATATACGCCTCCGACCCGGCGCAGCGGTGATCATAAATCAGCGCCGGCAGACCATGCGACGGTGCCTCTGACAGACGTACATTACGCGGAATATTTGTCGTGAAAACGGCATCGCCCAGACATGCCCGTGCATCTTCGGCAACTTGCTCCGACAGCCGATTACGTTTGTCGTACATCGTCAGGACGACGCCCAATATGCGCAGCCGCTGATTGAAGCCGGCCCGTACCCGCTCCACGGTTTTTAGAAGCTGACTGAGCCCCTCGAGCGCGTAAAACTCGCATTGCAACGGGACGATAAGAGCATGTGCCGCCACGAGGGCATTGACAGTTAACAGTCCCAAGGATGGCGGGCAGTCTATCAAAATATAGTCATACGCGCCGGCCTGATCCTCAAGGGCGCGGCTCAGCCGATGTGTGCGCGCATCCATCTCAACCAGTTCGATCTCCGCCCCGGACAGGTCCACGGTAGCGGGAATAATATGTAGATTTTCGATCTGGGTATTTTGGACCGCTTGCGACAAAGTCGCTTCGCCCAAAAGGAGATCATAGCTTGTGCATGTGCGGCCCGTCTGACCGATGCCCAAGCCGGTGGAGCTGTTTCCCTGAGGGTCGAGATCAATGATCAGAACCCGGCGACCGCTGGCTGCCAGTCCGGTCGCTACATTGATTGTCGTCGTGGTTTTGCCCACGCCGCCCTTTTGATTGGCTACTGCAAGTATGTTCATTGGCCTCTATCCGCTCCGATCCGCCGCACATGTCGGGCAGCGACGATCCGTGCGTCGGGATCGGTGCTGCTTGGATGCAACTGCGCGTCGAACGAGAATGACTGCCGCGCAGCCTCCACTTCTGCGACCGCGCTTCGCCCCTTCGGCAACAGCCACAATGTGTGTTGTGCCGCAAACCCTCTACCCCAGTCAAACAGCTTTGGCAGGGCCGTAAACGCCCGCGCGGAAATTATATCCGCCTTAGGCGAGCGCAATTTTTCGACCCGCTCATTATGAACAACGACCCGGTCGGAAAGACCGAGCTCAGCCGCAACCGTACGCAGGAAAAGACATTTTTTCTCTCGGGCTTCTATAAGGTGAACTTTCGCGGGCAGCAGGATGGCCGCGACAATTCCGGGAAAACCGGCGCCAGAACCGAGATCGACCCATGTCCGCACGCGCAGGTCGGTGGGAATCAATCGGATCAATTGTGCACTGTCTTCGATGTGCCGTTGCCGCGCCTGTGGAAGGGTCGACGGCGCTACCAGATTCATCCGTTCTTGCCACTCATTCAGAAGCTGCAGGTAACGATCGAACTGCGCCTCTGTTTCACGTGAAACATCGATCATGCGGCTCGCTTTGCGTAAGCAAGCAGAACAGTGAGGGCCGCCGGCGTGATGCCGGGAATGCGCGATGCCGCCCCAAGACTTTGCGGCTGCGCAGTCTCCAGCCGTTCGGCCATTTCCGCAGACAGCCCGGGCAATGAAGAAAAATTGAGACCGCGTGGAAGCAATCGGGCTTCCTCTGCGCGCATGGCATTTCGTGCGCTGTCCTGCCGACGTAAATATTGGTCATATTCCGCGTCAACGCAAAGCGTCTCGACCAGATCCTCCGGCACGCTGGCCAGATCGGGATGTATGCGCACGGCTGTCGCCCAGTCCACTTCGGGAAAGCGCAGCCATTCGAATAAGGAGCGGCGAACTCCGTCCTGCCTGACGTCGATCCCCAAATCCCCCACAGCCTTTGGGGTAACGTTGGCGCTTTCCAGCATCTCTCGGCCCTGACCGTAACGCGCGACATGGTCGCCATACCATGTATCAAGTTCCGGCGTCGAAAGCCCGCTGGCCTGCGCCAGAGGGGTCAGGCGTCGGTGTGCATTATCGGTTCTTAGCGACAGGCGGAATTCGGCGCGCGATGTGAACATGCGATATGGTTCACTAACGCCCTGCGTCACCAGATCATCTATCATGACCCCTATATAGCTGTTGGCGCGGTCAAGGGGTAAGGTTGGGCGGTCACCGACGAGAGAGGCCGCTGCGGCACCCGCAACCAGTCCCTGCCCGGCTGCCTCTTCATATCCGGTTGTCCCGTTAATCTGCCCTGCGAGGAAAAGGCCTTGCACCGCACGAGAACCTAGATTCTCGTCAAGCGCCCGGGGGTCCAGATAATCATATTCCACCGCATAGCCGGGCTGCGCGATCTCTGCCTGCTGCAGCCCCAGGATCGTATGAACGAACTTCAATTGCACCTCTTGCGGCAAAGCAGTGGAGATGCCGTTTGGGTAGACGAGGTCGCTATTGAGACCTTCCGGCTCAAGAAAAATCTGATGCCCGTCCCGGTCGCCGAAACGTACAACCTTGTCCTCAATGGAGGGGCAGTATCGTGGACCCCGCCCCTCAATGTCGCCGCTGAAAGTCGCACTTCGCTGAAGGTTATTGCGAATCACGGCGTGCGACGCGGCAGATGTGCGCGTGATGCCGCAGGAGATCTGCGGCGCCTGTGTTGATCGGGTTAGGCGCGAAAAGAACGTTGGATCCTCGTCAGGGCGCTGCCACGTCACCGCGCTCCAGTCGATGGAGCGTGCGCGCAACCGTGGTGGGGTGCCCGTCTTCAGCCGCCTGACACTTCCCGGTGAAAGTTCCCGAAGCTGTTCAGAGAGGCGCGACGCCGACCTGCCCCCGGCGCGGCCCCCTACGAGGCGGCGTTCGCCCTCATACATAATGCCGCCGAGAAACGTGCCCGTTGCAAGCACCACAGCGGAACAGCGGACCAAATCGTCGTCGACGAAGAGGCCGGCAACCCGATCGCCCTTCAAGTGTAGGGCCCGCGCCTCGCCGATGATCAGCTCGACGGAACTGGTCTGCAACCACTCGGCCGCCGCCGCGTGATAGAGCCCGCGGTCGATCTGAGCTCTGGGACCCCGCACCGCCGGGCCTTTGCGCCTGTTGAGAAGACGATATCCAACGGACGCGTAATCGGCGAGGCGCGGCATGACCCCACCAAGAGCGTCGAGCTCGCAAACGATATGGCCTTTTCCCAGCCCGCCAATCGCCGGGTTGCAAGACAAGGTCCCCAAATCGCCCCGTTCCATGGTGACAAGTCCTACACGCGCGCCCGTCCGCGCCGCTGCAGCCGCCGCTTCGACCCCAGCATGCCCCGCGCCCACTATAAGAATGTCGAAATCGCCGGTCATTATATGCCTTGTCGAATGTGGCAGTGTTTCACGTGGAACACTATTTTCCGATGCAGAAGCGCGAAAAAATCTGGCCCAAAACATCTTCCGACGTGACGTGGCCTGTCAGCACGCCGAGGGCCTCTGCGGCTTTTCGCAGATGCTCCGCGCTCAATACAGGGTCGGCGGTGGATTGTGCAAGGACAAGCTCGGCCTCCGTGCTCGCCAGTTCGCTCGCTTGACGGGCGGAAACAGTCATCAAGTCACCCTTGTTGACGCCTCCTGAAATCCGGGCAGTGATGCGATCAAGAAGTGCGTCGAGCCCCTGTCCGGTAACGGCAGACACATGGATGCTGTCCCTTGGCAAGCCATCCTCTACATCCGCTTTGGAACGTACGATTATATCGCTCCCGCCAGGCGCGTGCTCTTCGGGAAGCAATAGATGAACGCGAATATCGGCGTTGGCTGCCCGCTCCCGCGCTCGCCGAACGCCCTCCGCCTCGATCTCGTCCGATGTTTCGCGCAGTCCCGCAGTGTCGATCAACGTCGCGCGATAGCCGCCGATATCCAGTGGCACCTCGATGACATCGCGCGTGGTCCCCGCAATTTCAGACACGATCGCCGCGTCACTTTGGGATAGCATGTTTACCAGGCTGGATTTTCCAGCGTTCGGAGAACCGATTATGGCAATGTCGACGCCTCGCCTGATCCGCCGGGCGCTTTCGCTGCGCGCCACCACCTTCCCTATATCCTCTCGCAGCGCGTCAATTCGTTGTGTGACTTCACCGACGACCGCTTCCCCAACGTCATCTTCCGCTTCACCGAAATCGAGCACCGCCTCTAAATCTGCGCGAAGGGAGAGCAATTTGTCCCGCCACTGCTCGGCTCTTGCCCGCAATGTACCGTTCGCAGCCATCATCGCCTGCGTTCGCTGCGCTTCAGTTTCTGCGTCGATCAGCGCGGCCAGCCCTTCGGCCTCTGTCAGGTCGATGCGTCCGTTCAGGAAAGCTCGGCGCGCGAATTCCCCGGGCGCGGCCATGCGGCAGTCAGGCACGCGGGCCAGTTCCTTCAGCAGTTTCGCGACCAGCGCCACACTGCCGGTCACCTGAAGTTCGATCACGTCCTCGCCGGTAAAGCTATTCGGCGCGGGGAATACCAGGATCAGAGCCTCATCCAGAATCTCCCCCCCGTCAGTGCGCAGGGTACGCAGGGAGGCGCGGCGCGCGGGGGGCAAGCCCTGCCCGGACAGCAACCCGCTGACCGCCGCTGCTGCATCAGGGCCGCTTATCCGAACAATCGCCACCGCACAGGGCAGCGTTCCGGTTGCCAGCGCGAAGATGGTATCCTCGCTCATCCTTAAAGGTCAGCCGTTCTTGCCGCCCATCGCCGCCATCATCATTTTTTGCAGATCGGCCATGCCAGAGCCGCCCATTGCGGTCATACTGCCCATCCAGTTCTGCATGGCCGTCTCTATATCCTTCTGCGTCACACCCTCCTCTGCAAAGCGGGTCATGCGGGCGACATAGGCATCGTGTACGGGGGCCAGATCAGGAAGACCGAAGAAGGCGCGCGCCTCTTGAGGCGTGCAGTCGATCTCAACATTCACCTTCACGTCATGTCTCCCTCTTGCAGGTCGGTCGGTCAGACGCTTTATCACCAACGACTGCAAAAGGCGACGGGATGGATGATAATCATGACTATACGGCCCGCCCGTTCGGACGACCTGCCGGCGATTCTCGATATCGTCAATGACGCCATCCTACACACGACGGCCTGGTATGATGATCGGCCGCGAACCCTGCACGACCAGCAGGAATGGCTGGCCAACAAGCACCGCGGCAATTGGCCGGTAATCGTCGCAGAGGAGGACGGCGAGATCCTTGGCTTTGCCACGTTCGACGTTTTTCGCGCGCGACCCTCATATCGCCATACGGCAGAACATAGCGTGTATGTCAGGGGTAAGTCGCGGGGGCACGGCACCGGCAGGAAGCTGTTGGAGGAGATTGTTGCGATCGCGCGGCAGCGCGGTCTGCATGTCCTGATCGGGGGCGTGGACAGCGAGAATGTCGGCAGTCTGTCCTTTCACAGACGACTTGGCTTCACGGAAGTGGGCCGTCTGCCCCAGGTAGGGCACAAATTCGGCCGCTGGCTGACGCTCGTGTTCATGCACAGGATCATAGAGGACCCGATTAGTCAGGACCTAAACCACGCGCCAGTTACCGAATCGGCAAAATAATTGGCCTTTTTTGTGCCATATAGGTGATAACTTTAACCTAATCGCTGCGTGACGGACTTGGCGTGGGCAGGCAGGCCCTCCGCCTCGGCAAGCCGCGCCGCCGCTGGTCCGATTGCGTCAAAGCCAGCACGGGAACATTCCAGATAGGTGGTCCGCTTCATGAAATCGGCGACGCCAAGCCCGCTGGAGAAGCGGGCGCGACGACCCGTTGGCAGGGTGTGATTCGGGCCGGCGACATAGTCACCAATCGCCTCTGGCGTCAGGTGGCCGATGAAAATACTGCCAGCATGCCGCACCTGGTCGAACAACGGCTGCGGATCGGCGACAGCGAGCGCCAGGTGTTCCGGCGCAAGCGCATCGATCAGACGCACCGAGTCTGATAGCCGATCGACGGTGATAATGGCGCCATGCGCCTCCCAGCTCTCACGCGCCGCCGCCTTAGTCGCAAGCGTATCGAGCGCGCCCGGCATGGCGGCGACCACCGCGTCCGCAAGGTCAAGGCTGTCGGTGATCAGAATCGACTGGGCGGAGGGATCGTGCTCGGCCTGGCTGAGCAGGTCGAACGCAAGCATGGCGGCATCCGCACTGTCATCCGCGACCACCAGTATTTCCGATGGACCGGCCACCATGTCGATGCCGACACGCCCATATAATTGCCGCTTCGCCTCCGCGACAAAGGCATTGCCGGGGCCCGTCACCACGTCGACCGGCCGTATGCTTTCGGTCCCGAACGCCAGCGCCGCCACCGCCTGCGCCCCGCCGACGCGATAGATCTCGTCGACCCCCGCCAGCTGTGCAGCCGCCAGAACGAGGGGGTTCATCCGCCCCTCCGGCGTGGGCGTCACCATGACGAGACGCTCAACCCCCGCCACCTTTGCCGGAATGGCGTTCATCAGCACCGACGATGGATAGGTTGCCCGTCCGCCCGGAATATAAAGGCCGGCGGCATCGACGCTGGTATAGCGCCAGCCCGTGCGATTGCCGTGGGCGTCGACCTGCTCATGATCCGCCGGGCGCTGTGCACCATGAAAGTCGCGGATGCGCTCCGCTGCCAGTTCCAGCGCGGCCATCAGATCACGCGGCACGTCCCGGCAGGCGTCGTCAATCTCTGCCTCCCCGATACGCAGCCGATCAGCGTCAATTCGCAACCGGTCGAAACGCTCGGTCAGTTCGATCAATGCCGCATCGCCCTCGGCACGCACGCGGGCCAGTATCGCAGATACCGCCTGCGATACATCGGCATCGCTGTCGCGCCCAGCCTCGACGAACGCCCGAAAGCGCTCCTCGAAATCGGCATCCGACATTGCCATCCTAAGCATCGGCGCGCTCCGGCTCCCCGACGGCCTCGCGAAACCGTTGCAGCCACAGGGACAGCGCCTCTGCCTTGCGCTTGAACGCGGGGCGGCTGATGATCAGGCGGCTCGACACCTGCGCGATCACCTCCACCTCGACCAGGCCATTCTCCTTCAGCGTCTGCCCGGACGATACCAGATCGACAATCCGGCTGGTCAGGCCCAGGCGCGGCGCCAGTTCCATCGCACCGTTCAGCTTGACGCACTCCGCCTGTACACCGCGCGCGGCGAAATGACGGCTGGTGATATTTGGATATTTTGTGGCGACACGAACATGGCTCCACATGCGCGGATCGTCCGCCGCGGCCATTTCCTGTGGCTCGGCCACCGACAGGCGGCAGCCGCCAATGCCCAGGTCGACAGGCGCGTACAGCGCCTCATAGCCGAATTCGTCGATGACGTCCGATCCGACGATGCCGAAATCCGCGGCGCCATGCGCCACGAACGTCGCAGCGTCGAATGCCCGCACGCGGATGATCGACAGGCCTGGAACATTCGTATCGAATTGCAGGGCACGCGATTTCGGATCGTGAAAGGCGGCCTCCGGCTCTATCCCCGCGCGGGCCAGCAGGGGCAGCGCCTCTTCCAATATCCGGCCTTTCGGTACGGCGAAGGTAAGCGATTCGTTCATGCAGGCTCGCTTATTGTGCGGCGCACTCTATATCCAGCATCAAACCCGCGCGCGTCGACAAGGCGCCGGCGGCAAGGGGGAACGCGATGAAGCTGACGACCACGCCATTCGACTGTCTGATCCAGGCAATGGACGTTTCCCTGCTATGGAGCGAAACACTCACTGCCTCCGCCTATGTGCTCAGCCGGCGCGCCAATATCCTTTATGGCGCTGCGGAGAACCCGCTCAAGGCGGACATGGCGGAGATCGGTCGCATGATCCCGGAAAAGATGGATGCCTTCGGCAGGGGACTTGCCGATATGGGCCGCGCTGAAACCGCGCTTGACGCGGCCGAACGCCTGTTAAAGCCGGTCCACGCCGCAGTAACCGCCAATGCGAGGCGCCTGCGCCGCAGCTAGCAGACCCCTTAGCTGCCCCAGGGTAGCGAAATATTGAAAATCTTGCATCTCGCCCCCATTTCAGCAAGGGAAGCGGCGTCCTTTGGCTGGGGCGGGCGAAGTATCAAAGAGGATGAAATTTGGCAAAAGAAGAACTGATCGAGATGAACGGCCGCGTTACGGAACTGCTTCCGAACGCGATGTTTCGTGTCATGCTTGAAAACGACCATGAAGTGCTTGCGCATACCGCAGGCAAGATGCGCAAGAATCGCATTCGCGTTCTCGTCGGTGACGAGGTGCTGTGCGAACTGACCCCCTATGACCTGACCAAGGGTCGCATCACCTACCGCTTCAAATAGTGCTGGCTGTCCGGGCGTGACCGGCCCCGCACTGCGGCTCATACTCGCCTCGTCCAGTCCGCGACGACGACAATTGCTGGAACAGATCGGCGTCGTGCCGGATCGCATCCAGTCTCCTGACATCGACGAAACACCCCGCCCTGGCGAACTTCCCCGCCCCTATGCGGAGCGCATGGCGGCCGAGAAGGCCGCGGCGGTCACCCGTGGGCAGGGAGAGATGGTTCTGGCTGGCGATACGACGGTCGCGCGCGGTCGGCGTATCATGCCGCCTGCCGAAACGCCGGATGACGTGGTGCGCTTCCTGACGCTTCTTTCCGGACGGCGTCACCGTGTCTTTGGTGCCGTCTCGCTGCTGGGCGCGGACGGAGCGCTGCGCCAGCGGACAAGTGAGAGCATCGTCAGGTTCAAGCGCCTTTCTCCCGAAGAAATCCGCGCCTATGCCGATTGCGGCGAAGGCATCGGCAAAGCCGCTGGATATGCCATTCAGGGGCGCGCAGGCGCGTTCGTATCCTTCCTCTCCGGCAGTTATAGCGGGGTCGTGGGACTGCCGCTTTACGAAACGCGCGGGCTTCTCCTCGCCGCGGGCTTCCATGTCTGAACGGCTGATCGTGGAGCGCGGCATCGGCGAAGACCGGTTCGCGCACACGAAGGGGGACGCCATTGTAGAGGCATGGGTCGAACGCGCGGGCACACTGCTGCACGGCCATGTCTATCAGGGTCGGCTGACGCGAAAGCTGGGCAGTCGCGGTGAAGGGGACATTGACGGCCAAACAATCCTCATCGATCCATGGCCAGCGGGGCTGACCGAGGGCGCGACAACGCCGCTGCAGATTATCAGGGAAGCTATTCCCGAGCGCGGCCGCGACCGAAGCGCAAAGGCCCGCCCGGTTACGCCTGGGTGCACCGACTCCCCGAAAGAAGCGACGGACGCCCTACCGCTCGTGCCGCGGATGCCCGGAACCAGCGAGCTCGATATCGTCGGATGGACCGAATTGATCGAGGAGGCCGGCACCGGCATCGTGGCGTTCGACGGCGGTCTCCTTGCCATCGTGCCCACCCCCGCCGGCATCACCATCGACGTGGACGGCGCCCTGCCGATCGGCGAACTCGCCCGCCGTGGTGCCATCGCCGCCGCGCTGGCCATCCGGCGACTGGGGCTGGCAGGCTCGATTCTGATCGATCTTCCCAGCCTGGACGGAAAGGCGCAGCGGCAGGCCGTCGCAGACACATTCGACGCGCACCTGCCCAAGCCCTTTGAACGGACGGGCATAAACGGATTTGGCCTCTTGCAGGTGATCCGGCCGCGCGTGCGCGCGTCGCTTCTGGAACAATTGCAGAATCGACCGGTCGAAAGCGCCGCGCTCAACCTCCTGCGCCGCGCAGAGCATGCGGGGGCGACAAGGACTCTGGATCTGCGCGCAGGTGCGTCGGTCGCGGGCTGGCTGACCGAGCGGCCAGAGCTGCTGCAGCAGCTAAAAGAGCGCACCGGCGTCGCGCCTACCTTGAAACCACACGGTAAAGACCCCTTATGGTGGGGCGATGTCCACAGCCAATAGATCCACCGGCAGGGCCGCTTGCCCCATTTGCCGCGCCCCTGCCATTGCCGCGGAAAAACCTTTCTGCTCACGCACGTGCCGCGACCGCGACCTGCTGAAATGGCTGGGCGAGGACTATCGCCTGCCCGTGGCGCCGGAGGAAGCGCCGCCAATGGGTTCGGACGAAGATTAGCCGAGGACGGCGACGAGACGACGACGACTAGACGGCGACGACTAGACAAGGCCATCGCCGCGCCGTATGTCGCCCCCCTCCCCCGTGCCCGGGTAGCTCAGTTGGTAGAGCATGCGACTGAAAATCGCAGTGTCGGCAGTTCGAATCTGTCCCCGGGCACCATCCGCAGCCGGTCCCGAATCCGGCCCCTGCGGCGTTACTTCTTCCCTTTGCCCGCGAAAACGCTCGACTAGGGCTCACAGCAGGTCCTGAGGTCGATTTATAACCGCTCAACCGAACTCGGCCACGTTTCATCACCGTTTTCATTGAAAGAGGATCTGTCCTCCTCAACTGTTGTCGCGTCCACAAAATGGAGAGACATTATGAGAACAGTTCTGAAATCCGCGATGTTCGTTGCAGGATGCACGCTGGGAGCCACCATGGCGAGCGCTCAGGCTGCTCCCGCCACTCCGGCGCCCGAGGGGCAGACAGCCCCCGCACCGCAGGCTCAGACGGCACCAGCGCAGGCGCCGATGGCCACCGACGTAAGCGACGCCGAGGTGGATTCCTTTGCGACCGCTCTCGTAGAGATCGACAAGGTGCAGGCAGACACGACGATGGAACCCGCCGACAAGCAGCAGAAGATGGTTTCCACGCTGCAGGCTAACGGTCTTGAGCCGCAACGCTTCAACGCCATCGCACAGGCCGCGCAGGCGGATCCTGAGCTTGGCCAGCGTATCCAGGCAGCTGCCCAGGAAAAGGCAGTGGGCAATTAATCCCGACCAAGCTGAAAAGGCGGATCTGCATGGCAGATCCGCCTTTTTTATGCGCGCTTCCTACGGACGCAGCCTACGAAGCGTCGCCTATTCGGTTCCGCCGGTCGCATCGTCATCATGACCAGCCACGCGTATCGGCTTTCCCAGGATCTGGCTGACATAGATGCGCTGCACAAAGACATAGATCACGATCGTCAGCGGCGCCGCCAACAGAACGCCCAGCGCGCCGAACAATGCGCCAGCGCCGAACACAGCAAACAGCAAAACTGCGGGCGGAACATCGACCGCATGCTTCTGAATCATGGGCTGCAGGAAATTGCCCTGCAGCTGCTGGATCAGCAAATAGAGGCCGATGGTCCAGAGGGCGGTCGCTGGCGATACCGTCAGGGCCAGCAGCACGGCGGGAATACCGGCAATGATCGGCCCCACGAGCGGGATGATGTCCAAGAGGCCGGCAATGACTGCCAGCCCGCCTGACGCCGGAACGCCCAGCAGGGTCAGGCCGCCCCAGGTGAATATGCCGACCAGCAGGGACGAGACGGCCTGGCCCAGCATCCAACCGCGCAGGCCCCTTGACGCATCCTTCAGGAAAGTTGCCGCAGGCCCTTCGGCCCGGCGCGGCATCAGCAGCAGCAGGCCGCGACGATACATGGACGGGTTGGCCGCTATGAATATGGCGCCTACGAATACCAGCACCAGATCGGTTACGCCGCTGGTCACCGCCATGGCGTAACCGCCAAGTCGCGATGCCAGGTTAGATAGATCCTCGGTTCCTTCCTCCAGCAATTCGGCCGGCGAACCGCTAAGCCCGGCCCTTTCCAAAAGGGTTTCGACGCGTTCCAGGGCCGCCGGGATACTTTCCCTGATCGTGTCCAGCTCGCTGCTGAACTGGGCCCCGAACAAAGCAAATGCCGCCGCGAATACGGCCAGCAACCCAAATACGGACACAGTCAGAGCCAGAGAGCGCGAACGCAGACCCGTCAGGCGGCAAAAGCCCCGCGCCATCGCGTCAAAGATCGTTGCAAAGACCACGGCCGCAAAAACCAGCAGAAAGAGGCTTCCCAGCTCCAGAAACACCCATGCAGTCCCAAGGACGCAAAGGATGACGAACGCTGCAGCAGCAACACGCCCAAGATCACGTTCCGGACGATGAGACCGTTGCGGATCAGATCGCGTAGCGGGTCCCGCCACTTCATCGTTGCTCATTCACATCCCTCGCCGGTGGAAACGGCAACTGCCGCGCGGGCGCAAAAGGCGCCGCATAACTCTTACCACTCCGGACTCGCTTACGTGACCTTTTTGTAAATGGTCATGCCCAGCACGAACAGCAGCACGGCGATGACGACGGCTATCCAGAACAGAATCTGCGCCAGATCCCACGCAACGCCCGCAAGCCCACCGAAGCCCAGAATGCCGAGGATCAGGGCAGCGACGGCGAAGATAATTGCACCTCTGATCATGACGATTGTTCCCTTGTTTCAGCGTGACGAACGTAAATTTGCGCCAGTTGGTTCCGGGATCATGGGCGCTTTGACCGTTCCACGCCGCAGCGCGTTTAAGCGTGTAATTTCAGCCGCCCGCAGGGCCGGCTTATCGCATCAGGCGGATTTCATCTGGCCGGCGGCCTCGGGCGGCTCGGCGACCGTTGCGGCGGCAGCCTCGGCATCCTCGCCAAAGCCAAGGGCCGCGACCATGGCCAGCGCGTCTTCGAATCCGGCACCGCAATAGACCGGCGTCCCCGCTTCTTCTATTTCCTGCAGCAGCGTACCGTTGGGCCCTTGTCGGCAGGTGCCGCTTACATCACGGATGAAAACCCCTGCGACATTGTCCGGAAAATCGCGAACGACGCGGGCATAGACCTCCACATCGCGCTGGCCATTGTCACCGATCAACAGGAAACGGAAATCGGGATAAAAGGCCAATATACGTTCGATCGCCTCGACCTTGTGACTGCGATGGCCACTGGCGATGAACTTGTCTTTGTCGATGCCATAATCCTTCAGGAACATGGGACCATGGGGAATGGCATTCAGCTCCATGAATTCGGTTATGAAACCATATAGGTTCCAGGGACTTGAGGAAACATAGAAGACCGGGTGGCGTGGCGCCTGATGATCGACAACAAGAAATTTATAGAGTTTCGATGCACCAGGCACGGCAAGACGGTCCTTGGGCCGGTGCACGAGAACGCGGCGCCAGTTCTTCAGAAAATTGGTGGCGCCGGTTTCCACCACCGTATCGTCAATATCCGAAATAATGCCCAGCTTCTCACTCTGGCCGGGCGCCAGAATGGGAACGTCGACCTTCGCATGATGACTGCGGCGTTCCGGCAGGCTGATGCTGGCAACTTCCCACGCCGTCACATCCGGCAAGGGCTTCTGGTCCAGAGGCAGGACAAAGTGAAAATAGCCCTCCCGGTCCGAAACAGCCTCGTAGCGCCCGCCATAGCCTTCCAGCGCGACCCGGACGCCGGGGACCTCGTCACTCTCATAAATGGCCAGCATGGCGCGCAATCGTGACCAGGTCGACGTCCCGGGCTTCAACGACGGCTTATATTGCACGATGCGGCCACCGACCCGCACTTCGCGTTCGCTACGGTACCCGGCATAGGAAAGCATGCGCAGTGTTTTGTGGTCCAGCCGCCCGTCACGATAACGAATCCGGTCGAGCGTGCGCTCGGCCAGTACGATGATCCGATGGGCGATCCGCGCCAGAAGGGTTGCGATAGCTTTCATCATCAGGGCGCGCTTCTTGTCGCGCGGCGGCGGCTGCGGCAAGGTCACCTCTCGCCTTCGGAGACACCGCATCATGAAATTCCTGACCGCTACCACCGCCCTCTTGTCCGTGATCATGGCAGTGCCCGCCCTTGCTGCGCCGCTCGACCAGACGCAGGTAGAACGCATCGTCGCCGCCAGCGACCGCACCGACGAAGACCGCACCCTGGACGAAAGCCGTCAGCCAGCGCGCGCGCTTCTTTTCATGCAGGTCGAAGCGGGCGATCGCGTGCTCGATATGTTCAGCGGCGGCGGATATTATGCCGAACTATTGTCGCGCGCCGTGGGGCAGGAAGGCCGGGTGATCGCGCAGAACCCGCCAGGCCCTGCAGCCGGCGAAGAGTTCCAGGAAATGATCGCGGCGCGAGATTTCGGCGGGCGGCTGGCAAATGTCGGCAGCATGAATATCGATTTCATGAATATGCGGCTGGCGCCCTCCAGCATCGATGCGGCGCTGTTTCACCTGACCTATCACGACCTTTACTTCACCAGCGCGGAATTCGGCCTGCCCACCAGCGAGCCACAGGAGGTTTTGGCGGAACTGCACCGGGGCCTGCGTCCTGGCGGCACCGTTACCGTGATCGACCATGTCGGCGCAGGCGACGAACCGCGCGCGGACGTATCGGCCACACACAGAATCCGGCCGGAGGTCGTCAAGAATGACTTCCGGCGGGCAGGCTTCACCTTGGTCGCAGAGGAGACGTGGTTCGATAATCCGGACGATGATTACGACCAGACGGTGTTTGCAGAAGGTTTACGTGGCAAGACCGACCGCTTCGCCCTGCGCTTCGCAAAGGCCGGCGATCCCAATGCCCCCACGGAGGTCGACATGCCGGAACAACAGGTGGCTGAAAATGGCGAAGGAAGCTGTGACGCATCCAAGGTCGAGGACCTTATCGGCAAAGTGCCGGACGAGGAGCTGCGCCAAGGCGCCCTTGCCACCAGTGGCGCCCGGACGTTGCGCCTGCATGACGTCGATCAGCCCGTCACCATGGATTTTCGCGCGGACCGCTTGAACCTGGTGCTCGATCCCGACAGCGGCGCCGTTGTCAGGGTCAGTTGCGGCTAGTCCGGCTGCGGCAGGTGGAGGCGACCAACGAAAATGTCATCGCCCCTCTGCAAGGAATACGTCATTTGCGTGCATCTGCCGCGTCGCGCCGGTGCGGGCGAAGATCAATGTCGCCTTCTTGCGGCGCGCAGCAGCCAGTGGATCGCGTGATGCGGGACGCAGAATCGCCGCATCGAACCGGTCGGCAACGATCAGGCCACAGGCACCCGGCGCAAAACATTCTTCGTCCAGCAGGGACGCATCAAAGCCTGCCGGAATGCCCCAGTAGAATTCGTCGCACCAGGGCAGATAATCCGGCCATTTGGTATCGCCGCGCAGATCAGCGACGCTGACTTTGATTTCAACAATGGCAAAGCGCCCATCCTCACCCAGCGCCATGATGTCGACACGGCGGCCGCCGGGCAGCATCACCTCCGTCAGCATCGAGCGCTTCTGCTGCCAGAACAGGCGCCCGATGCCACGGGCGACGTCTTGCGCGTTCAGCGGCGAATCAAGGAGGGGGGCAGTGGCCATGCTGGTGCGAACATTAGCAGAACATGGCGCGATGTGAAGGGGATAGGCGACCGGCCGACGACCAAACTTACCTATCGGAGGCTTCGCCTATCTGTAAAAGACGTGCTGGCCGATATCCGCCGTCTTCTGGAAACTGCGGCGCCATTTGGGGGCGACATAGGTTGCGTGGAAAAACACCGCTTCGTCGGTCACGTCTTCCCAATTATCGGTGGCTGCAACGACCGCGACGGCTTCCGCACGCAGCCAATTCGCATTCGGACGCGCCGGATAGTCGGGCTTTCCATCGAATGTGAAGCTGAACTGCGAACGCTGGAACACCACGTTGCAGATGCTGCTGGGCCAGCGCGGGTCGGCAACCCGGTTCAGAACCACCTGGGCCACGGCCAATTGCCCTTCCAGGGGCTCGCCACGCGCTTCATTGTAAACGGCACTGGCGAGGCAACGCATTTCCTCGTCCATTTCGGGCAGCCCATATTCCTTTACGTTGGAAACGAGCGTGCCCAGGCTGATATCGTTGATATCGGTCACGGTAACGGTCGGCGTGATGGTGTCGACCGGCATCGAGTAATCCAGATCTTCCGCCTGAAGCGTGAAGGTAACCGGGGCGGCGTCCTTCAACTGAACGCCAGCGGTCTGGAAATCGGTCGGCAGATCAGCCGCCGCAAGCAGCCCAAGGCTGGCAAGGGCCACCGCAATGGCCCGTTTCGATTTTAACATATGATCTTGTCCGTTCAGGACCGGAAGGAACTTACTCTCACCAGCGATGTTCTTATCTGTGCGCTGGGCCGGTCTCGGTGAATTCAGACGCCCCCTGTTTCGGGCGCGGCGATTTGTTGGATACGATACCTGATGAAAGGTTCCGCCGGGGTCAACTGATCCCGGGCAATTCGGCGATGAACCGTGCAGGATCGGCGACGTCCAGTTCGATTATCCATAAATCGGGGTCGTAGCGCCGCTGTTTTTCCAGGGTCTTGGCCAAGTTTTCGCTCGGTTCCTCCTCGTCCGAAACCAGCGCACGCCAGGATGTCGTTCCATCCCCCATATTGCTGCGGGCATAGGCGGATACGGTGCCGCTGCGACCGCGAATCACCAGAATAGCCGCTCCGGCGGTCGGATCGCCTCGGGTCAAAACGGTCGCAAAGTCGCCGTTCGCCTCTAATTGCCGTCGCAGGGCGTCCAGCCATAATTTCGTTGAGAGGCGGTTCAGCTCTCGTCTCGCCAATAGCCGGGCAGATCGGCCAGGGGGATCTTCGAACGCATGAACGTCCCGGTTCCGCGCGCCACCTCCTCACCGTCGGGCGTCAAAAGGGTGCTTTCCCCGACAAAGAGCCGCCGGCGGCCACTGACGAAGCGCCCTTCCGCGACCAGCGGGCCGGCGGGAACCGGCCGCTCCATGTGCAGGTTGAACGCCGTCGTCAGGATGAACACATCCGGGACGAGGGTGTTCACCGCGTAGAAGGCCGCATCGTCAAGCATCTTGAAATAGATGGTGCCATGGGCGGCGCCGGCGGCGTGAAAATGCTGTTCGTTCACTTCGAATTCCAAGCGGGAGCAGCCATCCTCAGGCAAGGTCAGCCGGGACTGGAACATCTCGTTGATCGGCGCGGCAGCATAAAGTCTTTCCAGGCCCGTGCGATGCGCCTCGTTCATGCCGCGTAATTCCTGCTTTTCGCTGCCATCATCGCCAGGACGGCATCCGCGCTGTCGGCGCCGCGCAGCTTTTCCAGAAGTCCCTTGTCGCGCAAGAACCGGCTGATCGCCGCCAGCGCCTTCAGATGATCGGCCCCCGCCCCCTCGGGCGAAATCAGGGCATAGACGATATCGACCGGACGCCGATCCAGCGCATCCAGATCGATCGGTGCGGCAAGCGTCGCGAAGGCAGCCGTTGGCCTCCTGAGGCCCGCGATACGGGCGTGCGGCAGAACCGATCCGCCGCCAAAGGCCGTCGACCCCACCCGCTCCCGCTGCACAAAGGCCTCGGCGATCAGGGATTGCGCGACGCCGCTGTCACGCGCCAGCGGCGCCGCCATCGCCTGCATCAGATCCGGCATGCCGCGCGCGGCAAGGCCCGTCTGCACCCCCTCTCGGCACAGCAGCCCCGCCGGATCAAAGGGGTCGCTCACCTCGGCTCGACCCAGCCCACATGCCCGTCGGAACGGCGATAGACCATCGCCATTTTGCCGCTCTGCGAATTTGTGAACAGCAGCGCTGCGGAATCGCGCAGGTCCATCATCATGACGGCAGTGGACACGCTGGTTTCAGGAATGTCCGACAGCTGCTCTGCAACGATCAGCGGTGCGTCGTCGGATTCGTCCACCTCTTCACGCTCGTCCCGCTGCAGCACGCGATAATCGGCACCGATCTGCGGTGTGGGCGCGCCGCGCCTTTCGCGGTCGGTCAACTTGCGCTTGTAGCGCCGCAACTGCTTCTCGATCTTCTCGGCCGCCGCGTCGAACGCGGCCTGCGCACTGCGATGCGCATGGGCATGGCTCTTCATGACGATGCCCTGCGTCAGCTGCACGATGATCGACGCGTCGAACTCATGTTCGTGCGGGCCGGGGGACAATGTCGCCGTGGCACCGGTCATGCCAACGTCGAACTTCTGTGCCAGGCCGCTCATGCGATCCTCCGCATGAGTGGTCAGGGAGGCTCCGACATCGACCTGATGTCCTGAAACGCGAATATCCATATTGGTCTCCCTACGGGTTGATGGTGTCGGCAAATCGTTGCCAGACGGGGTTCGTCAACGTCCCAACGAAGACCCGGTGCCGTTCCGCCTCCTCTGGCGGCAGAGAAAAAGTGCGTTGCGGCCATTTCCGCTGCGGCGGGGCGGCCACGAAAACCTGCGTACGGGGCGCCTCTGCAACCAGCTCCATGCCGCGCTGCCGCCCACCGCACAGTTCGACATAGACGTCGGCCAAGAGTTCGGAATCGAGAAGCGCACCGTGCTTTATTCGGCGCGAAAGGTCGACGCCGAAGCGATTGCACAGCGCGTCCAGCGTCAATTTCGCGCCCGGCATCTTCATCTTCGCCATTTCCAGCGTATCGACGATGCGGCGCGGTGCCAGTTTCGGTCGGCCAACGCGCACGAGTTCGTGATTTATGAACCGCACGTCGAAGGAGGCATTGTGCGCGACCAGATTTCCTTCGTCGCCGATAAAGGCCAGAAAATCTTCGACAATATCGGCAAAACGCGGCATCCCCTGCAGCCGCTCCATCGTAATCCCATGAATGCGCGCAGCCTCCGCCGGCATGTCGCGCTCAGGATGGATCAGTTGATGAAAGGTGCGCCCCGTCGGGATCAGCCCGTCGAGCTCGATCGCGCCGATTTCAACAATCCGGTGCCCCTCATCGGGGCTGAGACCGGTCGTTTCTGTGTCGAAGACGATTTCACGCATTGGCGGCAATATCGGACGCTGCGGCGTGACAGGCAAGAGGCGATGCGTGCGACGGCCGTGCGCGACCTGCGTTTGCCTAGGCCTGTTTCTATGATAAAGTCGGCCCGCGCCCGCTTTTCCCGGTCCGGCAATTGCGCTGCGCGGATTGCGCGAAACTTCGCCTCCGTCATTCCGGCCCGCTTCAACACCCGCGCCCTCTGAACATGTTCCGGCGCGGATACTGTGATGCTGCCATCCACCTTCTTCCAGCTTTGCCCTTCGAATAACAGCGGAATATCCAATATGACGAAGGTGTCCCGACGATACCGCGCGCGGCGCAGGAAGGCAGCCTGTTCCTCTGCAACCAGCGGGTGCACGATGCGCTCCAGCGTCTTCAGCGCCTCTGGCTTGCCGAACACGGCTTCCCCCAGCGCGGCGCGGTCCAGGCCGGCGACATGCGTGACACCGGGAAATGCCTCCTCAATGGCCGCGAGCGCTCGTCCCCCCGGCCCCTGCAACTTGTGCACTTCCGCGTCCGCATCAAAGACGGCGATGCCCAGATCGGCAAACATGGAGGCGACGGTCGATTTTCCCATGCCGATCGAACCGGTCAGACCGATGATCTTCATGATGTCAGTAGCGCCCGCAGCTCATCCTCTTTCCCGGACGGCGGCTCCGAATGAAAGAAGATGCGAAATGCCGCCATTGCCTGTCCGATCAGCATCCCCAGCCCATCGATCGTGCGCAATCCCCGCTCCCTCGCCTGCGCCAGCAGGGCCGTCTCAAGCGGTGCATAAACGATATCATAGACAATGCCGTCGCGGGGCATGGACGACAGATCGATGCCAAGCGGCGGCGCACCGGCCATGCCCAATGTCGACGTATTGACCAGCAGATCGACATCCGGACACAGCGCCTCCAGCGTGGCCGTGCGTGCGTCGATCCCCAGATCGTCGATGATCCTTTTCGCCCGTTCCGGTGTGCGATTATAGACCGTGATGCCCGCGGGCCGGCATTTTCCCAGCGCGTAAAGAACCGCTCGCGCCGCGCCGCCAGCGCCAATTACTCCCACATTCTTTCCGGTCAGGTCGACATGCTGCAACGGCCGCATGAACCCCTCTGCATCGGTATTGTGACCTGTGATTCCCCCATCGGTGTCGCTTTGACTCTTTGCGAGCGTATTGGCGGCACCGATCGCACCCACATCACCGGTTGAACCGTCAATATATTCCAGCACCGCGCTCTTGTGCGGAACGGTGACATTGCAGCCGCGCCAGGCCGGATCTCGACGCCGGTCCGCAAAATAGTCAGGCAGGTCCGCCGTCGGCACGTGGGTGGCACGATAGTCCGCATCGATTCCCAATTGCCGCAGCCAGAATTGATGCATCAGCGGCGATTTGGAATGGGCGATCGGATCGCCGATCACTTCGGCATAGGGACGGTTCATGCCGGTATTTCGCCGCGCGTCCGCAGATAATCCAGAAGGGGCAGCAGCGGCAGACCACGGATTGTAAACTGGTCGCCCTCAATGCGACTGAACAACTGAACGCCCCTCTCCTCGATCCGGTATCCGCCGACGCCCCACAGCAGCGTCTCTCCCTCTGCGGCCAGATAGCTGTCCAGCCATTCCTCGCTGAACATGCGCACGTGCAGCCTGGCGGTATCGACATGCCGCCAGATCGCCCTGCCCCCTTCTGCGATGACGAGGGCGGAAATCAGGCGGTGCGACCCTCCGCGCAACCGCATCAGCTGGCGACGCAATTCCGCCATGTCCGCCGCCTTGTCGAAGGTCGTGCCATCGTCCAGTGCAAGCATCTGATCGCCGCCCAGAACAAGCGCCTCTGGATGACGACGGCTGATCTTGACCGCCTTTGCCTCCGCCAGCGCATCGGCGATGGCGCGCCCGGTTGCCCCTTCCCCCTTCAACGCCGCCTTCAGCTCGTCCTCATCCACACCGGGCGCGACGGCGTCACACGATATGCCGGCCGCATCGAGCAGCGTGCGGCGCGATGCGCTGGTGGATGCCAGGATCAGGGTCACGAATGACTCTCGCCCTCTGCCTCGTGCATCAGATTGATGACCGCCGCCGCCGTTTCCTCGATGGCCTTTCGCGTAACGTCGATGACGGGCCAGCCCTGATCGGCGAACATGCGGCGCGCCTTCAAGACTTCCGCCTTCACCCGTTCATTATCGACATAGGTGGTATCGGGCGTCTGCGCGAGGCTGAGCAGCCTGTTGCGCCTGACCTCGACCAGGCGTTGCGGCGTCGTCGTCAGTCCGACGATGAAGGGACGGGTCAGTTCGAACAGTCTGGGCGGCGGTTCCCGTGTCGGCACCAGCGGCAGGTTCGCGGTCTTATACCCCTTATTGGCGAGATAGATGGATGTCGGCGTTTTCGACGTGCGCGAGACCCCCACCAGCAGGATATCGGCCTCGTTCCAGTTTTCCGACGCCTGCCCATCATCGTGCGCCATGGTATAATTGATCGCCTCGACACGGGCGAAATAGGCGTCGTCCAGGCGATGCTGGCGGCCCGGCTTGGCGGTCGCCGATTTCCCCAGCATCAGGCCCAGCCCGGTAACGACGCTGTCTATGGCGCTGACCGCGGGCAGGCCGAGCGCGCCGCAGCGGGCCTCCAGATGATCACGCACCTCGCCCGTCGCCAAGGTGAACAGCACGAGGCCGGGATTTTCGGCGATATCGTCTATGACGCGGTCCAGATGGCCCTTCGACCTCACCAGCGGCCAGAAATGCTTGACGGCATCGACGCCCTCGAACCGTGCCAGGCTGGCGCGGGCGACGCTTTCCAGCGTTTCGCCGGTGGAATCTGACACCAGATGTATGTGGATGCGGGTTGCCATAATGCCTCATCCATAGGCGGGGATGAAGCTGTGGAAAAGTCCACCTGCGAATCGCGGGTGAAAGCGGGGATGATCGGCCCGCTCGATTCAATTCGAATTTCACCAAGGATTCGTCCACAGATCGTACCCCGGTACAGATACGCCCCCTACAGGTTGGGGAAACGACAATGGGACTCGTCGCAAACCGGCGAGTCGCGCGTCATTCGCTTCTGTTGGCAAAACTGTGGATAGGCGGTTAAGCCCCATTCACCACAGCCATCACTATCATCACTAATTCTTTAAAAGATAAAGGAAGAGAAGGGGCCGAATGGAAACCCGCTCGGAAAAGCCGATCCTTGCCGTCCTGGCGGGGGAAAGGCGCGATCCGCCGCCCGTCTGGTTCATGCGTCAGGCAGGCCGCTATCTGCCGGAATATCGCGAACTGCGCGCGGATCGAGGCGGCTTTCTCGATCTGGTTTATGATGCTGATGCCGCTGCCGAAGTGACGCTGCAGCCGTTGCGCCGCTATGGCTTTGACGCGGCGATCCTGTTTTCAGACATCCTGATCGTGCCCCACGCCATGGGCCAGCACCTGCAATTCCTTGCTGGTGAAGGGCCGGATTTGTCGCCACGCCTTGCCGAGGTCGCGCTGGAAACACTCAGCCCGGTGCCGCATCGGCTCGATGGCATTTACCGCACCGTTGCAAAGGTGAAGGCGGATCTGCCCACCGGGGCGACGCTGATCGGCTTTGCGGGCAGCCCGTGGACGGTCGCGACCTATATGGTGAACGGCTCAGGGTCGAAGGAACAGGCGGCGGCGCGCACCATGGCCTATGCGGAGCCGCAGCGGTTTCAGGCTCTGATCGACGCGATTTCTGCGATGACCGTAGATTATCTGTGTGGGCAGGTCGCTGCCGGGGCAGAGGTGCTGCAGCTTTTCGACAGCTGGTCTGGCAGTCTTGCGCCCGATGAATTCGACCACTGGTGTGTGCGGCCCACCCGCGAAATCGTCGATCAGGTGCGCGCTCGTTGCCCCGGCATTCCCATCATCGGCTTTCCCAAGGGTGCGGGCGGAAAACTGGCGCATTATGCGCGCGAAACGCAGGTCGATGCGATCGGCCTCGACGAAAGCGTCGATCCCTTTTGGGCCGATCAGGTTCTGCCCGGAAATCTGCCGGTGCAGGGAAATCTGGATCCCATGGTCCTGCTGACCGGCGGCTCAAGGCTGGATGGGGCGGTCGCCCGCATTCGCACCGCCCTTGCCGGACGCCCCCATATCTTCAATCTTGGCCATGGCATCTCAAAGGAAACGCCGCTAGCTCATGTCGATCAGGCGCTACGGGCAATCCGGGCGAAGGGGGCGGCACAATGACGGGATTTCTGGGTGGCGCCTATTTATGGGTGAAGGCCGCGCATCTGATCTTCGTGATCTTCTGGCTTGCCTCCATGTTCATGCTGCCCCGCTATCTCGTTTACTTGCACGGCGATCCGCAGTCCGCGGCCAAATGGGCGCCCAGAATCGCCACCTTGCGAAAGATCATCATGACGCCGGCCATGCTGATGGTGTGGGTGCTGGGAATCGCGCTGGCGCTTCACATCGGTCTTGCAGGGCAGGGCTGGCTGCATGCAAAGCTGCTGATCGTTTTTCTGTTCACCGGCTTTCACGGCTGGCTGGTCGGTTTGTCGCGTAAGATGCTGTCTGGTAAGCGCCCGGTTTCGGAGAGGGGGTTGCGTCTTTTGAACGAGATCCCCAGCCTTGTTGTCATCCTCGTGGTCATACTGGCCGTGGTAAAACCGTTCTGAAGTCCTGAAACCGTATTAACGAAGTAGGAGTGCTGCCCCATCGAAACCGGAACCATTGTCTCGCTGGGCCTCTATTTCGCGCTGATGCTGGGCATTGGCGTCTATAGCTGGTTGAAAACCGACAACGATGTTTCGGGATATATGTTGGGGGGCCGGCAATTGGGGCCGGCCGTCACAGCCCTTTCTGCGGGCGCGTCCGACATGTCGGGCTGGATGCTTCTGGGCCTGCCGGGCGCGATGTATGTATCGGGGCTCAGTTCCGGCTGGATCGCCATCGGGCTTCTGACGGGCGCGCTGCTCAATTATCTGCTCGTGGCGCCGCGCCTGCGCGTCTATACGGAAAAGGCGCGGGATGCGATCACGATCCCGGATTATTTCGAGAAGCGCTTCGAGGATAATTCGCGCATTCTGCGTCTTGTTTCCGCAGTGGTCATCATCGTCTTTTTCACGCTCTACACCGCGTCGGGCGTCACGGCGGGCGGAAAATTGTTCGAAAGCGCCTTTGGCGCCGATTACAGCTTCGGCCTGTGGATCACCGCCGGGGTGGTGGTCGCCTATACGCTGTTCGGCGGCTTCATGGCGGTGTCGATCACCGATTTCGTACAGGGCTGCATCATGTTCGTCGCGCTGATCATGGTGCCGATCATCGCGTTCACCTCTCTCGGCAGCAGCGGTCTGACGACGGAACTGAATGCCATCGATCCGGGGCTGCTGGACTGGTTCGGCGGCGGCATCGGCCTGGTGGCAATTATTTCCGCGGCCAGCTGGGGACTCGGTTATTTCGGTCAGCCGCACATCATCGTTCGTTTCATGGCAATCCGCTCTGTCCGTGACATTCCCGCCGCGCGCAATATCGGCATGAGCTGGATGCTGGTCACCATCATCGGTGCCTGCGCCACCGGCCTGATCGGCCTCGCTTATGCCAGCAGCCATGGGATCGAGATCGAGGATCCGGAAACGATCTTCATCGTCCTGTCGCAAATATTGTTTCATCCGGTCATCGGCGGTTTCCTGCTGGCGGCGATCTTGGCCGCGATCATGTCGACGATCTCGTCGCAATTGCTGGTCGCCTCCAGTTCGCTGACCGAGGATATTTATGCGCTGCTATTCCGGCGTAATGCCTCCGACCTGGAACTGGTCCTGATCGGTCGCGCGGCGGTGATCCTCGTGGCGCTTGTCGCCATTGGCCTTGCCTATGATCGCACCTCTAACGTCCTGACGCTGGTATCGAATGCCTGGGCCGGATTCGGTGCCGCCTTCGGGCCGTTGGTGCTACTCAGCCTGTGGTGGAAACGCATGACGCGGGCGGGCGCGCTTGCCGGCATGGTGGTCGGTGCCGCAGTTGTCCTGTTCTGGGTCTATGGCGGCGCGACGATGGGCGGCGAACCCTTGAGCGATGTGATGTACGAAATCGTTCCCGGCTTCATCGCCTCCCTGATTGTGACCGTCGCGGTCAGCCTCGCGACAGCCGCGCCCCGGCGGGAAATCGTCGCGACCTTTGAAGAGATGCAGCGCGGCCTGTCAGAATAGGCGGCACGCCAGCCTGCGCCGCCTGCCTGCGCCGGATGTGCACACTGGCTGCGAACATGGGGGGAGCCCGCTTGACGGTTCCCTTCTTCGCGCCTATTTTCCGCCGAGTCCTCGCTGTTCTGCGAGCGTTTCCTCTTCCGGTCAGTGCCCTTTCCTGTGGCCGTGCGTCCGCACCCAACTGACCCCTTCCCCCGAAAGACCGAGCCATGGCCGTATTGCATCTGCAGGACCTGAAAGACAAAGCCCCCGCCGACCTCGTGGCGATGGCAGAGGAATATGGCGTCGAAAACGCGTCCACGCTGCGTAAGCAGGACCTCTATTTTGGGATTTTGAAGGCTGAGGCAGAGGACGGCAATGAAGTCCTCGGCGCCGGCACGATCGAGGTGCTGCCCGACGGGTTCGGCTTCATGCGCTCGCCAGAGGCGAACTATCTCGCCGGGCCGGACGATATTTATGTTGCGCCTGCGCTGGTCCGCAAATTCTCGCTGCGCACCGGCGACACGGTGGACGGCGAAATCCGCGCGCCGCAGGATGGCGAACGCTATTTCGCGCTGACCAAGGTGTCGAAGATCAATTTCGATGAGCCGGACATGGTTCGCACGCGCGTCAATTTCGACAATCTGACGCCGCTTTATCCGGATCAGAAGCTGAACCTCGACATTTCCGACCCCACCGTGAAGGACAAGTCCAGCCGCGTCATCGACGTCATCGCGCCGCAGGGCAAAGGCCAGCGTTCGCTGATCGTCGCGCCGCCGCGCACGGGTAAGACCGTCCTGCTGCAGAACATCGCCCGCGCCATTACAGAAAACCACCCCGAGGTTTTCCTGATCGTGCTGCTGATCGACGAGCGGCCAGAGGAAGTCACCGACATGCAGCGCAGCGTGCGCGGCGAAGTCGTCGCCTCCACCTTCGATGAGCCGCCGTCCCGCCACGTACAGGTCGCCGACATGGTGATCGAAAAGGCGAAGCGTCTGGTCGAGCACAAGAAGGATGTGGTCATCCTGCTCGATTCCATCACCCGCCTCGGCCGCGCCTACAACACCGTCGTTCCGTCGTCGGGCAAGGTGCTGACCGGCGGCGTCGACGCCAATGCGCTGCAGCGTCCGAAGCGCTTCTTCGGCGCGGCGCGTAACATTGAGGAGGGCGGTTCGCTTTCCATCATCGCGACGGCCCTGATCGACACGGGATCGCGCATGGACGAGGTCATCTTCGAAGAGTTCAAGGGCACCGGCAACTCCGAGATCGTTCTTGATCGCAAGGTTTCCGACAAGCGCATCTTCCCGGCAATGGACGTCGGCAAGTCGGGCACCCGCAAGGAGGAGATTCTGGTCGAAAAGGACGTGCTGGCGAAAATGTACGTCCTGCGTCGTATCCTCATGCAGATGGGCACGGTCGACGCGATGGAATTCCTTCTCGACAAAATGAAGGATTCGAAGTCCAACGCGGATTTCTTCTCTTCGATGAACCAGTAAAGAGGCCCGGTCATGGACCTGTCGATTCTCTTATTTCTCAGCGTGCAGGAACTCGGCGGCCCCGCCCAGATCTGGGCGGCGATCCTGAAGGATTTTTCCAATATCGGCAGCCCTAGCGCGCTGGCGGCCTTCGGTCAGGTGTTGATGATCGACATCGTCCTGGCGGGCGACAATGCCATCGTTGTCGGTGCCCTGGCAGCCGGCCTTCCTGCAGCGGAGCGCAAGAAGGTGATCGCCATCGGTGTCCTGGCGGCGCTGGTCCTGCGCATCATCTTCGCGCTGATGGTGACCTGGCTGTTGGGCATTGTCGGTCTGATCTTCGCCGGCGGCGTATTGCTGCTGTGGGTGGCGTGGCGCATGTGGCGCGAAGTGCGGGCAGAGGCCAATGCCGGCTCGCCAGAGATCGAGGGCGATGAACATTCCGGCCTGAAACCGGCGAAAAGCTTCGCGGCTGCCGCCTGGGCCGTCGCTTTGGCCGACGTGTCGATGAGCCTCGACAATGTGCTCGCCGTTGCGGGCGCGGCCCGCGATCACCCCGGCATCCTGATCGTGGGACTGATCCTGTCGGTCGCCTTGATGGGCATCGCCGCGAATGTGATCGCCAAATATATCGAGCGCTATCGCTGGATCGCCTATGTCGGCCTGGTCGTCATTCTCTATGTCGCGGGCAAGATGATCTATGACGGCATCGTCGATCCAGAGGTCGGCCTGATGACACTGTCCTTCTTGGGTTAATCGAGGCAGCGGCTGGGGATGCGCTAGAACCGCGTTCCCAGCCGTAGCGCCACGCCCACATCCGCTGGCGCATTGGCCAGATGGCCGGGCTGGCTGCGGTAAAAGGCGTTGGCCTGCAAATAGCCTGCGGACAACGGCATCTGGTAGGCGCTTTCCACCGTGACTTCGCGGCCCGACGGCATCAGTTCGACCTGCCTTTGCGACATGATCGGCCTTGCCGCAGTATAATCATATGCGGTCGGCAGGGTCAGCGTGAGCGCACCCCCCTCTATCCGCAGAGGCTGGCCGATGCGCAGGCCCACGCGATCGCCCGGGCGGAACGCATTTTCCCGCGCAACGTCGAAGGCCATCGCACTACTGGCGACCCGCTCGGCGGCTGTCGCCAGTCCGCCATTCAGTTTCAGCGCAGTCCCACCCCGTTTCAGATCGAGGCCCAACGACCATTGATCGCCAAGCCGGGCATAAGCGGAGACGGTGACGAAATCGCTGTGCGCGCCGCCAATACCCAGAAGATCGGAGCCGCGCGACCCGAGGAAGGTTCCCGCCTCCTGCAATTGTTCGAATCCGGCGGACACGGTCACTGGCCCGATGCTGCGCGACGCCTGCACGGCAAGGCGCGTCGCTGCGTCCTCCTCGCCCGGCGTTTCCGCCGCCAGCGAATAGGCGCGCCCCGCAGCAAAGCCGAGGGTCCATGCCCCGAACCGCTGCGCCACCGCTGCGGCGTCGCGGCTGACGATGCCATCGTCGCCCAGCCGCTGATCGCCGCTGAGCCAGGACATGCCAGCGCCTTCGCCGGGAATGCCGATGTCGAGCAAGGCGGCGGGGGAATAGCCGAAGCCGAGAACGGTGGTCGTGTCCCGGGCCGGATTGCCGGCGACGAAGCCGGACAGGGGCACGCCGCCATTCCCGCCGCGCGCATCGAGTCCGCGAGCCTCCAGGCTTGAGGCGTAGGCGTTCCGGTTGCCACCTGACAGCGCCAGCGACAGCGCCGCCGGGCCGATTCCCGCGCTGCCAAAGCGACGGTCCGCCAATAAGGGGCCGACCAGCTTGCCAGGTGCACTGCGGGCCGCGACGTGGCCGCCCATGTCCGTCGTATAGGCACGGCCATAACGGTCCAGAACAACGACATCGCCGATGCTGTCCACCAATTTTCCGGCATCGCCCGCCGCGCCCCCGACGGTGGCGATGGGGTCGGTGTCCGCCAGAATCACGGGCGAACCGGCAAGGCGGGTTGGCCCTTGCGGCGCAAAGGCGGCGCCGATGTCGACCGCGCCGCCACCGAAAACGCCATCCACGCCCGAATCGCCTAGGTCGCGTGCGCTGCCCCGCAGAATGTCGATTGCGTCGTCGGCAGTCAGATTTGGGAAGGCCGAGAAAAGCAGCGCCAGCGCCCCCGCCACCCCAGGCGCCGCATAAGAGGTGCCGCTGTAAAGAAACGGATCGCCGTTTTCGTTAAAGCTGCGCACGCGCACACCGAGAGCGGACAGATAGACATTCCCCGCATCCCCGGCCGCATTGGTGAAATCCGCGGGCTGGTCATCCTGATCGATGGCGCCTGCGATGATGACGCGGCCGTTTGCCGCCGAATCGAGCGCCACCAGCGCCATGGGGTCAGGCCGGGCGTTCGAATCATTTCCCGCCGAAATGACGATCACCATTCCTGCCCGCGTTGCCCGGTCGATGGCGTTTCTCAGAACGGTCTGAGCGGCGCTGCCGCCCAGCGAGATGTTGGTCACCTTCGCGCCTGCAATCCGCGCCGCATCGACACTTTCGGCGATCTGGCGGTCGGGGAAGCCGCAGCCATCATCGTCGCCGCAACTTGTCTCGTCACTCGCTTTAAGTGCCTGTATCGTTGCTCGCGGCGCTATTCCCTGCATGCCATCGCGGTCATTGTCGGCGGCAGCGGCAATGACGGCGGCCACCGACGTGCCGTGCCCATCGGTATCCTTTAATGAGCCGGGTTCACCGATAACGGCGCTTGCACCGCTGATCCTGCCCGCGAACTGCGCCGAATCCGTGTCGATGCCGGTATCGATGACCGCCACCGTCACCCCCTCGCCAAAGGCGCCCGCCTGATATGCGGTCAGTGCGTCCATCGACGTGGCGGCGTTCGAGCGGCGATATTCGGCGCTGTCCAGATTGGGCGCTGCAGGGGCGGGCGTGGGTGTGGGCGCAGGTGTCGGCGTAGAGGCCGGGGGCGGCGGTAATGACGTCTGCGGCGGGGGCGCGGCGCCGGAGGAGCCGCCGCCACAGGCACCCAGCGCGAGCGCTGCTGCACTGCCCAGCAAAAGCGCGCCTGTGCGGTTGAAGGTCATACACAAACCATCCCACTGACGAAAAAGACGTTTCCGGACCGCTACCGCAAAAAGGGTGTCGAATTGCTGAATGGCCGTTGCGGGCGCGGATCGGGAACACCTAAGCGGTGGCGCATGGATCTATCGCATATCGACACCTGGCTCTTCGACATGGACAATACGCTCTATCCCGCGAGCGCCGACCTGTTCCGCCACATCGACGAGCGCATGGGCGCCTTCATCGCAGAGGAGCTTGGCGTCGACCGTGTCGAGGCCCGGCGCGTGCAGAAGCAGTTCTTTCACGCCCACGGCACGACGCTGCGCGGCCTGATGGACGAACACGGCGTGGAGCCGCGCCGTTTCCTGGACTTCGTGCACGATATCGAGATGGACGCCCTGGCAGAGGATCCGCGCGTTTCCGAAGGGATCGCGGCGCTCCCTGGCCGCAAATTCGTCTTCACCAATGGCGATGTCGCCTATGCCGAGCGGGTGTTGCAGCGCCTGGGACTTGCAGGCCTGTTCGAGGCGATTCACGATATTCACGCGATGGATTACCGGCCAAAGCCGGAACCGCAGGTCTATGCCGCCATGTGCGAGGCCCTGTCCATCGCCCCGGAACGCAGCGTATTCGTCGAGGATATGGCGCGTAACCTTGTGCCTGCGAAGGCGCTCGGTATGACCACCGTCTGGATAGACAATGGCAGCGAATCGGGCGGCTATCAGGCCGATATGGATGCGGTGGACCTGGTCATCACCGATCTTGGCGAATGGCTGTCGACACTGACGAAGGATGTTTGAATGAGCTTGGAAACCACCATCGATGCGGCATGGGATGCGCGCGACACGCTGGGCGTCGACACGAAGGGCGAGGTACGCGATGCCGTCGATCAGGCGCTGGCGGGCCTTGATGCTGGCACGTTACGCGTCGCGGAAAAGATCGAGGGCGAGTGGCAGGTTCACCAATGGCTGAAAAAGGCCGTTCTGCTGTCGTTCCGCCTGAATGACAATCATCTGATGACGGGCACTGACAGTCTGGGCAATGCCTTTGACAAGGTGCCGTCCAAATTCGCCAATTGGGACGAGGCAGCGTTTCGCGCGGCGGGTTTCCGTGCCGTACCGGGCGCCATCGTGCGCCGGGGCGCGCACATCGCCCGCAATGTGGTCCTGATGCCCAGCTTCACCAATATCGGCGCCTATGTCGGCGAAGGGACCATGGTGGATACCTGGGGATCCGTCGGCAGCTGCGCGCAGGTGGGAAAGAACTGTCACATCAGCGCCGGCACCGGCATTGGTGGCGTACTGGAGCCGCTGCAGGCGAACCCCACCATCATCGAGGATAATTGCTTCATCGGCGCGCGGTCGGAGGTCGTCGAGGGCGTCATCGTCGGAGAGGGCAGTGTCCTCGCCATGGGCGTTTTCATTACCGGCTCGACGAAGATCGTCGACCGCACGACGGGCGAGACGTTCCGCGGCCATGTTCCGCCCTACAGCGTGGTTGTCCCCGGCACCCTGCCCGATCCGAAGGGCGGCCCCAGCCTGGCCTGCGCGGTCATCGTGAAGCGCGTCGACGCGCAGACCCGCTCGAAAACCAGCGTCAACGAACTGCTGCGGGACTAGGGCCGATTTCCACGCCACTCTCTCTTGCGCAGGACCTGATACGCTGCGCCAGCGTGACACCTGTCGATGCGGGCGCGCAGGACGTGCTCGCCAGCGCGCTGCAGGCGGCAGGCTTCACGGTCTGGCGGCATGTCTGGGGGGAGGCGCCGGACGGGCCGGTGCACAATCTGTTCGCCCGGCGCGGCGATTCCGGTCCGCATTTTGCCTTTGCCGGCCATACCGACGTCGTGCCGACAGGCGATCTCTCGCAATGGGATTGCGATCCCTTCGCGGCAGAGGTGAAGGACGGCATGCTGGTTGGGCGCGGCGCGTCCGACATGAAATCCGCTATCGCCGCATTCGCCGCCGCCGCCGCCGATGTGCAGCCGCAGACCGGCTCCATCAGCCTGATCATCACGGGCGATGAAGAGGGGCCGGCGACCTATGGCACGAAGCGGCTGCTGCAGTGGATGGAGGCAGAGGGGCATGTTCCCGATCATTGCCTGGTCGGAGAGCCAACGAGCCGCGCGGCTCTGGGCGACATGGTGAAGATCGGACGCCGCGGCTCGGTAAATGCATGGGTTCGTGTAAATGGTGCGCAGGGGCATGTCGCCTATCCGCACATGGCCGAAAATCCGATCACGCATCTGGTGGAGATACTCTCCCGCCTGCAGACGGCGACGCTGGATGAGGGCAATGACTGGTTCCAGCCGTCCAATTTGGAAGTGACCGAGATCCTGGCCCCGAACCCGGCGCACAATATCATCCCCGCCTATGCGGAGGCGCGCCTGAACATCCGTTTCAACGATAGCCATTCGGGGCGCGATCTCGCGCTCTGGATCGAGGAGACGGCCAGGGGCGTGACTGAGCGCGCCGAAGTCGAGGCGATCATTTCAGGCGAATCCTTTTTGACGCCGCCGGGCGAGTTCTCCACGCTGATCGCCGATTCCATCGAGGCCGAGACCGGCGTGCAACCGACGCTTTCCACCAGCGGCGGCACGTCGGACGCCCGGTTCATTCGCCGCCTGTGCCCCGTGGTCGAATTCGGTCTGGTCGGCGCGTCCATGCACAAGGTTGGGGAACATGTCGCCGTGGCGGACATCGACCGTCTGTCGGCGATCTATCGCCGTATCCTCTCCGGCTATTTTTCGCCGGAAGCGTCCGCCCGCTAAGCTGCGATTTTGCAGTCGGTGGGCCGCGCTGCGACACGCGTCACCTCGTGCTGCCCTTTTGCGCCTGCCCGGTTGGCGGCCTCTGCGCGCCCCTCTTCGCTGGCAGGTGGTGCACCCGTCAGCCGTTGGCGCAGCCCGTCATATGTCGACAAATGACGGCGCCGGAACGCCTCGTATCTTTCGATAGCTTCGCCGAGCGGCCCCGCGTCCGTGACCAGCGGTTGCTCGGCCCGCGCCAGCCGTACGTCGAGCGGCGCGCTGCGGCCATAGACCGCCTCAAGGCGCGACAGCTCGATTTGGGCAGCGCCCCATAGCGTTGAGGAGGGGGACGCGCTTTGCGCGCTCTCCACTGCCGCTTCCGCCGACGCGGCCTGCCGATCCCAATCGGCTATGATTCGGCCCAGTTCACTATCCAGCTCTGCCAGTTCCGCATCCGAAATCGGCATGTCGGCCGCCATTACCGGGGGGGTGTACAGCGGTTCCGTCACCTCCGGGGCCGGCACAGCCGCATCCGCGCGGAGATTGCACGGTCCGGGCGCGATTCGTTCGCCCGGGCGATGCGCCAGGCTGGGCCATGCGCCGCCATTGCCGGGCGCCATGCAGGCCGACCCCAGCAGGGCCAATAGAGGACAGAGATAATGTGCGACGCCCATGCCGACGTCATTTGCCGTTCCGCGATGCTGCGGGCAAGCCCGGCCGCATTGTGCATGGCTTTCACCGCATGGCTTCTGCGGGCTTGATCGCATTCGCACCTGCCCGTAAGGGACGCGGCTTCACCTAGATGCGCGCCCGTAGCTCAGCTGGATAGAGTACCTGACTACGAATCAGGGGGTCGGAGGTTCGAATCCTTCCGGGCGCGCCAAACATCCCACAGACGAATATGAGACGCCGGTTCGGCATGAGGCAACCGCATCTCATTGGCGCTGCCTGTGAAATCCCGTCTGAACCCGTCGGCTATGTTCTTGGGGCCCTGCCCCCGTTCTTGACTCTCGTCATCATTCATCATCATGTATTAACCACAAGCGGTCTCTGATGAGGGGCGGGGAAGTTGGGCGGCCTATCACGCTTCGACAGCCTGAATGACTTCGCCGATCTTATCGGCCTGTTTTACGACGCCGCTCTGGATGCCGGTTTATGGCAGGGATTGTCGGGCAGGATTGCAGAGGCGGTCGGGGCGACCAGCGCCGTTTTGAAGGTGCACGAACCCGGCGGCGCGGTCGCGCTTCTGGAAATCACCGAAAACATGGTCGTTGCCGATGATCTGCAGGATTGGGCCACGCACTGGCATAGTCGCGATCTTTGGGTGCAGCGATCCATCTCGCATGGTCTTTCGCGCATTGTCACGGATGCAGAGCTGGTTTCGGACGAGGAACGCCGCACGACCGAATTCTACGGGGAATGGCTGCGTCATCTCGATATTCATCACATGATCGGCGCGGCCTTCCCGGCGGGCGGGACGGCCATCGGCGTTCTCGGCATCCACCGGCCGCAAGGCGCCTCGCCTTTCGATCGGGAGGATCGGCGCAGGGTGGGCCTGTTGCTGCCGCACCTGCAACGCGCCCTGCAATTGGGGCGCCACATGACACACCTGTCGCACGCGGAAAGCATCGCCCTTGAAAGCCTGGATGCCGTCGACATGGGCGTGATGATCGTCGCGGCAGGCGCACAAGTGGTGCACGCGAACGGCGTTGCCGAGGCTATGCTGGCCCGCAGCACTGAATTGGTTTGCCGCAATGGCCGGATGGCGGCGCGCGATGCGCCGCTACAGTCGCGGCTCAGCGCGGTCCTGCAGGCTGCCCTCGCCACCGCCGCAGGCGATCCGCAGGGGGCCGAGGGGCTGATCCGCATAGACCGGCCGGATCGTTCTTCATGGACCCTGTCCGCCACGCCTTTGCGGCCGCGAACGCCCGCTCTGTTCTGGAAGCGTCCATTGGCGCTGGTCCTGATGCGCGATCCGGAATTTCCGCCCTATCGCATCGACGCACTGCGCATGTTGTTCAATTTCACCCGGATGGAGGCGGTGGTCGCCGCGCATCTGGTCGCGGGTGGCGCACCCGTGGATATTGCGCGCAGCCTGCACATCGGCCTTGGCACGGTGCGAACCCATCTGAAGCAGATTCTGCTGAAAACCGGCACGTCGCGTCAGGCGGAAGCGGTTCTGGTCGTCAGCCGCAGCGTCGCCGCCAGTCAAATTTCCTGAATCTCTCCTGTTTGGGAGAGGCATGCGTCGATCCGTTTCGCTTAGTTAACCGTGTTTCCATCGGCGGCGTTCCGCATGATCCGTGCGGGAATGCCTTGTCCATTGCGGAGGAGCGACCATGCGGGGAAAGATCATTCATTATAGCGGCGCGGACGGCCAGGGCATCATCATGGCCGGCGGCCAGCAATACGCGTTCACTATCGGCTCCTGGCAGGCAGAATGCGTTCCGACACCCGGAAATACCGTCGATATTGCCGTCGATGACGGAACGGTGACCGGCGTCTCCCTCGTTTCCGACGACATCCTGCGAAAGGAAAAGACCGCCGAGCTGGGCAGCCGCCTCGGTTCCGCATTGGGGAATGTCGATCTTTCCGCGCTGCAAGGCAGCGGAGGGGAGGCGATCGTCGCCCGCTATGGAAAAGTGCTTCTGGGCGCCTACGCGTTATTCGTGATCGGTTCGCTGGCGTTCAATGCGGTATCGGTGTCCTTCATGGGCAATGGCATGGGGAAGTCGCTGTTCGGCGTTACCTCGCTTCTGTCTGAATTGGGCGGGGATGGGGGTGGCAGCATCAAGATGATGTTGATTCTGGCGTATCTGGGGTGCGCGCTGCCATTATTATGGCCGGACCGCCGCGCCTGGCTGGCATTGCTGCTGCCTCTCCTGGCGACACTGTGGGCAATCTTCGCCGTTCTCAGCATCGTCGATTCCATGGGGGGTGGCATGATGGGTGACATGTCGGACCTGATCAGCATCAATTTTGGATTTTATCTGTCGCTGCTGGCCGCACTCGTTCTGGCCGCAGGCGGCGCCAGGCGCTTCCTCGCCGCGACGAAATCCTGAGGGCGCCGGACCATGCTCTACTTACGACCGGCGCAGGGTCAGGGCGCACTTTCGGCCATGATCGTGCTGCTTGCAGCGCTGCTGTTGGAGCGACCTGTGTCGGCCCTGCCGCTGACCAGTCTGAAGGGCCAGGGGCTCGAATCGATCTACGGCTCCTATGCTCCCGGTGGCGACTGCACCCGAGAGCCGCGCATCAAGATCGATGAGGACGGCTTTACCTTCCGGGTCGGCGAAAGCACCGTCAGCGGCAAGCCGTTCGAACGCGCGCTGACATTCATGGGCCCCAGCTATGATGGCATCAGCGCGGTATTCTTTCCCTTCCCCGCCAGCGACAGCAATTTCGGGCCCCTGGTGATGATCGTCAATGACGAGGAAACGCCGGGGTTGATACGCGTCGATTCGAATCTGGCGCCGGGGCAAAGACTGGATCCCCTTTATGCCGCGTTGAACGAGGCCTCTCCCTTCATGCTGTGCGAGGGAAGCGCCCCCGCACCTGTGACGCCCGCCCCGCCTGTGCCCGCCGCGGAAACGCAGGCTACCAGGAACGTGCCGGTGAACTGGGCGTCTCTACCGGATCATGTCGGCGAATATGACATGCACATAGGCTCAGGAGAGGTCGGGTCCGAAATCAGCGCGCTGCTCGGCACGAAGATGGAGGCACTGCTCCGCAATATCTCTGCCGTCAGCCCCCTGCGCAGGCAGGGATCGATCTATTATTTGTCGGGCGATGCGCCGCATCAGGGCGGCATGGAGCAGGCCTATATCTTGTTGGACGCAGACAGGCGCGCCGTTCAGGTTGGCCTGTGGGAACGCGGAAAGCTGACGGTCTATTCCAGCAAAAGCGACCGTATCCCGCCCCCGCCAGAGATTCGACTGCTTTTGGCCAGCAGTCCGCCCGAAGACGCCCTGGCTGCACCGGGGACACCGTGGGAGATCGTGCCGGTTCAGAACCGGCCGCCCATCGCCTATGTAGAGGCTGCCGCATCGCCCAACATCAAATCGCTCAGCCTGTTTTGCGAAGGCCCCCGGCCCATGATGGCGATGCTGCTGAACAAGCCTTTTCAGCAGCCGTCGATGAAGATGACATGGAACTTCGCCGGCAGGCTGGTTCACGTCCCCCTCGTCCGCGCCAATAGAGAGGGCACCTTCTGGCAGGGCAGTCTTGATGGCTCCACCCTGATAGGAACAATGCTGGCACACTCAGGATCTGCCTATCTGCGCGTCGATAACCGGCTGGAGGGAGAGGCCCTGCTGACGGGCGCCGACATTGCCCTGCGCACGGCGCTGAGGCCCTGTCAGAGGCTGTGATCGTCGGCTGAGGGGCCGATGAACCCCTATTTTCCACCAAAATGCGCACGGGGTTCCGCCACAGCCCATTCTACGACCGGATCGCGCCATTTCGGCGGTGATTCGGCACCACGTCATAAAATATATCATTGTTTCGCGGCTGTAATTGCCGCGTTTTGTGTGAAAATCCGCCTTTTCGGTTCCACTCGCCGTGGACCCTGCTCCATTCACCGAAAGCCGATTTCGTTTCCCCGGAACCTGCCTAGTTACCCGTTCTGGGCGGGGGCTCGGAATTTAGCATTGTTTAACCGGCGCCATTTATGGGGGCGCGACCGGCTAGCAGATTCCGGCCTTGCTCAATCTGAAAATTCTGTAAGAGCGTGGGTGAAAAATGGCACTAAATTCGGGGCTTATAAGTCAATTAATGTCGGGCGCCAAATGGCGTAATGCCGATGGGTCGACGGCGACGAAGATCACTTTCGGGTTCCCGACCAGCTCTGCTTTCGCAAGCGGCTATGGCCAGCAAAGCGGCTGGCAGACGTTCAATTCCAACCAGAAGCTGGCGGCGCGCGAAGCCATCGGCCTGTGGGACGATTTGATCGCTCCCAGCCTGGTTGAGGCAAATGGCAACAGCTCCGACATCAAGCTTAGCCAGACCTCGACCAACATCAGCTATGCACATGCCTATCTGCCTGGTTATGTCGGTCGGGAGGGCACGGCCGGTGACCGCATGGCAGGGTCGGCCTGGTTCAATGCCAATAATTCCGCGCTCGCCGATCCCGACCCCCAGGAATATGCCTTTCTGGCGGTGATGCACGAAATTGGGCACACGCTGGGCCTGGATCACGCTGGCAATTATAATGGCAGCGGCAGTGCGGTCACCTACGGCAACACGTCCACCGGCTGGGCCTTCACGGAGGACAGCCGCCAATATACCATCATGTCCTATTTCAACGCCTCTGCGACGGGCGCGGACTGGTATTCCGGCGGCACCGTCGATGCGCAGACGCCGATGCTGTATGACGTGTATGCGATCCAGCAGATTTACGGCGCTGATTATTCCACGCGTTCCGGCAATACGACCTACGGGTTCAATTCCAACGCCGGCAGCGACATTTACGACTTCACTGTGAACTCGCGACCGGTCATGACGATCTGGGACGGCGCTGGCACGGACACGATCGACCTGTCCGGATTTTCTGGGGGCCAGCGCCTAGACCTGGCAGAGGGTGCCTATTCCGACATCGGCAGTGGCATGACGAAGAACCTCGCCATTGCCATCGGAGCGAAGATCGAGAACGCCATCGGCGGCAGCGGCAATGACGTTCTGTCGGGCAATGCGCTCAACAACGTGCTGAAGGGCGGTGCAGGCAATGACAAGCTGTACGGCCTTGGCGGCAATGACACGCTGGAAGGCGGCGCCGGCAACGATGAATTCTGGTCCGGTGCCGGCAATGACATCGTTCGCGGCGGCGACGGTTATGACATTCTGCATTTCGGGGTGAGGGTCGGCGACGTAACATTTGCAACGGTCAGCGGCGGTGTGCGTATCACCGGCGAGGGCGTCGACACGGTTTATGCCGACGTCGAAAGCTTTGCGTTCAAGGATGCGACGCTGCTTTACGCCGACGTTCTGAAGCGGGCGGGTGGCGGCACCACCGCGCCCGACAAGCCCACCCCGCCAACGCCGGAACCGACCGATAATCTGAAGGTCGATTTCAAGGCGTCCGACATCAACTCCTATTCGCGGTCTCAGGATGTCGTGAACAAGGCGTACAGCTTTGATCAGACGACGCTGACGATGACCGGCAATAATTGGAAGAAGCTGTCGATCGATTATTCCGTTACCAAGGATACGATGCTCACCTTTGAGTTTCGCAGCACTTCAAAGGCGGAATCGCATGGAATCGGCTTTGACGATGGCGATCAGTCCGCTCTCGATTTTCAGTTCCAGCTGTATGGAACGCAGGACGGCAATTCCATCACCAACACCGATTACCAGTATAAGGGCTCGGGTGATTGGCAGACGTTCACAATCTCCCTCGGCGACTATGTAAATGGCTCGATAGATAATCTCGTTTTCATCAATGACGACGATGCCTCGGCGAAGGCGAACAGCCAGTACCGCAATGTTCGCATATACGAGGGCGATGGCACTGCGCCGACGCCCGATCCGGATCCAGAGCCCAATCCGAAACCGGAACCGGGCGTAGAAACGGCGATCGATTTCACGGACTCGGGGCTCAGTTCTTACTCCTCGTCCCAGGATCGGGTGAACAAGTCCTTTTCCTATAGCGAATCGACCGTCTCCATGACCGGCAATAGCTGGAAGAAGCTGGCGCTGGAACACACCATAACCGATCAGACGATGGTCACGTTTGAATTCCGCAGCACGTCAAAGGGCGAATCGCATGGCATCGGTTTCGATGACAGTGATCAGCGGGCGCTCGATTTCCAGTTCCAGCTCTATGGAACGCAAAGCGGCAACGCCATAACAAACACCGATTATAAGTATAATGGATCGGGCAATTGGCAGACCTTCACCATTCCTCTTGGGGATTTCGTGGGTGACTCGGTCGAAAACCTCGTCTTCATCAATGACGACGATGCCAGGGCAAATGCCAATAGCCAGTTCCGCAACATTCGTTTCTATGAAGGCGAAGAGGGCACGTCCGATCAGGATCCAACACCGGACCCTCAGGACGTCATCGACTTTACCGATTCGGCAGTCAGCTCATACTCTTCCTCCCAGGACCGCGTGAACAAGGCCTTCTCCTACGACGAAACGACCATCGCGATGACCGGCAATAGCTGGAAAAAGCTGGAACTCGATTATTCTGTCACTGACGAAACCATAATCACGTTTGAATTCCGCAGCGATTCAAAGGCCGAATCGCACGGTATCGGCTTTGATGATGGTAATCAAAGTGCTCTCGATTTCCAGTTCCAGTTGTACGGAACGCAGGGCGGCAATTCGATCACCAATACTGAATTCGCCTATGACGGGTCGGGTGACTGGCAGAGCTTCACGATTTCGCTTGGCGACTATCTCAGCGGGAATGTCGACTACCTCGTCTTCATCAATGATGACGATGCACGGTCGAACGCGAACAGCCAGTTCCGCAATGTTCGCATCTATGAGGGCGACGGCGTGGCACCCGATCCCGGGTCCGACGACCAGTACCAGACGTCCATCGACTTTACCGATTCGACGCTGACGTCCTATTCCTCGTCTCAGGATCGGGTGAACAAGTCGTTCTCCTACGATGACACCACCATCGCGATGACGGGCAATAGCTGGAAAAAGCTGGAGCTGGATTATTCGGTCACCGACGAAACGATGATCACGTTCGAATTCCGCAGCGATTCAAAGGCGGAATCACACGGTATCGGCTTTGACGACAACAATCAGTCCGCCCTGGATTACCAGTTCCAATTATATGGAACGCAAGGCGGCAATTCGATCACCAACACGGACTTTGCCTATGATGGTTCGGGCGAATGGCAGACGTTCACGATCCCGCTGGGCGAGTTCGTCAGCGGGTCGATCGACTATCTCGTCTTCATCAACGATGATGACGCGGGCGCCAACGCCAATAGCGAGTTCCGCAACATCTCCCTCTACGAAGAGGGCGAGGCGGCACTTGAGCACGCCAATGGTCATAATCACGACCATGATCACGGCGACGATCATGTAGATGACGACCATTCAGACCATGCACAGGATCATCTGTTCCTGGACGATGATGCATCGTTCGGCGACGGGGATCTGGCAAATGCGGCGGCTGCGTTCGCTGCCGGTGCCGACCTGCCGGCGCCGTTCGAGGGTCTGGCCGATATCCAGGCATTCATTCTTTGATTGCATGATGAAGGACAGGCGAAGGGTTCGTCCCGGCGGGGACGGACCCTTTCTTCTTGGCCGCCTTCAAACTAGGAGCGGGCGTTCATGAACGAGGCCCGCATCATCGATGTCCAGCTGGATGAGCGCACGATCCTGTGGCGCAGTGCCGACATCGAACAGGAACGCCGGGTTGCCATTTTCGACCTGCTGGAGGGTAACAGCTTCGAGGTTCTGACAGAGCCGGCCAACGGCTATCGCGGTCCGTATCGCATCCTCCTTCGCGTAGAGGATGGCCGCCTGGCCATCGATGTAAAGCAGGAGGATGACAGCGCGCTCGATACTATCGTCGTCGCGCTCAGCCCGTTCCGCCGCACGGTGCGCGACTATTTTGCCATCTGCGAGAGCTATTATCAGGCGATCCGCCAATCGACGCCGCACGAGATCGAGACCATCGACATGGCGCGCCGGGGTATCCACAACGACGCCGCCGAGCTGCTGCAGGAGCGGCTGGACGGCAAGATCGCAATGGATTTCGACACCGCCCGCCGGCTCTTCACGCTCATCTGCGTGCTGCACATCAGAGGATAAGCACAATGTCCGTCATGTCCGACAAGTGGATTCGCACGCAGGCACAGGGCCATGCGATGATCGAACCGTTCGAGGATGGACAGCGCCGGGACGGCACGATCTCCTACGGGCTTTCCTCCTATGGCTATGACGCGCGGGTCTCGGACGAATTCAAGATTTTCACCAATGTCGACAATGCGGTGGTGGATCCTAAGAATTTCGCCTCGAACAGTTTCGTGGACAGAAAGACGGATTGCTGCATCATCCCGCCAAACAGCTTCGCACTGGCGCGCACGGTCGAATATTTTCGCGTTCCGCGCGACGTGCTGGTGATTTGTCTGGGCAAATCGACCTATGCCCGCTGCGGGATCATCGTCAACGTGACCCCGCTTGAGCCGGGGTGGGAGGGGCACGTCACCCTCGAATTTTCAAATACGACGCCCCTGCCTGCCAAGGTCTACGCCCATGAGGGCGCCTGCCAGTTCCTGTTCCTGAAGGGGAACGAGCCATGCGAGGTCAGCTATGCCGACCGCGCCGGCAAATATCAGGGGCAGCGCGGCGTCACGCTACCGAAGCTGTAGCCGCCACAGGCGTTCGTCATCGGCCGTCTTTCCCACCATATAGTGGAACCGGCCGACCTCCTGAAAGCCATAGCGGCTGTAGAAGCGCTGGGCGCGTTTGTTCTCGCTGAACACGCTCAGATAGAAATCGTCAGCCTCGCTGGTTTTCGCGACATCCATCGCCCAGTTCATCAGGCTCGCTGCGACGCCGGCGCCTTGCCAGGGCCTTAGCACGTAAAGTTGCCGCAGCTCGATCTTTTGCCGCCCGTCGTCGGGCGCTGGCAATGATGCAGGGCCCAGCTTGCAATAGCCGATCATCTGCCCTTCGCTTTCTGCGATGCGGAATCGGTAGGCAGGGTTGGCAAATTCATTCGGCATTCCCGGCGGACCGAATGTGTGGTGCAGGAAGTCCTCCAGATCTTCCGGTGGGTAAAGATCGCCGAACGTTTCGATGAAGGTCGCCCTTCCCAATCGGCATAGCGCGGTCAGGTCGGCGGCGCTTGGCGTACGATAGGAAACTGACGTCATGCCGGAACGCCTGCGGGGTGCGGCCACGCCGGATGGGTCAGCACCATCGCCTTGAACAGCGCGCCCATTTCCGTCGGCGCGGTCAGGCGATGGACCGCGGCGCTCAGGGCCTCCTGCGCCTGTGGGTTACGGCGCGCGAGAGATTCGGCGCGCAGGCCGATGCCCAATGCGGACAGAAACGCCGCCTGCGAAACCGGACCACCCACCTTCACGCCATTTGCCGCCTCGGCAAGCGCGGCGAAATCCACATGCGCCGTCAGGTCCGCTTCACCAGGATCGGCGAGCGGGTCGGCATGGCGGTGGCGGCTGACCGCCTGCAGCGTGTTGCCATGCTCCCCGCCCGTATAGCCATAATCGATGATCAGGGCGCCGCCGCCGTCCCCACCGATGCGCTGCCCCAGCCGGGCCATGATGGCGGTCGCTGCAGGACATGTTTCGCGGATGCTGGTGCCGGTGGGCGCGAAGCGAAGCCCGTCCTCATCGACGATTTGCCGTTCTTTCCAGCCGCCGGAGACGTGCACCTGCTGGCGCACGGGAAGGGCATCGAAAAATTCATTGGCGATGACGATCAGCGGTGCGCCGCGCGGAATGTCGTCGATGCTGTCGTGCCAGGTGGCGCCCGGAATGCGCCCTGCCTGCGATTGCCGCAGGCTGCGGCTTGTTTCGATCAGGTGGATACGCGCCTGAGCGGCCAGCGGCGGCGCCGCGCGGAGGGCGTCCGCCAGCAATGTGCCGCGCCCGGGGCCCAGTTCCACCAGCATGATGTCTTTCGGCGCGCCCGCGCGCGTCCACAGCTCCAGCGCCCACAGGCCGAGCAATTCGCCGAACATCTGGCTGATTTCGGGCGCGGTGGTGAAATCGCCCGCCGCGCCCAGCGGGTCGCGGGTGCCGTAATAATGCGCGTTGCAGCGCGCCATATAATCGTGAACGGACATGCCGCCGGCGGCGCGGATATGCCGGCGTAATTCCTGGGCGAAGGCGGTCACTGCTGTGCGGCGGTGCCTGCGATGGGTTCGACGCGGTGGCGCCGCGCCTTTGACGTCAGGATCAGCCATGCGCCGATCAGGATCATCGGCACGCTCAGCCATTGTCCCATCGTCAGGCCCAGCGTCAGGTAACCCAGATTGGCGTCCGGCGTCCGCAAGAACTCGACCAGGAAACGGAACGAGCCGTAGCCCATCAGAAACGTGCCAGTCAGCTTTCCCGGATGATAGCGGGCATCGGTTTTCCAGAACAGGAACCACAATATGCCGAACAGCACGAGGCCCTCCAGCCCGGCTTCGTACAATTGGCTGGGATGTCTGGGCACGTTGCCGCCCGTGGGGAAAACCATCGCCCAGGGCACGTCCGTTGGCCTGCCCCACAATTCGCCATTGATGAAATTGGCCAGCCGCCCGAAAAACAGGCCAAAGGGGATGCTGCAGGCGATATAGTCGCCCAGCCTCAGCATCGCGAGTTTCTCCTTCAGCGAATAAAGCACGATCGCCAGCGTCACGCCCAATACGCCGCCGTGAAAGGACATGCCCCCCTCCCACAGTTTCAGCATGTTGATCAGGCTGCCGTCCGGCCCGAAATAGCGCTCGGGATTGTAGAACAGGATGGATCCCACGCGGCCGCCGCCGATCACGCCAATGGTGATCCACGTGACCAGATCGTCAACGTGCCTCTTGGCAAGCGGGCTGCCCGGCAGGCGGATCATCTTCGCCACATACCACCAGGCCAGGACGATCCCGGCGATATAGGCCAGGCTGTACCACCTGATCGGCAATCCGAAATCCGCGAAAGGGACCGGTATGGTAAACCATATCGGGTCGATGTTCGGATAATCGATCACGCTTTGAAACAGGTCGAACATCGTCGCCGCGCCCCCGCTATATTTGGCAGCATTGCCCTGGTGGTTCGCGCGAACCATAGTGCCGGAAAACATAGACGCAATTGTGCCGTTGATCCCTAATGCGGGACCGTCTGGGAGGATGGATGCTGACCGAACTCGACAAGGCGCATGACGCCACCATCGCCGCACTGACCGCCGAGGGAACCGCGATGGCCGTGAAGGTCGCCGATGTGAATGGCGTGGAACTGCCGATTTTCACTGCGGCACCCCCTACCATGCGGGAATATTTCGATTTCTTCTTCACCGCACACGGGCAAAAGGAATTCGCCGTCTACGCGGACGAGCGAAAGACCTTCGCGCAGATCCTCAGCGAGGGGAAACATATCGCGGCGGTGCTGCAGCATGAATTCGGCATCGCAAAGGGTGACCGGGTCGCCATCGCCATGCGTAATTTCCCCGAATGGATCAGCGCCTATGTCGGCGGCCTTTACCTTGGCGCGGTCGTGGTGCCGCTGAACGCGTGGTGGACGGCAGAGGAACTGGGATATGCTCTTGACCATTCGGGCGCCCGTATCGTCATTGCGGATGAGGAGCGGCTGGAACGCGTCCGCGCCGCCGCCGGTCGCGACATGCCGCTGATCGCCGTGCGCGCCTCGGTCGCTGCCGCCGCTGCGCATGGTGCCCGGCGTTGGCAGGATGTGCTGGCGGAAAATCCCGATACGATGTGGCATGTGCCGCCGATCAGCCCGGATGATGACGCCACGCTGATGTATACCTCGGGCTCCACCGGCCATCCGAAGGGCGCGGTATCGACGCATCGGGCGCTGGTCCACGGTGCGATGAACTATCTCGTCACTGCCCTCTCCATGCTGCAATTGGCGGAGGCGGCTGGGACGACCCTGCCGGAACAGCAGATCATGCTGTTGAACGTTCCCTTGTTCCACATCACCGGCAGTGTCCCCATCCTGCTTGTCTCGGTGGCGATCGGTCGAAAGCTGATCATCATGCATAAATGGGATGCGGGCGAGGCATTGCGCCGGATCGAGGAGGAGCGCGTGACCTATTTTGTCGGCGTGCCCACGATGAGCCTGGAAATGCTGCAGCATCCCGACCGCGACAAATACGATCTTTCTACATTGGTCGACATTGCCGCCGGCGGTGCCCCCCGGCCCGCAGAGCATGTTCGCCGCATCATGGACGAAATGGGAAAGACGCCCGCCATCGGCTATGGCCTGACGGAAACCAACGGCGTCGGCGCGGGCAATCTGCGCGACAGTTATCTCGCCCGGCCCAATTCCACCGGGCGCGCATCGAAACCGATGGTGCAAATCGCCATTCGCGATGAAAGCCTGAACGAAGTCGCCCAGGGCGTCCGGGGGGAGGTGTGCATCCGGTCTGTTTGCAACGTGCGGGGATATTGGCGTGACCCGGCGGCAACGGCGGCCGCTTTTCCCGGCGACGGCTGGTTCCTGACCGGCGACATCGGCTATCTGGACGAGGACGGCTATCTGTTCATCGTCGATCGCAAGAAGGACATCATCATCCGGGGCGGCGAGAACATCGCCGCACAGGAGGTGGAGGCGGCGCTTTACGCCCACCCGGCGGTTGCCGAATGCAGCGTTTTCGGCCTGCCCGACGAACATATGGGCGAAACCGTCGCCGCAGTCGTCTATCTGAAGCCGGGGGAAGAAATCGGATCCGACGCCCTTGTCGATTTCGCGCGGAATGAACTGGCAGCGTTCAAACTGCCCGAAAAAGTCTGGTTGGTGGCCGAACCGCTGCCCAAGCTGGGGTCCGCGAAGATCGACAAGATGGCGCTGAGGAAAACCTATCGCGAGCAAGAGGCGGCAGCGTAACGAAACGCGCGATCAGGCCGCGAACTTGCCTCTTATGCGCTCCGCATCTTGCATGGTGACCGTCCGGCCCCGGCCGGATTCCTTCGCCTTGTAAAGCAGTTCATCCGTGCGGCTCATGGCGCGCTCATAGGATTCGTTCTGTTCCAACTGAACGACGCCTGCCGAAAAATTCAGCGGATCCAGATAGGTGTCCGTATCTTTCAGCCTTAATCTCCGTGCATAAAGCGTGGCTCGCGCATTCTCCAGCGCCGCGCGCGCATCGGCCAAATGCGCATTATTGAAAAGCAGGGCGAATTCCTCTCCGCCATAACGACTGACAAATGCATGGGGCAGGGTTTTGGTCAGATGATTCGCGACCGTTTTCAAAACCCGGTCGCCGACAAGATGGCCGTGCCGGTCATTGACGGCCTTGAAGCGGTCAAGGTCCAGGATCGCAAGGCAACTGTTCTGGCCGGCGCGGATGGTCTCTTCGAATTTTGCCTTGAATGCGCGGCGATTCGCCAGCCGGGTCAGATGATCCTGCCGCGCCTCCTGACGGGCATTTTCCAGTTCGCCCTTCATTTTCGTGATCTGGTGCCGCGCGTCGGCCAGCTCGGCTTCCGTTTCAGCTATGCGACCCAATGCCGTGGTGACAGAGGTGCCAAGGCGGCTGACCGCATCGGCCGGATCCGCCCCGTTCAGCCCTTCGCGGCCCTGGCGCAGTTCGCCGGCGAATTCGCTGACGTCGGCCTCCTGCCGCGCCAGCACACCTTCCAGCGTCTTTGTTACCGTTTCCGCGCGCGCAGCGATTTCGCCGCTGATTCCATTGGTTTCGACACCGATCAGCGCCAGATAGACGCTCAGGGCCTGTGCCACCCACTCTTCGGTGATGTCATGTCCTTCGGCGGCGTAGCCTTCCAGCTCCCGCCGCAACGACTGGCCCGTGGGGGAGGTCGCATACCAGGCGAAATTCAGCGTCGCCTTCGTCAGGGGAAGCCCATATTGCACCAGCAGCGAATCGATCAGGCCCAGGCGGTCTGAAAGGTTCACGGTATCTGGCGTTGCGAGCATCGAAATTTAGCATCCGAAAGAGCACGGAAGAAGGCGAATAGCCATGCGGCTATGTCACCACCACCATTGGCAGGCAATTCTTACCATCGTCTTGAGATTACCGCCGCTTTTCCGCTCACGCACGGCGCACAGGGGAATCAGCGAAATGCGCTGGCCAGCGCCCGGAACAGCCCGCGCCCGTCCGTACCGCCCTGATCCTCCTCGACCAGCCGTTCGGGGTGCGGCATCATGCCCAGCACATTACCGCGCCGGTTGCGAATGCCGGCAATGTCGTTCTGCGAACCGTTGACCGCGTCCAGATAGCGGAACACCACGCGTCCCTCATCCTCCAGCTGCGTCAGCGTTTCGGCGTCGGCAAAATAATTGCCGTCATGATGCGCCACGGGAATGCGGATGGTTTCCCCCGCCGCATAGCTGTCGGTAAAGCGCGTGTCGGAATCCTCGACCCGCAGCGTTACATCCCGGCAGACATAGTTCAGGTTTGCATTTCGCAGCAGCGCGCCCGGCAGGATCTGGGCCTCTGCCAACATCTGAAATCCATTGCAGACGCCCAGCAAATAGCGCCCCTCCTCCGCCGCCTTTACCACCGCCTGCATGATCGGAGATTTCGCGGCGATGGCGCCCGTCCTCAGATAATCGCCATAGGAAAAGCCGCCGGGCAGCGCGATCAGGTCGACATCGGGCAGGCTCGCTTCGCCGTGCCACACCATCTCCACGTCCGCTCCCGCGACATCGCGCAGCGCCACCGCCATGTCGCGGTCGCAATTTGAGCCGGGAAAGACGACGACAGCCGCTTTCATCTAGATTTCGATCCGGTAGTTTTCGATCACGGTGTTGGCCAGCAGCTTGCGGCACATCTCCTCGATGCGTGCCTCGTTGGTGCCGTCGGCCAGTTCCAGTTCGATATATTTGCCCTGCCGGACGTCGAGCGCCTCCTCAAAGCCGAGCGTGCCCAGCGCGTGGTGGACAGCCTTGCCCTGCGGATCGAGGACGCCGGATTTCAGCGTTATGTAAATGCGTGCCTTCATGCCGCGCCCCTATGCCAATACGTCAACGAACGCGAAAGCATTTTCCGGCAAGGTGGCAGGCGATCCGGACGAATTCAGGGAAATAGAAAAGATGGGCGCGCTTGCACTGACGCTTTTCGTGCTGCTGTTCGGCTTTGGGCAGGATTTCATCGGCGGGATGGAGGGGGCGAACATGCAGTTGGCGCTGTTCGCATCGTTCCTGTTCGGCATCATCTGCGGCTGGACGACCAATCGGTAATGCTGTGTTTCGGGGTCAATCCGGATCAGCGCCGGGTCGCGCGCTGTTGCAGGGCCTCCGACAGCCGCTCATAGCCGCTTCGGACCAATTTTGCGTCGCATGGATTGTCGAGCAGCGACAGCAAGGCGCGCAGATCGCCGGTCTCTTCCTGAATCCGGTCCTCCTTGTTTCTGTCCGTCTGTTGCACCGTTCCATCCAATCCAAATAACGCGGCTAAATTACCTCATCTTCTTGCGATATATTAACCGCGCTGAATTGAAATGGTTCCGTAATAGCCGTGCTTGGCTCGTACTTTCCCCCTGATTTCAGGCGATCCGCGTAAGATGTGCCGCCACCCGCGCCAGGGCAGGCACTGTCATGACTGCGTTGAACGCCATCCCCCCATTTGCCAGCACAGCGTACAGGAATGCTGCGCGTCCTACCGGCTTGCGCACCATATTGTGTAGCTGCTTGCGCGCCGCAGGTTCGGGATTCTCGGCGCTTGCCGCGGCCGCAATACCGCTTGCAATGGCGATGGCCATGCCGTCGCCGGTAAAGCTGTGTATGACCGCCAATTGGTCGCCCACCCTGACAGGCCCTGCCGCGCCCCTGTCGACATAGCCGTAGGGCACGCGGGATATGGCCAGCGGCTGATCATAGAGCGCCCGGCCGCGCCGCAGCCTCCCGTCGAGTGCGGGGGCAACGCGCGCAAGATAGGCTCGCACCCCCTCCCAGCCATCCGCCGCCACCTCTTCGCTGACCAGCAGGCACAAATTCGCCCTCCCCTCCTCGATTGGCTGCAGACCGGCATAGCCGTCCGGCAGGCGGTGCAGCTCTATGGTGCGGGCCAGGTCGCTGCGGTCCGCCGCCGCCAAATCGAGGTGCAGTTTGAAGCCGACGAGATCACGGGTGACCTTCTGCCCCGCCGGATCCCGCGCCGCGCCGCGCACATCCGCCTTTCCCGTCGCAAGCCACAGGCGATTGGGGCGCAGCCGCGTGCCGTCTGCCAGCCGGATCATGTCTCCCTCCAGCGCACGCACATGCGTACCACGCCATATGGATGCGCCGCACCGCCCGGCGTGGGTCAGCAGCGCTTCATCGAGTCGATAGCGGCTGATACCAAGGGCCGTGCCGGGCAGCGGGGTTCCCGCGGAACGATTGCCGGCAACGATCCTCAGACAGTCGATGGCCGCGCCGCCCAGCGCGTCCAGGTCGACACCCTCCTGTCTCAGCAGCGCACAGGCTTCCCACGACAGAAATTCACCGCATATCTTGTGGACAGGGCCGTCGCTGCGTTCCAGCAGGGCGACCGATCCGCCTGCCCGGGCAAGTCCCGCGGCCAGCATCGCCCCTGCCGGCCCGCCGCCAATAACGGCATGGTCGCCAATGCGTGCGTCCGCTGTCACGGCCGTCCCGTAACACCCCAGCGGAACAGCGGATGCCAGCGTACCTCCGCAGCGATATTCGCGTCCTTCAACAGACGGTGCCAGTCCGCGCGGGTAAAGGCGCGGCGCACCGACAGGCGGCCGTCATGCTGGACGATCGGATGCCAGCGCATGGCGCTCGACAAGGCGGTATAGCCATAAAGCGCCAGCCTGTGTCGGTGCAGATCGTTGATATGCCACGCGCGCACGGCATGGCCGTTCATCCACTGCAGGAACCGGATGATCGCGGGGTCGGGCAGATGGTGGGTGAACAGGGACGAGACGACAAAATCATAGCGGCCCCGATGCGCAAAGACGTCCCCCGTCAGATAGGTCGCGCTCGTGCCTGCCCGGCGGCTGGCGAGCGCGCCCCCGGCGGCCAGATCAATGCCGGTCAGATGCGCATCGATGTTGCGCCGTTCTGCCCATTTCTGAATGGTGCGCAGCAGATCGCCCTGCCCGGCGCCAACGTCCAGCAGGGTAAAGCTGCGCAGCCCCGCGGCGTGGCGATCAAGGAAAGACAGCGTCGGCGCATGGCCGCGCAGCCAGAAATTGACCTTTGCCAGATCGTCGATCGCGGCGGCGAACTCCGCCTCTGGCAGGGCCGCGTCGTCGATGATCTCCGCCTGCAGGCTGCGCGTCTTCACGCGCTGTGAAAGCGGAAGCTCTCCGCCGCCAGGCCGGGGCCGAACGCCATGCCGACGCCGCGCTTAACGCGCGTATCCTCTTTCAGCAGGCCGGACAGCACGAACATCAGCGTCGCCGAACTCATATTGCCATAGGTGTCGAGAACCTTGCGAGAGCGGTCGAGCGCGTCCGCCGGCAGGCCAAAGCCTTTTTCGACCGCGTCCAGGATCGTGCGCCCGCCCGCATGGACGGCCCACACATCATAGCTGTCGGCTGGCATGCCGCGCAGCAGGCCGCCATCCTCTGCATCCGCGCCTGCCTTCAGCGCGGTTTCGATATGCCGCGGAACTTCCCCCGACAGGTGCATGTCGAAACCGGAATCGCCAATGCGCCAGGTGATCGCCTCTGCACTGTCGGCGATGGCAGCGGCGCGGAAATCCTCCAGCGCGAAGCCGGTTTCGTCCGCCGTTACCAGCGCCGCCGTCGCGCCATCGGCAAACAGCATGGACGACAGCGTCTTTTCCAGGTCCACCGTGTCCTGAAAATGCAGTGAACAAAGCTCCACATTTACCACCAGCACACGCGCTTCCGGCGTGGAACGCACGATATGATGCGCCAGGCGCAGGCTGTTGACCGCCGCATAGCACCCCATGAAGCCGACGACCGTGCGCTCGACATCCGCACGCAGGCCAAGCGCCTTGGCGATGTGCTGGTCGAGCCCGGGCGCGGTAAAGCCGGTGCAGGAACAGACGACCAGATGGGTGATCGTCGCGGCATCCGGGTCCAGTTCGGCGATCGCCGCCATGGCCAATGCCGGCGCCTCCGCCTCGTACCGTGCCATGCGCGCCTGCGTGCCGGGATAATCGCCGTGCCGGAAAAACCCCTCCGCATCGGCACTTTCGCCATTGGCTTCGCCGGGGGTGAACACGGAATAGCGGTGCGAAATTCCGGCCCGTCCCGCCATGCGTTTGAACAAGCGGCGCTGGCGCGGGTCCAGGCGGTTGGCGATCAGGTCGACATAGGCGCCGTGAATGTCATTGGGCGGGTTCGCCGTCGCGATGGCGTTGATATGGGCAATTGCCATCGGTCGGATACGCTCCTTGCAAAATCACGGCTTCGCTTACCCTTAGGGGCAAGGATGCGCGCTGCACATGCTGCAATTTGCCCCGAGCGCGCGGCCCTCAACGTTCCAGCGTCACGTCCCAGTACAGGAAATCGCGCCAGGTCTCGTGGCAATGTCGATGCGGAAATGCGCGGCCATTGGCCTGCAATTCGTGCGTGGTCGGCCTGCGCGGTTCATTTGCCAGCGCCATGTGCGCCTCCGCCGGTGTACGACCGCCCTTCGCCAGATTGCATGGTGCGCAGGCGGCGCAGACATTTTCCCATGTCGTCCGCCCGCCATAACGCCGGGGCACGACATGATCGAAGGTGAGATCCTCGCGCGAGCCGCAATATTGGCACATGAAGCGGTCGCGCAGGAACAGGTTGAACCGGGTAAAGGCAGGGTGCGTCGCAGGCTTCACATAATCGCGCAACGCAATGACGGAGGGCAGGCGCATGTGAAAGCTGGGCGACGACACGGCCCGGTCATATTCGGCGACCACCGCGACACGATCCAGAAAGACGGATTTTATCGCCGTCTGCCAGTTCCACAGGCTGAGCGGGTAATAGCTGAGCGGCGTATAATCCGCGTTCAGCACCAGGGCGGGACACGCCTCCAGCGGTTCGACCCGGTCCTCGATCCGTTTGGCATGCAACACGACCCGCTCTCCCTCGCCGTCAGGCGAAGGTCGGATGCGATGGTCCTTCCCGTCTCACAAGGACCAACAAGAGATGGCGGTCCCCAAGGAAAGCATGCACCAGACCTTGTGCCTGCCCTCTATCTCTGGAGCGCCCCGTAAACCGCCCCTATGACGGGCGCATGACACCAAATCCCGATTCTTCCGTCAAGCGCCGTGCGTCCGGGGGCCGCATTTCATGAGTGCGACCGTCGGCAGGTTCGCACCCTCGCCGACGGGGTTGCTGCATCTGGGACATGCCGCCTCGGCAATTCGCGCCCATGATTTCGCGCGGTCGCGGGGAGGCGTGTTCCTGTTGCGGATCGAGGATATTGACGAGGGGCGATCCCGCCCCGAATTCGTCGATGCCATTCTGGTGGACCTGCAATGGCTGGGCCTGCAATGGGACGGCCCCGTCCTGCACCAGTCGCAGCGGCGCGCGCTCTACGACGATGCCTTGCAGCGCCTGATCGACCTTGATGTCGCCTATCCCTGCTTCTGCACGCGAAAGGACATCGCCGCTGCCGTTGCCGCCCCGCACGGGCCGGATGGCGTCCTTTATCCAGGAACCTGCCGAGCCCTTGACCCGATTTTGCGCGATGCACGCATGCGGAAGGACGCGCATACCTGGCGGCTCGACGCGGCAAAGGCGGCGTCCCGCACAGGCGCGCTGAGTTTCGATGATAATGGCGAAAAGATCAGCGTCGATCCCGCCTTGCTCGGCGATGTCGTCATCGCCCGCAAGGATGCCGGTACCAGCTATCATCTCGCCTGCACCGTCGACGATGCCGATCAGGGGGTGACGGACATTGTCCGTGGCACCGACCTCCTGCCCTCGACGCATGTGCATCGCGTGCTTCAGGGACTGCTGGGCCTGTCCGAACCGCGCTATCATCATCATGCCCTGATAAGGGGCGACGATGGCGAGCGGCTGGCGAAGCGAAATGGTGCCAAACCCTTGGCGGCGTTGCGCGCGGAGGGGGTGACACCGCATGAAATCCGTCGGTATCTGGGTCTTTGCCCCTGACAAATGGCGGGCCGCCCTGTTAGGTGCGGGCCTCGCGAAACCGACACGAATTTGGATAGACAATTGCTACGCCTGCCTTTCGCCTTGCTTGCTTCGGTAACAGTTGCACTGCCCGCCCATGCCGATCCGATTCCGCAGCCGATCGAGCAGATGATTCGTTCTGCGTCGTCGGCCGAACGGGCGACGGTTGCAAAGGTGGCGAAACGTGCGGCAGCATCTTCGTCGGAAGAGATCGATCAGTTGGTCGCCAGTCTGGTCGCGGAGGAAACGCAGGCGGAAAGAGAGCGGCTCGCCAGCCAGTCCTTTCTCGACGGTTGGGCCGGGCAAGGCGGCGTCGGCGGCACCTATTCCACCGGCAACACCAGGGAGATTGGCGGCAACGCATCGCTTGCCTTGTCAAAGCGCAGCCTGGCCTGGGAACATGATATCAACGTGCAGTTCGATTATCTGAAATCGAACGGCCAGACGCGGCGAGAGCGGATCTATGCCGGCTATACCGGGCGCCGTGATTTCGGCGGTTCCTTCTTCTTCTCTTTCGGTCTTCTCAGTTTCGAGCGGGATCGTTTTTCCGGCATCGACAGTCGTTTCACCGAATCGCTGGGCATCGGCTATCGCCTTGCGGATACAGGAAATTTCCAATGGACGCTGGAGGGTGGCCCCGCCGCCCGTCAGACGCAGTTCACCGATGGCGGCGATCTCAGCCGCGTCGATCTTCTGGGGCGCACGGATATCGACTGGAAACTTTCGTCCGATCTGCGCCTTACCGAAAGCGCCGGGTTCCTGCTGTCCGGTGAGAATAGCAGCCTTTATTCAAAGACGGCGATCACCACGACCATCTTCGGCGACCTTTCCGCCCGCCTCAGCTATGACGTGCTGCACGAAACAGATCCGCCCGAGGGGCGTCAGAAAACCGACACCATCACCCGTGCCAGCCTGGTCTACGGCTTCTGACGGCGCCTTGCCGCTTCCCCCCCCCGGAAGAGAGGGGCGCATGGCGGCAGATATTGCTATATCATCCCGAAAGGCATGGGCGCGGGCAAATTCCGGCGTCGACATTGATGCATCTGGGAGGATGAAATGGCCACGCAGTTGAAACCGCACGCGGATCTACGTTCGCAGCTATCCGAAGAGGAATGGGCGATCCGCGTCGATCTGGCCGCCGCCTACCGACTGGTGGCGCATTATGGCTGGGACGATCTGATCTTCACGCATCTGTCGGCGCGCGTGCCGGGGCCGGAACATCATTTCCTGATCAACCCCTATAATCTGATGTTCGAGGAGATTACCGCCTCCTCTCTCGTGAAGATAGACATGGAGGGGCATCCGGTGATCGACACGCCCTACATGACCAATCCTGCCGGCTTCGTGATACATTCCGCCATCCACATGGCGCGGGAGGATGCGCGCGCCGTGCTCCACCTGCACACACCGCATGGACAGGCGGTCAGCGCCATGGAATTCGGCCTGTTGCCGCACACCCAGACCGGCATGATCGCCCGCCATGGCATCGCCTATCATCACTATGAGGGCATCGCGACGGAGATGGAGGAGCGCGCGCGCCTGGTCGAGGATATGGGCGACAAGCACGCGATGATCCTGCGCAATCACGGCACGCTGACGGTGGGCGAGTCGGTCGCCGACGCGTTTCTGCGCATGTATTTCCTGGAACGGGCGTGCGAGGCGCAGGTCTACATGCTGTCGGCGGGCCGCGAAAATCTGAACACGCCGCCGCAGGGCACGCCCGAAAAGGTAGCCGAGCAAACCGCACCGCAGGGCATGGCCGCCGTCAGCCAGATGCTCGCCTGGCCCGCACTTCTCAGGAAGCTGGACCGCATCGACCCAGGCTTTCGCGAATAGGTGCGAATTCCAAGAAGCTGAATAGAAAAAGGCAGCGCCCGGACTGGCCGGTGCGCTGCCCTTGATTCCCTGTACCCTTATTCCTCGGAATCTACGTAATGATACGCCGTATAGGGTGACGACCCATAGGCCATGCGCGGGCCGCGCGGCGTGTCGTAGAACTCGACGCGGTCATAGGGTCCGCCTTCTGGCACATCCGTCACCTTTTCATACAAATGCGGGCCGATACGCTCCCACGTGCTGGTGTCGTCATAGCCCTTGATCTCGATACGGCCCTCGCCCAGCGAGGTGACGATCGTATCATATTCGGGATTGACGGGCCGGCCGAAATCCCGGCGGTTCGACCGGTACCTGCCAAGCGGCGCCGTTTCCTCTTCGCCGTCCCAGCGCGGGGCGGGCTGTTGCGGGAACAGGAAGCCCTCGATCGCGCGCTTCAGCACGGTCCGCGCCTCGGAACTGCCCTCGCCGCCCGTCATCGAGATGAAATAGCCCAGGTCCAGATCCGGTGCGATGACCAGATCCGAGTGGAAATCGCCGGTATTTCCGCCATGGCCGATCAGGCGCGGTCCTTCATCGCGGTACACCATGAAGCCATAGGCCATGCCCGGCAGATTATCGGTAAAGCTGGACAGATTGCCCTGCATCATCTGCACGGTTTCCGGCTGCAGGATGCGGTTGCCGTTCAACTCACCGCCGTTCACCATCGCCATCATGAACTTCGCCATGTCGGCACCGGTTGAGGAGGATGAGCCGGCCGGCAGGATATTGCCGACATATTCGGGATCCTGCGGGATCATCTTGCCGTCTTCCACCCGATAGCCGGTCGCCAGATTGGCCTTCATTTCGGGCGTGTCAAATGGTTCGCGAACGGTGGTGTTGTCCATGCCCAGGGGCTGGAAGATGTGACGTTCGACGTAATCCTCGAACGATTCTCCCGATACGCGCTGCACGATATAACCGGCGATGGCCGATCCATAATTGGAATAGGCGGTTTCAACGCCGGGCGCCCAGACGCGCCGCGGCACGCGCGCCTTGATCCACTCCTCGAATTCCAGAACGTCCTTGGGATCGCGTACGATGATGCCGCCGACGTCGCTCATCCCCGGCGTGTGGGAAAACAGGTTGCGGACGGTGATCGGCTCAAATCCGTTACGCGGGATTTCGAAATCGATATATTCGTTTATGTCCGCGTCCAGATCGACCTTCCCCTGCTCGACCTGCTGCATCAGCGCGGTCCACGCGAACAGCTTCGACACCGAACCTGGGCGGAACAGCGTCGCGTCCGGATTTACCGGCGTGCCCGCCTCGATGTTCTGATAGCCATAGCCCTTGTTGAAAATCACTTCGCCATCGTTCACGACCGAAACAACCGCGCCCGCGACTTCGCTATTCTCCAGCTGGTCGGCGACCATCGTGTCGATAAACGCCGGCAGCTGCGCCAGCCGCGTTGCATCGACCTCCGCGACCGCTGTCTCGGTGGCAGGCTGTGCCGCCAGCGCCGCACCCGGCGTGATCATCAATGTCGCAAGGGCAACGGCCAGCGGGCTTGCCATTCCGCGACAGAAACCGGCTGTCGTCATTCTCTTCCCACTTCTTGTACGCATATTCCCACGTCCCTCTCTTCAGCGATCAAGGATTCTCCGTTGAGGATGCACTGGCAGAAGGGCGACGGTGTGTCAAATAAGGCACAGCGTCCGGCAATTCTGTACCCTGTGCACTGCGGCGGCTCTGCCGGGGCGAATAGCTACTAACGCATTGCAGCCTGTTTACAGCGAAATGATGACGAAGCGAGACTATCCACTTTACCTTCTGAAAAATAAGTTAAATTTATCTTATCGCAAGGGCATCTCGCCCTCGCTGGCGGAGCACCTTTAAGTTTGATGCAGCGCGGCAAAACGCTTCTCGCAAGGGGCAGGCGGATCGTGCGGTCAGCCGCTGGATATTGAAAGGCCTAGAGAAACATGCAATCAGCGGCTTAAGAGAATCCGATCCTGAAATGAGAAGGCGTGGAGTCTCAAGCCAGTTTGTGTGAACGAATGTGGACGTTATTTCCAAAGTTTCCGTAGGGGGAAAACACATGAGAAACGTAATTTCGCAGATGGGGCGCCGGGTTTCTTCGGGTTCCAGCATGGTCGCCATGTCGATCGCACTACTCGCATCGACCGCCACCTTCGCACAGGCACTGCCCGCCGAACCGAACGATGATGATGGCGTCGCCTCTGAGGCTTCGACAAACAGAACCATCATTGTTACGGGATCGCGTATTCAACGTGATGGCTTCGACCTTCCGACGCCGACTGTGGTTCTCGGCGGTGATGTCCTGCAGCAGGGTGCGCGCCCGAACATTCAGCAGGTCCTGAACGACCAGCCGCAGTTCCGGCAGACGGTGACGCCGCAGGTTTCCGGCGGCAATACGAGCAGCGGCACGGCGCCTGTCGATCTCCGCGGTCTCGGCACCGCCCGTACGCTTACGCTGCTGAACGGTCGCCGCTTCGTTGGCGACAATAACCTCAACTATATCCCCACCAACCTGATCAGCCGTGTCGACGTCGTCACCGGCGGCGCATCGGCTGCCTGGGGTTCCGATGCTGTCGCAGGCGTCGTGAACATCATCCTCAACGAGGATCTTGAGGGCGTATCCCTCGGCGCGAACGCCGGTCTTGCGTCACGTGGTGATGCTTTCCGCTATGGCTTCGACGGCAGCTTTGGCACGTCTTTCGCGGATGGGCGCGGCCACTTCCTGATCGGTGCCGAATATTTGAAGGACGAGGGGATTTCAGACCGTAATTCCCGTCCGAACCTCGGTAGCACGGGCATCGTGCCGACGGCCGACGGCACAGGCGTGGAATTGGTTGAGGACGTAAACACTCCGAATACCAGCCTTGGCGGCGTTATCACCTCGGGCGCCCTCGCCGGCCAGACCTTCAATCCCGATGGCAGCCTTCGGCCCTTCGACGGCCCGAACGCGCGCGGTATTGGGGGCCGTGACGGTATCAGCCTGTATGACACCATTTATGCCTCCACACCATTCGAGCGCATTAGCAGTTATGCACGCCTCAGCTACGATGTTGGCAGCGCCACGGTTTGGGTTGACGGAACCTATGGTCGTGCAGAATCCGCGTATCCGTTCATTCCCGACATCACGATCCCCCCGCTTACCATCGACGCGGACAATCCCTTCCTTTCGCAGGGTATCCGCAATCAGCTTGCAGCGGCGGGCGAAGATCAGTTCACGTTCAGCCGCTACTTCGCGGGGCCTTATTCTCTGATGTTCGACAGTGTGCGCGAGAATATGGAGGCCGCCATCGGCATTGATGGCGAGTTTGGCCGGGGCTTTCAGTACAGCGCCTATTTCAGCCATGGCGAAGTCGATACCGATCAGGAACTAGCCAACACTCGTCTTGCAGGGAACTTCGCCAACGCGATTAATGCGGTTTCTTCGGGTGGCCAGATCGTCTGCGCCATCAATGCGGACGCAAACCCGGGCAATGACGATCCCGCCTGTGTTCCCATTAATCCTTTCGGTGTGGGGAATATTTCCCAGGAAGGCATTGATTATACCACTGGTACGCAGGGCACTACCGGGACAACCAAGCTAGATTCGATGGGCATTCAGGTTCAGGGCGATATATTAGACCTTTGGGCTGGTCCGTTGACGATGGCCGTTGGTTTTGAATCGCGCTGGAACGAAGTTACGGGCGCCTTGAGTGCCGAAGCGCAGGCCGGTGGTTTTGGACTTCCCGTCTACAACACGCCGGTAGAGGGTCAGATCGACGTCCAGGAAGGGTTCGTGGAAGCCGCCCTGCCGCTGCTTGACGTTGTCGATACGGTCGCCCTCGATTTCAACGGCGCTGCCCGCTATTCCGACTATAGCCAGAGTGGCGGTATCTGGTCGTGGAAGCTGGGCGGAACGGCCCGTCTGTTCAACGATATCCTGCTGCGCGTTACGCGCTCACGCGACATCCGCGCGCCCAGTACGGGGGAGCTATTCGGAAACCGTTCGCTTAACTTGGGCTCGGTCGCGGACGATCGAAGTATCCCGGGTGCTAACCTCGGCCCGGGCTATGAGGAAAACCCGACGCAGGTAGAGACCTATACAGGCGGAAACATTGATCTGGTTCCAGAGGTCAGCAACACGCTTACCTTCGGCACGTCCATCACGCCGTCGTTCCTGCCGGGGTTCAACCTGTCGGTAGACTATTACGACATCGACATCGGCAACGCGATCTTTGCCCTCGGACGGGACAATACGGTTATATCCTGTGCGGCGGGCAATCAGGTCGCCTGCGACAACATCGAACGCGATGGCAATGGCACGATCACCACGATCTTTGCGAACCAGCAGAATATCGCAACCTTCCAGACGAGCGGCATCGACTTCGAGGCGTCTTATGTTCGTCCGCTGGGCAATGGTAATGTGCGCGTGCGGGGCGTCGCAACCTACATCGACAAATTCGTTTTCGAAGATGGTGTAGCACGCGTTGATAGCGCCGGTCTTGTGGGCGCGGGCGGAAGCTTCGCCATCCCCGAATGGCGTGCGAATGTCAGCCTGGGCTACGATGACGATAATGTCGGTGGTGACGTTCGTGTCCGCTACGTTGATGGCGGTGTGCACAGATTCGAAGCCGCCAGTGCAACGCCGCTCGTGAACAACAGTGTCGATTCAAGGACTTATGTCGATCTCGGCCTGCGGTTCAAGGTCAGCGACGAGTTCCGGGTCGCGTTCAACGTCAACAATGTTTTCGACGTGAACGCCCCGCTTTCGACTGTCGCGCCTGCTCTCTACGACATTTACGGAACCTACTACACCGTCAGCACCAAGGTGAACTTCTGACGGTAATTGGATCCGGGGTTCTGAGGCTGAGTGGTGTTTAACCGCAAAACCCTGGATCAATGATTTCCTTCGCCCTGTACGGCCCCGGTCGTGCAGGGCGATTGGCTTATGGCGATCAACATCTTTTGAGCATCGAAATTCGGAGACTATTGGCATGTCGAAAATCACCTTGTCCGCGACCGTCGAAAAGCTCGACCTGGCGGCGCCGTTCCGCATCTCGGGTTTCGTGTTTGAAACCGCAGAAGTCGTCGTGGTCACGCTGGAGCAGGACGGCCATAGCGGGCGCGGCGAAGCGTCCGGTGCCTATTATCTGAACGACGACGCCGCCAATATGATGGAAATGATCGAGCGCGTACGTCCGGCGATCGAGGCGGGTGCCGACCGGCACGACCTGCAGGCGCTGTTGCCGCCCAGCGGCGCGCGCAACGCCATCGACGCGGCCTATTGGGAACTGGAAGCCAAAAAGGCCGGCAGGCCCGTGTGGCAGCTGGCGTCCTCGCCCGAACCCAAGCCGCTGATTACCACCTTTACCCTCGGCGCGGAATCGCCGGAGACGATGGCAAAGGGCGCGCTTGCGTTCGATCACGCCCGCTCCTTGAAACTAAAGCTGACCGGTGAAGCCGATGTGGATGCAGAACGCGTTGCCGCCGTCCGGGCCGCCCGCCCCGACGCCTGGATCGGCGTCGATGCCAATCAGGGCTATGATCGTTCCGGGTTGGATGCGCTGGTTCAGGTTCTCGTCGATAATAAGGTCGACCTCCTCGAACAGCCGCTGAAGCGCGGGCGCGAAGAGGATCTGAAAGGGTTCAAGAGCCCCATCCCGCTCGCCGCCGATGAAAGCGTCCTTAGCCTTGCCGATGTGGCGGGCATGGTCGGCTTATTCGATGTCATCAACATCAAGCTCGATAAATGTGGCGGCCTGACAGAGGGGCTCGCCATGGCGCGCGCGGCGGAACGGCATGGCCTGGGCGTAATGGTCGGCAATATGGTCGGCACCAGCCTCGCCATGGCGCCGGCCTATATCCTCGGCCAATATTGCAAGATTGTCGATCTGGACGGTCCCATATTCCTGAAGGAAGACCGCAAGCCAGGCCTCGTCTATTCGGACGGGAAGGTGTCCTGCGGACTGGACGTCTGGGGCTCCGGCAGGAATGCCTGAGGCGAGCGCAAGGAAATCGGCTCCCAGGCGCAACCGAAAACGCACATCCGGTTTGACACCTGCCAAATAGAGACATAATGATCCTGATAAGAGAATTTGCTGTGACATTGCAGGATGCGTTTTGGGTGACGCAGTTCGGTTGGCAGGTCGCGCACAAGGGGAAGTAAAATAGATGACGAGTATGCGTTCTTCAGTGGCCGGGGGCAGGGCGACGTCGCCCTTGTCTGCAATGTCGGGGCCGCTCCACTATCGGGATCATTCAGCAACCCTCTTGGGTAAAGGCGCATAAACCATGGCAGACACCATCTCCCCCCGCGTCGCTGCACCGGCGGAAACGCCTGAAAAGGGCACTGTCATGCTGACGCTGCCGCTGCCCTATCTCCTGTTCCTCGGCGATTGCACCGAGCAGGGCTATGCGAAGACCGCTTACGGCTTGCGCGACTGGGCGAACGAAAAGTGCGTCGGCGAATATGTTCTCCCCGCCGGTTCGGTCAGCACCGGCCTGCCGCCGATGAACCCGGCCGAAGCGGCGGTTGCCGGCGCGCGCTCGATGATCATCGGCGTGGCGAATCCGGGCGGTTTCATTCCCGACAGCTGGATGGTTGCGCTTCAGGAGGCGCTGGAGGCAGGTCTCGACCTTATCAGCGGCATGCACAGCCGCCTGTCGGACTATCCCGAACTGAAAGCGCTGGCCGACCGCCTTGGCCGCAGGCTGATCGATGTCCGCGTGCCGCCGAAAAAGCTGCCCGTGGGTACGGGACGCCCCCGGTCGGGCAAGCGCATCCTGACGGTCGGAACCGATTGTGCACTGGGCAAGAAATACACAGCGCTGGCATTGGCGCGTGACATTGCGGATCGCGGCATCGCCTGCGATTTCCGCGCGACCGGACAGACCGGCATCATGATCGCGGGCGAGGGTATCCCCATCGACGCCGTCGTCTCCGACTTCCTGGCGGGCGCCGCAGAGGTGCTGAGCCCGGATGCGGACGCCGAACATTGGGACGTGGTCGAAGGGCAGGGGTCGCTGTTCCATCCGGCCTATTCGGGCGTTTCGCTCGGCCTGCTGCATGGCAGTCAGCCTGACGTGATTGTCGTTTGCCACGATCCGTCACGCGATGGCGTGCTCGGCGTGCCGGGATATGCGCTGCCCGGCCTTCAGGAGACGATCGACCTGACGCTGACGCTTGCGCGACGCACCAATCCCAACGCACGGTGCGCGGGCATCAGCGTGAATACGTCGCGCCTGACAGAAGAAGAGGCGGAGAATTACATGAAGCAGGAAAGCGAAGCGCTCGGCATGCCGGTCGCCGACCCCATCCGGGGCGGCGCCAAATTCTCCGCTCTCGTCGATAGCTGCCTTAACGGATGAGCCGCACAGACGCAGGCTCGGGGAACGTCTTTCAACGCCTGATTCTACCAGGACTGGCGTTCAAGGCTGTGGTCGTCGGTGGTGGATATGCCACCGGGAGAGAGCTTGTGGAATTCTTCATGGGGGCCGGCCCGTCGGGCGGCCTCTATGGTATGCTGATATCAATGGCGCTGTGGAGCGTTGTCTGCGCCATCGCCTTTGCGATGGCCCAGCGCTTCGCGGCATATGATTACCGTACGCTTTTCAAGATGCTGCTTGGTCCTGGCTGGGTGGTGTTCGAGGTGATGTACCTCCTCTTCCTCATCCTGATCCTGGCGGTCATGTCCGCCGCCGCCGGCGAAATCGGCGCGGCTGTGTTCGATTTTCCCCTCATCCTCGGATCGGGATTGCTGCTGCTGCTGATCGCCGGCGTCACCAGTTTCGGCAATGACCTCGCCGAACGCATGTTCAAGGTGACGTCGTCGCTTCTTTATCTCGTCTATGCGTTCTTCCTGATATTCGCGATCATGGCATTCGGCGATCTGATCCCGCCGCAGTTCGAGGCGCCCCCGGTCGGCGACTGGGTCACCGGCGGCTTTACCTATGCCAGCTATAATGTCGTTGCGGCGGTCGCGGTGCTGCCCTTCGTACGGCACATGCGCGGCACCCGCGATGCAGTTGTGGCGGGTATGCTCGCCGGGCCGATGGCGATGCTGCCGGCGATCATCTTCTTCGTCTGCATGACAGCCTATTATCCACAGATCCTGGATATCGCGGTTCCTTCCGACTTTTTGATCCAGCGCCTCAACATGCCGTGGTTCGCCATCTGTTTTCAGCTGATGATCTTCATCGCCTTGCTGGAAACCGGCGTTGGTGCCGTCAACGCCCTGCACGAACGCATTTCCGAAGCCGTGAAATTGCGGGGCCATGCGTACGGGCCGGGCAAGCGTTTCCTTGTCGGCATCGTTCTTTTGGCCGGATCCGGCTATTTCGCCGTCAGTGTCGGCCTCATTGATCTGATCGCCTCCGGCTATGTCGCCTTTGGCTACATCATGCTGGCGATCCTGGTGCTCCCTGTTGTCACCGTCGGTCTGTGGCGCTTGCTGAAGGACCGCCGCGGAACGGCACACGCGGCCTGAGGGTGCCGCATAGCCGCATATGCGGGGCGGCTGACGCGGGGGATGCGCAGCGCCGCGACGGGAAGAATTTTGGGCGGCGTCCATGCGGCGCCGAATGGGTCGAAGAGTGGAGGGGTAAGGGGATGGCAAACAGTTTCCTGAAGGTCGCCAGCGCGGCGATGGCAATCGGCATGTCGACGCTGGCCATGGCGGCGGATTACGATGTGATCATTCGTGGCGGCACCGTCCTCGATGGCACGGGCACGGAGGGGCGGCGTGCGGACGTGGGCATTACCGGCGATCGCATCATGGCGATCGGCGACCTGTCCGCCGCGACAGCCGCCACGGAACGCGATGCCAGCGGCCTTTATGTCACTCCTGGTTTCGTCAGCGTGCATGATCATTCCGTCCGCGAATCCTACGCCGTGCCGGTGAATCTACTGGTGCAGGGAATCACGACCGCCATCGTCAATCCGGATGGCGGCGGGCCGCTCGATTTCTCCCGACAGATCCGCACGCCTTCGGGCATCAATTATGGCGCCTATCTGGGCTTCAACAGCGTCTGGCAGGAAACGGTGGGCATGGACGACCGCCGCGCGACGCCCGAAGAGATCGAGCAGATGAAGACCCTGGTAGAGGAGGGTATGCGCGCCGGCGCATTCGGCCTGTCCGCCGGCCTCGACTACAAGCCCGGCTTTTGGGCAAGCACGGAGGAGGTCGCGGCCGTAACTGGTGCCGCGGCGCCCTGGCGTACCCAGTTCACCAATCACGAGCGGGTCTATCCCGGCAATGGGTACAGCTCCATGGCGGGTATGGAGGAGACGGTGGAGATCGGCGAGACCGCTGGCGTCATGCCGGTTATCACCCACATGAAATTACAGGGGGGCGACCAGGGCAAGAGCGATGCAGCACTGGCGCTCGCGACCGATGGTGCGAAACGCGGCCTTACCGTCGGCATGGATGCCTATCCCTATACGTTCGGGTCGACCAGCCTGCACCAGCTGACCATTCCGGCCTGGGCGCAGGAGGGCGGCGAAGAGGCCATGCTGGCCCGCTTCAAGGATCCTGAGCTGCGCGCCCGCATCGATGCCGAAACCAATGAGCAGCTTGAAACGCGGTGGGGCGGCCCCGGCGGCGTCTATCTGGCGGCGCGTCAGCAGGAACTGACGGACGCGATAGAGGAAATGGGCGGTGTTTCCCCGGGGGAGGCAATCATGCGCCTGCTCGAAGCGGGGGAACGGCGGGTGCTGCTGCGCTTCGGCACGGAGGCGGATCAGGAGGCAATCGTCAGCCATCCGCTGACGGCTGTTTCCTGCGACTGCGGCGCCAGTGGCGCACTGACCGGTCACCCGCGCCAATGGGGCGCGTTCCCCCGCTTTCTGGGCCGCTATGTTCGCGAAAAGCAATTGGTCAGCTGGCCAGAGGCGGTGCGCAAGATGACAGCCTTGCCCGCGACCATGATCGGCTTGACGGAGCGCGGATATCTGCTGCCGGGAATGATTGCGGACGTTGTGCTTTTCGATCCCGAAACCATCATCGACGGTTCGACCACCGCGGAACCCGTGAAACCGCCACAGGGGATCGAGGCGGTTCTGGTGAATGGCGCCATCGCGCTGGATGGCGAGATGGTCAGCGCCGCTCCGAGGGGGAAGGCGCTGTTTCGTTCCCCGCACGAGCCCGCCCGCGCGATGAATTTCGACGTGACCCGCTCTCTGACGGCGACCGGCGCCACCGTGGACAATGGCATGACGGTTGATATCCGAGTGGCGCAGGATGCCGGTGCCGCAGCGCCAACCGGGACTGTCCAGATAGACGGCCTGGCCGAGGGCACGCTGACGCTGGTTCCCAGCATTCTGCAGACGACCGAAAACTGGGGCAGCATAACTGGCGTCGGAACATGGTCCGACGATCGTCAGGCTGCGGTCACCGTCATCGTCGAACAGCGGGATCCATTCGCAGGCGACCAGCCGTCCGTCACGGTTCTTGTGAATGGCGAGGAGCGCGGCGCCGGGTCCTTGCCCGCCGGGTCGGTCGAGGTGCGCGAACAGGCCGGTTAATGCGTCATCACCGCCCACCCCATCGGGGGTGACCCTGTGGCGCCAATGCCACAGCGGCAAAGGGTTCCGCGCCCAGCGCGGCGAGACGGGTTTACTAAGCGGACCCCTCTAGACAGATAGGACCTTTCGGGGAATAATTCGCTGATCAGAGAAAAATTGCGTTTCAGGATCAGCGCCGACAGATTTTGTGGAGGCCAGTTGGGCAAGCCTCGATTCGTTGAATCAACGCCCGCAATTTCAAAGGGAGAATGGGTGATGAAAAGTCGTTATGTTGGTAGCCTGATGGCGGGGGCCGCGCTGATCGCGTTCGCTCAGCCAGCAATCGCGCAGACGCCGTCGGGGGACGAGCTTCCGGAAAATACGGAGGATCTCGCAGCTCCGGAAACGATCGTGGTTACCGGCACACGCCTTCGCAGCTCCGGCTTCGAAGCGCCGACCCCGGTTTCCGTCGTGGGCGAGGAACTGCTCGAGGATCGCGGCGCCACCAACGTCGCCAACATCATCAACGAACTGCCTGCCTTTACCGGCACCCTGACACCGTCATCATCAAAACTGAACAGCCGCCAGAACGGCGTCAACGCCGTCGATCTGCGTGGCCTCGGTACTAACCGCAATCTCGTCTTGCTGAATGGCCGTCGCGGCACGCCTTTCGATGAATTTGCAAACGTCGACCTGAATTCCGTGCCGTCGCTGGCGATCGCCCGGGTCGAGGTCGTCACCGGCGGTGCGTCCGCGGCCTACGGTTCGGACGCTGTATCGGGTGTTGTCAACCTGATCTACGATACCGAGCTCGAAGGCTTTAAGTTTAACGCCCAATACGGCCAGACGGACGAAAATGACGCGAACGATTATCGTCTCGCCGCCGCCTATGGCGCCGATCTCGGCGGTGGACAGGGGCATCTCCTCGTCGCTGCGGACTACAACAAGAATACGGGTATCCCCTTCGGAAAAGACCGCAAATGGCAGCGCGAAAGCCCGGTGCGTTTTGTTAACCCCGATAATACGGGGCCAGACGATGGTATTCCGGCATTCATCTTCGCGAAAGATGCCGTATTGTTCGTTGGGTCGCCCAACGGCGTGACCTTGCCGGGTGGCGCTGCCGGTAATCTGGAATTCTTCCCGGACGGCACGGCTCGCGATCGCGAACTTGGCGTTATTGGCGGCAACTTCATGCTTGGTGGCAGCGGTTCCCGCCTTGGCGACAACACGGCCCTATTCATCCCTGTCGAGCGCTTCAACGTATTGGCTGCAGCCGAATATGATGTCGGTGGCGGAGTGCGAGTTTTCTCGGAACTCAGCTATGCCCAGTCGGAAACGGAGGGCGCGCTGATTGACGGCTTCTCCCTCGGTGGCGTCACCATCCAGCCTGACAATCCCTATCTGCCGGACGACGTCGCGGCGCTGGACACGCCCTTCGCACTGTTCCGGACTTTCTCCGAGGTGGGGCCGATTACGTCGATATCAAAGAACCGCAATTTCCGCGCCGTCGTAGGTGTGGAGGGCGAAATTGGCGATTTGTGGACGTGGGACGTGTCCGGCGTCTACGGTCAGAACAGGTATGAAAACGACCAGATCAATAACCTGATCCCGCCGCGCCTTCGCCTGGCGGCGGATGCTGTGGTGGATCCGAACTCAGGCGACATCGTCTGTCGTGCAAATCTTGGTGGAGCCAACGGCGCGCCAGGCTGCGTTCCGATCAATCTGTTTGGCCAGGGATCGCCTAGCGCTGCGGCTCTCGGTTATGTAACCGGCCGCGGCGAATCCTATACGGAAATCAACCAGTATATCGCTTCTGCGAACGTCAGCGGTGAACTCTTCACCAATTGGGCTGGGCCGGTTTTGGCCTCCTTCGGTGCAGAATATCGTGATGAATCTCTTGATCGCGAGGTCAGCGCACTGAACGAAAGCAGCAGCTTCGGCATCGTGAACGCGCAGCCATTGAGGGGCAAGTTCGACGTCAAGGAAGTCTATGGTGAGCTTGGCGTTCCGTTGCTTTCCGGCGACCAGAGCCTCGAACTGAATGCCGCCGGCCGATATACCGATTACAGCACGGTCGGTGGCGTTGAAACGTGGAAGGTGGGCCTCACCTATTCGCCTATCGACATTCTGCGTTTCCGCGGCACGATCTCACGCGACATTCGGGCGCCCAGTATTGGTGAGTCCTTCGTCGAATCAATTCTACTGTTTTCGACAATCACCAATCCTTTCACTGGTGAGGAAGAATTCATCGAAACGCCAACCGTCGGCAATCGAAACCTGACCGAAGAGTCTGCGCTGACGAAAACGCTTGGTGCTGTCCTGACTGTCGGGGGCCTGAGAACGTCCGTTGACTGGTATAATATCGATCTTGATGACGCCATCAGCCCTCTCGGACCGCAATCAGTGGTTAATCGGTGTTTCGCTGGGGAAACTGCCCTGTGTGACAATATCCAGTTTGGCGCTGATCAGAGTATCGTCAGAATTCCCAGCCAGAACCTGAACCTCGGTACCTTCGAGGTAGAAGGCGTCGATGTTGAGGCTCGATATACGACGAACCTTGGTGCCGGCCGGATCAATCTGGGCGCCATCGGTAGCTATCTTATCAGCAAGAAGATAGCCCCGACGGGCGGCGTAGCCGAAGACGTTGCCGGCGAAGTCGGTGGTGAAAACGTAGGCGGGCTTCCCGACCTACGCGCCACGTTCAGTGCTGGCTATGACGCGGATATGTGGGGCGTTTATGCCCAGCTCCGCTATATATCCGAGGGAAAGTACAATAATCAGTTCGGCCCGGAGGACCTGTCCGACGCCGACAATAATATCGGCGACGTCTCCTATGTCGACATTTCGGCAAAATATGACCTTGCCGACATGGTCGGACACGAAGTCGAATTGTACGGCGGTATCGACAATCTGTTCGATCGCGATCCGCCGCTGGTTCCGTCCACCTTCATCTCCAACTCGGCGACCAATGCCGGCATCTACGATGTCATCGGCCGCAAATTCTATGTGGGTGTCCGGGGCACGTTCTAGTAGCACGTACACCATAAGGGGCGCAGCCAATCTTGATCAGGAGGACTGCGTTTCCGTTTTCAGGCGGTGGGACAGAAATGTCCCGCCGCCTTTTTCTTTCGGGCTGCGGGGGCGAAGCATGTGCCGATGGCGTAGCGCGAGACGCCGGGTTCTGGCGCCGCGCTCAGCTGATTGGATAGGCATTCGGTCAGCAGACGTCCCCGACGCTGGCGAGACATTTGGCTGTTGCTGCGCGCCTGCATGATGGGCACGTGACCCGCTGACGGCACCGCTGGCGTGCTGCAAAATGTCTATTGAGCGAAGATCGCCCCTTCAGTGCCTTGGCGGCGGGCAGGGCCAGCAGCCGCGCCACCCCGTTTCAGGGCGCGCGCGATCCTCCCGGGAACCATAAGGCTATCGGAACCACCAAGTGCGACCTCAGCGGAACCGATCAATCTCGCGCCTGACGAATGTCGCGAGCGGCGATTACCCCGCGCTAGCCGTGGTGCTTTCCGGCAGCGGGCATTGGTGGCGCAGCACCATGCCGCTGCGGGCGCCCGTGTGCTCTCCGCCGTCGATGGTCAGCACGCCGTTCACGATCACCGTGTCGATCCCCTGCGGCAGTGCCGTAGGCTGTTCCCACGTCGCGCCCTCGTCCAGGCGGTCGAGGTCCAGCAGGATCAGGTCGGCGCGCATACCCTGGCGCACCAGTCCGCGATCGCTGAGGCCCATGCGCTGCGCCGGCCAGCCTGTCATCTTGCGAACGGCGTTCTCCAGCGTCAGTACATTGCGCTTCTGCACATATTCGGTGATCACACGGGGGAAGGTGCCATAGGCGCGCGGATGTGGCAGGCCGAGACCATCGACGCCGCCCAGTTCGACAGACGCAGACGCGTCGCTGCCAATGCTGACCCACGGCCGCTGCAGCGCGGTCTCGATGTCCTGCTCGTCCATCATGAAATAGAGCGCATAGGCGCGTTTTTCAGGCGCAGCCGCCAGCACGATGTCCCATGCGGCGTCGGTGGGATCCACGCCCAGGCTTTCGCCGATCTGCGCCAGATTCTGCCCGTTGAAGCGATTATATTCCTCGGAATTCGCATTGGCGAGGCGGACATTCTCCCACCCGCCGGATGCCTCCACCAGGTTGGACCATCCGGGCAGGGACCCGGCGGCGAGTTCCTGTTTCGCCCGCGCCCGCACCTCGGGATCGCGCAGCATTTCGAGGCCGCGTGTCTCGCCTTCGGCCCAGACCCAGCTCGGGACCGTTACCTCCAGGCCGGTGCCGCCCGCCGTATAGGGATAAAGGTCGGCTGCCACGTCGACGCCGCGCGCACGCGCCTCGTCGACATGCTGCAGCGCCTCCGGCATCAGCTTGCCCCACAGCGGCGCATAGGCGCCCTTCAGGTGGAAAATTTCGACCTTTACGCCGGACTCTTCGCCGATCTCGATCGCCTCATCCACCGCCTCGACCAGCTTGGCGCTCTCGTCGCGCATATGGGTGGCGTAAAAGCCGCTGCATTTCCCGACCTCGCCGGCAAGGGCGATCAGGTCAGACGTCGATTGAAAGCTGCTGGGGGCGTAAATCAGCGCGCTCGATATGCCAAAGACACCGGCCTGCATGGCGTCGGCGACCTCTCTTCGCATCTCGCTCAACTGCGCTGCTGTCGGCTCACCCGCGCCATCACCCATCACCTTTACCCGTGCCTGGGTCGACGAAAAATAGGTGCCGAAATTAACAGAGATTCCCTGCGTTTCCAGCTTACCGAAATAGGATGGGATATCGGCGGCGGTGCCCGGCGTCCCGCCCTCGCCGGCGATAACGGTGGTCACCCCCTGCAACAGCTTGTTTTCCGCCAGGCCGTTTTCCATCAGGGCGTATGTCGACTGGTCCATCATGTCGATGAAGCCTGGGGCGACATAGCGCTCTCCGGCGTCGATTTCCCGCGTTCCGCGTCCCGCGATCGACCCTACTTCCGCTATGCGGCCACCCTTGATCGCGACATCGGCGCGAACCCACGGATTGCCGGCCCCATCCAGCACCCGCGCATTGCGGATGACGATATCATAGATGGCCGCGTTCCCAGCCTCCGAAGGCGGCGGCGGCGCGGCCGCCATGCAAAGCCCCGCCAGTACGATCCCGAGAGTGCGGCCGATATGCATGGATGGCTCCTATTTCCAGGTCTGGCCGAGCAGGCGGCGGAAATTGCCACCCAGAATGGCCGAGATATTGGCGTCAGAGTAGTTACGCCGGATAAGTTCTTCGGTCAGGTCGAACATCTTGCGCGGATGATTAAAGCCGTCGATGTCGATCTTGTCGCGAAAGGCATAGCTGCCTTTGTACGATGCCTTCAGCGCCTCGACCTGATCGGGCGGCAGGGCATCATATCCATTCAGGTCGGCATCCGATCCGACACCGACATTGTCGATGGAGGTCAGCTTCACGACATGGTCGATATGATCGACGATATTGCCGACATTGGTGGGGTCGGTCTTGCTGACGAAGTTGCGGACGCCGGTAATACCCATCACGCCGTCCTTCTTGCCCAGCGCGATGATGGCCTCGTCCGTTTTCGTGCGGGGGTGGCCGGAAATGGCGCGGCAATTGCTGTGGGTATAGGCGATGGGGACTGGCGACAGTTCGACTGCGTCGAGCGTGGTCTGGTCGCCGGAATGCGATACGTCGACCAGCATGCCGACCTCGTTCATGGCCTCAATGATCGACACGCCGAAATCGCTGACGCCGCCATCCACGCGCTCCGTGCTCCCGGAACCGATCATGTTCTGGCTGTTATAGGTCAGCTGAGAGCAGCGCTGGCCGAGCTCGTAAAAGGTCTTCACGTCGTCGGCGCGGCGGAAGTGCTGGGAGTTCTGTACGCCCATAATGACCGCTGCCTTGCCGCTGGCCTTCGCTTCGTCCAGATCCTCGGCGCGGCCGACCAGGCGGAACACGTCGGGGTATCGGCCGCAATAGCCCTGCCAGCCGGCGATGTAGGTCAGCACGGACTCATAACCGGCCAGGCCATAGGCGTGGTGAAAACCGGTAATGCCGCTCGATTTGAACTCGGCCTTTGCCTTCTCGGTCAGCGGCTTCGCATAAGCGGCAGGGTCCAGCGTAATATAGAGCGGCGCCAGCATGTCGATGACCAGCGTTTCGCGGACCAGGTCGATGGCGCGCTTGGAATAGGTCTCAGTCGACTGGTTGAACGCATAGGCATTGCGATTGATCATCGGGAACGCCAGCGCGGCGCCGCCTACGCCCGCCATGAAGGTGCGCCGGGCGATGGGAGAGTTGGTCTTCTGCAAAATCTTCCTCCTCGGGTATCTTAATATTTCGTGCCGAAGCCGATCAGGTGAAAATTGAACGCGACCCACACGAACATGAAGGCGGCAAATACCAGCAGCACGCTCCACAGCTTGGAAAGCCAGCCATTATTGCCGTGCGTCCAGACCAGGATCAGGTTCCATATGGCGAGGCCGAACAGCCCGACATAGGCCAGGATCGAGCCGATCTGCAGCGTATAGAGCAGCGGATCGAGCGCCCCGCCCAGCAGGCCCAGATTGCTGAAGGCAGTGGACATGAAATAGGCCCAGCCCGCCGATACCAGCAATACGAGCAGAGAGAAGATGCGCGTTGCCCGGAACGTGCGCAGCTGCTCGCCCTCGAAGGGACGCGCCGCGCGGAACCGCCAGCGGGCAATGACACCAGCGGGCCACGCAATCACGGTGATGACCAGAATGGCGAGCGCCGCGATCAGGGCCGGCATGATCCACGAACTGTTCAGGTGCCAGGGTACCCGATCATATACGGTGACGGCATTGGTGGACCAGCGGACGACCTCTCCATCGACGACCTGCGCGACCAGATACTCGTCGCTGCGTTCGTCGCGCCAGACATAGGGGGCAATTTCCACCCAGGTGCGCGGATTGCCGGCGGCGTTCGTGGCCGATTCGACGTAAATGCCGCCTTCCGGCGTCAGGCCGACCTTGGCCTGACCGAACAAATTCTGGACGGCCAGGAAGTTTGTCTGGAAACCCCGGCTGGAGGCGTAGGTGCCGACCATCTGGCGGGCATGCGCCTTCGCCGTTTCCGGATCGACGCGTTGATTGCCCAGGGGATCGCTGCCGAAATAGCGTTCGGCGAAGTCCGATACCAGCGCCGCGCGTAATGGCCCGGTAATGCCGTTCTTTCCGCTACTGTTGAACGATACGTAAATACCGACGTCCTGTTCCGGGAACAGCATCAGGTCTGAATGGAAATATTGCGTATCGCCGCCATGCCCGATCCCGCGGATACCGCCCACCGAGTCATCGAAAAAGCCAAGCGCCATGCCATCGAGCGGCGGCAGGGCGGTAAAGGTCGAATTGTGCATCAGGCGCGCTGTTTCCGGTGACAGCAGGGGGCCGCCGTCGTTCAGGTGCGCGATCATGAAGGCCGCCATGTCATGGCCGGTTGCCGACAGGCTGCCGGCGGGCGCGGGCGCGACGAATTCGAACGGCTTTGCATCTGCATCGGCGGACAGGTAGCCCTTCGACATCAATGGCTTCAGGCGTTCTGGCAGCGGCTGGCGGAACGAGGATCGCGTCATTCCCAGGGGCGCGAAGATATTGCGGTCGACATAGTCGTCGAACGACATGCCCGACACGCGCCCGACGATATAGCCGGCCAGGGCAGTGGCATAGTTGGAATAGGCGGGGGTCGTGCCCGGTTCGAAAATGCGGTCCGGCACGCTCTGCTTCAGCATTTCGTCGAGGGGGAGCATGCTTTCCGCGTCGGACGACATCAGATGGCGCACCGATTCCTGAAATCCGCCGGTGTGCGTCATGATGTTGCGCAGTGTTACCGGCGTTTCGTCAGGAGGAGAAAGCTCGAAATCCAGATATTCATTGACGTCGGTGTCGAGGTCCAGCTGCCCGTCTTCGACCAGTTGCATGACGGCCGTCCAGGTGAACAGCTTGCTGACGGAACCGGGACGGAACAGCGTTTCATCGGGAATGACCGGGGTGCCGGCCTCGACGTCGGAATAGCCATAGCCCTTTTCGGTCAGGATCTGACCGTCCCGGACGACGACCACCACGGCACCGGCAATATCGCCGCGCGCCATGGCGAAGGGCAGGAAGCCGTCCAGCCACGCATCCACATCGCTTTTCGTCAATTGCGGATTGCCGTCGTCCAGCGGCATCTCGGCAGGAGAGAGGTCCGTTTCCCCCGAAACTTCGGAAGCTTCCGGCGCAAGAGGCGCGGGAACCTGCGCGGGCACGGCCCAAGCAGACATCAGCATTGTCGAAACAGCAATAAGAAAACGCAAAACCATGGTCAGAAAAATCCCCCCAATTAGCCTGATCAGGAGACGTTGAGCCGGAATGGAAAGAAAGTCAATTGCTGCATCCCGTTCGCCATCGTGCTTTTGCGGAAATCCATTCTTTTCGATATGATCACGCGAATGACAGGCAATTCCCGCTGGCTTCCCCAGTCTTGGCATCTCCAAAAACCCTGCTATGTCGCCGCCAGAGAATTTTCTCGGAAAAGAAAACATTGGGTGTGATCCTGACCATGACGAATTCGAACGAACCTCTTCCCGAGCCCACATTTGACGACCGCGACGGCTGGATCTGGTTTGACGGGCAGCTTGTGCCTTGGCGCGAAGCGAATGTGCATGTGCTGACGCATGCGCTGCATTACGGTTCGTCGGTGTTCGAGGGGCAGCGCGCCTATAATGGCGAGATTTTCAAGCTGTCGGAGCACAGCCAGCGCCTGATCGATTCCGGCCGCATCCTGGGCTTCGAACTGCCCTGGTCGCGAGAGGAGATCGACGCCGCCTGCATCGAGGTCATGCAGAAGAATGGCATGACGAACTGCTATCAGCGCCCGGTCGCCTGGCGCGGCAGCGAGCAGATGGGCGTGGCGGCGCAGAAGTCGAAGCCGCACCTTGCCATTGCCGTCTGGGAATGGGGCGCCTATTTCGGCGAGGAGGCGATCCGCAAGGGCGTGCGTCTCGACATCGCCAAGTGGCGCCGCCCCGCGCCCTATACCGCGCCGACGGCGGCGAAGGCGGCGGGCCTCTACATGATCTGCACCATGGCAAAGCACGCTGCCGCCGATCGCGGCTATGGCGATGCGCTGATGCTGGACTGGCGCGGCCAGGTGGCGGAGGCGACCGGCGCCAACATCTTCTTCCTGAAGGACGGCGCCCTCCACACGCCGACGCCCGACTGCTTCCTTGACGGCATCACCCGCCGCACCGTGATGGGCCTGGCACGCGACAAGGGCATCGAGATCGTCGAACGCGCCATCTGGCCGGAAGAGCTGGAAAGCTTCGAACAATGCTTCCTCACCGGCACCGCCGCCGAAGTGACCCCCGTCTCCGAAATCGGACCCTGGTCGTTCGAGGTCGGCGACATGTCGCTGGACCTCAGAAAAGACTATCTGAACCTCGTCAATGGCGGCGCCCGCGCCGGCTGATCGGAGGCTAGATCATGCGTTCAAATTCCCTCTACATCCCCCAGCCGACGGCACGGCCGGGGGACAATCCCGGCTTTGACCACCTCGCCATCCCGGCGGTGGGTGAGACGCGACGGCCGGAAATTTTCGATTCCGAATCACAGATGCGCGACATGCCCTTCGGCCTTGTCCGCGTTCTGGATGAAGAGGGGCAGGCTGTCGGTCCCTGGCAGATCGATGTGGATCCCGAACAATTGCGCGCAGGGCTGAAGGCGATGGTCAAGACGCGCCTGTTCGAGGATCGCATGTTTCGCTCTCACCGCCAGGGCAAGACCAGCTTCTATATCCGTTCGACGGGGGAGGAGGCGATTGGCGCCGCGCAATCGCTCGTGCTGGGCAAGGCCGACATGTGCTTTCCGACATATCGGATGCTGGCATGGCTGATGGCGCGCGATTATCCGATGCTGGACCTCGTCAACCAGATCTTCTCAAACCGTGACGACCCGCTGAAGGGGCGGCAATTGCCGACGCTCTATTCCGCGCGCGACTATGGCTTCTATTCGCTGTCCGGCAATGTCGGCAGCCGTATCGGCCATGGCGTCGGCTGGGCGATGGCCTCCGCCTATCGCGGCCTCAGCGACATCTCCATCGGCCATATTGGCGAGGGCACCTCGGCCGAGGGCGATTTCGACGAGGCGCTGACCTTTGCCTCGGTCTACAAGGCGCCCGCCATTCTGTGCGTCACCAACAACCAATGGGCGATTTCCAGTTTCGCGGGCATCGCCGGCGGCGAGCACACGACATTCGCCGCGCGCGGCACCGGTCACGGCCTTCCCGGCCTTCGCGTCGATGCCAATGATTTCCTGGCCATGTGGAGCGCCACCAGCTGGGCCGCCGAACGCGCGCGGCAGGGCTATGGCGCAACCCTCCTCGAACTGTTTACCTACCGCGTCGCCGCTCATTCGACCAGCGACGACCCCACCAAATACCGGCCCAAGGAAGAGGCGGGCGCATGGCCGCTGGGCGATCCCATCGCGCGGCTGAAACAGCATCTGATCCGCATTGGCGAATGGGATGAAGAACGCCACGCTGCCATGGAGGCGGATTTCGACAAGGAAGTGCGCCAGGCGGTGAAACAGGGCGAAGCCGTCGGTACGCTGGGGAAATCGAAACCGCCCGTGTCGGAAATGTTCGAAGGGGTGTTTGAAAAGCCCGACTGGCGCGTCCTTGAGCAGCGCCGCGAAATGGGGCTCTGACGATGGCAGAGATGAACATGGTGCAGGCGCTGAATTCGGCGCTGGATACATTGCTGACGAACGACCCCGATACGCTGATCTATGGCGAGGATGTGGGCTATTTCGGCGGCGTTTTCCGCGTGACGGCGGGCCTGCAGGAAAAACACGGGCTCGCCCGCTGCTTCGACGCGCCGATTTCGGAGGGCGGCATCGCGGCGACGGCAATCGGCATGGCGGCGCACGGCCTGCGTCCCATCATCGAGATTCAGTTCGCCGATTATATCCTGCCGGCGTTCGACCAGCTGGTGTCGGAGGCGGCGCGGCTGCGTTATCGCTCCAACGACGAATTCACCGCGCCCCTGACGGTGCGGTCGCCCTATGGCGGCGGCATTTTCGGCGGCCAGACGCACAGCCAGAGTCCGGAGGCGATCTTTGCCCACATCACTGGCCTGAAAACCGTCATTCCCTCCACCCCCTATGATGCGAAGGGCCTGCTGATCGCGGCGGTGGAGGAAAATGATCCAGTGATCTTCCTGGAACCGAAGCGGCTTTATAACGGTCCCTTTGACGGTCGGCACGAAGAACAGGTGAAAAGCTGGGCCGGCCATCCGGCAGCGGAAGTGCCGGAGGGGCACTACACCGTCCCCCTCGGCAAGGCGGCCACGGTGCGCGAGGGCGGCGATGTAACGATCCTCGCTTATGGCACGATGGTTCATGTGGCGCTGGCCGCGATCGAGGAGAGCGGCCTCGATGCAGAACTGCTGGACCTGCGTTCCATCGTCCCGCTCGACATCGACGCGATCGTCGCATCGGTGAAGAAGACGGGCCGCTGCCTGATCGTTCACGAAGCGTCGCGGTTCGGCGGCTTCGGCGGTGAACTGTCGGCGCTGGTGCAGGAACGCTGCTTTTACCATCTCGAGGCGCCCGTGGCGCGCGTATGCGGCTGGGACACGCCCTATCCGCACGCATTCGAATGGGATTATTTCCCCGGCCCGGCGCGCATCGTCGCGGCGCTAAGAAAGGTGATGGAGGATATCGATGGCGAACTTTAGCTTCAGGCTGCCCGATATTGGCGAGGGTATTGCCGAGGCGGAAATCGTCGCCTGGCATGTAAAGGTCGGCGATCAGGTCGTCGAGGATCAGGGCATTGCCGACGTCATGACCGACAAGGCGACCGTCGAGATGGAATCGCCGGTGTCGGGCCGCATCGTCGAACTGGCGGGCGCGGAGGGCGACATCATCCCCATCGGCACCATCCTGGCCGTCATCGAAACGGACGAGGAGGAAATTCCCGCCGATGTGGCTGAGGCGCAGGTGCCCCCGCCCGTCGAGGAGAGCGCGGCGACGAAAGACACCGCTGAACAGCCAGCGCCCCCGCCTGCCCAGTCACCGGCCCAGTCACCCGCCCCGTCACCGGCACCGGCGCCCAAATCTGAACCTGAAGCTGCCCCGGCGGCGCAGAATGCCTCCGCCGATCCGAAGCCTGCGAGAAGCCAGCCGCTGGCATCGCCGGCGGTGCGGAAACGCGCCGCGCAGCTGGGCATCGACCTGTCGGACGTAAAGAGCGGCGAGGGGCTGATCCGCCACTCCGACCTCGACGTCTATCTGCGTTATGGCGCGGCGCAGGGCTATGCCCCGCCCGGCCCCTCGCGCAAGCGGCCCGACGTCGAGGTAAAGGTGATCGGCATGCGCCGGCGCATTGCGGAAAACATGGCCGCATCGAAGCGCAACATCCCGCACTTCACCTATGTCGAGGAAATGGACGTGACGGCGCTGGAGGCGCTGCGCCAGCAATTGAACGAAACGCGCGGCGACCGGCCAAAGCTGACGGTTTTGCCGATGATCATCGTCGCCATCTGCCGCGCGCTGGATGGCTTTCCCATGCTGAACGCCACCTATGATGACGAGAAGGGGGTCGTAACGCATCACGGCGCCGTTCACCTCGGCATGGCCGCCCAGACGGAAAAGGGGCTGGTCGTCCCCGTGATCCGCAATGCGCAGGACATGAACATCTGGCAGTTGGCGACGGAAATCGGACGCCTTTCGGAGGCTGCGCGCACCGGCAAGGCGACCAGCGCGGAATTGTCGGGCGGCACGCTGACCCTGACCTCCTTGGGACCGCTCGGCGGCATTGCGACAACACCCGTCATCAACCGGCCAGAGGTGGCCATTATCGGCCCGAACCGCATTATCGAGCGTCCCGCCGTCATCGATGGCGAGATCGAGATACGCAAACAGATGAACCTGTCGATTTCCTGCGACCACCGCGTCGTCGACGGTCATGATGCCGCCAGTTATGTTCAGGCGCTGAAAAAGCTGATCGAGGCGCCCGTGCAGCTTTTCGCCATCTAACGGGGGCCGCATGGTCCTGCCTCCCTCATTTGAAGGGGGGGCAGGCAATGCTTTGGCCGCGTCCGGGGCGTTTTATGCGGCGGAACCGCATCTCTGGCTATGTTGACGTTCACCCTCGCGGTTGCTGTAGGGGTCGGCAACGTTGCGCTTATTTATAACGTCGTTTAGCAATATGCCTGAACGTCAACAGCCCCCAATTGGTTAAAATGAACCTCAACGGAAATCTGCTTCCCTTCCCCCGCTCGGCGAACGGCCTGTGAGCGACAGCCACCCTACATTGGGGAGCGTCATCAGGCGCATTCGCTTCAACAATCGCTGGACCCTGAAGGAGATGAGCACGAAAACGGGCATCCCGCTTTCGACTCTCTCCAAGGTCGAGCATGACCGGCTGACCCTCACCTACGACAAGCTTCAGCAGCTTAGCCGCAGGCTCGACATTCGCATGTCAGACCTGTTCGCAGAGGATGCCGCCCAGCCGCAGAAGCAGGTGATGGCGCGTCGCAGCCTCGGGACGCTGGACAGCGCCTTTCGTGTCGAAACCGACAATTACGACTATCATTACATGTGCCCCGACCTGCGGCGGAAGCGGATGATCCCGATCCTGGCGCGCATCCGCGCCAAGAGCCGTGAGGAATTCGGTGCGCTCGTGCGCCACAATGGTGAGGAGTTCATCTATGTGGTGGAGGGCAAGATCGACGTTCACACGGAATATTACGACCCGGTCACGCTGAAGCAGGGGGAATCGATCTACATCGATTCCACCATGGGCCATGCCTATCTGGTGGCCGATGGGTGCGACGAAGCCCTGGTCCTCGCAATGTGCTCCAGCGAACAGGAAAATCTGATGGATTCGCTGATGAGCCTGCATGGCGAGCCTGTTCTTTAGGGGTATATTGTGTCACAACCCCGAACGATAAGTTTTCGAGGGGGGAATATTCCGATGAAGTTGCTGATAGCGTTCGTGCTCGCGACCCTGGGTGTCGGCCTGACGGCTGGCCGCGCGGACGCGCAGACCTATTCGGATCTGACCGACGAGGCGGCGCAGAAGGCGCTGGCGGAAATGGCCGATGTCCGCATGATCCGCATGGTGCCCATGCGCGACGGCGTGCAGCTGGCGACGAATATCTATCTGCCAAAGGACGCCGAAGGCCCTCTGCCGACGATCTTCTGGAAGACCCCCTATAACGAGCTGTCCTATCAGGCGCGCACCACCCGTCGTGCGTTGGAGGCGGTGTCGCGCGGCTATGCCTATGTCGTGCAGAACGAGCGTGGTCGCTATTTCTCTCAGGGCGATTATGAGATCTTGGGAAAGCCGCAGACGGACGGCTATGACATGCTCAGCTGGATTGCCGAACAGTCCTTTTCCAACGGAAAGGTCGGCACGCTCGGCTGCTCCTCCTCCGCCGAATGGCAACTTGCCCTTGCTGCACAGAACCACCCCGCGCACACGGCGATGATTCCCATGGCGTCGGGCGCGGGCATCGGCAAGGTCGGCGAGTTTCAGGAACAGGGCAATTGGTACACCGGCGGCGTGCCGCGCAGCCTGTTCTTTGTTTGGCTGTACGGCGTCGACAATCCGCTGCGCGCGCAATTGCCAGAGGGTCTAGATCCGGAAATTCAGGCGCGGATTGCCCGGTATAATGATCTTGCGGCTACCAAACCCCCGGTGGACTGGCCGAACCAGATCAAGCATCTGCCGCTCGACGAAGTGCTTTCAGACCTTGGCGAGCCGGCGGCGACGTTTGAGGAATTGATCGCGCGCACCCCGGCCGACCCTGCTTGGCGAGAGGGTGGCCTCTATCACGATGATATGGGCTGGGGCGTTCCCGCCCTGTGGTTCAACAGCTGGTATGACGTGTCCATCGGCCCCAATCTCGCTCTCTTCAACCATGCGAGAGAGGTGAATAGCGAGCCGGAGGCGAGCGAGAATCAATATGCCGTCATCGGCCCGAACACGCACTGCCAATTTTCCAATTACGGCCCGAATTACAAATCCGGCGACCGAAATCTGGGCGACACCAGCTTCGACGCGGATGCCCAGATCTACGCTTTCTTCGACAAATGGCTGAAGGGCGAGGACCGCGCCTTCCCCAAGTCGACGCCGCATGTCCGCTATTTCAACATGGGCGGCAATGAGTGGAAGGCGGCGCAGCAATGGCCGCCGGAGGACGCGAAGACCGTGCGTTTCTATCTGCGGTCTGGCGGCGCGGCGAACAGCCTGTACGGCGATGGCCGTTTGTCGCCGGAGGCTCCGTCGGCGGCGGAACCAGCCGACAGTTTCACCTATGACCCCATGAACCCGGTGCAGACCATTGGCGGCGGCGACTGCTGCAATGGCGGCCTCGTCCAGGCGGGCGCGTTCGACCAGCGCTTGATAGAGGCGCGCAATGACGTCCTCGTCTATACCAGCGAGCCGCTGACCGAACCGCTGGAGGTTACCGGCTTCATCGATACGGTTCTGAACGTGTCGTCCAACGTGCCGGATACCGATTTTGCGGTGAAACTGGTCGATGTGGCGCCCGACGGGACAGCTTATATTCTTGCCGATACGATTCTGCGCGCGCGCTATCGCGACGGCTTCGAACAGCCTGCCATGATGCAGCCGGGTAACGTCTATACGCTTCAGCCGACGCCGATGGCGACCAGCAATACATTCCTGCCTGGCCACCGCATCCGGGTGGAGGTCACCTCCTCCAACTTCCCGAAATTCGCCCGTAATCTGAATACCGGCGGCAATAATGAGAGCAGTACCGAAACCGCTGTCGCCGATAACCAGGTGCATCACGGCGTGGACAACGCCTCCTATATCGAACTGCCGGTCGTCCGGTAACGGCGCCGATTTTAGAAGCTGAAAGGGCCGTGCGCTGTTGAGGCGCGCGGCCCTTTTTGCATTTTGCCAGAGTGCTATTGCAATTCAGTCTCAATTAGGACTAGGTCCGGCATAACAGGTCGAAAGGGGTGCATTGGTGCACCGCTGTCGCCGTTTGCGCACAGGGTGTCATGGATCAGTCTGCGTCTCTCGCCCGATCGGCGGGGATACGAAAGAAAAAGCGGCGTCTGTCGCCGTTCTGGACCCGGCAGCTGCACAGCTGGCACTGGATGTCGAGCGCCATCTGCCTGATCGGCATGCTGCTGTTCGCCATTACCGGCATCACCCTCAACCATGCTGCGCAGATCGAAGCCGACGCGCAGATTACCAGTCAGGAGGCGCGGCTGCCGCCCGACGTGCTGCAAAGTATCACCGCATCCGGCGACGGTGATCCGGTTCCGGCGGCGGTCGCCGCGTGGGCCGATGGCGAACTGGGGGAGGATATGCGCGGCCGCGCCCCGGAATGGAGCGAGGAGGAGCTATATGTGGCGCTGCCCCGTCCGGGCGGCGACGCATGGATCGCCATCGACAGGCTTTCCGGCGACGTCCTGTACGAGCGCACGGATCGCGGGCTCGTCGCCTGGCTGAACGATCTGCACAAGGGGCGCGACACCGGCGCCGCCTGGTCATGGTTCATCGATATTTTTGCCGTCGCCTGCGTGATCTTCTGCGTGACCGGCTTCTTCCTGCTGCAGCTTCACGCGCGGCACCGCAAATCGACCTGGCCAATCGTGGGGGCGGGCGTCGCCATCCCCGCACTGCTGATCCTGCTGTTCATGCACAATTAGAAGGGTGCCCATGAAAACCAATCTTGCCGTCCTTACCCTCGGACTTGCCACCGGCTCCGCCCAGGCGGCGGGCCTGTCGGTCAGCGTGGAAATCCCGCGCCTGTCGGTGGCGGAGTATCACCGCCCCTATGTCGCCATGTGGATCGAGGATTCCGGCCGCCGCGCCGCCAGCAATCTGAACGTCTGGTATGACGTCGAAATGCGCAATGACGAGGGCGAGAAATGGCTCGCCGACCTGCGCGGCTGGTGGCGAAAGGCCGGGCGCAGCATGGACATGCCGATTGACGGCGTCAGCGGCCCGACAAAGGCCCCCGGCGTGCACCAGGTCGATTTCCGCAGCGGTGCCAAGCCCCTCGGGACGCTGAAACCGGGCAGCTACACGCTGAAGGTGGAGGCCGCGCGAGAGGTGGGCGGCCGCGAAATGCTCTCGATCCCGTTCCAATGGCCGCCAAAGGACAGCGAGACCAAATCCGCCAAGGGAAAATCCGAACTGGGCACTGTCAGCCTGAAACTGAAGAACTGAATTCCTTTCTGGAGATGATCATGACTTTGAAAATCCGTGCGCTGGCCCTGGCTGCCCTCCCTCTCGCCCTGCTGGCGACGTCCGCCGATGCGCATCGCCGCTGGCTGCTGCCCTCCGCGACCGTCCTGTCGGGCGATACGGAACTGGTCACCGTCGATGCGGCCTCGTCGAACCAGCTTTTCGTATTCGAACACCGGCCCCTGCCGGTGGACGGTGTGACCGTGACCGGTCCTGACGGACAGCCCGTGGCGACAAAGATCATCGGCAGCGGCGATTATCGCAGCGCGTTCGACGTCCCGCTGGCTCAGCAGGGCACCTATCGCATCGCGCTGGTAAATGACGGCCTGATGGGCACCTATATGCTGGATGGAGAGCGCAAGCGCTGGCGTGGTACGCGGTCGGAAATGGCAAATGCCGTCCCGGCGGGCGGCACCGAAGCGCGCTTCATTCAGACCAATGGCCGGATCGAGACATTCGTGACCTTGGGTGCTCCGAACGAAGCGGCGCTGCAGCCGACTGGCCAGGGGCTGGAACTGGTTCCCGTCACCCATCCCAACGACATCGTCGTCGGCGAACCGGCGCGCTTCCAGTTTCTCAGCGATGGCCAGCCAGCCGCCAATCTGAAGGTCGAATTCGTTGAGGGCGGCACCCGCTATCGCGATGCGGCCGGGTCGCAGGAACTGACCACGGATGCGGAGGGGATGGTCGAGCTGACCGCCGAGCGGCCGGGCTATTATTATATCGAGGCAGGCATGGAGGGCACGCCACCCGCGGACGCCGCGATCGCCGGCAGCCGCTCCAGCTATACCGGCGTGCTGGAGTTTCTGCCGCTCTGATACGGGCCGCCGAACCGCAAATCATCATTCCCCCGCCCCGGGGTGGGCCGCATGCCGTGCGCCCGCCCCGGGGCGATGTGGTCACGCTTACCGGGACGACAATGGGGACCGGCTGGCGCATCCGCGCAGTCGTCCCCCATGCCGCCGATGCGGAAAGGCTGAGAGCCCCCGTCGAGGCAGTATTCTCCGCTGTGATTTCTGAGATGAGCCAGTGGGATCCCATGTCAGAGCTTAGCCGCTTCAACCGCGCCCCCGGCGGAACATGGCACGCGATCTCGCCGGGTTTCCTCGCGGTGATCGACTGCGCACTCCTGATCGCCGGTGCCAGCGACGGGGCATTCGATCCGGCCATGGGACAGGCGACGGAATATTGGGGCTTCGGCGCGGCGTCTGCCCCGTTGGGAGTGCCCATGCGCCCCCCAGTCGTCCCGGCGCACGGCTGGCGCGACATCAGGCTGGACCGTGGCAAGGCGCGGCTGTGGCAGCCGGGCGGTGTACATCTGGACCTGTCCGGCATCGCAAAGGGCTACGCCGTCGATGATGCTCTGGCCACGCTCGGCCAACTGGGCATCGACAGCGCACTTGTCGAAATCGGCGGGGAGCTTGCCGCCAGCGGAGTGAAACCCGACGGCATGCCGTGGTGGGTCGACCTCGATCCCGTGCCTGGCCTCGCCACCCGGCCCACGCGCCTCGGCCTCTGCGGCTGGTCGGTCGCCACCTCGGGCGACTGGCAACGGCGTCGGGACAGCGGCGCGGACAGCTGGTCGCATACCCTGTCGCCAGCCTCCCGCGCGCCGTTAAGGGGCGGCAGCCGGTCCGCGACGGTGCTGCATCGTGCGTGTATGCAGGCGGACGCGCTCGCCACGGTGATGATGGTGATGCCGCCTGACCGGGCGCTGGACTTTGCCAATCGGCATGACCTGCCGGTCCGCATCGTCACTGCCGCGGGCGAGGTTCGGGAAAGTGCGGCATGGCGGCAATTTGGCTGATTTGACGGGACAAGAGACATGATGCTGAAAATCGAAAAGATTCTGTCGCCAAACGAGGTGCAGGCTTGCCGCGCCATCGTCGATGCCGGCGAATGGGTGGATGGTAACGAGACGTCCGGCCACCAGTCGCGCCTGGCCAAGCACAACGCCCAGTTGAAGGAGGGCAGCGACGCCGCGCGGGAGGCGGGCCAGCTTATCCTCGCCGCGCTCGGCCGCAGCCCGACATTCGTCGCCGCCGCCCTGCCGCTGAAGGTCTTTCCGCCGCTCTTCAACCGCTACCAGGGCGGGCAGGCGTTCGGCAATCACGTCGACAATGCGATGCGGCAGCTGCGCGGCAGCGAATTTCGCATTCGCAGCGATCTGTCCTGCACGCTGTTCCTTGAAGATCCGGAAAATTACGAGGGCGGCGAACTGGTCGTGGAGGATCTGTTCGGTGAGCATCGCGTAAAGCTCGCCGCCGGCGATGCGGTTCTCTATTCCGCCGCCAGCATCCATCGCGTTACGCCTGTCACCGGCGGCACGCGGACGGCCTGCTTTTTCTGGCTGCAAAGCATGGTGCGAGAGAATGAGGCGCGGGAGCAGCTATTCCGCCTCGATCGCAGCGTGCAGACCCTGTCGGCGGAAAGGGGCGGCGGCGATCCGCTCGTCGTCGAACTGACGAATCTCTATCACAATCTTTTGCGCCGCTGGGGGGACGCCTGACAAATCGATAATAGTTCGCAGAAGCACCTTGACGAATCTGCTAATCATTCGCATTAGCGCCCTCACATAAAAAAGAGGGGTATCGAGATGTCCAGAAGTTCCACCGGCCGCCCGGCCACGTCCGCCAGCTTCGTCGCACTGGGGTGCGTCGGCTTCCTTGCCACCGCGCCCGCACTGGCGCAGGATGCGGAGCCCGCTGCAGAGGCAACGCAATTGCAGGGCGTCGTTGTCACCGACAGCGCCATCGAGGAGGAGTATAAGACGGAAAAGGTGCAGTCGCGGCTGGTTACCGCGCCGCTGCTCGACACGCCGCGCACCGTCGATGTCATTACCAGCGCCGTCCTTGAAAGCACGGCGTCCTATTCGCTGCAGGAGGCGCTGCGCACCGTTCCCGGCATCACGCTAGGCGCTGGTGAGGGCGGTGTTGCCGCCGCCGATATTCCGCTGATCCGCGGGGTCGACGCGACGTCCGACACCTATGTCGATGGCGCGCGCGATGTCGGCTCGCAGCTGCGCGAGACCTTCGCGGTCGAGCGCATCGAGGTGTTCAAGGGACCGAATGCGGCGCTCGGCGGTCGTGGCGGCGCGGGCGGGTCCCTCAATATCGTCAGCAAGCTGCCAGTCGATGGAAACCATGCCATCGCCCAGGGTACGGTCGGAACGGACGATTTCTATCGCGCCACCGTCGATGTGAACCAGCAGGTGAACGACTTCATCGGCGTCCGTATCAATGCCCTTTATCAGGATGCCGACGTGCCCGGCCGTGACGCCATTCACGATGACCGCTGGGGCATCGCCCCCTCCGTCACCCTCGGTATGAATTCGCCGACGAAGATGACGCTGTTCTACTATCATTACGAAACGGACGGCGTGCCGGACTATGGCATCCCTCTCACGTCCCGCGAGCAACTGCCTGGTGGAATCCGTGAGCCGGCGGACGTCGACCCGGACAATTTCTATGGCCTGCTGGTGCGCGACTTTCAGGAAACGCAGGTCGATTCGGCAGAGGTTCTGATCGAACATGATTTCGGCAATGGCTGGGCCATTTCCAATATCGCGCGCTATGGCCGTTCCAAGAACGAATATATCGTCACGAACCCCGATGACAGCGCCGGCAATGTCGTCGACGGTGCCGTCTGGCGCGCGATCAAGAGCCGCGGATCCGTCAATAAAAGCCTGGTCGACAATCTGACGCTGTCCGGCGATTTCGCGACCGGCTCCCTGTCGCACAGCATCGCGATCGGCGGAGAATATACCTATTCAGACACGTCGAACCGCAATTTTTCCGTCGATACCGGCGACAGGAACTGCCCTGCGGACGCGTTCGCGCAGTTCAATTGCACCGACCTGCAGAATCCCAACCCGGCCGACCCATGGAACGGCGCCATCAGCCGCAGCGCGACGCCCAGCGTGGCGGAGGCGACCAGCTTTGGCATCTACGCCTTCGACACGGTGACCATCGTTCCGCAGCTATTGCTGAACGGCGGCATTCGCTGGGAAACCTTCAAGGTCGAGGCGGCAGGCAGCGGCCGTGGCGGCGCCTATGATGTCGAGGCGAAGAACGACTTCGTCACATGGCAGGCGGGAATCATCTACAAGCCGACCGACCTCACCAGCCTATATTTCTCCTACGCCGACTCCGCGAACCCGCCGGGCGCCGACGTCGGAGAGGGGTCGAGCGGGATCAACGCGGGCAATGAGTTCTATGAACCCCAGCGCAATGAGAATTGGGAGGTTGGCGCAAAGGCAGACCTGCTGGACGGCGCGCTCAGCCTGACCGGTGCCGTGTTTCAGATCGATCGCGACAATGTCATCAATCAGGATCCGATTGCCGGACCGATACCTATCGCCGACAAGGCGCGAATCCGGGGCGCCGAAGTCGGTGTGCGCGGCCAGCTCGGCCCCGTCGCCCTGCTCGCCGGCTATTCCTATCTCGATAGCGAGGTGAAGGACGGCAGCCCCGAAGATGGCAACCGCCTGCCCCAGACGCCGAAGCATAATGTCGCCATGACCGCCACGTGGCAGGCGACGCCTCGGTTCAGCCTGGGCGGCGGTGCCTATCATGCATCGGAACGCTTCGCCGATACCGGAAATCTGATCCGTGCCGACGCCTATTGGCGCTTCGACGCGCATGCCGAATATCAGCTGTCCGATCATCTGGGCGTGCGGCTGAACGTGCAGAATGTCGGGGACGAGCGTTACATCACCCAGCTCAGGAACCCGCACTTTGCCGTGCCCGCGCGGGGGCGGCAGGCGCTGCTGACCTTGACGGGGCGGCTGTAACGGAATCGGTTGGCATGTGCGAATGAGTTGCATTAACAGGGGCTATGTCCATGCATGCGCATTCCTACATGCCGGCCGAACAGGGCGCCTTGTCCGGGCGACTGGGCAAGTCTGCGGGTGGTCTGGGGGGTGCCTGGCATCACCTCCACCGGCGCCCGCAAACCCGGTCCTACCCCTCCGTTTCGGGGCATGACACGGCGCCCTCCGGCTTTTTGACACAGGAAACGCCGCGTTACCGGGCGCTTGCGATCATCGTGGCGGCGCATCTCGGCGCCCTGGCCGCCGTGCTGATGGCGCGCAGTGTCATGCCGCAGGCGGTGCCCGAGGCGCTCGACACGTTCATGATCGCCAATCCGCAGCCGCCCGCCCCCACTGCCCCGCTTGAACCGGTGGAGCTTGTTGAGGTGGACGTCACACCGCCCTCTCTGATCGTCGCGCCGCCTGTGGAGGTGCCGGTAAAGGCGCCCTCTCCCTTACGTGCGGTGCATCGTGTGACGCCGCCACCGCCCGTCATGGCCGGCGCGGCGGTGACGCCCCCCGCGCCCGCCGCCCCGCCGGCGGCGCCGGCTCCTGTCGTTCCGCCGGATTTTTCGGCTGCGCAGCTCAACAATCCCGGGCCGAAATATCCCTATCTGTCCCGCCGCAGCCGGGAAGAGGGCGTCGTCCTTCTCCGCGTGCTCGTGACCGAGGAGGGCAAGGCCGACGAGATCAAAATCTCGGAAAGCTCCGGGTTCGAACGTCTGGACAAGGCCGCGCTGAAGACGGTCTCGAAATGGTCCTTCCTCCCCGCAAAGCAGGCGGGCGAGGCGGTGGCCGCCTGGGTGCTGGTGCCGGTCACCTTTTCGCTCTCCTGAACCCCGCCAGACTCGGCCCGAATTGAAAAGCGTGCAATTTCGACGGCATGCTAACGGAAAGTCGTAGTTTTTGCTGAAAACCTTAACATCCCGGCTTCTGCGGACTTGCGGATCGGCATGGCAGCGAGGATAGGGGGCGCTCAGTAGCCGGAGGCCGTCCGATGACGAAAATCGATATAGAGGCACTTTGCCAGGAACGCGGGCTTCGCATTACGGAGCCGCGCCGCGTCATCGCGCGTGTCGTGTCGAATGCAGACGATCACCCGGATGTCGACGAACTGCACCGCCGCGTTCGGGAGGTCGATCCCGGCATTTCCATTGCCACCGTCTATCGCACGATGAGCCTGTTCGTAGAGGCTGGCATCGTCGAACGGCACGATTTCGGTGAACACAAGGCGCGGTACGAGCCTGCGGGCGACGATCATCACGACCATCTGATCGATGTCGAAACCGGAAATGTCGTGGAATTTTTCGACGAGGAACTGGAGGAGCTGCAAAAGCGCATTGCAAAGCGCCTCGGCTATGATCTCGTAGATCACCGCATGGAATTGTACGGAAAGCGAAAAGCAAAGGCTTAGCGTCCGGTTCCAACACTCTTTCGGTCCCCGGGATGGGCGCCGCCGCGCGCACCCCCTTTCATCATGCTGGAAACTGGCTTTAGGGGGGCGCGATGCAGCTATTCTCCGCCCAATATGAAGATCTGGCGCGCCTGGGGGCCAGGGACCGCCTGCGCCGGCTCAGCCCCGCCAATGGCAAGGATTTTTCCTCGAACGACTATCTCGCGCTGGCGGACAGTGACTGGCTGCGGGCGGCGGGGGAGGCTGCCCTCCACGACGGCGTGGCTGCGGGATCGGGCGGATCCCGCCTGCTGCGCGGCAATGCACCGGAACATGAGGCGCTGGAACATGCCGTGGCGCAGCAATTCGGCAGCGAATCCGCGCTCTTCTTCGGCAGTGGCTTCGCGGCCAACAGCGCCCTGTTGGCAACCCTGCCGCAGTCCGGCGACCTCGTCGTCCATGACGCGTTCGTGCATGCCAGCGCCCATGACGGCATGCGCCACGGTCGTGCCGAAACCGTCGCGGCGGCACATAATGATGCCTCCGCGTTTGAGGATTGCATCCGCGCATGGCGACAGGGGGGCGGTACGGGAACGCCATGGCTCGCGGTCGAAAGTCTTTACAGCATGGATGGCGACCGCGCGCCGCTCGCCGATCTTGCCGCCATTGCCGACCGCCATGACGGCATCCTTCTGATCGATGAGGCGCACGCCACCGGCGTGTTTGGCGACCGGGGCGAGGGGCTGGCCGGAGCGTTGGAGGGGCGGCCCAATATCATCATCACCCGCACGCTGGGAAAGGCGCTGGGGTGCGAGGGTGCGCTGATCTGCGGACCCCGCATTGTTCGGGATTTCCTGATCAATCGTGGACGTCCCTTCATCTTCTCTACCGCGCCCTCGCCGCTGATGGCGCGCATCGCCATGGCGGCATTGCGCAATCTGGAGGAGGAACCGCAGCGCCGCGCGCGTCTGCACGCTCTGATCGCCCATGCGGAATCGCGGCTGTCGGCGGTGGGTGTCGCGCCCACCGGATCGCAGATCATGCCGCTGATCCTGGGTGAGGATGCGCGGACCATGGCCGCTGCCCAGACGCTGCAGGCGGCGGGCTTCGACATACGTGGCATACGTCCGCCCACCGTTCCGGCGGGAACCGCGCGGCTCAGGATTTCGCTGACGCTGAACGTCGGTGTGGCAGAGGTGGACGAACTGGCAGATAGATTGGCGGACCTGCTGCCATGAGTCGGTTCGTCGTCACGGGCACGGACACCGATGTCGGCAAGACCGTATTCGCCGCCGCGCTGGCCGCTGCGACGGGCGCGCATTATTGGAAGCCGGTGCAGGCCGGCACGGAGGAGGGTGGCGATATCGGCGCGGCGCTACGCCTGGGCGTGCCCCCCGCCCGCATCATTCCAGAGGCATATCGGCTGGCGACCCCCTGCTCGCCGCACCGTGCTGCAGAGCTGGACGGTGTGGAGATCGACGTTCAGCGTCTGTCGCCGCCGGCCGGACCCGCGCATCTGGTGGTGGAAGGCGCGGGCGGTGTGCTGGTGCCCGTCACCCGCCAGATCCTCTATGCCGACCTCTTCGCGCGCTGGGGATTGCCCGTCATTCTGGTGGCGCGCACCGGCCTCGGCACGATCAACCACAGCCTGCTGTCGATTGAGGCGCTGCGGCAGCGGAATGTCCCCATTCATGGCGTCGCCTTCATCGGCGAACCACAGGAGGACAGCGAGAATATCATCGCCGCTCTTGGTAAGGTACGCAGGCTGGGGCGTCTTCCCCGGCTGGACGATCTGAGGGCGGAGACGCTCTCCGCCGCGTTCGACGCCGCTTTCCCTTCTGGAACTTTCACATGACCGACAGCCCGGTATGGCACCCCTTCACGCAACATGGATTGCAGGAACCGATCCCGCTCGTCACCCATGCGGAGGGGGCCGCGCTTCATACTGCCGATGGGCGCCGCATTATCGACGGCATATCATCCTGGTGGGTCACGACCCACGGTCATGGCAATCCGCGCATCATGGACGCCATCGCCGATCAGACGCGGCGTCTTGATCAAATCATTTTCGCAGGATGGACGCACCAGCCTGCGGAGGATCTGGCGCGCGGGCTGCTGGAGATCATGCCGTCCGAGCTGACGCGGGTTTTCTTTTCCGATTCCGGCTCCACCAGTGTCGAGGTCGCGCTGAAAATGGCGCTGGGATATTGGCACGCTCAAGAAACCAGGCGAAACCGCATCATCGTTCTGGAACACAGCTATCATGGCGACACCATCGGCGCGATGTCGGTCGGCGCGCGCGGTGTTTTCAATCAGGCCTATGATGCGCTGCTGTTCGATGTGGTGACCGTACCGTTTCCGGCGCCGGGGCGGGAACAGGAAACGCTGGATGCGCTGGAACGCGCATGCGCCGACGATGCCGCCGCCTTCATCGTCGAACCATTGGTGCTGGGCGCAGGCGGCATGCTGTTCTACCCGCCGGAAATTCTCGCGCGCATGCACGAAATCTGCCGCCGCCACGAAACGATCTTCATCGCCGACGAGGTGATGACAGGCTGGGGCCGCACGGGCACCCTGCTGGCCTGCGAACAGGCGGGGATCGTGCCGGACATCCTCTGCCTGTCAAAGGGGCTGACCGGCGGTGCAATCCCCCTTGCCGTCACCATGGCGAGCGAACCCATCTATCAGGCGCATTATTCGACGGACCGGGCGCGGATGTTCTTTCATTCGTCCAGCTATACCGCCAATCCCATCGCCTGCGCGGCGGGCAATGCCAATCTCGCCATCTGGCGAGAGGAACCGGTGGGAGAGCGGATCACAGGCCTGGAGGAACGGCAGCAGGCCGGCCTCGACCTCCTCGCTGACACGCCGGGCATCGTGAATACCCGCCGGTGCGGAACGATCCTGGCGTGCGAGATTGGCGATGGCAGCGGCTATATGAACGCCGCCGCGCCGTCGCTGTTGGCATTTTTCAGGGACCGCGACCTGCTGCTCAGGCCGCTCGGCAACACGGTCTATGTCATGCCGCCCTTTTGCATTGGCGATGATGATCTGGGCCTGTCGCACCGCGCGATCGCGGAGGCAGCGAGCCTCGGCACCTGATATTGGGCTCGTCGCCCTCAGCTATGCGCGAAAATATCCACCTGGTCCCACCCCAGCAGGTCCAGTTCCGCGCGAATCGGCAGGAAATCGAAACATGACTGCGCCAGCGCCGTGCGCCCCTCGCGGGCCAGGCGTTCATCCAGCACCTGCTTGATCTCGTGCAGATAGCGGACGTCGGATGCGGCATATTCGACTTGTGCATCGGACAGGCGCGGCGCGCCCCAATCGGACGATTGTTGCTTCTTCGACATGTCCTGGCCGATCGTTTCACGCGCCAGCTCTGCCAGTCCGTGACGATCCGTATAGGTGCGGATCAGCTTCGACACGATCTTCGTGCAATAGACGGGCGCCATGGTCACGCCCAGCCAGCGCTTCACCGCCGCGATGTCGAACCGTGCGAAATGCAGGATCTTCAGGCGGTTCTGATCGGCCAGCAGCGCCTTCAGCACCGGTGCATTATATTCGCCCCGGTCCAGGCGGACCAGATGTTCGTCCGGCCCGCCATTGGACAGCTGAACCACGCACAGGCGGTCCCTGTGCGGGTTCAGGCCCATCGCCTCGCAATCGACGGCGATCGAACCGCTACTGCCGAAGACGCCTTGGGGCAGGTCGCCCTCGTGCAGATATGCGGTCATCGATGTGGAGTCCTGCTAGATAAAAGTCGGGAAATCAGATGACTTCGATCTGGTCCACGGAAACACGCCCACGCCGGTCGCGTGCCAGTTCAAAGGAGACTTTCTGTCCCTCCGTCAGGCTTTGCAGGCCGCTGCGTTCCACTGCGCTGATGTGCACGAATGCGTCGGGCTGTCCATCATCGCGCGAGACGAATCCGAAGCCCTTCATCGCGTTGAAGAACTTGACCGTGCCATCGACGCGCTCGCCGGGCGTGAAGTCGACGTCTTCATCGCGATTGCCGCCGCCCTGGCCATGGCCGCCGCGATCTTCGCGCGGTGCACGGGCGGGTGCCGCAACCGGATCGCCCTCGATCTGCAGTTCGGTCGCGCTCAGGCGGCCGCCCTTGTCGATCAGCTCGAACTGAACCGGCTGGCCCTCGCCAAGCGACGTATGACCTGCACGCTCCACGGCGCTGATGTGGACGAAGACGTCCTCGCCCTCGTCACGCGCGATAAAGCCGAAACCCTTGGTCGGGTTGAACCACTTTACGGTGCCGCTGGCCTGGCCGAGTGACATGCCGGCATCGCGGCCACCACCGCCGCCGCCGCCGCCACCACCGCGATAGCCACCGCCACCGCCGCCGCCGCCGTAACCGCCCCCACGATCACCGCCGCCATAACCGCCGCCCTGATCGAATCCGCCGCCGCCAAAGCCGCCGCGGTCGTAACCGCCGCCGCCACCGCCGCCGTAGGAATCATTGCCGCCGTAAAAATCCCCGCCACCACCGTGACGATCCCGATCACCCCGGCCGCGCCGGCGTCCCTCATAACCCATTTAATTCAGTCCATCTCTTCATTCGTGCCGGCGGGCGCGATCCGTGCCGGTAGCCTTCTCTTGTTCGTCCGCCTTTTGCGGGTCGCCTCGAAGCCTCATTCACTACTTTGCTACGTAACAGCCCCTCGCACCGCGAGGCCCGACTCGCACCACCTGGCACGAGCAGCTTTCTGGCATAACGCATAAACGACGCAACGAACAGGTATTTATGGATTGCTCTCTCGGGCGCCCTTCTCCGCCTCTCACAAACCTCCGCTTGCAGACGGGGCGGCATGGCCGTACCTCCGTCGGCGCATATATTCTGGGGGAGAGCCTATCATGTTCCGCATTGCCGCCACCTTGGCCGCGTGTGTTCTGGCAACGCCGGGACTCGCACAGACCTACACCATCCACGCTGGATCGCTGATCTCCGACGCTGCGGAGGCGCCGCGTGGCCCTTCCACCATAACGGTCACGGATGGGCGCATTGCCGCCATCGCCGATGGCCTGCAACCGGCACCCGCCGGGGCGACGCTGGTGGATCTGTCGGCGCTGACCGTGATGCCCGGCCTGATCGATTCGCATGTCCATCTGGAGGGGGATCATGACACCAAATACGAGCAGGGCTTCATCGATACGGACGAATATGGCGTCACTGTCGGACTGAAGAACGCGCGCCGCTCGCTGGACGCAGGCATGACGACGGTTCGCGATCTGGGCAGCGCACCGCAGACCATGTTCGCCGTCCGCCGCGCCATTGATGAGGGGTTGCACGAGGGGCCGCGCATTCTTGCATCCGGTCCCGCCATCTCCATCATCGGCGGCCATGGCGACATGTCAAAGGCCCGGCCCGAGATACTGACGGCGATGACCGGCCATAATACCTGCACGGGGGCTATGGAGTGTTCCGAACGCGTGCGTCAATTCAGCCGCGCGGGCGCCGATGTCATAAAGATCACGGCCACGGGCGGCGTTCTGTCGCAACAGGGTCGCGGCCTCGAAGCGCATTTCACCGATGAGGAGATGCGCGCCATTGCCTCGACGGCGGGTTCGCTCGGCCTGAAGGTCGCGGCTCATGCCCATGGCGCACGCGGTATAGAGGCGGCGGCCCGCGCCGGCATCACCTCCATCGAACATGGCACCTTCGTCGACGAGGCCGGTATCGAGGCCATGAAGGAGAACGGCACCTGGTACGTGCCGACGCTGATGGCCTATCGCGGAATAGAGGAGCAGCTGGGCACCGGCATCTATACTCCCGTTGTCGAGGACAAGATTCGCCAGACCATGGAATATGTCGGCAAGGGGCTGAACGCGGCCTACCGCGCCGGCGTCCCCATCGCATTCGGCACCGATTCCGGCGTCTATGCCCATGGCCGCAATAATGAGGAGGCGGCAATGATGGTCGAACGCGGCGGAATGCCGCCCCGCGCGGTTCTGGTCGCGGCCACCAAAGGCGCGGCGGATCTCCTGGGTATCGCCGATGAGACCGGCACCCTCGAAGCCGGAAAATCCGCCGATCTGATCGCCGTGGAGGGGAACCCGGTGGAGGATATTCGCGCCCTGGATCGTATCCGTTATGTCATGGCGCGCGGCCGCGAACACACGATCGGCGAGTAGGCCCGCACCCCTCTAAACCCACCAAAGGAAATCCAATGCTCTTCCGTCCGTCCATGATTGCTCTTGCCGCGGCGGGCCTCGCCGGCTGCGCGACGGTGCCGATGAATGAAGGGCAAGAGGGTGTCGCAACCCCCTCCGCCAATGCTGCCGCCCCGGCCCCGGCCCCGGCCATGACGGAGACGGCGGCGCATACTGCCCTCTACGCCTTGTTCGAGCGCAGCGACGAGGATGATCTGCGGCGCAATCCCATGACGGCGCTGTTTCGCGGCGACATGCGCTATGCCGACCGCCTGGGCGATTATATTACCGACGAATATTATGCGGGGGAGCGAGCGGCGGCAGAGGCCGAACTGGCGGCGCTGCGGCAGATCCCGCGCGATGCGCTGTCAGAGGCGGACAAGATCGCCTATGACGTCTTCGAATATAATAAAGAGGACGAGCTACGCGCTCTGTCGGACGAGATATTGGCGCTGACCGCCGTTCGCCCGATTAGCGGGTTTCAGGGCATCCACACATTCTACCCGGTGCTGGCCGGCGGCCAGGGCGCGGCCCCGTTCAAGACGGTGGAGGATTACGAGAACAATCTCAGCCGCAATCGCGATTTCGTCATCATGCTCGACCGGTCGCTGGCGCGCTTTCGGGAGGGGCAGGCGACCGGCGTCTATGAATCCAAGCTGTCGATCCGCAATGTGATAGAACAGCTTGAAGCGCAATTGGCTCAGGCGCCGCGTTCATCGCCTTATTATGCCCCGGTTCTGGCCTTCCCGGCCAGCCTGCCAAAGGCGGACAAGGACCGGCTGGCCGCGGCCTATCTCTCCTCGATCGAGGATGACATCTATCCCGCCTATCGCCGTATGCGCGATTACCTCGCCAGCGAATATCTGCCCAATGCCCGCGAAGAGGTGGGCCTCGGTACGATGAAGGGCGGCGAGGAACTCTATAATCAGCTGCTGCAGTCGACGACGACGCTGCCCCTGACCGCCGACTATATCCACGATCTCGGCCTCAGCGAGGTTGCCCGCATCACGCAGGAAATGGAGCGGGTAAAGACAGAGGTCGGCTTTGATGGGACATTGTCCGATTTCTTCGAATTCATCCGCACGGACCCCCAGTTCAAGCCGGCAAGCCGCGAATGGCTGGGTGAGCGCTATTACGAGATCGGCGCCGAGGTCGACAAACGCATCGGCGAACAATTCTCGACGATCCCGAAAAGTCCGCTGGAAATCCGCGCGGTCGAGCCGTTCCGCGAGAAAAACGCGGCCGGCGGTTCCTATAATGGCGGCACGCCGGATGGTTCGCGGCCGGGCGTCTTCTATTATAACGCCTATAATCTCGATGAACGGCTGACGCCGGGCATGGAAACGCTGTATCTGCACGAGGGGTCGCCCGGCCACCATTTCCAGATCAGCCTGGCGCAGGAACAGACGGAACTGCCCAGTTTCATGCGCTTTGGCGGCAACACCGCCTTTGTCGAGGGGTGGGCGCTCTACGCCGAAACGCTGGGTGATGAGCTTGGCCTCTTTACCGATCCCTATCAGCGCTTCGGCCATCTGAACGATGAAATGCTGCGCGCCATGCGGCTGGTCGTCGATACCGGCCTCCATTCGAAGAATTGGAGCCGGGATCAGAGCATTGAATATATGCTCGCCAATTCCGGCATGACTCGCACGGAGGCGGTGGCAGAGGTGGAACGCTATATCGCCATCCCCAGCCAGGCCGTCGCCTACAAGATCGGCGCCCTGAAGATTCAGGAGCTGAAGGCACGCGCCCGGGCCGCGCTTGGCGACCGGTTCGATCCGCGTGAATTCCATGCGCAGGTGCTGATGACGGGGGCGCTGCCGCTGCCGGTGCTGGAGCGGAAGATCGACGATTGGATCGCGGACAAGGGCGTCCCTGCCGCAGCGGCGGGCGGCCAGTCTAGCTGAGCGACTGGGTGCCGTTCTCGGGCGGCATCCAGGCCGACACGCGGCGCAGGATCTCCATTTCGCGCTCGGTCAATGGCTGCGTTTCCGCATGCGCAACGGCGGCGTCGGCTTCCGCCCGCGCCGCTGCGCCGAACAGGCCGACATGCGACAATGCGATCAGCTCCAGATTGCGCTGTATGCGTGTGTGCACTTCGATTGTCGCGGCGGCATCGCGGGCGATTGCATTGAAAAAGTCGCGGAACAGTGCGGCTATGTCCAGATCGGGCGCATAAACATTGTCGAACAGGTCGCTCTCCGCGTTTCCCGCGCCGTCCGCATAGGCCAGGAACACGCGCACGCCGGACCCAAGCACGTTGATGGCGGTGCCGGGATCGTTCACCGCCGGGCTTAATGCGCGACTTGCAATTTCCGACAGGACGACCAGGCCAAAGCGCGGATCCTGATCGTAATTGCGATCATGCCCGATGCTGAACGCGGCCATGACCCGGTCTCGTCGTTCGCCGCCCAATTCGGGCACCGTGTAGGCGATCGGTGTGCTGCGCGTCACGAACCGGCCCGGCAGTTGCACGATATGCACCTCGACTTCGCAATCGTCGCAGATTTCCTGCAGATCCTTGATGTCGATATGCTGCACATATCCCGCCCTTTCGACATAAATGGGCGCGGCATCCTCCGGAATGTCGATGGCGGGCCTTGCGCCCAATCGGGGGCGGCGCCCCCAATTCTCGGCGGCGGCCATAGCCCGCTTTTCGACGCGCGTCGTGGTATCGGCCACCCGACCGAAATAGTTCAGCTCCTCGATCCAGCGCAGCAGCGCGGCGACGACGATGAAGATGACGGCCAATGTCGCGAAAAACAGGATGACGCGCCCGTTGGAGCCATAAATATTCGCGGCCAGCCCAACGATGCCGACGATTGAAAACAGGAAGGTGCCGATAAAGGTGGACAGCGTATTTGTGGCCACGCTGTCGGTGATCAGCAATTGCGTGGCGCGCGGTGTCACATTGCTGGTCGCGCTGCCATAGGCGGACACCATGATGGACAGGGAAAAGGTCGTCACCGCCAGCATGGAGGAGGCGAGGATGTTGAGGATATTGCCGACCGATCCGGACGCCAGCTTCAATTCCCAGGATGCCGGCATATAGGGACCGGCGACCACCGCCAGCAGCGCGGTCAGCACGGCCGCCACGCTGAACATCGTCGCACGCACCCACATGCGCTTGCCGAACTGCCGAAACAGCCAGCGGCCCCGGCCGATCAGATAATCCCCCGTGGATGCCGACATGTCTCTCTCTACTCGCCCGCCGGGGCGGCGGCTCTCGAAAGCTGCGGTTTCATATTGGGCGCCACATAAACAACGTTACTGCCCGCGCATCGCGCCCTCGTAAAGCGCGCGATAGCTGGCGATCATGCCCGCCTCATCATATTCGGAGCGTACTTTTGTCCGGTTCGCCGCGCCGACGGTCGCGCGCAGCTGCGCATCCCCCATCAGGCGCGCCAGTCCCCGGCCCAGCGCCTCAGCATCCGCCGTGCGCGCCAGCAGGGGCCGGTTCTCGGCGGCAACGATCCCCTCTATGTCGCCGACCCGCGTCGACGCCGCGGGCAGTCCCGCCGCCATCGCCTCGACCAGGCTGATTGGAAACTGCTCGCTGTCCGACGACAGGGCAAAAATGTCGAACAGGCCGACATATCGCGATGGATCGGCCAGAAAACCCGGCATGACCAGGCGATCCGCGACGCCCGCCCGCACCGCCGTCTCTTCGATCCTTTGCCGTTCCGGCCCATCGCCCACGATCACCAGGCGCGCGGGAATTTGGGCCATCTGTGTCGCCATCGCAAACGCCTCCACCAGGCGCGGCAGGTTCTTGACCGGTCGCAGCCCCGCCAGCGTCCCGACGATGATTTCCCCGTCCCGCTTGTCGAGGCCGGGAATCGCATCGGCGGCGGGCGCTTTCTCGAACCGTGTGGTGTCGATGCCGTTCGGGATCCGCATGACGCGGGATCGCGGCTGTCGCCACTGCCCCAGCGCCAGCCCCTCCAGCAATTGCGACGGCACCACCAGCCGCTCCACGCAGGGCAGCGCCGCCCGCCGGTAGAGAACACGCAAGGGCTTCTGGCGAACCCGCTCATCCTCGTTGAAGCCGTCCTCGTGATGGATCAGCGGCGTCCTGCCGAACAGCCGCCGTGCCAGCACCGCATCCATCGCACCGAAATTATAACTCAGCGCCAGCGCATAGCCGCCCTCGTCAATCGCTTTCGCCAGCCGCTTCAGCCGCGCCGGGGTCGGTTTCCCGGCCAGTGGCGGAAATTCCGTCAGCAGGCGTGCGTCGATACCGGGATCAACCGCGTCGCGTGCGCGCGTCGCAGAGGGAACGGCGGAAACAATATCATGCTGAAATGCATCGCCGAAGGCGTTCATCAGCCGTACCGCGCGCGCCTCCTTTCCGCCCAGGTCAAATGTGGAATGCAGGTGCAGGATGCGGGGCGGTGCCATCGCTCATCCTATAGGCGGGCAGTAGTAGCGTATAAAGGGATGCCGCATTAAAGCGCGCGCAATGGGCGCTCTTTATCTGATCCGCGACAACGATCGTGCCGGCGAACGGCTGGACGCCGCGCGCGCGCAATTTGCGCGTCATGGGTTCGGCACGACCACGCCCATAGGCGGGGCGGGCTTTACCGGTTTCCATGCCGCCCCCTTTCACGGCGGTCCCGACAGTTTCCATGCGGACGGGGACGACGTCATCGCCGTCGCCGGCACGCTCAGCTATGATCGGAAACTGGGGCGGCCGGCGCTGTCGGCGCTGCTTCGGGATTTTCAGTTTCCTTATACGGACTGGACCCGCCTGCACGGACAGTTCGTTCTTTTTGTGCGAAAAAATGGCCGTGCCTATCTGCTGACCGACTATTTCGCCGCGTTCCAGCTGTTCCATGACGCCGATCATGACATGTTCTCGACCAGCTTTCTGGCGGCGGCGAAGAGCCTGGACCGGGTCAGCTTCCAGGCGCAGGGCGTTTACGAATTCGCCTTCAATGTATTTCCCACCGGCAATGACACTGTCCTGCGGGAATTGCAGCGCCTCGGCCCCCGGCGCCAGCTGGAACTGGGGCAGACGGTAAAGGCCATTGAGGTCGAAAAGCCTTTGCCGGAAACCGCGACGCAGGAACCGCTACAGGATCGTGTCGAACGAACCGCGACGCAGTTGCGCGCCCTCATCGCGCCCTTCGCCGAATATTATGGCGACAAGATACAATGTCCCCTGTCCGGCGGGCTCGATTCGCGGCTGGCCCTGTCGCTGCTGCGTGATGCCGGCGTTCGCCCGCACGTCTATGTCTACGGGGCGCCGCACCTGCCCGACGTGCAGATCGCGAAAAAGATTGCCGAGGACGAGGGGTTCGACCTCGAAATCTTCGAAAAGGCGAAGCATGCGCGCATCACCCCCGATGATTTCGCGGAAACCGTAGAGCGCAATTTCCACGAAACCGACGCCCTCGTCACCGATGGCGGCCTGTTCGACAATGGCGGCAATGCAGAGGCGCGCCACGCGCGTCAGCGCAATGGCCAGCTTGCCGTTTCGGGTGGCTGTGGAGAGGTTTTCCGCAATTTCTTCTATCTTGCCGACCGCCGCATGACGGCGCGCGACGTCGTCGGCGCCTTTTTCGCGCGTTACACGCAAAGCGATGTCGTGCCGGATTTCGATGCCGACCGGTTTCTCGGCAATCTGGAGGCAAAGGCCCTGCGTGCGGTGGGCGAACAATATGCTGGCGGCCGGCTGCCGCGCCCGGTGATCGAGCAGCTTTATCCGCGCATGCGCTGCCGGTCCTTCTTTGGCCGGGAAATCAGCCTCGTCGGCCGTCAGGGCGGATATCTGATGCCCTTTTTCGACCACCAGATCGTCGCGGCAGCGCTGACGCTTCCCATCTCCCTGAAAAATGCGGGGAAATTCGAATCGGCGCTTCTGGCGCATATCGATCCGAAACTTGCGTCCTATCCGTCGACCTATGGCTATTCCTTCGATGCGGCGCCCACCTACCAGCACCGCCTGTCGGAATTCGGCACGCGCATCCGGCCGCCCTGGATGCGCAAGCATTCCTATGCGCTGCGCCGCCGTCTAGGTCCTATCGGGGACGAACATGGCGGGCTTTTGACGCCCGCCTATCTCGGTCGCGTCCTCGACCTGCATTTCCCGCACATGAGCCGCTATTTCCGCGTCCCGAACATAGAGGATAATGGCCTCTATCGCCGCGTCGCGACGCTCGAATATCTGGCGCAGCATCTGGAGGGGCGCCTGGGCTGACGCCGCCTCTGCGCCTGAATTTGACTCCTGCTCATTTCCGCCCATATCCTGAATATAGTTTTCTGGGAGACATCAATCAGTCATGGCCACCCGCGCTGACCATTCCACGCCTGAAACTCGCGTCCGCCGCTATGATCCGGCGGAAACGCGACAGCGCGTGCTTGAGGCGGCGAACGAACTGTTTTCGCGCAATGGTTTCGCAAAGACGGGAACGGCCGACATCGCCCGCGCTGCGGACGTTTCGGAAGGGTCGATTTTCTATCATTTCGGGTCGAAACGCGCCCTGCAGGAGGAGCTTGGCCGCTGCTATGGCGAACGCATGTGCCTTGCCATGCAGTGCGACGACCGGCTGCAGGATATTCATCCCGGCATCACCATAAGGCGTTGTTTTCAATATTGCGAAACCCACAAGACGTGGGAAGACCTGGTGCAGGCGAACAGCACCGACGGAACGAAGGCGGGGATGTCCAGCAATCCCGATGCGGAGCCGTTCTATCGCGCCGCACGCCAGGTCGTCGTCGACTGGATGGAACGCCAATATGAGGCGATGAAGCAGGAACGCGGCCTGTCACACCTGAACGCGCCCATCGCCGCGGCATTGACCTGCGGCGTCGTCGGCGATGCGCTGGACCTGGCGTTCCGCCCCGACATGAGCCCCGAAATGCGGCAGGAGGTAGAGGAAGAGGCGGTGCGCTTCGTCTGCGCGGCTTGCGGCGTCGAATGCCCCTCGGTGCGGGAAACGCCAGTGGCGGCACGTGCGGGCGTGGCACCGGCTTGACGGAGTATCGCGCCGATCCGGCGATCCTGGCGCTGGGCGAGCGATTCTTTGCGCCTGTCGAGGCGGCGGACTTTCCTGAAACGCGGCTGCGCTTCCGCAATGACCGGGCGGCGGAAACGGTGGGCCTCGCGACGCTGACCGATGCGGAATGGGCCGATCATTTCGGGCGCTTTCGACCGCTTGCCGGCAATCTGCAGCAGCCGCTCGCGCTGGCCTATCACGGTCATCAATTCCGCACCTATAATCCCGACATAGGCGACGGCCGCGGTTTCCTGTTCGCCCAGATGCGCGATGATCGCGGCCGGCTGATGGACCTCGGCACAAAGGGGTCCGGCCGCACGCCGTACAGCCGGACGGGCGATGGCCGTCTGACATTGAAGGGCGGCGTCCGCGAAATCCTCGCCACCGAAATGCTGGATGCCCTCGGCGTCGATACCAGCCGTACGCTCAGCCTGATCGAAACAGGCGAGCCGCTGATGCGCGGCGACGAGCCCAGCCCGACCCGCTCGGCGGTCATGGTGCGGCTCAGCGATGGCCATATTCGCTACGGCACGTTCCAGCGGCTCGCTTATGAAGGCGACGGCGCCGCCATCGAACAGTTGATCGACTATTGCCTGCAGCAATTCGTTCCGGACGGCGGGAAAGACGCCGCCGATCGATATGCCGACCTGATGGATCATGCCGTATCGGGCGCGGCGCGTCTGGCGGCCAGTTACCGCGTGGCGGGGTTCGTCCACGGCGTTCTCAACACCGACAATATCAACATAACGGGCGAAAGCTTCGATTATGGGCCATGGCGGTTCGCGCCCCGCTGGGATGGCGAATTCACCGCCGCCTATTTCGATCAGTTCGGGCTCTATTCCTTTGGCCGCCAGGCAGAGGCGCTGCAATGGAATGTCCACCAGCTGGCTCTGGCATTGCGCACGGTGGCGGGGGCGGACAGCCTGATCCCGGCGCTACAGGATTATCCCGAACGCTACGACGCGGCGTTGATCGATGGCATTCTCGACCGGCTGGGGCTTTCCTCAGGTCCGGATGATGCGGCGCTCGTGCGGGCATGGGAGGCGGCGCTGGCGGCCAGCGACATCGAACCCGACCGCGCTTTTTTCGACTGGCGTGGCGGCACGCGACGGCACGATCACCCGGCCTATCGGGAACCCGCCTTTGCGGCGTTCGAGGCGGCGGTCTCCATGTACCGCGCCCGTCCCGGCGCGCTCGACCACCCCTATTGGAACGATGCCGCGCCCTGTTCCATGCTGATAGAGGAAATGGAATCATTGTGGACGCCCATCGCCGAAAATGACGACTGGCAGCCGCTCTATGACAAGGTCGAGGCGATCCGTCGCATGGGTGCCGCGCACCAAAGCTGACGGACCCGCTTTGTTCCGGCTATAAGCGCGTCCATGCCGGTCGAATCCCCCGACAGCGAAGAGAGCCCCCTCATTCGCAAGATCATCCATGTCGACATGGATGCCTTCTTCGCCAGCGTCGAACAGCGCGACAATCCGGCGTTGCGAGGAAAGCCTGTCGCGGTCGGCGGATCAAAGGCGCGCGGCGTCGTGGCGGCGGCCAGTTACGAGGCGCGCCCCTTTGGCGTGCGTTCCGCCATGCCATCTGTCACGGCCGCCCGCCTCTGCCCCGATCTTGTTTTCGTAAAGGCACGGTTCGAGGTTTATCGGGAGGTTTCGGGCCAGGTACGGGATATTTTCCGCTCCTACACGCAGCTGGTGGAGCCGCTATCGCTCGACGAGGCCTATCTGGATGTCACCGCCCTCGGCCGCCCCGCCACCGAAATCGCCAGGGAAATCCGCGCCCGCATTCATCAGGTCACCGGCCTGACCGCCTCGGCGGGAGTCTCCTACAATAAATTCCTCGCAAAGCTGGCAAGCGACCAGAACAAGCCGGACGGCCTATGCGTCATCCGTCCACAGCAGGGCGCCGCCTTCGTCCAGTCTTTGCCGGTAAAGCGTTTCCACGGCGTCGGCCCGGTGACGCAGGCAAGGATGCAGCGGCTGGGGATCGAAACGGGCGCGGACCTTGCTGCGCAGAGCATGGAGTTTCTCAGAACGCATTTCCGTAGCTCGGCGGAATATTATTACCGTGCCGCGCGCGGCCTCGATGACCGCCCGGTACGCGCCAGCCGCACGCGCAAATCGATCGGTGCCGAGCGCACCTTTTCGGAGGATCTGTCGGAGGAGGAAGACCTCACCGCCGCTCTCGACCGCGTCGTCGATGCCGTCTGGGAACGCATCGCCGCACAGCAGGCGGCCGGCCGCACGATCACCCTGAAAATGAAGTTCCAGGACTTTCATCAGATCACGCGCGCGCAAAGTTTCGCCACCCCGGTCGGGGATCGCGACACCTTCGCCCGCGTGGGCCGCGATTTGCTGTACGCGCAATTGCCCGTGCCAAAGGGTGTGCGGCTATTGGGGCTCACCCTTTCCGGTCTTTCCGGCGTACCGAAAACCCGGACCGCGCGCGAACAGCTCGATCTGGGCATCGAATAAATCCGCGCGCAACCGGACACATTCCTATTATGCGAAGTGGACACGAACCGGACAGATTTGTGTCCCGGCGAACACGCTGCAGGAAAAATCGACCGGGAAACCGCTAATTTTCTTTGAAAAATAGGATTTCAGATGGGATTCTTTTTCCGCCGGATCCTTCTCATCGCCGCTACCAGGTCGTGCCCCCACCGCTTTCCAAGCGCTCCTGGCCTCGCACCCGCCCCCTCGCGCGCGCATGCGCGCTGAGTGTGCGGTTTGTCCGGTTCCCCTGCTGTCCGGTTCTTCTCATCCCCCTCCCATTGGGGCAAAGCCGACGCATGATGGACTTCATTCGTAAGAACGCGCGCTGGCTGTTCGGCGGCTTTCTGCTCACCTTCTTCTCCTCCTTTGGCCAGACCTTTTTCATCGGTCTGTCCGGGGAGGAGCTGCGCGCGAAATTTTCCCTGACGGATGGCGAGTTCGGGTTGATGTACATGACCGCCACGCTGGCCAGCGCCGCGACGCTTCCTTTTCTCGGCCGCACACTCGATCTGATGCCGGGGCGGCGGGTGATTCTGTTCGTCATTCCGTGTCTTGCGGCGGCATGTATCCTGATCGCTTATGCGCCCAGCTTTCTGCTTGCGCTGCTCGCCCTCTATCTTCTGCGGCTTTTCGGGCAGGGCATGATGACCCATACCGCCCTGACGGAAATCGGACGCTGGTTCGCGGCGGGGCGTGGCAGGGCGACATCGCTGGTAGTCCCCGGTCATCAGGCGGGGGAGGCTCTGCTTCCCGCCAGCTTCGTGCTCATCTCCGCCGCGGCGGGCTGGCAGCTCACCTGGGTCGTGGCGGCGGCCCTCCTCATTCTTGTCGCCCTTCCCGCCGTTTCTTTCCTGTTCGCCCGCGAGCGTATTCCGGCGGAGAACATGACGGGCATGGAAAGGGAACGCACCGCACGCGACTGGACGCGCGCAGAGGTGATGCGCGATCCGTGGTTCTATGCGCTGCTGGTGGGCGTGCTGGCGCCGCCGTTCATCGGGACCACCGTCTTCTTTCACCAGGATTATTTCATCGAATTGCGGGGCTATGACCCGCTGGCCTTTGCCGCCGCCTTTCCGATCATGGCGGTAACGACCATTGTCTTTTCGCTGATCTGCGGCGGCCTGATCGATCGCTTCGGTGCGGTGCGCATCCTGCCTTTCTTTCTCTGGCCGCTGGTGCTGGCCAGTGCCGCGGCAGGGCTGCTCACCCCCGTCTGGGGCATCTATATCTTCATGTTCCTGCTGGGGATCAGCTATGGCTTCACATCCACCTTGTTCGGCGCCCTCTGGCCAGAGGTCTATGGCGTGGCGAATCTGGGGGGCATTCGCGCGATCATCGTGTCGGCGATGGTCTTTGCAACCGCACTCGGCCCCGGCCTGACCGGCTATCTGATTGATCTGGGCGTCGAACTGCCCGGACAGCTCCTCTGGATGAGCGGCTGGTGCATCGCCGCCAGCATCCTTCTGGCGATCGCCGCGAAACCCCTTGCCCGGCGCGTGCCGCACTAACCATGCGCGTCGCGGAGTTTCGGGATTTATGGCTTGCCATTTCGCCAGCCCTGCTTATGCGACTGCGCATCCGTCGGACCTGGACTTTGATCCGGGTGGCTCGGCCCGGCGCCTATCCCCGGGATAACCTCAAGCTCTTTCCAGTACCGATGTAGATGTGCTCTCGCATAGCCTTGGCTGCTTCTGGAAATCGTTAAATTCCATGCTGATTCCCCTGTCGTGGCTCGCCACGCGGAAGGGTGAGCTACGGAAATTGTGGAAATTCAAGATTATGTTGACGATGTTGGTAGAGGTGGAACGCGCCGCCCACACTCCGGTCGGAAATCGCCCCGGTGATATCCTGCCCACTAATGGGCAAGGTTGAAAATGATGTTCAATCTGGCTTCGCTAAAGCAGGAATGGCTTTCGAATCCCCGCGCCGACATATTGGCCGGGATCGTGGTTGCCCTTGCGCTCATTCCAGAGGCGATCGGTTTTTCCATCATTGCGGGCGTCGATCCGCGCATTGGCCTTTATGCGTCCTTTTCGATAGCGGTCATCATCGCCCTGGTGGGAGGCCGACCCGGCATGATTTCGGCGGCCACGGCGGCAATTGCCGTTCTGGTGGTGCCGCTGGTCCGGGACTATGGCGTCGAATATCTGTTCATCGCCACAATCCTGATGGGCATCATTCAGATGATCGCGGGTTTCCTGCGCATGCATCTGTTGATGCAATATGTTTCCCGCTCCGTCATCACCGGCTTCGTCAACGCGCTCGCCATTCTGATTTTCATGGCGCAGCTTCCGGAACTGACCGGCGTCCCGCCCCTGACCTATGTTCTGGTCGCAGCGGGGCTTGCGATCATCTATCTGCTGCCGCGCCTGACGAAGGCGGTCCCGTCGCCGTTGATTGCCATCATCATCCTGACCATCATCGTATATTATGTCGGCTTCGACGTCCGCACCGTCGGCGATATGGGTGAGCTGCCGGATTCGCTGCCCGCCTTCTTGATACCCGATGTTCCTCTGACGCTTGAGACGGTGCAGATCGTCCTTCCCTATTCCCTGACCATGGCGGCGGTCGGTTTGCTGGAATCGATGATGACGGCGCAGATCGTCGACGATCTGACTGACACCCCGTCGGACAAGCAGCGGGAAATGAAGGGCCAGGGCATCGCGAACTTCGTCACCGGGTTTTTTGGCGGCATGGGCGGCTGCGCCATGATCGGACAATCGGTCATCAACGTAAAATCGGGCGGTCTGACCCGGCTGTCCACCATGACGGCCGGCACATTCCTGTTGTTCCTGATCCTGGTTCTGGGCGGGCTGGTCGCCGAAATTCCGATGGCCGCGCTCGTCGCCGTCATGATCATGGTATCGATCGGCACATTTTCGTGGCGGTCCATTCGCGACATACGCCATCATCCATGGCAATCGTCGGTCGTGATGCTGGTCACCGTCGTGGTCGTGGTCTGGACGCACGATCTGGCGCGCGGCGTGTTGGCAGGCGTCATTCTGTCGGGCCTGTTCTTTGCCAGCAAGGTGAAGCGCATCTTCACGGTCGCGTCCGATCTGTCGTCGGACGGAAAGACGCGCACCTACCGGGTCACGGGGCAGGTGTTCTTTGCCTCCTCCGACACCTTTGTCGGTGCGTTCGACTTCAAGGAGGTTCTCGACCGGGTGATCATCGATGTCCGCGACGCGCATTTCTGGGATATTTCCGCCATCGGAACGCTGGACAAGGCTGTGCTGAAATTCCGGCGAGAAGGTACCGATGTGGAAATCCTCGGCCTGAACGATGCCAGCGCATCGATGGTCGAGCGTTTCGCATTACATGACAAACCGGGCGCGGACCTGCAGCCTGGCGGACATTGAGGGAGAGGATCCATGGAACAAGTTCTGGCCTGCGTCGATGCGTCCAGCTACGCGAACAGTGTCTGCGACCTGGCCGCCTGGGCGGCGTCGCGGATGCAATTGCCGGTAGAACTGCTGCATGTCGTGCAGCGCAAGGATCCGGTGGCGGCGCGGCATGATCTGTCGGGCGCCATCGGCCTTGGCGTCAAGTCGGACCTGATGGAAGAACTCGTGCGGCTGGAGGAGAGCGACGCGCGGCTGCAGGTTGAACGCGGCCGCGTCCTTCTGAAATCATGCGAGGATCGTCTGCGCGGGACCGGCGTGGAGAAGGTCGCGACCCTGCACCGGCATGGCGGCATCGTCGAAACCATCGTCGAGCGCGAGGAAGAGGCGCGCATCGTCGTTATCGGCAAGCGCGGCGCCAGCCATGAATTCGCCGCCGATCATATAGGATCCAAGATCGAACGGGTGGTCCGCACCAGCAACAAGCCCATCCTCATTGCCTCGAGGGAGGCGCATGTGCCGGAGCGCGTCGTGCTGGCTTATGATGCATCGGCGGGGGCCAAGCGCGCGCTGGAGCGGCTGGCCAATTCACCACTTTTCACTGGCCTGCCGGTTCATATCGTCATGGCGGAAAGCGAGGATGACCGGCATCGCAAGGAACTGGCCGCCGCTGCGGAAACGCTGCAGGGCGGTCGCCCAGTCGACACAACCCTTCGTCGCGGCAAGGCGGAGGAGGTCATTTCCGCCGTCGTTGCCGACCGGCCCGGCACCATGCTGATGATGGGCGCCTATGGCCATTCGCCGCTGCGCGCCCTCATTATCGGCAGCACGACGACAAGCCTGATCCGCTCGGTGCATGTACCGGTCCTTCTGGTGCGGTAGGCATGGCAGCAGACAAGGACCATAGGCGCATTCTCATCGAACAGCAGCTTTCCGCGATCACCACTGCGCTGCGCCGCCTCGACAATGATGAATATGGCTATTGCCTGAAATGCGGAGCAGAGATCGCGCCCCGCCGACTTGATCACAATCCTGCAGTGACCACCTGCATAGACTGCGCACGGGGCGCATAGGGCCTTTTCCAATGGTCAGACAATTCATGCGGCCTCGTCAGTGTGGCATGCCAGCGCGCCGCCATGCAGGAAACTAGAATGCCATCCGACCCCTTATCCGTTTCGGCGACCGCCGGCGGCACGCAGTCCCTTGCCGGTGGCGGAACGCCCCTGCCCCGCCGCACATTTGCGATCATCTCTCACCCCGATGCCGGCAAGACCACGCTGACGGAAAAGCTGCTGCACGAGGGCGGTGCCATCAGGGAAGCGGGCGAGGTCTTCGACAAGGGGAACCGTCGCCGTCGCGCCCGTTCCGACTGGATGGCGGTGGAACAGCAGCGCGGTATTTCCGTCACCAGTTCGGTCATGACGTTCGAGCATGAGGGGGTCCGTTTCAACCTGCTCGACACGCCCGGGCACGAGGACTTCTCTGAGGACACCTATCGCACCCTGACCGCCGTCGATTGCGCGGTAATGGTGATCGACGCGGCAAAGGGCATCGAATCGCGCACACTGAAGCTGTTCGAGGTGTGCCGCCTGCGAAACATCCCGATCATCACCTTTATCAACAAGATCGACCGCGAAGGGCTTTCGCCGTTCGAGCTGCTGGATGAAATTGCCGACAAGCTCGCCCTCGATACCGCGCCCATGGCGTGGCCGATCGGCATGGGCGGCCTGTTTCAGGGATTATATTCGTTCGAGGAAAAGCGCGTCTGGCTGGCCGACAAAACCGGCGGCGCCCTGGATACACAGGGGATCGACGTCACCGGCCTGGACGATCCGCGCCTGACCAGCGCGCTGACAAGCACGGCGACGGGGCCTGCGCAGGAATCTCTGCTGGCCGACGCGAAGCTGGCCACAGAAGCCTATCCGTCCTTCTCGCAGGCGGAATTTCTGCAGGGCGACCTGACGCCCGTCTATTTCGGCAGCGCGCTGCGCCAATATGGCATCGCGTCGCTGCTGGCGGCGTTGTTGCACCATTCGCCGCCGCCGCGAACGCAGCCGGCGACCCCGGAACCCGTTGACCCGGACACCGATCAGGTTTCCGGCTTCGTGTTCAAGATACAGGCGAACATGGACCCCAATCATCGCGACCGCGTCGCATTCCTGCGCATATGTTCTGGAACGCTGAAGCGCGGCATGAAGCTGGGCAATAGCCGGACCGGCAAGAAACTGGGCCTGCATAATCCCATCTCCTTTCTGGCGCGCGACCGCGAACTGACGGAGGAGGCGCGGCCCGGGGACATTATCGGCCTGCCGAACCACGGTACGTTGCGCGTCGGCGACACGCTGACAGAACGCGGGGGAATCGCCTTTACCGGCCTGCCCGACTTCGCGCCGGAAATCCTGCGCCGGGTGCGCCTGGATGACCCCATGAAGATCAAGCAGATGCGAAAAGCGTTGCTGGATCTGGCGGAGGAAGGGCTGGCGCGGGTGTTCCGGCCACTGGTCGGGTCCAATTGGGTCGTGGGGGTGGTGGGCGCGCTGCAGTTCGAGGTGATCTCAACCCGCTGCGAAGCGGAATATGGCCTCTCCATTCGCTTCGAATCGACGGAATATGAGACCGCGCGCTGGATCGAGGCCCCCGACGAAGCCGCGCAGAAGGAATTCATCGGCGCCCAGCGCCCCAATCTGGCAGAGGATGGCGACGATGCGCTGGTGTTTCTGGCGCGCAGCAACTGGGAATTGGAGCGGGTTCAGAAGGAATGGCCGAAGATCCGCTTCCTGGCGGTGCGGGAGCGTGTGCCGATACTGGAGGGCGCATAACCCTCCTGATTGGTCAACATAAACGCAGGGTGACGACCGGCAATCCGATCCATGCGGTCGCGCCCAAGGCCGCAATTGCGAGCGTAAGGGAGGTCAGCCGTATAAAACGCAGCGCCGCCGTGGCAGCGCGAAGGCGCAGCATGAACCAATAGATCAGGACACCCTGCGCCAGCATCAGGGCCAGCCATATGCCGACCAGAAAGGCGCGCTTTCCCCCGTCGCTGGGTGACCAGACACTGGGGGAGCAAAGCAGGCCATGCGCGCCGTAGAGGGCAATGAACGCCAGCGACCAAAGGGCAAAACCGGCGGCGAGGGCGGCCGCCTCGCTGTTCGTCGCCGTTCCTTTCACGATACGCCTGCCAGCGGCATCAGGTGGATGGCCGCCGCCGCAACGACGCCGCTGATGGCGGAATAGGTCCAGAAAAGAGAGAGGTTGCGCACGTCCAGGCTGCGTATCGGCGATATGAAACCGGCCCGGTTACGGGCGAGCACGAACAAGGCGCCGACCGTTCCGAGACCGGCATGGAATGCGCCATAGGCCGACAGCATCAGGACGGAGGCAGAATAGGCATGGTGCGACGCTGGCGGCGCCAGATGGGCGGGCACGGCGATGAAACCGCCCGCCGCGGCGATACCAGCTGCTGCTGCGATCGCCAGCCAATGCGTGCCGAGCGTGCTGCCCGCCTTGTTGGTGGCGACCGCCCGTCGGCAGGCGATCGCCCCCATCACGAGTGCGGCCATCGTAACAAGGGCCAGCGGTATATTCGTGTCGATCCACGTCGGCGGCGGCCAGTTGGGCGCAATGGTCCAAAGGAAAAGATAGCCGAACAACAAGGATGCAAACAGGGTGGCGTCGAACACAAGCGTGAAGATCATTCCCCACCAGGCCGGTGCCTGCTCAGTGGCAGCATGGGGGAACAGGCGCTTGTTCAGTCCCACCTCGATCAATTCGGGATCCTGCCGCAATCCCGTGTTCCACAGCCAGAAGAGCGCACAGCCCAGGATGACGCAGGCCATCAGCACCGCGCCCCAATAGACGCTGAACAGAAAGCAGAGCGCGGTGCCAACGACGGCAAGCGCGGTCAGTAGCGGCACATAGGTCGGGCCGGGCAGCAGAATGACCTGTTCCGGTGCGCCGGTCACGCCATCGACGCCCAGCGTTTCGCGCAAACCGTCGCGCCTGCCGGGCAGATAACCCCCGCCATGGGCCAGCCACGCGCCCAGATCGTCATTCAGATGAATGGGATCCCGCGACGTGACATGGGGCAGGCTGGCGAAATTATAGGCGGGGGCGGGCGTCGGCATGGCCCATTCCAAGGTGCCAGACTTCCATGGATTGCTGGGCGTGTGCGGCGCAAATCGCCATTGCACCAGCAGGTCGATCAGGACCAGCGCGAAGCCGATCGTCAAAATGAACCCGCCCACGGACGAGACGAGATTTGGCATCGTCCAGCCCAGACCCTCAGCATAGGTATAAACCCGCCGGGGCATTCCCAGCAGGCCAGTTAGGTGCATGATGAAGAACGTCAGATTGAACCCGATGAAGACCAGCCAGAAGGCGAGTTTTCCCAGGCCCTGATCCGACCGCCGGCCGCTGATCTGGGGCATCCAGTAATAAATCCCGGCCATGACGGGAAAAACGAAGCCACCCACCAGAACGTAATGCAGATGCGCCACGACGAAATGCGTGTCGTGCACCTGGCCATCAAAGGGCACCACCGCCACCATGACGCCGGTCAGCCCGCCTGCAACGAAAACGAAGAGAAAGCCGTATATCCACAACATGGGCAGGGTGACCGTCGGACGCCCCTTCAGAAGCGTGGCCAGCCAGGAAAATACCTGAATTGCCGTGGGGATGACGACCAGCAGGCTTGCCGCCGAGAAGAATGCCAGGCTGAGATGCGGAATGCCCGTGGTGAACATGTGATGCACCCACAGGCCGAAGCTGATGAACGCCTGCGCGATCAGAGCCGCCACGATCCATTTATATCCGACGATGGGCCGGCCGGCGAACACGGGCAGGATCGTCGAGACGACACCTGCGGCGGGCAGGAAGATGATGTAGACTTCCGGATGACCGAACAGCCAAAACAGGTGCTGCCACAGCAGCGGATCGCCGCCCTTCGTGGGATCGAAGAACGGCAGGCCAAAGGCGCGTTCGATCTCCAGCATGATCGAACCAAGGATCAGCGGCGGAAATCCCACCAGCATCATCGCCGCCGTGATCCAGAGATACCAGACCAGCAGCGGCATTTTCGACAGGGCCATTCCGCCCGTCCGCACCTTCAGCACCGTTACCATGATTTCGACGGCGGCGCAGACGGCAGAGACCTCGACCACGGTAACGCCCAGCAGCCAGATGTCGGAGTTTATTCCGGGCGAATAGGGCTTGGACGACAACGGCGTGTACATGAACCAGCCGCTGTCGGGCGCCACACCCAAGAGCAGGGCGGCGAGCAGGATCAACCCGCCGAACAGGTAACACCAATAACCAAAGGCGCTGAGCCGGGGAAATGCCAAGTCGCGCGCGCCCAGCATCTTGGGCAGCATGTAGAGGGCGAACCCCTCGATCAGCGGGATGGCGAACAGGAACATCATCACGGTGCCGTGCATCGTGAACACCTGCGAATATTGCGCCGCGTCCAGGAATTGCGTGTTAGGCCCCGACAGCTGCGCGCGGATCAGCATGGCCAGAACGCCGCCCACCAGGAAAAAGCCGAGCGCGGTCACCATGAAGCGAATGCCGACAATCGTGTGATTGGTCGCCGCCAGAAAACCGGAGCGTGTCCGGGGCGGGGAATAGAGCGGCTGCAACTCGTGATGCAGGTGCAGGGCCTCGCCGTGATGCGTCTCGCTCATTTCGCCCCCAGCCAATCCAGCAGATAGTCCGTCCAGCGCTCGATGATGTTTGCCGCAGGCGCGCGCCGGGGGTTCAGCACCGGCCTGTCCTCTGCCGGGCGAAGGGAGGCGCCCCGCAGCGCGGCCGCATAGTCGGCGGCAGGATGCGCGCGCACCTCGAATTGCATCTGCGCATGGCCGATGCCGCAATATTCCGCGCATGTGCCGCGATAGGTGCCGGGCAGATCGGCCTGCAGGCGCAGGCGGTTCTCCTTTCCGGGGATCGCATCCATCTTGCCGCCCAGGCGCGGCACCCAGAAACTGTGGATGACGTCCTCGCTGGTGATCGCCACGGTGAAGTCTTCGCCTGCGGGTACGTGGAGGACGTTCTCGGTCCGCTCCCCGCCGGGATAATCGATTGTCCATCCCCATTGCTGGGCGCGCACGCGGATAACGTCGTCGCTCCCGTCGGCCCGCGCCAGCAGCGTGTCCCCGGCCAGAAAGGCAAAGGCCATCAGGATAAGCAGCGTGACGGTCGGAAAAATCAGACCTCCGCCGATCAGCAGGCGGCGACTGGATATGTTGCGCAATGCCCGCTCGCGCTTCAGGGCGTAGATGGCGGTGCCAAGCACCCCCGTCAGGATGACCGCTGCACCGGCCAGCATTCCCCACCACAGGGTCGCGACATGCTGCGCTGCGGGCCCCGCAGGCTGCAGCGTGGAAAATTCCCCCGTACAGCCGGCCAGACAGACGCTGCCCGCTGTCAGAATGGTGGCCGCCGCACGGTGGCAACTCCTCGTGGTTACGGACGTTGGGGTGCCGTGACCAAACTGGACGAAGCCCGGGATCTTGGCGTCGGTTCGCGCATCGCGCTGGCCGGGCACCCCGTGCATGCGATGATGGTAACGTTCCCCATTGCGCTGGTGGTCGCCACGCTGGGCGCGGACATCATGTGGTGGATGATCGGCGACCCGTTTTTCGCCAGGGTAGCGCTGTGGACCAGCGGCTGGGGCTTCGTGATGGGCGTGTTCGCAGGCATTGCCGGCACGGCGGAGCTGCTGGCCGGGCCGGGTGTCAGGCGGCGCCCGGAAAGCTGGACCCATGCGGTCGCCGCGATGATGCTGCTCGCCACGATCGGCGCCAATTGGGGTTTCCGCCTTATGGATGCGCAGGCAGCGATCCTCCCGTGGGGGCTGCTCCTTTCCACAGGGGGCCTCATCTTCGTGGGCCTTGCCGGCTGGCAGGGTGGCAAGCTGGTCTTCGAACATCAGATCGGCGTCATGATAGAGGAAGACGAGGCGGGGGAGGAGGAGCCGGAAGCGGACTTTCCTGACGTTGCAGAAAGCCCGGCTCGTTGAGCCATTGCGGGAATATTTTGCTTGAAATATATGGCTTTGCCAGAACAAGCCATAATATAGCAGCGGTGGACAAAAAAATGGTGCCCGCAACGATCATGATCCTCAGCGTCGGTCCCTCTGCCTCTTCTTCCGCCAGGTGCATCAGCGCGTAGCCATATTGAATATGGGCTATGACCAGTACGCCCACGGCCATCAGTTTCACGAACATCCACGGATGCAGTGCGTCCGCTACGAACAAAAGCGCGCCGCCCGCACCCACCGCCAAAAAGGCGGCCGGTGAGACGATCCCCATATATGCAAACCGGCTGCCCATCCGCACACGCGCAAAATCCTGGCTGTCCCGCACCTTGTGATGGTTCAGGAGCATGGCCGCCAGGTAAAGAAGGCCGGAGACCCATATCGCGATACCGCTGATGTGCAGGAATTTCAGCCACAGCATCGTTCAGGCAACAGCCTCTTGTTCGAGGCGGTGGAGCAGCCGTCGCAGCACAGCCCACCCGGCCAGGACCGTCAGCGGCAGGCTGCCTACCCACATGATCAGGCCCGCCAGTTGCTGATCGTCGAGCGGCGACAGACCATATTGCTGCGTCGTAAACAGGTGCGGGCCATATATCGGCACGGGCGCGAAAGTGATCAGGGCGCCCAACAGACCCATTTGCATTACCATCGCAATCAGGATCAGGAAGGCCGCCGGGGCAGAAGCGTCCGGGCGGGAAAGGGCGTTCCATAGCAGCAGCGATGACCCCAGCAGTGCCGCTTGCCCGACCCAATAGGCCGCATCGCTGGATAAAGCCCATTCATAGACGCCCGGCACATGCCATGCCCAAAAGGCGATGACGTGAAACAGGAATGCCGCAGGCAAAGATACCCGGCCTGTAAAAATGCCGGCGAGGAGCGGCGCTGCCGCAAAGACGATGACCAGATGATGCACGGCCCGCGCGGAGAACAGCCCGGCACTGAGCGCGCAAAGCGGCGAGACATAGGCGAGCACCAGAACCGCCAGGCCCGCCTTTGCCCTGACAGAACCATCGCGCAACAGCCAGGCACAGCCTGCCAGCGCAAGGAGCAGAAGCGGGTCCAGATTCCACGCGCCAAATATCGCATCCGGAGAGGGGGCCGGGCCGCAATATGGTAATGCCGTCATGGCCACTTCCCTAGGTGCAACCTTGCGGGAAGCAAGCCCGCTCGACCCCTGATACAATACGCCAAACCCCAAAGAAGTTTCATGGCGTTGCGCGCGCTAAAAGAAAGGATGCGAGATCGCCTTTCGTAGCTCGATCTCCCGTGACCACCGGGGGAAATGTGCCGCCCGCAGTATGGGCGAGGGCACCACGTCATCGGGAGCTATAGGCCGTTAAATCTAAGATTTCTTGCCCAACGGTCCTCAGCCACGTTGAAGCGCCGTTTCCGTTTGTTGGTGGGCATTGAATGTTTTCGAAGCTTTTTAGCCTGATCCTCCCGGGCGCGACGTGGCGTGACCGCGGATCGGCAACGGTGGGCGCGTTTCTGGGCATTTTCCTTACAGGCGCCATCTCTTACCAATTCGTGGCCTCGGTGCCGGGCCTCTCCCTCCTGATTGCCCCCATGGGCGCGTCTGCGGTCCTGTTGTTCGCCGTGCCTTCCAGTCCGCTGGCCCAGCCCTGGCCTGTCCTTGGCGGCAATGTGATTTCGTCGCTGGTAGGTATGGGCTGCGCACAGATGATCGCAGATCCGGCTCTCGCCGCCGGAAGTGCGGTCGGCCTGGCAATCCTGGTCATGTCGCTGCTGCGCTGCCTGCATCCACCCGGCGGCGCAACGGCATTGCTCGTGGTCGTCGGCGAGCCGGCAATCGCGGACGCTGGATTGTCCTTTGCGGTATTACCCGTGGCGCTCAATTCCCTGCTGATGGTCGCGGCCGCGTGGGTATTTCACAAATTTTCCCGTCACTCCTTTCCACATCGGGGGAATCACGTGCCCGCCGACGAGATGCCACTGGCCATGACGGACGGCTTTCGCGAAGAAGATTTCCAGGCAGGGCTGGCGGATATGCACGAGGCCTTCGACATCGACACCGATGATCTGAAAGAGCTGTTGCGGAGAATTGAAAGCCATGCGGCGGCGCGGCGTGAGTTACCGGAAGGGGCTTCGCGTAAGGGGTAATGGGCGCCACCTGGCCACGGCGCCCGCCCCCTCAGCCATTGAAACCGCCGCCCCGCGCACTTATTCCCAAAAGCGCGGGACCACGTTCCCGCCCCGCAACGGGGATCAAGACCGGGACGGCCCGGCGGCTTTGTAAAGGAGGCTGTCGTGGCTTGGGCCGTATTGATTATCGCCGGATTGTTCGAAATCCTTTGGGCGTTTTCGATGAAACAGTCGCTGGGTTTCTCGCGATTCTGGCCCAGTGTCATCACGATCGGCGGCATGGTGATCAGCTTTGCGCTGCTTTCCTGGTCGATGCGCGTTCTTCCGCTGGGAACCGCTTATACCGTGTGGACGGGGATTGGCGCCGTGGGTGCCTTCGTTGTTGGCGTCACCGTTCTTGGCGAAAGCATCAGCATCATGCGTGTCATCGCCGCCGTGCTGATCGTCAGTGGCCTGGTCCTGATGAAGATGGCAGGCGATGCATGAGGGTTCGCCGCAATCCGGTACGGAAGCGGCCCATGCAGGACAGCCCGAAGAAACAAGCGCTTGAAAAAATGGTGCCGCTTAGGTGACTCGAACACCTGACCCCATCATTACGAATGATGTGCTCTACCAACTGAGCTAAAGCGGCGCGCGGGCGGGGACGGTTTCGACCGCCTGCCCGAGAGGGCGCGCAATAACAGCGCGGAAGGGCGCTGACAAGCTAGGCAAATCATGCCCGCGCGTTAACCCCCTTTAAAGCGGCCGGCGCCATATCGGTCCCTACCTGTTCACGGATTGGCCGACTTGCGATGAAAGATGGTGGCGGCGGCGATTTCAGCGCCGGGTATGAAAGCGATGACGAACCCCGGTTCGAAGCGCCGCCGCTCTTTGCGGGACAGGACGAGCGCCGCATGCATGTGCGCGCCTATCAGCAATGGGTTGGCCTGCTGAACGGCCGGAAGTTCCCCGCGCCCGCCGATCTGGACGTTTTGCGCGACGAGGATTTCGGCCCGCACAGCTTCCTGATGGATTTCCGCGAGGGGCGGCTGAAGCCGATCTTGCGTTTTATCGGCGCGCGGCTGCAGGCGGAATGCACGCTGGACGATGAGCCGTATCGCGAAGCCCCGCTGGACGTGAATTCGGTTCCCCGGCGATCTTTGCTGTCGCGCCTGACGGATCATTATCTTGAAATCATCGCCAACCGGGCGCCTGTAGGGTTCGAGGCGGAATTTACCTCTCGTCGCGGTCATGAGACGCTTTATCGCGGCATATTAATGCCGCTTAGCAGTGACGGCAGAGTGATTGATTACATGTACGGCGTGATCAACTGGAAAGAACTTGCCGAGGCGGATCTGGGTCAGGTTCTGGCGCGCGAAGCCGGTTTGGGGCAGATCAGCGGTCTGGCAACCCGTTTCCCGGCAATGGCTGCGCCCACCTCGCCGCTCGGCACGCCTGCGGGGCTGGCGGATAGATTGACTGATGCACGCGGCGCTGCAGACGTGCTGCAAGGTGCCAACGACCGCAGCCGGATTGCGCTCTACGCAGCCCTATCCGCCGCGTGGAACGTGCATCTGGCGGCGCAGCAGGCACCCGGGCATTATCGGGTATTGCTGCAAAACAATGGTCTGACGGCGCAGGCACGCGCCCCCATGACGCCGCTGCTGAAGCTGGTATTTGGCATAGAATACGACAAGTCCCGCCTGACGGAATTTGCCGCTGTCCTGTCCCATGCCAGGCGGCAGAACGTGCCGGAAGATGGGATGCTGGCATTCCTGGCCGGCTTCGACGGCGGATTGAAAGGGGTGGTGCGGGCGGAACGCGCTGCCCGCCGGGCAGAGACGGCGCAGCCCACGGAGGACCGGCTCGCCGCGACGCGCAGAGAGCTGCGCTCATGCGATCCGCTTGCCAGCCTGTCGCTGGACGTGGAGCTGGCGGATGGCGACGAATTCGTCCTGATGATGGCGCGGCGCCAACCCGACGGGTCGCTGGGCATCGTTGCGGCTGTTCCGCACCGCGATGATCTGATGAAGAGGGTTCTCAGCAGCCTCTAAAGCCGTGGGTGCGACAGAAAAAAGTCTTTCGTCGTCTCCTCCTTGCCTTCCCCCCGCTGCCCCGCGCATAAGCAGCGGCGCAATTATCTTACGCGAAGGTACGAAGGACACCCGGATGGCCGACAAACGAATGGATCCGCTCGAGCGGGCGTTGTTTGAAGGAGCCCTGCCGGGGGAGGCGGACGACCTGGACGCGAAAGCGGCCAAGCGCATCGCCACCCTCGTCCGTGGTGCCCTGAAGGAGCGCGCGCCTGATACGCCGATCATTCACGTCGAGAGCATCGAACCGAGTCCCGGCCAGCGTCGTACCGGACTTGCCATCGTCAATGATAACATGCCCTTTCTGGTCGATTCGGTCACCAATGCGCTGACCGCGCGGGGGATGGGCATTCACCGGCTGTTGCATCCTATCGTGTCTGTTGAGCGGACGCGTGGAGGGCGCCTGAAATCGCTGCACGCGGCCAATGGCGGCCCATCGCATGAACAGGCGCGTGAATCGATCATCTATATCGAGGCGGATCGCGTTGGTGCACGCGGTCGCAGCGATCTGGCGGCGGAACTGGCAATCGTGCTGGACGATGTGCGCGCCGCCGTACGCGACTGGCAGGAAATGACGGCGGCGATGAAGGACGCCGGTGATTCGCTTGCCGATGCGAAAATTTCCGCACCCGCAGCGGAAGTTATCGAGGCGAAGGCGTTTCTCGACTGGCTGGTGGACGATAATTTCACCCTGCTGGGCTATGCCGCATATCGTTTTCGCGGTGCGCTGGACGACCCCACGCTGGAGCCGCAGGCGGAGGCTGGTCTCGGCCTGCTGTCGGATCCGGAATTCCCGCTGTGGCGCGGCGCCGGCGGGTTCGAAGTTCTGCCGACCGCGCTGCGCGAGTTCATGGCAACGCCCGAGCCCATATTGATCGCCAAGGCGAATGCCGTCAGCCGTGTCCACCGGTCGACCTATTACGATGTCATCAGCGTGAAGCGGTATGACGATGAGGGGCAGGTATGTGGCGAATATCGCTTCATCGGCCTGCTGACATCGGCGGCGCTGTCAATGTCGCCCGACAAGGTGCCGATGATGCGGCGAAAGATCCAGGAGGTGCGGGCATCGCTGGGCTTCGATCCGCGCAGCCATTCCGGAAAGGCGCTGACGCATGTCATCGAGACCTTTCCGCGCACCGACCTGTTCATCGTCAGCGCGACGCGGCTGGCGGAAATGGCGAAGGGCATGCTGTCGCTGCTCGATCGTCCGCGTCCGCGTATCTTTGTCCGCGCCGACCCCTTTGGACGTTATGTCAGCGCCATCGTCTATGTCCCGCGAGAGGCATATAATACCGGTATCCGGTCGCGTATCGGCGCCATGCTGGAGGATTCGTTCAAGGCGCGCGTGTCGCGATTCGACGTGGAATTGCGCTCCGAGGGGCTGGCGCGGGTTCAATATTACTTGGCCACGACACCCGGCAAGGCCGCCGTCCTGGACGAAGCCGATCTAAATGCGAAGCTGGAACGTCTGGTCAGGGGATGGGACGAGGCGCTGGAAGCCGAATTGCTGAAGCGCCTGGGCGGCGCGCGCGGCGGGCGTCTGTCCCTGACCTATGCGGGCGCGTTTTCCGCCAGCTATCGCGATCAGTTCGACGCTGCCGAGGGCGCGCAGGACATAGAACGGCTGTCGGAACTGCAGGGAGAAGAGGACCGCGACGTCCACTTCTATCGCAGGGCCGAGGAATCCGCGAATGAGATGCGCATCAAGATCTATCGGCGCGGAAAGATCATTCCGCTGTCCGACATGGTGCCGGTACTGGAGGCATTCGGCCTTCGCGTTATCGAGGAATTCCCCTTCGACCTGCTCGGCGGACGCGGCGGCTGGATTCACGATTTCCTGGTCGAAAGCGCCCATGGCGAGGCCCTGAACGTCGAATATCTGAAGGAACAGGCGGAGCCCGCGTTGCGGGCCGTTCTGAGCGGTGCGAAGGAAAACGACGCATTCAACGGCCTCGTCACCAGCGCCTCCCTGACGGTTGAACAGGTCAATTGGCTGCGCGCCTATTTCCGCTATTTGCGGCAGGTGGGCCTGAATTATAGCATGCCGACGGTGGTCGAGGCGCTGCGCCAGCATCCGAAGGTCACCGCCGGTCTGATCGGCCTGTTCTATGCGCGTTTCGATCCGTCGGTGAAAAAGCGTGAAGCCGAGATAAAGACATGGCGCCGCACGATCGTCGAGGATCTGAAATCGGTCGCCGCGATCGATGAGGACCGCATCCTCAGGCTGTACCGCGACACCATCGAAGCGACGCTGCGGACGAACGCCTTTTCCGGCGACCGACCGGCGCTTGCCTTCAAATTCAACTCCTCGGCGATTCCCGGCCTGCCGCAGCCGGTGCCCTATCGCGAAATCTGGGTCTATTCACCACGGGTTGAGGGTATCCATCTGCGCGGCGGTCCCATTGCGCGCGGGGGTTTGCGCTGGTCGGACCGCCGCGACGATTTCCGGACTGAGGTTCTGGGACTGGTAAAGGCGCAGATGGTGAAGAACGCTGTCATCGTCCCCACCGGGTCGAAGGGCGGATTCTACCCCAAGGCCCTGCCGCCGATGAGTGACCGGGAGGCATGGCTGGCAGAGGGGATCGCCTGCTACGAAATCTTCATCGGATCCCTGCTGTCGCTGACCGACAATCGCGTTGGCGACACGGTGGTCAGGCCCGACGACGTTGTCTGCCATGACGATCCCGACCCCTATCTGGTCGTCGCCGCCGACAAGGGCACGGCGACATTTTCCGATATTGCGAACCGCATCAGCGTGGAGCGCGGATTTTGGCTGGGCGACGCCTTCGCCTCCGGCGGCGCGAACGGCTATGATCACAAGGCGATGGGCATCACGGCCCGCGGCGCCTGGGTCAGTGTGCAACGGCACTTCCGCGAAATGGGCGTCGATATCCAGACGGAGCCGGTGACGGTGATCGGCATCGGGGACATGTCGGGCGACGTGTTCGGCAACGGCATGCTGCTGTCGGAAAGCCTGAAGCTGATCGCGGCTTTTGACCATCGCCATATCTTCATTGATCCCACGCCTGATCCGGCCACGAGCTTTGCAGAGCGCGCGCGTCTGTTTGCGCTGCCGCGCTCGTCCTGGGACGATTATGACCGGGATTTGATTTCCCCCGGCGGCGGCGTTTTCCCGCGCGCACAAAAATCCATCACCCTGACGCCCGAAATTCGGGAACTGCTGAATATCGCGGAGGAGGAGGTATCGCCCACGACGCTGATCCGTGCGATCCTGACGGCGGAGGCCGGACTGCTGTGGTTCGGCGGCATCGGCACCTATGTAAAGGCCGGCGGCGAAAGCGATGCGGATGTCGGCGATCGCACCAATGACGAGCTGCGCGTGGATGCGCGCGACCTGAAGGTAAAAGTAATCGGCGAAGGCGCGAATCTGGGAATTACCCAGCCGGGACGGATCGCCTTCGCACGCCATGGCGGCCGCGTGAACACTGACTTCATCGACAATTCGGCAGGCGTCGACTGTTCCGATAATGAGGTGAATATCAAGATCGCGCTGCAGGAGCCGCTGCGGTCCGGCAAGCTTGAGATGGACGCGCGCAACACCCTGCTGGCCAGCATGACGGAGGCGGTCGCCGACATCGTTCTGCGTGACAATTTCATGCAGACGCAGGCATTGTCCGTGGCGGCGGCCGGGGGCGCTGCGACGCTGCCCGCGCTGCAACGGGTCATTCAGATGCTGGAGGCGCGGGGACAATTGAACCGTCGCGTTGAACAGTTGCCGACCGACGAGCAACTGACCCAGCGCGCAGCAACCGGGATGGGCCTGACGCGGCCCGAACTTGCCATTCTACTCGCCTACGCAAAGACCTCGCTTTACGAATCGCTGGTTGCATCCGGCGTGCCGGACGATGCTGTTCTGGCCGAGGATTTGTCCATGGCATTTCCGGACGAGCTGGAGGCGCGCTTTCCAGCAGAAATCGCGAGCCACACCCTGCGCCGGGAAATCATCGCGACAAAGCTGGCCAACCAGATCGTCAATCGCGGTGGCATCGCCCTGGCGTTCGAACTGGCGGAAGAACATGGAACGACGCTGGCCCATGTCGCAGCGGCATTCATTTCTGCGCGAGAATTGTTCGACCTGCGCAATTTGTGGCGTTCGATAGATGCGGCGGACATCGATGCCGCCGCGCACCTGATGCTGCACGCGCGTTCGATACAGGTGCTGCGCCTGCACATGTCGGACCTGATCCGCGTGACCGATGTCGGTGACAAGCCATCCGATACGGTAACGGCGCTGCGCCCCGGCATTGCGACGCTGGCAGAGGACATCGACACGCTGCTGCGCGCAGAGCCGCGTGCCTATCTGGAGCGGCTGCGGCAGGAACTCGCGACGGGCGGCGCTCCCCACGACATCGCCGAGCGCATGATAGATCTGCAGGCGCTCGATGGCGGGGTTTCGACCTCGCGTCTGGCGTTCGACGTGGGGGTCAATGTGTGTGACGTTGCAAATGCCTATACGCTGCTGGGGCAGGAGGTTGGGCTCGACTGGGCGAAATCGGCGGCAGCGCAAATGTCCCCGACGGACCCTTGGGAACGCCTGCTGGTGGCCGGGCTTGTCCGCGATTTCGAGGGGCTGCGCATCGGCCTGATCCGGCAGATCACGCAGCCCGGCGACGATCCGTCGGCCGCCGTTTCAGAATGGCTGGCGGCGCACGAGGACCGTGTCGGACGGTTGCGGGAGGCCATCGAACGCGCGCGTGGTTCCGGAGCGATCACGACGGCCATGCTCGCGCATCTGGCCAGCCAGGCGCGCAGCCTGCTTGCCCGATGAACCGGCGCGCGCCTGCGGGCGCGCAAAAGCGGAACCTGATACATTCATGGCCCGTTAAAGCGGCAGACAGGAAAGTTACGGACATGGACAAACGCCTTCTTCTTCTTGCCGCCGCTGGCTTCGCCCTCACCATCTGCCCGTGTGCCGCGAGTGCGCAGGAAGTTGAAGAGGCGCCGAGTTCCGGTGTCATCGTAGCCCCTCCGACGAAGCGGGTTCCGCTTGACATGTTCATGCCGCGAAAAGGGTGTGAAGACATTCCCGAAGGCGAAATCTGCGTGACCGCCGATCCCATAGACGAGCCCGAGGAATCGCCGCCCCCGCCCGATCCTGGCGACCGTCTGCTGGATGCCGGTGCCGAGCGTGAGGCGCTGGCCGACACGGGGTCACGTACACCGACGGATTGCTCTGTGGTGGGCGCAGCGGGTGCATCGGGATGCGTGGTCAACGATTTCCGCCAATGGAAAAAAGAGCGCGAGCTGCAGAAGAAGCGCGAAGAAATCCCTGTCGAATAGCCGGGGCCACCCTGGCCTGTTAGACTGAAGCCATGGCTGATGTTTACAAGCGAGTCGATGACAGGCGTGCCATTATCGACCGACGTGCGCTGGCGAGCGAACTTGCCAGCTGCGAACCGACACGGGCGGAGGCGACGGAGATTCTGCGCGCCGCCTATGATCGCGGTGTGGTCGAATTGGACCGACGGATTGATGAGGATCCGGGCAAGGGCCTGACCCATGCGAATTCACGCGCATTTCTGACGGACCAGCTGATCCGGCTGATCTACGATTTCGCGACGCAGCGCCTCTATCCCAATAATCATCCTTCGGCGTCAGAGCGCCTGCTGGTCTGTGCCGTCGGCGGTTATGGCCGGCGGGAAATGGCGCCCTACAGCGATGTCGACCTGCTGTTCCTGACCGGTAAGAAGCTGACCGCCTGGGGCGAACAGGTGATCGAGGCGGTGCTGTACACGCTGTGGGATCTGGGCTGGAAAGTCGGCCATGCCACCCGGTCGCTATCCGAACTCGTGCGCCTGTCGCGTGAGGATATCACCATCCGTACCGCCATGCTGGAGGCACGGTTCCTGTGGGGCGACCAGGCCTTGTACGATGAGGCGGTCGTGCGGTTCACGATGGACGTGACCCGCGGGACGGAGCGCGACTTCATCCAGCAGAAACTGGCGGAGCGCGAAGCGCGGCACGTCCGCATGGGCAATAGCCGCTATGTCGTCGAACCCAACGTCAAGGAGGGCAAGGGCGGCCTGCGCGACCTGCACGCGCTGTTCTGGATCGGCAAATATGTCTATCGCGTCGACCGGGCCGTCGAACTGGTCGACAAGGGCGTTTTCGAACCGCACGAATATCGTCAGTTCAATCGCGCGGAAAATTTCCTCTGGTCGGTGCGCATATTGCTGCACCGCCTGTCGCGCCGCGCCGAGGAGCGCCTGACGTTTGACCTGCAACGAGAGCTTGCGAACCGCCTCGGTTATCAGGAGCGTGCCGGTGAAGCGCCGGTAGAGCGCTTCATGCGGCATTATTTCCTGATGGCGAAATCTGTCGGCGACCTGACGGGCCTGTTCCTGGCGCATCTGGAGGAGCAGCACGCCGCCACGCGCATGCGGTTGCCGTCACGCGTGCGCATGCCGAAGCGCCTGAAGGGGTTCACGCTGAAGGACGAGCGGATCGGCATCCCGTCGGACGACTTCTTTCAGGAAAAGCCCCGCCGGCTGTTGCAATTATTCGCTCTCGCCGACCGTGAGGGACACGAAATTCACCCCCTCGCCATGCGTCAGGCGGGGCACGATGCCCATTTGGCCGGCGATCTGAAAAAGGATCCGAAGGCGAACGAGCTGTTCATGTCGATCCTCGCCAGCAAGCGCGACCCTGAGCTTGTGCTGAGATGGATGAACGAGGCAGGCGTTTTTGGGCGCTTCATTCCCGATTTTGGCAGGGTCGTGGCGCGCATGCAGTATGACATGTATCATCATTACACCGTCGACGAGCATACCATCCGCGCAATCGGGCTGTTGTCGAAGATCGAGAAGGGCGAATTGCAGGACGACCACCCGCTGTCCAGCGCCCTGATCCACAAGATTTCGAGCCGAGAGGTGCTTTATACGGCGGTTCTGCTGCATGACATTGCCAAGGGACGCGGCGGCGATCACAGCGAACTGGGCGCGGAGGTGGCGGAAAAGATCTGTCCGCGATTGGGGCTGTCGCCCGCGCAGACGGAGACGATCGCATGGCTGGTCCGCTATCATCTGCTGATGTCCGCGACGGCATTCAAACGCGACCTGACCGACCCGAAGACGATCGAGGATTTCGTCGGTGAGGTGCAAAGCCCCGAACGGCTGAAGCTGCTGCTGATTCTGACGGTCGTCGATATTCGCGCCGTCGGGCCGGGCACATGGACGGCGTGGAAATCCCAACTGCTGATCCAGCTGTTCGAGGCGGCTGAGGCGCGTCTGCGCCTGGGCCACCAGGAACATGGCCGGCCGGAGCGGATCGCGGCGAAGCGCGATGCCGTGGCAGAAGACCTTGGCTGGGATCAGGAGCGGATGGCCGCCTATGTGAAGCGCTTTCACGACAGTTACTGGGTGGCGGAACCGCTGACCACGCTGGTGGCAAACGCCCGTCAGATCGACAGCCGCGAGGGCGAACTGAGCGTCGCGACCACCGTCGACGAGGAAACCGGCCTGACGCACGTGACGACCTATGCCAGCGATCACCCCGGCATCTTCATGCGACTGGCGGGCGCGATCAGCCTGTCCGGCGCAAACATCGTCGATGCACGCGTGCATACCTCTCGAGATGGCATGGCGCTGGATAATATCGCCATTACCGGACCCACGGGTGAGCCGTTCGTGGAGCCGGATCAGCTATCGCGCATGCGGCACAACATCATCGACACGCTGGAGGGGCGTATCCGCCTGCGCGAGCGACTGGCAAAGCGACCGCTGGCGCTGACGCGTGCCGACAGTTTTGCGATAGAGCCCCGCGTCCTGATGCAGCCGAATGCGTCCAACCGCTTCACCGTGGTGGAGGTGAATGCCGCGGACCGTCCCGGCCTGCTTTATGCGCTGGCACGAACGCTGTTCGACGCGCGGGTGACGATCCGTTCGGCGCATGTGATGACTTACGGCGAGCGCGCGGTGGATACATTCTACCTGACCGACCTGATGGGTCAGCGGCTGGACAGCCCGCAGCGCCTGCGCGGTCTGGAGCGTCGCCTGCTGAATGCCGCGCAGGTTGTCGAGGAAGAACGCAAGGCCGCGTAGGCCCGTCCTTATCGGCCGTTTAGCGCGTCGGGCCGACGACTTCGGCCTGCTCCGTCTCACCGCCTTCTATGATTTGCAGGATGCGCTGTGAACGACGGTCCCGGCTGGCATAATCGCGCGCCGAAAATCCGGCGACATGGTCCCCCTGATCGGGATCGGCGCCCCCTTTCATGAGCAGGCGGACCGATTCGGTGTCGCGGCGTTGCACGGCCCGGATCAGCGGCGTTTCGCCACGATTATTGGCCAGGTTCACATCGGCGCCATAGGCCAGCAGCAGTCGAATGCCGTCACCGAACCCTCTGCTCGCTGCCAGGATCAGCGGAGTGTCGCCGGCGTCGTCGCGTGCATTCACATCGGCGCCGAAACCATGCAGGAAATTGATCCACGGGGCGTCGCGCCGGTCAGTAACGATGTGCAGCGCCGTGCGGCCGCCATCGCGCTGTTTCGAATTGACCACCGTTGAGGCCGGCCCCTCCACCATGCGCTTAACCTCGGCGGCATCGGCATCCTCGACCGCCTTGAAGAATTCATAGCGCTCTGAAAATTGTGCGGAGGCAGCCGTCGAAAGCTGCGCAAAACCGAAGATCAGTGCCAGTGCGGCGATTGCCCGCTTTATAGCCATCTTGAACCTGTCCCATCGACGCATAGATTCCATTCAATGCTTCCTATAGGCGAATGGCGATGAACTCCAGACAACCGATCCTGATCGCCGCCCTGCTGATGTTGATCTCTGCCTGTTCGTCCTCGTCGGAACGGCAGGAGGCACCGCTGGCGGGCGCGCCCATCGGTGGTGAATTCTCGCTGGTCGACGGCGACGGGAATGAGGTGAGCAACCAGAGCCTGCAGGGGCAATGGCGGCTGATGTATTTCGGCTATACCTTTTGCCCGGACGTTTGCCCCGTGGATGCGGCGCGCATGGGCCGCGCCTATGGCGAACTTGAGGAGGATGAGCCCGAGCTGGCGGAGCGCCTGACTCCAATCTTCGTTACCGTCGATCCCGAGCGCGACACGCCGGAGGTAGTAAAGGAATTCGCAGCGGCATTTCATCCCCGGATGATCGGATTGACCGGGTCCCAGCAGGCAATCGACGACATGGTGGACACGTTCCGCGTCTATAAGGCGAAGGGCGATGTGCGAGAGGATGGCTTCTATCTGATGGACCACAGCGCACAGATCTATCTGTTCGATGCAGAGGGAAATCCGGTCAACGCCTATGCCCGCGACGTGTCACAGGCAGACATCGCCGCCGACATCGCAAATTGGATGCAGGCGGGGGAATAGCTCCATGACGGAGGCGCCCTTTTGGGAGCGGGTCCCGCTTGATCGCATGTCGCGGGATCAATGGGAATCCCTGTGCGATGGCTGTGGCAAATGCTGTCTGATGAAGCTGGAGGATGAGGATACGGGGGAGGTCGTGCCGACCAACATCGCATGCCGCCTGCTGGATCGGGACACCTGTCAATGTTCCAATTACCGCCATCGCAAGGCGCATGTTCCCGATTGCGTGCGGCTGACCCCGGCAAAGATCGAGACCTTTGCCTGGTTGCCGACCACCTGCGCGTATCGCCTGCTGGCGGAGGGCGAGGCCCTTCCTGACTGGCACCCGCTGATAACGGGGGATCCCGACAGCGTGCATCGTGCCGGTGTTTCGGTTCGGGGGTGGACCATTTCGGAAGCGGACGCAGGGCCGATCGAACATCATCTGACGGATCGTGTTCTTTAGCGGCGGTGGCCGCAGCAAGGACGCGGCGGACACCCTGGAGATTGCCGGGCGGGTCGTGGCCGTCGCCTTTCTGAAATCACCTCGCGCGCGACGCATCACCTTGCGCGCGGACCCCGCCAGGGGCCGCGTAACCGTCAGCTATCCCCGTTACGGTTCTTTGCGACGGGCGCAGCGCTTTCTGCAGGAAAAGCGCGATTGGCTGGAAAGCCGCATTGCGCGCTGGCCCGACAGCAAACCCTTGGTCGATGGCGTGACATTTCCGTTGGAGGGGCGCGACGTCGTCATACAGCATGTCGCTCATGCGCCGCGTACGCCCGAACTCATCCACACCGGAGCGTTGCCGCAACTGCGCGTCGGCGGACCCGCTGACATGCTTTCCGCCCGCGTCGAAGGCTGGCTGCGCGCACGCGCGCGCCGGATGCTGACGGCGGAAACCCGCCAAGTGGCGAGCGAAAATGGCCTTGCCGAGCGCGTGACACGCATCAGCGTGCGCGACACCACCAGCCGCTGGGGAAGCTGTAACCCCCATCTGGGTACGTTCAATTATAGCTGGCGGCTGATTTGCGCACCGCCGCTCGTCCGGCAGGCGATCGTGGCGCATGAGGTCGCGCATCTGGTACACCGTGGCCATGGCCCCGAATTTCACGCACTGGCCGATCTGTTCGCTGGCGGCACACAGGCGCAGGCCGACACATGGTTGCGCGCCCACGGCGCCGGCCTGCACCTAATCGGCCGGTAACAGGTTCTCCGGGCGACCCTGCGCCTGGCCGCGCGGCGTCTGGGTTGGTGCGGGGCGTTGCGGCGCGGCAGCAGGCGCGTCGAGCCAGCTGTCGTCGGCAGAGGCGGGGGGCGTCTCTGGTCGCGGGCGAGTGGGGACGTCTGCCGCGCTCAGACCCTGCGACGTCGCGCGGCCGGACTGCTGCGCCGGCGGGGAATTGCCGTATTCCACCCCAATTTCACCCCCGGCGAGGGGGGCAGGATCCGCATAGGGCTCCGCCTCCATCCGATCTGTGCCTTCCCCATCGGCGAAATCATATTCGTCGACATAGGGGTCGGTCGCCGGGTCGTAATCGTCGGCCCATGTCCCCTCCAGCCCATATACTTCCGCATCGGGCTCCGCGAAGGCGTCGTCGATACGAATGTCGCTGTTGAGCGGCTGTACCGGCATGCCCTTCGTCGCCGCCTTCATATAGGCGGCAAAGGCGCGCGCGGGGGCCGCGCCGCCGGTCAGGCCCGGTACGGGCGCATTATCGTCGCGGCCCATCCAGACACCGGTGGTCAAATCGCCGGTAAAGCCGACGAAATAGCCATCCCGATAGTCGCTGGTCGTGCCCGTCTTGCCTGCGACGGGCCGGTCGATGCGGGCCGCGCCGCCGGTTCCGGATTCGACCGCCGTTTCCAGCAAATGCGTCATGTTGGTGGCCACCCAGGGGGCGACGAGCACGCGTGGACTGCGAATATCGCGTTCGTACAGCAGCCGGCCCTCGGCCGTTTCGATGCGGGTGATGCCATAGGGTTCGACGGCAACGCCGCCCCGTGCGACGGCGGCATAGGCTGCGGTCATCTCGATCAGCCGTACGCTGGATGTGCCAAGCGCCATGGCCGGTTGCCGGGAAATGTCGGTATCGATTCCGAACCGGGCGGCCATATCCGCGACATTGTCGAAGCCATTACGCTGGGCCAGCTGCGCCGCAACGCTGTTGGAGGAGCGGGCGAACGCCTCTCGCAAGGTGATTTCGCCGCGATAGGATCGACCGTAATTGCGCGGCGTCCAGCCCTCGATCGAAACCGGGGAGTCATTGACATAATCGTCGGGCAACTGGCCGCCCTCGATCGCGGCAAGATAGACGAACAGTTTCCATGCCGATCCCGGTTGCCGTTCCGCGATGGTCGCGCGGTTGTAATTCGAATCGACATAGTCGCGGCCGCCCATCATCGCCCTGATGGCGCCGTCGTGGCTCATGGAAACCAGCGCGCCCTGCACCCCGTCCGGCGTCTGCTGCTTTACTGCGTCCTGCGCGGCGACCTGCATGGAGGATAGCAGCGTGGTGGTGACGACCAGCGGTTCGACGGTTTCGTCCGTCAGGCGCTCGACCTGGCTCAGGACCCAGTCGGTGAAGTAGCGCACATCGTTCGCGCGCGGCTGCGGCGCGAATTCCAGCTCGGCAATTTCCCGCTGCACGGCGGCGCGGTCGTCGATAACGCCCTGCTCTTCCATCAGTTTTGCGACGACATTCGCGCGAACACGCGCACGTTCCGGATCGGCGCTGGGCGCGAAACGAGAGGGCGCCTTGACCAGTCCGGCAATGATGGCTGCTTCGGCCGGCGTCATCTGCGTTGCAGAATGGCCATAGAAACGCCGGCTGGCTGCATCGATCCCATAGGCGCCGCCGCCGAAATAGACGCGGTTCAGGTATAGCTCGACGATCTGCTGTTTTGTAAATTTGCGTTCCAGAGCAAGGGCAAGCAGCACCTCCCTGATCTTGCGTTCATAGCTTCGCTCGTTGGAAAGGAAGATGTTGCGGGCCAGCTGCTGCGTAATGGTCGATGCGCCCTGCCGACGGGAATCGGACGTGAAGTTTATCCAGGCCGCGCGCGCCATGCCCTTTGGATCGACACCCGGATGGTTCATGAAGCGCCTGTCCTCGACCGACAGCATCGCCGCGACCATGACGGGGGGAATTTCATCGTAGCTCAGCCAGCCGCCATAGCTTGGCCCCTGGTTGACCAGGACGGCGCCATCGGCGCTTTTCACGCGCACCGCCTGTCCCACCGCCGCCGTTCGCAGTTCGACATAGCCGGGGATCGACGCCATGGTGATGCCGACCGTGACGACCAGCAAGATGGTGCCCAGCACGGCCACGCCAAGCGCGGATTTCCACAGCACGCCCCAGGCGCGGCCAGCGTGCGATCGGGATTTCTTTTTTGCCATATCTATCCAGCTTAGGGGCAGGTGGTGCCGGCGGGAAGTTCGGATATGCCGCCCGGGACATGAAGCGGCGATGAAATCGACCGCCTCACCCCATACGCGTTTCATTTGCCCCGCCACCCGTAGGGCGGCATAGTCCGCCGGGTGAGCCCGCCAGATCTTTCGTCCGACCCGAGGTCTGCGCGTGGCGCGGACACAGCCGCGCTCGCGAAGGGCGGTCGCACGAATTTCTTTGGATTTTTCCTGCGCCTGCTGGCGCGCATCCCCTTCCTGATCATTGCGGGTCAGCTTTACGGCGCTGAGGCGCTGGGCCGATTCGCCTATGCGACGATGGTCGTCGAAATGATGGCGGTGGTCGCGACGCTGGGGCTACGGCGGGGAATTGCGGCGGAACTGGCGAAAGAAAACCGCCCGCCCGCCCATGTCATCGGGGATGCGCTGTTGCTTGCGGTCGTCCTCGCGTCGGTTGGCGCGGCCATCATGATTGCGATTCCAGAGATTGTCTTTCCCGCCTCCAAGATCAGCGGACTGGACCGGCTGTTTCCCCTGTCGGCACTGTTCTTTGTCGGGTCTGAGGTAACGCTGGCGGCCCTTGCCTATCGCCACAATGTGCAGGCGACGGTGAATGCCAGGGCCATTATCGAGCCGTGGACGATTACGATCTTCGCGGCGCTTCTGGCGTTCATTCCCGCGTGGAAGCCGGACGCGCTGATCATCGCCTATGCGGTGTCGATGTTCGCGGCCTTCGTCGCGTCGGTGATACCCTGCATCCGCATGTACGGCCTGCCGCGTCATTGGCGCCCGCAACCGGCACAACTGTTCCTGATGATGAAGGAAAACTGGCCGCTGGCGGGGGCGGACACGGTCGACTGGGCGATGCGCAGGGTCGACATCATCATCCTGGGGCAGTTCGCGACGCCCACCGTTCTCGGCATCTATTATGTTGCGCAGCAATTCGCCTCCTTGCCGCAAAAGCTGAAGGTGACATTCGATCCGATTCTCGCCCCCGTGATTGCGCATGGCGTGAAGGAGAAGAACTATGGAAATATTGCGCAGCAATTGCGGCAGGTAGGGTTCTGGATCATCTCCGCGCAGCTGGGCATTGCCCTGTGTCTGGGCTTCGTGGGCGAGGTCAGCATGGAGGTGGTCGGCGAAGGGTTTGGTGCGGGCGCAGGCGTATTGTTCCTGTTGCTGGCCGCGGAGGTCTTTTACGTCACCGCTGCGATCAGCGAGAGCGCGCTGGTCTATATGGCGCGGCACCGCAATCTGATCGCGTCCCTGATCGCGCTCGGTGCGCAGATCGTCATGACGCTGGGCTTCATTCAACTATTCGACGTGGTTTTTCCGGACGTGGCGGAAAATCGGCCGGTACAGGGGATCGGTGCCGCCCTGGCGCTGGCGCTCGCTGCCTTACTGGCCAGCATATTGAAGGTGGTCTTGCTGCACCATCTGATCCCTGAACGGGTCAGCGGGCTGCGCTGGGTCTATCTGCCCGTGACGGCGGTAACGGCGGCGGCAGGCTTTGCCTCCATGCACTTTCTGCCAGCTTTCTGGCAGATAGCTGTTGGGTTACCCTTGCTGATCGCCATCTATGGCGGACTGATGTGGACGTTCGGTTTCAAGGGAGCCGACCGCCTGCTGTTTTCCCGCCTGTCGCAAGCAAAGGAATCCGAAACATGACCAGAACCAGCGTCCATCTCGTCAACCGCCCCAATGGCATGGTCGAGCCTTCAGATTTCGAAGTTCGCGAAGGCGATATACCGTCCCCTGCAGAGGGCGAAGTGCTGGTGAAGGTCAGCCATATTTCGCTGGATCCGGCCATGCGCGGCTGGATGAACGAGGGCAAGAGCTACATTGCGCCCGTGGGCCTGGGCGATGTGATGCGCGCCGGCGCCGTGGGCGAGGTTCTGGAATCGGGGGCCGCCGGTTTTCAGAAGGGCGACTGGGTCCAGGGCACGCTGGGTGTGCAGACCCATGCGCTGGTAAAGGGCAATGAATTGACGAAGGTCGATACCTCCTCAGTACCGCCTGAACGCTATCTGTCCGCGCTGGGCATGCCGGGGCTGACTGCCTATTTCGGCCTTCTGGAAGTCGGCGCCCTGAAAGAGGGTGAAACGGTCGTCGTTTCCGCCGCTTCGGGCGCGGTAGGCGCGATCGTTTGCCAGATCGCCAAGCTGAAGGGTGCGCGTGTCGTCGGCCTGGCCGGCAGCCAAGAGAAATGCGCCTATCTGACCGACACGCTCGGCATCGATGCGGCGATCAACTACAAGACGGAGAATGTGACCAAGGCAATGGCCGCCGCCTGTCCAAAGGGCGTCGATGTCTACTTCGACAATGTCGGCGGCGAAATCCTGGAAGCGGCGATGAGCCTGCTTGCCCGCCACGGCCGCATCGTCATTTGCGGTGCCATTTCGGGCTATAATGATTTCGGCGCCATTCGCGGTCCGCGCAATTACATGAACCTTCTGGTGCAGCATGGCCGTATGGAAGGATTCGTCGTCTTCGATTATCACGATCGTTATGGCGAAGGGGTGGCCCAACTGGCGAAATGGCTGTCAGAGGGGAAGATCGAGGCGAAGGAGGACGTGCGCGAGGGCGGCGTCCGGCGCTACGTCGACACCCTCAACCTTCTGTTCAGCGGCGAGAACTTTGGGAAGCTGGTGCTGAAGGCCTGACGCCGCCGCAGTTGGCATACACCGGACGTTCGCAGGTCATGTCGAACTGGCGGATTATCGGATCCGCCAGTTCGCTTTGCGTGACGTGCAGCGTTGCACAAGACGGAATGTCGCGCCATTTGCGTTCTGCGTCATACCCCATATTGAGTATTGGCGACTTTTTCTTTTCGGAGCCAATATGACCGAGCGCCCGTCGAGTACTGTGAGTTCCCACAGCGACCGCGATCTCGATCTCGACATCCTTGCCTCGACCTATCGAACGGTCAGCGATTCCAGTGCGTTCGAACATATGGTGGCCGCATGGGGCCGAAAGCTGGAGGCCGCCGGCTCGCCCGACGGGGATCTGGAGGTCGATCCCGCTTTGCGTCACCAGATTGATGGGGTCCGCAGCCTGTTTTCCAGTGCGCTGCCGCCCGATCCCGAAGATCCGCTGGATAGGGCGGTCAATCTGGTATCCGCTCCCGCCATGGTGCTGTCGCCTCGCGGAGTTCTCGTGCTGCAAAACGAGGCGGCGCGTGGTGCCTTTGGCCTGAAACAGGGGCGCGGCAGCGGGCGCGAATGGCTCGATCCTTCGTCTGTTGCCGATTATGATTCGGTTTGCCGCAGCGTCTTGATAGGCGGCAATCGCCAGCATGCCATTATTCGGACTGTCGACCGAAACGGTCGCCGGGGGATGGCTGAACTTTACGTGCAGATGCACGATGAGGGGCGCCAGGCCTATCTGGTGGTCCGCTCCCTCGACCTGGAATGGTCGGACGCCGTCGCGACGGTCCTCAGCCAGGCGTTCGACCTGACCCGCGCCGAAATCGAAATCACGCAATTGTTGTTCGCAACGCGGGACACCGCGCAGATCGCCGAACGCAGGGGGGCATCCGTTCACACCGTACGGACGCAGCTGAAGACGATCTTTCACAAGACCGACACGGCCAGCCAGGTCGATCTGGTGCGGTTGGTGGCGATGCTGTGTGCACGTGCCGATCTGGGAAAACGCGGTACGAAGAGCGCCTGGCGGGATGCGCTGGGCCATGAAGTCATCCTGACCCGCGCCGATGGACGCCGCCTTGCCTATAGCTGGATGGGCGTGGAGGGGGGCAGGCCGGCGCTGATCGTGCATGGCATGACGGTCGGCTATCTGCTGGCGGAAACGGTCATGCAGCGGCTCGCCGACGAGAATATACAGCTGTTCGCCATACAGCGGCCCGGATCCGGCAATAGCGATTCCGATCCGGACTCCGACCCGCAGGAGGAACAATGCGAGGCGATTCGGTTCCTGATCGAGGAATTGGGCATTCGCGGCGCAACCGGCATCGGCTTGACGGGCAGCGGTGCGACCCTGATCGAACTGGCGACGCGCGATGCCGGTCTGTTTGGCAGCATCCTGACGGCAGGCTATATCCTGCCCATGACGCCGGAGCGCGTATCACGCATGGCCCTGATCCAGCGCACAATGCTGGCCAGCGCACGGCGCGCGCCCTGGATCACCCAGATCATCGCGCAGGCGGGCATTCGCAGCATAGAGCGGCACGGCGTGGACTGGTATCTGGAGCGGGCCTATGCGGAATCGCCCGTGGACCTGGAGGTGTTTCGAAACCCGGAGCTGACACCGTTGCTGCGAAATGCCTGCGCCCTAACGACGACTCAAGGGCATCAAAGCTTCGTTCGGGATCTGCAACGGACCTGGAACGACGTGGCCGATCACGTCCATATGCTGACGACGCCGACCCATTGTCTGTTCGGATCGAAGGACCGATCCTTTTCACAGCAGGAAATCGACGGGTTCGTTGCAAAAAGCCCTGCCATGACGGCAGAGATCGTTCCCGGTGCCGGCGAGCTTCTGATCTATCAGCAGCCCGACCTTCTGGCGCAGAGGATCGTGGAAGCGGCGGAGCGGGCGACGTCCGAACCGGCGGCGGTTTAGTCGCCGCTGACGCGCTCTATATCGGCGCCCACTGCGCTCAGCTTTTCTTCCAGCCTCTCATAGCCGCGGTCGAGATGATGGACGCGCAGCACCTGCGTCTCGCCCTTTGCCGCCAGACCGGCGATGACGAGGCTCATGGAGGCGCGCAGATCGGTCGCCATCACGGGCGCACCGGTCAGTTCCTTTACGCCGCGCACGGTGGCGGTACGTCCCGCCACCTGAATATTGGCGCCCATGCGCTCCAGCTCCCCGACGTGCATGTAGCGGTTCTCGAAGATGGTTTCGGTCAGCACGCTGGACCCGTTCGCCAGCGACAGCATTGCCATCATCTGCGCCTGCATGTCGGTGGGGAAGTCCGGAAAGGGCTGGGTCTCTATGTCGACCGGACTGATGCGGCCCGTTGACGACACGCGAATGCCGTTTTCCGTCGTTTCTATGGCGACGCCTGCTGCCTCCAGCTTTTCGATCACGGCGCCGAAGGTTTCCGGCAGCGCGCCGACCAGTTCGACATCACCGCCGGTTATGGCCGCGGCGCAGGCATAGCTGCCCGCTTCGATACGGTCCGACATCACCGAATAGGTGTCGCCGTGCAGGCGGGTGACGCCCTTGATGATGAGGGTGGAGGTGCCGACACCTGAAATCTTGGCGCCCATACCGATCAGGCACTGGGCAAGATCGGTGATTTCCGGTTCTTGCGCGGCATTTTCGATGATCGTTTCGCCATCGGCCAATGTCGCCGCCATCAGCGCGTTTTCTGTGGCGCCCACCGACACGATCGGAAAGACGATATGACCGCCCTTCAATCCTGTTTTCGTGGTCGCGGTCACGAACCGCTGACCGATATTGATCTCCGCGCCCAGCGCCTCCATTGCCTTCAGGTGCAGGTCGATGGGACGCGCGCCGATTTCGCAACCGCCGGGCAGCGGCACCCGCGCCTCGCCGCAACGCGCGAGCAGCGGACCCAGGACCAGGACGGATGCCCGCATCTTGCGATTGATGTCGGCGGGGGCCTCTGTCGAGGTGATGCGGCCCGCCTTCAGCGTCATGACGCGACCGAAAACTTCGGGCCGCTTCCCCTCGATCTCCGTGGAAACGCCCAGCTGATTGACGAGGTGGCCGAACGTATCGACATCCGCCAGCCGTGGAAGATTGCGCAGCGTCAGCGGTTCTTCCGTCAGCAGCGCAGCAGGGATCAGGGTCAGTGCGGCGTTCTTCGCGCCTGAGATCTGGATCTTTCCGGAAAGGGGATTGCCCCCCTTGATGATGATCTTGTCCATTTATCTTCCGTACCGGCTTCGTTCACCCGGCCTTAGCGAGCCGCTGCCGTCGGCGAAACCCGCCGATGGAGAACACCAGCAGCCCCAGCCAGATCAGAGCGAACGCACCCAGGCGGCTGGCGCTAAGCGGTTCGTCATAAACGAACGCGCCGAGCAGGAAGACTGTCGAGGGTGCGATATATTGCATGAACCCCAGCGTCGTCAGCGTCACGCGCCGCGCGGCATGGCCGAACAATGCCAGCGGGATGGAGGTGGCGATCCCCGATCCGATCAGGAGCAGGGTCATCGTCGGCGCTTGCGAAAATATGCCGCCTCCGTGAATTTCCAGCCACCAGAGCGCGACAGGGGCCAGAAAGGCGGTTTCAATGAAAAGCCCGGTCAGCGCATCGACGTCCGCCCTGTTCCTGGCATAGCTGTAAAGGGCAAAGGCCAGCGCAAGACCCAATGAAATCAGTGGCAGGCCACCATTGGCGACGGTCATCAACGCGATTCCGGCCAGTGCGAGGATCGTCGAGGCGATGCGCCATTTGCCCATTGTCTCGCCCAGCAAGATGACGCCGAGCGCGGTGTTGAGGATAGGCTGGATGAAATAGCCGAGGCTGGTGTCGAGCACGCGCTCATTAAGCACGGCCCAGGTGTATAGATACCAGTTCAGGCCGATCATCGTGGCGGAAAACAGCAGCCACAGGAGCAGTTTGACGTTCTTTAGCGCGCGCAGCAAAGCGGGCGTTTTCCGCAGGATGAGGGTTACGGCTGCCAGCAGGATGGCCGACCAGAATACCCGGTGCGCCAGGACGGCGGCGGCACCGATCCCTTCGAACAGTTTCAGATAGACCGGCATCAGGCCCCACAGCAGATAGGCGCTCAGACCGGCATAAAGGCCGGACATGTCCCTTGCCGGGGCGGTATCGGAGGCAGGGGTGACCGGCTGTTCGCGCATCGCGCCCGCCTAAGGCCGGTTCAACCTCTCGTCGATGGCGTATCGTGCGCGCAAAAAAGCTGTCACACGGTGGGGCGCTTGGTAAAGCCTTTCACCGCCGAAATATCGGCGTCGCTGACGGCAATATCGGTCACGTTCGCCCGCTCAGGACCCGATTTCATTTTCTCGATCATCTGGGCAAGTGTGCCGGGCTCACCGCACAGCAGCGCCTCGACCGTGCCATCCTTTCGATTGCGGACCCAACCCGAAACGCCCAGCGCATTGGCGGTTTCAACGGTCCAGTTGCGAAAGAACACCCCCTGTACGCGTCCGCTGACCACTGCTCTTTTGCAGCTATCGCTCATCTTTTACCTCAAACATCGTCGTCGGATTCATATTCCTCGACGTCGATTTCGCCCATCATGTGCCCGACCGCAACCGCCACGGCGGCGTCGCCGGTGATGTTCGTCATGGTGCGCATCATGTCCATGATACGGTCGATGCCCGCCACCAGCGCAATGGTTTCCATCGGAATGCCCGCCACGCCGAACACCAGCCCCATCATGATCAGGCCAGATCCCGGAACGCCCGCCGCGCCGACCGCGCCGATCGTTCCGGTTATGGCAATCAGCAGATATTCGGTGACGCCCAGTTCGACGCCGAAAACCTGCGCGCCGAACAGGCTGGCCAGCCCCATATACATGGCCGTACCGTTCATGTTGATGGTGGCGCCCAGCGACAGGACGAAGCTGGAGACGGAGCGCGAAACGCCGAGGTTCCGCTGCGTACAGCGCATGCTGACCGGCAGGGTCGCGTTGGAACTGGCGGTCGAATAGGCGACCGCCTGCGCATCCAGAATGCCGCGAAAGAAATCCAGGATCGGCAATTTGGTGAACAGCTTTATGATCGCCGGGTAGACCAGCACGATGATCAGCGCGCAGCCGAAATAGTTTAGACCCACGACCTTCGCCAGCGGCAGCAGGGCATCGGTGCCGAATGTGCCCGCGACCCAGGCCATCAGGGCAAAGACGCCGAAGGGCGTCAATTCCATCACGATCAGGGTCATCTTCTGCATGATGATAGCGCCTGAATCCATCGCCTTTACCATGGGCAGGCCCGCCTCGCCGGCCAGCAGAATGCCGATCCCGAACAATATCGCAAAGGTGATCAGCGGCAGGACGTCACCCGTCGCCATGACGTCAATGACGTTCTCTGGCACGAAGCGCAGGATCATGTCCGTGGGATCGAATGTTTCCGTCGACGGGGTGAAACTGTCAGGCAGCGGTATGGACAGACCTGCGCCGGGTTGCAGAACGGTACCGAGCCCCAGTCCAAGCCCAACGCTGATTGCGCCGGTGACCATGAACAGCAGCAGCGACCTGCCGCCGACAGCCCCCAGCTTTCTCAGGTCGCCAATGGCGCAGACGCCCGCCACCAGGCTGAAGAAAATCAACGGCACGACCAGCATCTTGATCGCCTTGATGAACAGGTCGCCGATCCATTTGATGGATTCCGCCTCCGGCCCCCAGGCCAGGCCCGTGATAACGCCTAGCAGCAAGGCCGCGACGACGCGCTGCCACAAGGGTATGGCGAACCAGATTTTCGTCATTTTAGATGCCCATCCCCCGAACTCCTGCGTGGCCCTTCTTCATAGTCCTCTGGCGCGATGGCAAGACCGGGTTTCGGATGGTCAGCCGCCCGGCATGTTGCGGTCCAGCTCTTGCAGGAAAGCCGCCGCCGTCCCGTCCGAAGGCGCACGCCAGTCCCCGCGCGGGCTGAGGCTGCCGCCGCCCGACACTTTCGGACCATTGGGCAGGGCGGAGCGTTTGAATTGAGCGAAGCCGAAATAGCGCTTCAGGAACTCCCTCAGCCATTTCTCGATCGTGTCCAGATCATATTCGTGGCGCTCGCTTTCCGAATAGCCGATCGGCCACACTCCGGAATCCCGATCCCGCCAGGCATGCCACGCCAGAAACGCCACCTTCGAAGGGGCGAGGCCGTAGCGCAGGATCCAGAACAGGAAGAAATCGTGCAGCGCATAGGGGCCGATGCGATCCTCCGTCGACTGCATCGCGCCGGTATCCTTGTCGGCGGGAACCAGCTCCGGACTGATTTCGGTCGCCAGAATCCGTTCCAGCACCTCGTCGATTTCCTTGTCGAACTGGTCCGTGCGTTCGCACCAGCGAATCAGATATTTGATCAGCGTCTTCGGAACACCGGAATTGACGGCATAGTGGCTCATATGGTCGCCGACGCCATAGGTGCACCAGCCGAGCGCAAGCTCCGACATGTCGCCGGTGCCAAGGACGAACCCCCCATGTTCGCCCGCCAGGCGGAACAGATAATCCGTCCGAAGACCGGCCTGCACATTCTCGAAATTCGTGTCGTAGACTTCCTCTCCATCGGCGAAGGGATGGCCGATATCGGCAAGCATCTGTTTCGCCGCCGGGCGAATATCGATTTCCTCGGCCGTGCACCCGATTGCCTTCATCAGCGCCCAGGCGTTTCCCTTCGTGGTCTCGCCCGTTGCAAAGCCGGGCATCGTATAACCGCGAATATCCGTTCGCGGACGACCGAGCCGGTCCATTGCCTTTGCCGCCACGATCAGCGCATGCGTCGAATCGAGGCCGCCCGATATGCCGATGACGATCGATTTGGCGCCGGTCGAGCGGATGCGCTTCGCCAGCCCCTCGACCTGGATGTTGAAGGCCTCGTAGCAGTCCTCGTCCAGCAATGCCGGCGTGTTCGGCACATAGGGATAGCGCCAGACGCGGCGTACCAGCCCGCGATCCTCGTTTAGATCGCCATGGGCGAAATGCACCCGGCGGAACCGGTTTTCGGGATCTCGGCTGGCGACGGCGGCATCGTTGAACGTCGGGGTGCGCATCCGCTCCTGCCGCAGACGCGCGACATCCACATCCGCGAAAACGGTTTCTGCATCCCACTGAAAGCGGGTCGACTCGGCCAGTTCCTTGCCAAGCTCGTAGATCAGGCCCTGGCCGTCCCAGGCCAGATCGGTCGTCGATTCGCCCGGTCCTGCGGCGGAATAGACATAGGCGGCCATGTTCCGCATTGCCGACGCCGCGCACAGCAGTTTGCGGTCGCGGGATTTGCCAATGACGATGTCGGAGGCGCTGAGATTGCACAGGATCAGCGCGCCCGCCAATGCGCCCTCCGTCGAGGGTTGCACGGGCGACCAATAGTCCTCGCAAATTTCCAGGTGGAAGATGAAATCCGCATAATCCGATGCGGCGAAGATCAGGTCGGTGCCAAACGGAACCTGTTGGCCGCAAAGTTCGATTTCATGGCCGGTCACGCCTACACCCATGGCGAACCAGCGCTTTTCATAGAATTCGCGATAATTCGGCAGGAAGCTTTTCGGTACCGCGCCCAGAATGCGGCCGCGATGTATGGCGAGCGCGCAATTGTAGAGCCGACCGTTGCGCCTGAGCGCCGCGCCGACGCACAGGACCGGGCGCAGATTGACGCTGGCGGCGGTGACGCTGGCGATCGCCTCCTCCACGGCATCCAGATAGCCATCCTGCAGATGCAGATCGTCAATGGCGTAGCTGGTCAGGTTGAGTTCCGGATAGACCAGCAGGTCGATCCCCTTGTCATGGGCATCCTCTGCGTTTTTTATCGCTTCCGCGGCATTGGCGGCGGGGTCGCCGGACGTGGCAAGCGGTGTGCAGGCGCCGACCCGGACGAGACCGTGCTGGCGAAGCGAGTAAAAGGGGTGGGTTTCGCTCATGTTTCGCTCTTTGCCTTGCGGGGATTGAGCGGTCCAGTGCGGCGGCGTAGGGTTGTGCGCGAAAAGGAGGCCCCGCCATTCACGCAGAGCTAGATAATTTCGATGTCGCGATCGTCGGTTCCGGTCATGCCGGGGCGCAGGCGGCGATTGCGCTACGCCAGAACGGTTTTGAGGGCCGCATCGGCCTGATCGGCGACGAGCCGGACCTGCCCTATGAGCGCCCGCCCTTGTCAAAGGATTATCTGGCCGGGGAAAAGCCGTTCGAGCGTATCCTCCTCAGGAAAGAGGATTTTTGGGAGGCGCGCGAAATACGGCGTCTTCCCTCCACACGCATCGAAAGCGTCGACCCGAAGGCCCGCGAACTTGTCGATGCCGATGGAGAGACGATCCGCTACGGCACCCTGATCTGGGCAACGGGCGGAGAGCCCCGGCGCATGCCGTGCGGCAGCGATGTCGGCCTGACGGGCGTCCATGCCATTCGCACGCACTCCGACGTGCAATTGCTGAAATCGGAACTGGGCGAGGTAGAGCGGATCGTCGTGGTCGGCGGCGGCTATATCGGGCTGGAGGCGGCCGCGGTTCTGGTGAAGATGGGAAAGCACGTCACCGTCATCGAGGCGGCGGACCGTGTGCTGGCGCGGGTGGCGGGCGAACCGCTGTCACGCTTTTACGAAGAGTGTCATCGCGCCGCCGGCGTCAATTTCCTTCTTGGCACGATGACGGACTGCCTGGAGGGGCGGGACCACAGGGTATCCGGCGTCCGTCTCGACAGCGGTGAAAGCCTGCCCGCTGACATGGTGATTGTCGGTATCGGCATTGTCCCGGCTGTGGAGCCCCTGCTCGCCTGCGGCATCAAGGGGACGAACGGTGTAAAGGTCGATGCGCAGTGCCGGACCAGCGACCCACATATCTTTGCCATTGGCGACTGCGCTCTGCATGAAAACGCCTATGCCGACGGTGCTGAAATCAGGCTTGAATCGGTGCAGAACGCCAATGATATGGCGAATGTGGCGGCCAAGACGATCTGCGGCCAGGACGTCGCCTATGATGCGCTGCCCTGGTTCTGGTCGAACCAATATGATCTGAAGCTGCAGACGGCGGGGCTGTCCATCGGATATGACCAGACGGTGCTGCGCGGCGATCCCGCGTCGGGCAAGTTTTCGCTATTGTATCTAAAGGGCGGGCGATTGATTGCGCTCGACGCTGTCAACCGACCAGCCGATTTCATCCAGGCGCAGAAACTGATAAGGCATGTCCGCGAAACTGGCGACATGCTCGATCCCGCTGATCTCGCCGATACGGAGACGCCCTTGAAAACGCTGATCCCAACATGAGTGGCACCCGCTTTCTGCTCGCGCTGGTGTCGGTCGGCATGTTCCTGGCGCTGGCGGCCGGTGCGGTCCTTCTTAAGAAGAAGCCGGACATGGTGGCCGATCTTGGTGCGCCGGTGGCGACCGCCTATGCGGCGGCCTCCTCCGCCGCTTCGTCCGCGTCATCCGCCTCCGCCACGGTGCCAGCGAGCGCGCAAGCGACCACGATGGCCGCGGAACTGCCGACAGGCGCCACCGTGTCGCTCGATACGCTGGACGCCGCCGGCGCGGGCGAGTGGGTGGAAAGCCAGGTAACGCACAGATATTGGAACAGGGCACAGAAACTTTCCTGGCAGCAAAAGCCGATCGATTATGTCGACGCCGACGGCACGCCGCAGGGTCCACGGCCCTTTGCCGAAGGCAGTTTCTCCACCTCCGGCCCGGTCCGCCTGAAACTTCCCGAGGGGCTGCGCGATATTTATGTCGTCACGTCGAAAGGCAGGATAACCGTAAAGACGCGCGAAACCGGCGAAGGGCCGGTTCTGGTGCTTGCCGATGGCAGACGGCTCGATGCGTTGGCCGACGCCGACATCAACTTCACGACCGTGAAGCGTCTGGGTGACCGGGATTCGATGAAGGCCGAAGGGGATTCCGGGTTTCTCATTCGCTTTCCGGCCCATAGCGGTCCCGCGACATTGGAGCTGCAGCGGGTGGAGGGTTCCAACAAGTCAGGAACCCTGAAAGTCTATCAGGCAAGTCCCCGCGCCCCCAAGATGGCGTTTCCCAGCGAACTGCCGGCGGCGCGCGCGCAAATATTGCGGGTGGCGGCGGGCGATGTTCGCCGCAGTGTTCCGGAGCGTCAGCAGTTGCAAGGCGAATGGCTGGCCACATGGCTGGACCGTGAATCGGCTCCGCAGAAACGCTGCAACGAAACGGATATCGGCTGCTCTGGCCTCGTCCTGATGCAGGACCGGCAAGCGCTGCCGCAATCGCTAGATCGCGCCGCCATGGTAACCTATTTCCGAATCGGCGGCGTCTGGTCGGATACTGGCGGCAAGATGCCGGGTCTCGGCAATAGCGGCGACACGACCAAGGGACCGAGAACCTGCATCGGCGATTCATGCTATGGCGATGCAGGCTGGGGCGGCCGGAAGGCGAACGGCCTGCGCTGGCACGCGCGCGGTCTGTTCACCGGTTCCGGCGGCACCGGCTCCCTTGGCTGGGGAACCTATCTTTATTCGTTGAATGTGAATGCTGGGCCGTATGGCAAGCATCTCGCCGCCGCAGAGCCGCTGCCGCCGGGCGAGGTTGTCGCCACGGTGCAGTATATCGACGTCAATGATGTGGGCAGCGATAATGGCATTCTGGGGCAATGGCTGTGCCGCGCATCCGGCTGTACGCCGATGATCTGGCGGGATGATATCCGTTACCGTAATGTGGACGCGCCAGAGGCGCTGGTGAACGAAATGGACCTCGTCATCTATTGCGGCGGCATGCAGTGCAACATGCGTTCCGGTCAGCGGTTCGAATATGATTTCCATTCCGCAGCGGTCTTTGACGGCATGCCTGACCTCAGAAAGGTCGCCGACCGCGTCTCGCGGCTGGCAAGCACGGTGCCATCCCGCTAGACAGCGACTCCTCGTTCGATGCGCATTCACCAGAGATCCAGGGCCATCATCCATGCCAGCTACCCTTGTCGCCATTCTCGATATTTTCGTAATGTTGTGCCAGCTCGTCATCTGGGTGATCATCGCGCAGGTCATTCTGTCGTGGCTGATCGCATTCAACGTCATCAACACGTCGAATAATTTCGTGCGTTCGCTCGTTTTCGGCATTGAGCGGCTGACGGCGCCGCTCTACCGCCCCATCCGCCGGTTTCTGCCGGATCTGGGCGGTATCGACCTGTCGCCCATGATCCTGATCCTGGCGATCATTCTGGTGCAGCGGCTGGTACCCGCGCTCGTGATCGATCTGTTCACCTGATGGCGGACCGTATCGACGGAAAGGCGTTCGCAGCGGCGCTGCGAGCCCGCACGGCGGATCATGCCGCCCGTTTTCACGAGCAGGCCGGGCGTAAGGCGGGCCTGGCCGTCATTCTTGTCGGTGACGATCCGGCGAGCGACGTTTACGTCACGTCCAAACACCGGGCGACGCGCGAAGCCGGCATGGAAAGTTTCGAGCACCGCCTGTCTGCGGAGACTACGCAGGACCAGCTTCTGGACCTTGTGGACAAGCTGAATGGAGATCCGAATGTCGATGGCATTTTGTGTCAGCTGCCGCTGCCGGGTCACCTCGATGCGGATGCGGTGGTGCAGGCGATCGATCCGGACAAGGATGTCGACGGCCTGACGGTCACCAATGCCGGGCGTCTGCTGAGCGGGCTGCCCGGCATCGTGCCCTGCACACCGCTTGGCTGTGACATGATGATTGCCGATCGCCTGGGCAGTGATCTGTCGGGCAAGACGGCGCTGGTGATCGGCCGCTCCAATTTGTTCGGCAAGCCAATGGGGCAGCTGTTGCTGCAGCGCAATGCAACCGTGACCCAGGCGCATTCTCGTACGTCGGACCTGCCGGCAGAGGCGCGCCGCGCCGACATTCTGGTGGTTGCCGTCGGCCGGCCAGAGATGGTTCGCGGCGACTGGGTAAAACCGGGCGCGCTGGTTATCGACGTCGGCATTAATCGGATCGAGGCGCCGGAGCGCGGCGAAGGAAAAACGCGGCTTGTCGGCGATGTCGCCTTTGGCGAGGCAGAGCAGGTCGCATCGGCCATCACGCCGGTCCCGGGTGGTGTCGGTCCCATGACGATCGCCTGTCTGTTGAGGAATACGGTGACGGCCGCCTATCGCCGTCAGCGGCTGGCGGTACCGGAGGATTTGTGAATCCGGCGCTCGTCGATCTATTCGTCACGGCATTCGCCACCCTGTTCGTCGTCATCGACCCGCCGGGCTGTGCGCCGATCTATTCCAGCCTGACAGCCGGGGCCAGCGCCCGTCAGCGTAACGGCATGGCCGTGCGCTCCATCCTGATTGCGGGCGGCGTACTGATCGTCTTTGCCTTTTTCGGCAGGCCATTGTTGGAGGCGCTCGGCATATCGCTGGACGCCTTCCGTGTGGCAGGCGGCATCATGTTGTTCATGATCGCGCTGGAAATGGTGTTCGAGAAGCGCACTGAACGGCGAGAAACGCGTGTTCAGGAAATGAACGAATCGGACGTTGACGATGTCAGTGTCTTTCCCATGGGCATCCCCATGATCGCCGGACCCGGCTCAATCGCGGCGCTGATGCTGTTGATGAGCCAGACCACGAGTTTTGTGGAGCGAAGCGTTGTTTTTGGCGCCTTGTTCCTGGTTCTCCTCCTCACGCTGGCGGCCCTGTTGCTGGCGGGTCCAATGCTTGGTTTCATCGGGCAGAAGATGGAGGCGATGCTGACACGATTGCTGGGCGTGATCCTGGCCGCGCTGGCGGCGCAATTCGTTCTCGACGGGCTTCGCGCCAGCTTCCTCGCCTAGGGGGCGACGCGATACAGCCGTACGCCGGCTTTTCCGCGTCCGGTAATAATAGGGTGCATCCAGGTCGGAATCTCGCCGTCGTGGAGGGCGGCGGCAAACCCGTTCGGAGCCTGTCGGGCGTAGAATCGCATCTCCCGCGCGCCGGCACACCAGGCGATATGCGACAGCCCCTTTTCACGAACGAAGCTTCGGGCGTCTGCGGGCGATCCGCGGAAAACCTCAATCACCTCCTTCATCGCGGCTTCGTTGCGATGATGCCCGCTTGCCAGCATTCGGTGCGGCGTTCCCGCCAGAATGGCAGGCGTCGGGTCCAGCGGCGTCAGCATGGTCGTGGGCGGCATATCGGCCACCTGCGTCCACGCCCCCTTTTTGAAACAGGCGGCTTCCGCTCCGCCGCTCTGCTGCGTAGTTTTGTCCTCGGCTTTGCTGCTCCAGCTTTCCCACAAGTCCATGGCGAACAGCGGGGTTGCTGGCAGCAGGAGCAGCAGAAGGGCGATGGTCCCGACAAGGCGCGGCAGCAGGGGCTGCATACGTGCGCGGCGCAGCAATTCCGAAAATGCGAAGATCAGCGCAGGGAGGGACAATAATTGAGCCAGTGCGATCGACCGCAATACGAAAATGCCTGACAGGGCTGCCGCCACGAACAGAAACGCCAGGTCAAGCCGTACGCGCCGTTGCCAGCCGCCCTCCGCCAGCATGAACAGGGTCGCGCCGGCACCGATCAGCACGGCAAATCCACTGGCGACGCTGACCGCATCGACAATCTGCCACAGGGGCATCCCTTCCCGCACATTCACATACCAGTTCGTTTTCACGACAGGGTCGAGCGCGCTGAACGGCCCGGCGAGGCATGCGGGGTTGATGAGGGAGAGGCAGCCTATGCCCATGACGGTGGAGACGGCCAATATACCCAGGCGGCGTGCCCGTCCGTTGGCTGCGGGTAGCATCAGCAGGGAAAGCCCCGCCGTCGCCCCCGCAAGCGCGGCAAGATAGGCTGGCATGATCGCGTCGCACCAGTGGGCGCTCCACATGGCCAGCGGCTGGGTCGCGGCGAAAAATGCAAGGCTGGCGATCGTCACGGAAATCATGAAGCCGAGCAGCCTGCCGGTTTCCGCCGGAACGAAGAGGGCGCGCAAGGCCAGCAGGGCGCCGGCTGCAACGGCAAGCGGCAGTCCCTCCAGCGAAATGTGCAGCATCAGCGCCAGTGCGACGCCGCCCAACATGGCTGCGCTTGTCGTGCGCGTACCTGCGATGGCTGCCACCGCTGCCAGCCCCAGAACAATTTGCCAGCCATGATGGTCGATGCGCATGGGGCTCAACTGCAATGCCGGGAACATCATGCCGGGGACCAGCAGTGCGCCGATCAGCGCCATGCGCCAGTCGGCAACCCGCCGTATCAGAAAGGCGATCAACATGATCGTCAGGAACAGCGAGAGGCACGGCACGATGATCGCGGCCGCCGTTTCCGCGCCCGCCGCGCCGACCAATGGCCGAAATGCAACCATTACGAGCGCCAGCGGCAGGTCGACCAGTCGCGACCAGTGCATCGGCGCGCCATCAGGGGGATTCAGGCGATATTGCGTGACGTCGCGCCAGTTCTGCCCGGCCAGAAAGTCACGAACTTCCTGCAGTCGCAGATAATCATCCGGTCCATGCAATTCACCGGAAAAGATGGCGTCCTTTTTCAGGAGTGCCAGCAACAGCGTGGAGACTATCCAGACGATCAGAATGCCAAGGCGGAATTTACGCGCGTCGGCGTCGGCGCGTTCCGTATCGGCCACGGCATCGGCCGCCCCGAAGGCGATCGTCATGACGCAAAGACATAAAGGCGGCGAACGAGCCAGATCGCCTGAAAGCTGACGATGACAGCGATTGCCTTTGCAGCCGAGGGGTCCAGACCGAGGCCGGTGCCCGCCCCCACGATGCACATGGTAAGCCCCAGTCCCAATAGGGCTGAGCCTGCGAACAGCAATTTCTGCTGACGCCGCTGGTCGCTGCCGCGCACATGTGTCTGCCGGGCGAACACCACGCGGCTGGAAATCAGCCAGTGCACGCTGATTCCGAAGCCATATCCTGCGCCGGAGGCCAGGCTGGCGATCATGCCCGCCGACATCAGCACGGTGAACATGGCGACGTCAGCGGCCAATGCACACACGCTGGCCAAACCATAGCGCAGATATGTCATATCGATCAGCCGGGCCATGGGCCTCTTCCCGTCGCGGACACGAAATATGCGGATTGTCAGGCGGCTATCTTGCGGGGAACCATGCGTTCGGATTTCAGCGCCTCGACCGCGCCTTCGTCACCAGCCTCGTGATATTCCGCATCCTCGTTCACGCACCAGACGTCGTGGACGATCTCGCCCGCCTGAATGTTCTTCACGGTCAGCATCGCCGTCATCATGGCATGATCCTGATTATTATATTTGTGCATGCCGTTGCGCCCGACCAGGTGCAGCGTGGGATGCGTTTCGGCCAGTTCGCTGCGAAGTGCCTGGACATTGGCGGCATAGGCGTCGTCATAGACGGGATATGCCTTTTCCTGCCGCACCACGACGCCACCTGCGATATCGTCGGGATTGCACAGGCCAAGTAACTCCAGCTCCATCTTCGCCAAATTTACCAGATCCTCGTCATGTGCCGACCACAGGCCGTCATCTTCAAAGCAAAAATATTCCAGCCCGACGCAGGCCATATCCTCATTCGGGATCATTTCGGGCGACCAGGACCGGAAATTCTGGATACGCCCGACCTGTACGGATGGATCGTGGATATAGATCCAATTGTCCGGGAACAGGTCTTTCGACTTCACCATGACGGCAACCGTCAGGAAATCACGATATTTCAGGTCAAGTGCGTTCACCGCCGCCTTCGGCATCGGATGCAGACGGCTGGCAAGCTCCCGCATCGGCGCGGAGGAAATGACGTGAGACGCGTTGATCTCCACCATCTTGCCGTCGCCGCGTTTTGCCAGCACCTTCCACCTGCCCGTCGAAACATCTTCGGACAGCTGATGCAGGGCGTGATCCATCAGGACGGTGTTCCCGCCGGCAACGACGAAGTCGCGCGCCGCCTCCCACATCATGCCCGGCCCCTTGCGGGGATAGCGAAAGCTTTCCAGCAGGGTCTTCGCCCCCATGCCGTCGTTCGGTTTCTTGTTGAGGCCCAGCGACCGCTTCAGCCCGTCCATGACGGCACTGCCAAGGCTCAGCCCCTTGATCCGCTGCGCCGCCCAGTCGGCGGAAATCTCGTCGCACTGCATGCCCCACACCTTTTCGGTGTAGGTCTTGAAGAAAATGGAAAACAGTTTCCGCCCGAACTGGTTTGATACCCAGTCCTGAAAATTGGCTACGTCCTTTTTTGGAAAGACGCGGGACTTCAAATAGCTCGCCATGCACAGCGTCGAGCGAATCAGCCCCAGATTACCCAGCGCCTCAAACGCCCGCAGCGGATAGGAGTAGAATTTGCCCTCATAATAAATGCGGCTCATGCGAGGGCGCTGAATGAAATCATCCGGCAGGATCTCGTTCCAAAGGTCGACGACCTCCTTCGACTTCGAAAAGAAACGGTGCCCGCCAATGTCGAAACGATAGCCATCATGTTCGACCGTGCGGCTGATGCCGCCGACATAAATGGGGTCCTTTTCGATGATTGTGACCGAATAGCCTGCCTTGGTCAGCAAATAGGCGGAGGTCAGTCCGGCCGGTCCTGCGCCGATAATGGCGACGTCAACGCCCGATCCCTGATATGCCATACGCTGCCTGCCCCTGAACGCTGAATTGGTTTCAGGAACTGCATTGCAGCAAAAGGTTTAAAAGACTGGTTAAGAAAGGCCTGTCGCATCGACGGGGGCAGAAAATCGCATCTCAGGCCGTGGGTTTGTGGCTACCAGCCCGCTGTTGCCCAGGCCGCGACTTCCTCCGTGGCGTCGACGGCGACGATGGCCCACACATTGTCTTCTGCCGCCAGCGTATAAAGCGTTTCGAAGCGCAGCCTCTCTTCGCCATTTTCCCCCGTCAGGCGCCAGCCTACGCGCGCGGCGGCGGCCTGTTCGCCGGGCAATTCGCGCGCTTCCAGCAAGGTCGGCGTTACGATCTCGACGCCGTTTTCCTCATACTTCCACAGGATCGCGTCCATATTCTCGCGCACTTCCTCGGTCGTTTCCAGGAAGATGGTTTCCTGTCCACGACGAATCCCGTGCGGTGTCGCCAGGAACGACAGGATGACATCCTCGTCATTCGCATTGATCGCGGCCGCGTAATTGTCGAAAAATTCCGACAATACGCCGGCCAGCGACGGGGCGATGGGATCAGCCACCGCGCTTCCTTTGCCCCAGCAGGCGCAGGCGCAGGGCGTTCAGGCGGATGAACCCCTCCGCATCGCGCTGGTTGTAGCGGCCCTTGTCATCCTCGAACGTGACCACGTCCTGGCTGTAGAGGTTAAAGCTGACATCCGCCTTGCGGCCGACGGTCTGAACGCTGCCCTTGTACAGTTTCAGCCGCACCGTGCCGGTGACGTCCTTCTGGCTGTGATCAATGGCGGCTTGCAGCATCTCCCGCTCCGGGCTGAACCACAGGCCGTTGTAGATCAGCTCCGCATAGCGCGGCATCAGCTCGTCCTTCAGGTGGGTCGCGCCGCGGTCCAGCGTCAGCTGCTCGATACCGCGATGCGCCTCCAGATAGATGGTGCCGCCCGGCGTTTCGTACATGCCGCGGGACTTCATGCCGACGAAGCGGTTCTCGACCATATCAAGGCGACCGATGCCATGGCGGCGGCCATATTCGTTCAACGCCTCCAGCAGGGTGGCCGGGCTCATCGCTTCGCCGTTCAGCGCGACGCCGTCGCCATGTTCGAAGTCGACCTCGACATATTCCGGCTTGTCGGGCGCATCCTCCGGATTGACCGTGCGGGAATAGACATAGTCCGGCACCTCGTCCCACGGGTCTTCCAGCACCTTTCCTTCGGAGGAGGTGTGCAGCATGTTCGCGTCGGTCGAAAAGGGTGCCTCGCCGCGCTTGTCCTTGGCGACCTCGATGCCGTGCTCCTCGGCAAAGGCGATCAGGCGCGTGCGGCTGGTCAGATCCCATTCCCGCCAGGGAGCGATGACGCGGATGTCCGGGTCCAGTGCATAATAGCCGAGTTCAAAGCGGACCTGATCATTGCCCTTGCCGGTGGCACCATGGCTGACCGCGTCGGCGCCGACCTGGTGCGCGATCTCGATCTGGCGCTTGGAAATCAGCGGCCGTGCGATGGACGTGCCCAGCAGATACAGCCCCTCATAAAGCGCATTGGCGCGCATCATCGGAAAGACATAGTCGCGCACGAATTCTTCGCGCAGGTCGTCGATGAAAATATGTTCGGGCTTCACCCCGGCGGCCAGCGCCTTCTTGCGTGCAGGTTCCAGCTCCTCGCCCTGGCCCAGATCGGCGGTGAACGTCACCACCTCGCACTGATATTCGGTTTGCAGCCATTTCAGGATGACACTGGTGTCGAGGCCACCGGAATAGGCAAGGACGACACGTTTGATCTCGGGCATGTTTCTAGGCCTTGGGAAAGAGGGACGGGCGGGCTTTCGCAAAGATGAAGGGGACGTTCAAGGGATATGCACCGACGGCCCCGTATTCCTCTACGACAGTCAGTGAGGAGTGTCGAAAATGAAGAACGAATTTCTGATCGCGGCCAGCATGGCCACCCTGTTCGCTGCGGGCGCACATGCCGCACCGGACGATGGCGGGCCAAAGCGCGGCGCCGATATGGACCGCGCCGATGTCGAGGCACGCGTGACCGATCATTTCCAGAAAATGGACGCCGATTCCGATGGCACGGTGACTGAGGCCGAGGTGAAGGCCGCGCGTGAAACAATGATGGCGGAGCGTAGCGGCAAAATGTTCGCCAAGGCCGATACCGACGGCAATGGCGCTATCAGCGAGGCGGAATGGAATGCCATGGCCGAAAAGCGCGGCGGCAAGCGTGCCGGCGCTCGGCATAAGGGCGGCAATATGATGATGCGCGCCGATGCAGATGGCGATGGCCGTATCACCCTCGCGGAGGCGAAGGCGCCCGCCCTCGATCGTTTCGATCGCGCGGACACCGACAAGGACGGCACCGTGACCGCCGCCGAGCGCCGCGCGCAGTGGCAGTCAATGCGGGCGGAACGCGGGAAGGGGCGAACTGCCGAATAGAGTTTACCGAATACGCGCCTTTCCCCCCATTTGGGCGCGTGACATGGGGGCGGACGACCGGCGATCCGGTTTTCCCCCTTTGACGGCCCGCCGCCGCCCCCGTGCGTAGCGAAGGATCGGCACCCTCCCTCCCTTGGGTGTCGGTCCTTTTCTCTTTTTGTGATCCTTTTAAGACGGCAATTGGTAAGAGCGGGGCATGAACAGCTTTCCTTCCCTTGCCGTTCGGGCATTTCTTCTCTGCCTGTTTGCCGCGCCCTCCCTGGCGACGGAAATTATCATCGGTTCCGTCCAGCCGGGCGTCGACCCTGGTACGCCAGAGATTGGACTGGTGTTCCTGAACGACAGTGCCCAAGCGCTAACCCTGCCTCAGCGGCTCGATGCTACCATTGTGAAGGATGGGCAGTCGACGCCCGTGGTCCTCGACCTGCTGGGCAGTCCGCAGACGGTCGCGCCCGGTGCCTTTGCGAAGCCCGTGTACCGGTTTGCGTTGCCCGACAGATTGTCGACAGGCGGGCCGGTCCGTATCGAAATGGCCGGCGATATGCCGGCATCGGCGGCGGTGATCCTGCCCGCCCCGACAGTGACAGAGGCTCCGCCGGTCGAACTGGCGGCGGTTCCGCCCGACAGCCGCCCGGAACCCGACGCGCTGCAGGATTCACCGCAGGCCGACGGCGCTCTTAATTTTTCCACCTATCGTCCCATGTATGCGCTGCTGGGTACATCGCCGTTGAACGCAAAGCTGCAGTTCAGCTTCAAATATGCGCTGGTCGATCCCGATTCGGGAACAGCATCCCGGCTGTCCTTCCTGCGCGGCATCTATTTCGGATATACACAGACGATGTTCTGGGATCTGGGCGTCGAAAGTTCGCCCTTCCGCTCCATAGATTTCCAGCCGGAGCTGTTTTATCGATATCGCAGCGATCTTGCCCTTGCCTCCCTGCAGGGATCGGACGTGAATGTTCAGGCGGGCGTCAAACATTATTCCAATGGCCGCGAGGAGCCATTCAGCCGCAGTTTCAACACCGTCTATCTGGAACCGTCCGTCAGCGTGCCGATTGGCGATTCCTTTCGCCTGACCGCCGCGCCCCGTGCGTTCATATACTTCGGCGATCTGGAGGATAATCCCGATATCGACGAATTTCGCGGCCATTCGGGCCTGCGCCTAACGCTGGTGCGCGACGACGGCGCGCGGCTGGAGACAGCGGCCCTCGGCTTCATCGGGACGGGCCGGGGCAGCGTACAGACCGACCTCAGCTATCCGATCAAGGGCGGGTTTCTGGGCGATCTGAACCTTCGCCTGCATGGCCAGTTATTTGCCGGATATGGCGACAATCTGTTCGAATATGATCGCAAATCGACCCGGCTGCGGTTTGGAATCAGTCTGGTTCCGTGACGAGGCTGCGACCCCTGGGGACTGCGGCAGCGGTCGCGGGTGGGGCATTCGCGCTGGTCGCCTTAATGCGGCGTGAGGATCGTAAACCGCTGCGTATGCCGCGACAGCCGCGCGCCCGCCGCCAGTTGGACAATATCGTTCTGGGTGCCGGCAGCCTTCTTGTCGCGGGCGCCGTGCAAAATTACGCGCTCGCCCCGCTTTTGGCGCGCGATGCCGGCCGCTTTGGCGCCGTGCGCTTCCTCGCTCCCTGCCTCCGTCCGCTCGCGGGGTTTCTGGCGCTCGACTGGGCGATGTACTGGTGGCACCGCTGGACGCATGTTTATGCGCCTTTGTGGCGATTCCACCGGGTCCACCATGTCGATCTGGACCTCGACATGTCGACGGCCATCCGATTTCACGCGGTGGACCAGGCGATATCGGCGCCGATGCGCATGGCGATGATCGTCTTGCTGGGCCCGGATGCGCGGACCCACGACGTTTGGAATCGGTTCTTTTTCCTCAGCGTGCTGTTTCATCACGCCAATATTCGCCTGCCGTGCAGGTGGGAGCGGCGGCTGGCGCTGTTCCTGACCACACCGCGCATGCACGGGATCCATCACATGGCACGTCGCGATGCCACCGATTCCAACTGGTCCAGCGGCATCAGCCTGTGGGACCGGCTGCATGGCAGCTTTCGCCTGGACATGCGGGCAGATGCCGTCCGCATGGGCGTCGCCGCCTATGCGCGCCGTCTCAATGTCCGGCAGTCGCTCTACCTGCCCATTGCCGACACGCGGGACGACTGGGGCGCAGGCGATTCCGCGCTTCGCAGCAGCGCCTCCCTTTCCGCGAGATAGTCCCGCGTCAGGGGCAGGGCATAGCGGTCGCGGACATATTGAACCTGATAATTGCACATCCCGCCGGTCAGGAACGACATTTCCGCGCCCGCCAGGTAAAGCGTCCACATGCGGTAGAAACGTTCGTCGTACAGCGCGACGATGCGGTCCTTTGCCGACTTCGTCCGATCGTACCAGATCCTCAACGTCTTGGCATAATGCAGGCGCAAGGTTTCGGTATCGGTCATGATCAGCTTCTCGCGCTCGCTCGCCGAAACGATCTCTGACAAAGCAGGGATGTAACCGCCGGGGAAAATATATTTGGACGTAAAGCTGTCGGTGACGCCGGGTCCGCCCATGCGCCCGATGGTGTGCAGCAGCATCACGCCGTCCTGTGCCAGCAGGTTGCGGCACTTTCGAAAGAATTTCGCATAATGCGGCGGGCCGACATGTTCGAACATGCCGACGGACACGATGCGGTCAAAGCTGCCCTCCACATCCCGATAATCGATCAGTTCGAACGTAACGCGATCCGCCAGTCCTTCCTCCTCCGCCCGCCGGCGCGCGACCTTCAATTGTTCTCGCGACAGCGTGATCCCCTTCACGCGCACGTCGAAGGTCCGCGCTAGGTACAGCGCCATGCCCCCCCAGCCGCAGCCGATATCGAGAACCGTGTGTCCCGGCTCCAGGGCTAGCTTTGCGGCGATATGCCGTTTCTTTGCCAGCTGCGCGGTGTCCAGATCGGTGACGCCGTCCTCGAAATAGGCGCAGCTATATTGCCAGTCCTCGTCCAGGAACAATTTATATAGGTCGTCCGACAGATCGTAATGATGGGCGACGTTGCGTTCTGAACGCTGCTTCCAGTTGAAGCGATCCAGGCGCGCGCGCAGTCTCGTCAGCCGACGTTTCAGCCCCTGCCCCTCTATAGTGCGGCCCGTACCGAAGCTGTTATTGCGTTTGATCAGATACAGGAAATCGCGAATATCGCCGCCTTCTATAGACAGGCGGCCGTCCATGAACGCCTCTGTAAATCCCAGGCCGATATTGCTGACGATCGCGCGCGCCACTCCGGAATCATGCAGCCGCAGCGTCAAATGGCCGTAATCGGGGTCCGGTGCGCCGAATGTCCGGCGCTTGCCATTCGCGCCCACCACCGTCAGCTCACCCCGCCGGATGAGACGATCAAGAATATGGTTCAACAGCCACATATTCCGGTCCCCTTCTTCTCTGCCAAAAGGTGAGGATCGATTAATTCGCTCTCCGCCAGAGTAAAGAGGCAGGATCGGCGGCTTTCGCGCGATTCGCGCGCGCTTGCGTCGACCGGAATTCCTCGATCGAGTCTGCGGCCAGTTGTGCTTGAACCGCGCCCGGATGGTGCGCGGCGGGCTGGTGCATGGCCTGTGGCAACTGGTAATCTAATATCGACTGGCCGTGTGGGTGATCTGAGGCCAGCACAAAATTCAAGGCTTCGTCGTTCCGGCGTCGGGGGCGTTCCGGGGCGATGCCGGAACAAGAAATATCCTTATCCGTTCATAGGTTATGGGCATATTGATGACGAAAGAAGCCATGCTTCCCGGTCGACGCGCCCGGCTGAAGGCATTTCTGAAATTAAAGACCGAGCACCGCTTGGCGCGAATGGCTGTGGGTGTCAGTGCCGTGGCGATTGCCGGCGCGGGTCTGGCAGACGCGCACCTCTACACCGCGCCACCCGCCGATGTCCTGCTTGAGGGTCAGGAAGCCGGCGACGGCGCTCTCTCCGGCGCAATCGTGCCGGAGCCGGGATTTGCGAGCGAAATGCCGATCATCCTGCCGGAACCGCGCGCCGATTCCGCCACGGACCCACTGGTAGAGGCTGCTGCCGAGGCTGTTGAAGCTGCGGCAGAGGAAATCGGCCTGGGCGAGGCGAGCTATTATGGCGACCGTTTCGCTGGACGTTCCACCGCCAGCGGGGAAGCCTTTGATCCCGCCCTGTTGACTGCTGCGCACCGCACCCTGCCGCTGGGCAGCACTGTTCGGGTAACCCATATGGACTCGGGAGAAAGCGTCGTCGTGAAAATCAACGACCGTGGCCCGTTCCACGGCCAGCGCATTATCGACCTGTCAAAAGCGGCTGCCCGCAAGATCGGCATGCTGGGTGCCGGCAAGGCGCGGGTGAAGCTGGAACTGCTGCGCCGCAGCTAACGGGCGGCACGCCCGATAGCCCGCGCGCGGTAGGGCGGTGGCCCTCAGAAGTGAGGGAGGCGAGCCAGATTCCCCGCCTCCCCAAAATTTCTTCCACGAGCCTGACGACCCGACGGAGCGCTGATTCTATTCGCTTTCCGTGAACAGGACTTCGCTGGGCCCGCGTTCGGTCTGCAAGCGGGCGGCAACCGCTTCGGCCTGTTCCAGTGCCCGCAGGATATTGCCGCTGGAAATCTTCTTCAGCTCTTCCTCGGAATAGCCCCGCCGCAGCAGTTCGGCGAATAGGTCGGGATACGCCGCGACCGTCTCCATCCCGATGGCATAGCTGGGTACGCCGTCAAAATCGCCGCCCAGGCCGATAGCGTCGATTCCGGCAACCTGCTTGATATGGTCAATATGATCGGCAACATCGGAAATGGTCGCCTTTGGCGCTGGATTGGCGTTGCGCCATGCCTGCATGCCCCGATCCACCAGTTCGGGCTGATCCGGATGCAGGAATTCCAGCCGCGCCTTTTCCGCGGCTTCCTGCGCCCACCACTGGTTGAACGCGTCCTTCACGAAGCCTTCGACGAAGGTGACCATGATAACGCCGCCATTTTCAGGCAGACGCTGCAGAACCTCGTCCGGCACATTGCGAACATGGTCGGTGACCGCCCGCGCGGAGGAGTGCGAAAAGATGACCGGTGCCTGGCTCTCGTCCAGGGCGTCGTTCATCGCGGCTGCACTGACGTGGCTGAGGTCCACCAGCATGCCCAGCCGGTTCATCTCACGCACGACTTCCCGGCCGAACTGGCTCAGCCCGTTGGATTTCGGCAGGTCGGTCGCACTGTCCGCCCAGGCGAGACTCTCGCCGTGCGTCAACGTCATGTAACGTGCGCCAAGGTCGTAGAACTGGCGCAGAACCGCCAGCGAATTGGCAATCGAATGGCCGCCCTCGACTCCGTACATGCCGGCAACCCGCCCAGAGGCCATGATGCGACGCACATCCTCAGCGGTCAGGGCCTTCGCCATGCTATCGGGATTGGCCGCGATCAGCCTGTCGGTAAGGTCGATCTGTTCCAGCGTCTGCACGACCGCCTCTGGCTCTGGCAGGCTGGCGGGCACATATACCGACCAGAATTGCGCGCCGACATGGCCTGCCTTCATCATTTCCGCATCGGTTGCGACGTCGGCTTTGAAACGTTCCGTCAGGCGCGCATAGGGAAAATCGGACACGCGCTGGTCGTTCAGCTCGCGGATCTTGCCCGGCAGGTCGTTGTGACCATCAAACACGGGCTGTTCGCTCAGGATCGCGTCTATGCGAGCGTTCTCGTCCTGCGCGGTGGCAGGTGCGGCCATCGCGGCCATCCCCAGAACAAGTGAAAGCGAGGCGGCGACTGGACGAAACATTGGGAAACTCCCCCATATATGCAGATCAGGGCCGGACGACAGGAATGGCGCCAGCCTGCGGTAACCCGCCGGGAGTGTCATCGCCCCCTCGGGTCGTGGACCGCCTTGGCGCGGTCAGAAATCGACCGCAATGCCTTTTTTCTCCCAGTCGCCGTAGCGCGTGGGCTCGGGCCCCTTGCGGCCACCGACTTCCTTCTGGTCGGTTTTTACGGGTTCCGGTTCGGGCGGTGGCGGCGTATCGGTCTTGCTCATATTTCGCACTGTAACGGCTTTCCGCCTTTGACGCTAAGAGCGAATTGAACTTCTTGCGCGGAAAGGGATCGGCGGACATGTTATCGTTGAACGGTCGAACGATCGCGCTGACGGGCGCCGGCAGCGGCATCGGCCGCGCGCTTGCCGTTGGGTTGGCGCGCAAGGGGGCGACCGTTGCCCTGGCCGACCGGGATGCAGAGGGGTTGGCGGACACCAGCCGCATGCTGGGGGATTATCCGCATTCGACGCGCCTGTTCGATGTCACGGACCCCGGCGTTCTGGAGGCGTGGATAGACGAGACTGCGGCGGAATTTGGTGCCATGCACGGGATCATCAACAATGCAGGCCTCAGCGTGATTGCGCCGTTCGAACATATGCTGGCGGCAGACTTCGACCGCGTCATGGACGTGAATTTCAATGCCGTGGTCCGGGGATGCCGGGCCGCCCTGCCGCATGTGAAGGCAACCGACGGCGGCTGGATCGTGAATATTTCCAGTGTGTTCGGCCTGATGGGCTATCCAACGCAGAGCGCCTACAACGCCTCCAAGTTCGCCGTGCGCGGCCTCAGCGAGGCAATGCACCTGGAACTGGGCATGACGGCGCCGCACGTTCGCGTGATGCGTGTCCATCCCGGGGGCATAAAGACCCGTGTTGCGCACAATGCTAAATTCATCCGCGGGATGGAGGGGGCCGGAGATCAAGCCGCGCCTGGGGGCATGCATGATCCGGGCGGCTTTGTCGCCGCCAGCCCTACATCGCCCGAAGCGGCGGCTGACGCGATCATCCGGGGGATGGAGACAGGCAGGCACCGAATCCTTATTGGCCGGGACGCCCGCATGGTCGACTGGCTGACGCGGCTGATACCGGTGAATTATTGGCGCCGCATCGGCCCATTCCTTGGCGCGAAGGCCGCATCGAATAGGAAGGTTACATCCTGACCCAGCATCCCGCAGGCCTCCCCGCCCGCCGCGCCGCCCTTACCCTGTTGCAGGCCGTTCTGTGGCGCAAACAGGCACTTGAGGCGGCACTGCCGCGCGCGCTGAGAAAGATCGAGGCCCCTGCCGATCGCGGGCTGGCCCGATCCATCGCCAGCCTGACCTTGCGTTGGCTGCCTGACCTCGACGATCTGATCGACGGCGCGACGGACCGCACGCTGTCGACAGAGGCACCTGCACGCATGGTGCTAAGGATCGCGCTCACCCAGGCATTGGTGTTGAAAACGCCGGATCATGCGGTTGTCTCGACGGCGCTGCCTCTCGTCGAGGGCGCGCCCCGGCGTCTGGTGCATGGCGTGCTGGCCCACCTGCTGCGCGAAAGTGCCGAACTGCCCGACCATCCGACGTTGCCCGACCCCTGGGCGACGCGGTGGACGCTCAGCTGGGGGGAAGAGGTGGTTGCCGCGGCGGGAAGAAGCCTGGCCCAGCCCGCGCCGGTCGACTTGCAATTCGGCCGTGACTTTCCCGCGCCCGAGGGGGGCATCAGCCTGCTGCCAAATCATGTGCGGCTGCCCGCAGGCGGGCGCATCGAAGACATTCCCGGCTTTCAGGAGGGCGCCTGGTGGGTGCAGGATATTGCCGCCAGCCTGCCAGCCCGCATATTGGCGCCGACGCCGGGGGAACGCGTGCTCGACATGGCGGCGGCGCCCGGCGGTAAGACGATGCAGCTTGCCGCCGCAGGCGCGCAGGTTACCGCGCTCGATCCCAGCAATGTCAGGATCGAGCGCCTGCGCGAAAATCTGGCGCGTACCGGCCTGTCGGCAGAAATCGTCGAGACCGATGCCCTGGCTTATAAGGTGGACAGCCCGTTCGACGCGGTTTTGCTGGATGCGCCGTGTTCCGGCACGGGAATCTTCCGGCGGCATCCCGATGTTCTTCATCTGCGTCAGCCCAACCGCATGGGGGAGATCGTGGCGCTGCAGGCGCGCCTGCTGGATCATGCGGCATCGCTCACCCGTCCTGGTGGCCGTCTGGTCTATTCGGTATGTTCCCTGGAACGACGAGAGGGGGAGGAGCAGATCGCCGCCTTTCTGAAACGTATGCCGGGCTGGAACACAGCGCCCGACCCCACTGATCGATTGCCCAAGGGTGTCGAACTGACGGCGGCAGGTTGGGTAAGGACATTACCGGGAATGCTCGAATCCGTAGGCGGCCTGGATGGCTTCTTCATCGCCGCGCTGACGGCGCCGGAGCGGTCCGCCTGATATTCCGCCCCGAAAACGGGATGGTCCGCCAATTTTTCGGAACGCCCCGCTTTCAACCCTGTCCGCACCGCCCCTATATGGAGGGTATGAACGACATTCGCATCGCACCGTCCATCCTGTCCGCCGACTTTGCAAATTTGGGAGAGGAGGTGCGCGCCATCGACGCTGCGGGCGCGGATTATATCCATGTGGACGTGATGGACGGGCATTTCGTACCGAACATCACCATCGGGCCGGCGGTCGTGAAGGCGTTGCGCCCGCATACGCAAAAGCCGTTCGACGTTCATTTGATGATTGCGCCGGTGGACAACTATCTGGAAGCCTTTGCGGAGGCTGGTGCCGACATATTGAGCGTGCATCCCGAATCGGGCCCGCACCTTCATCGAACCATCCAGACCATCGCGTCCCTGGGAAAGCGCGCCGGGCTCGTCCTGAACCCCGCAACGCCGCTCGACATACTCGACCATGTGATAGACGATCTCGACCTGATTTTGGTGATGAGCGTCAATCCGGGCTTCGGCGGCCAAAGCTTCATCCATTCGCAGCTTAACAAGATCGAGGCGATCCGTAAGCGTATCGACGCGACGGGGAAGTCCATCGACCTGGAGGTGGATGGCGGCATTGATGCGGAAACTTCGCGTCTGGCGCGCTCTGCGGGCGCTGATGTGCTGGTCGCCGGCACGGCAACCTTCCGGGGTGGGCCGGACCGGTACGCGGCCAATATCGCAGCTTTGCGCGGGTGAGCCTCGCGGAACTATTGGGGTTTCGCCGCCGGGTTCCGGTACGCTTCCGCACGACCGTTGCGGATCCGATAGAGGGCGACCGGGCGCGTGGGCGGGCATTGACGCGTGGCGAGATTACGCTCGCTGGGGAAACGCTTTACCTGCGCGGCGCCGACTGGACGATGGCGGGCGCCTCGGACCGATTCCGCACCCATGTGCATGGATTCTACTGGCTGCGCGACATGGCGGGGGTTCTGCCGCCGGACCGCGGTGGGGAATTCGTGCGACCGATAATTTCCGGCTGGCTGGCTGCGCATGGTGACCCTGACGCCGACGCCTGGCGCGCCGACCGCATCGGCGCGCGGCTGGCCTTCTGGGCACTTTACGCACCCTATATTCTCGGCACGAACGACACCGACTATCGCTCTGCGGTTCTCAGTCATTACGTCCGCGCGGCAACCCATGCGGAGCGCAACATGGCAAAGGCGCCCCCCGGCTTGCCACGCATCGTGGCTGCCAGCGGTCTCGTCATTGCCGGCCTGCTGTTGGAACGTAATGAAAAGCGTCTCGCCCAGGCGGAGACCCTGCTGGACGGCGCCCTTGGATCCGTCGTCCTGCAACACGGTTTGCCGTCCAGCCGCGCGCCCGCCGATCTGATGGCGGTGATGGAGTGGCTGCATGTCCTGCGCACGGCCTACGAAGCCCGCGGAGAGGAGTGGCCCGAGGCGCAGCAGGGAGCCGACAGCCGTGCCCGCGCGGGCCTGCGCGCGGCACGACTGGGCGACGGCCGGCTAAGCGCCATGCACGGCGGGGACAATTATGCGCCTGCCCTGATCGACCATTATCTTGCCTGGCCGGGCAGGGCGGCGCGGGGTCTTGGCGCAGGTGCAGAATCCGGCCTCCAGCGCCTGGAAAGCGGGCGCACGGTCGTGACCGTGGATGCGGCGCCACCGCCCGATTCCGACATTAACGACCACGGCCATGCCGGCGCGCTCGCCTTTGAATTTTCCGATGGTGAGGAGCGGATCGTCACGAATGTCGGCGGCGCTCCGCGCGATCCGCGTCTGACGCAGGCTGTGCGGACGACGGCGGCGCATTCGACACTGACCGTGGATGACATCAATCAGAGCGAGTTGCGCGACGGCGAACCCCTTGGTTCCGGCGTCGACACGGTGGAGGTGTCACGACGCGAAAGCGAAGAGGGCCAGTGGCTTGACATGACGCACGACGGCTATCGTAAGCGTCTCGGTCTGATGCACGGACGCCGCCTGTTTCTGGCGGCGGGGGGGACGGACCTACGCGGGGAGGATCGGCTGGAGCCTGTTCAGCGGAAGGGGCGGCAGGAATATCCCTTCGCGCTGCGGTTCCACTTGGTTCCCGGAACGGATGTTGCCCCTACCGCCGACGGTCGCGGCGCCGTTGTGAAGACGGCGCAGGGCAAGATGTGGCAATTGAAGGTGTCTGCCGGTAATCTGACGGTAGACGCCAGCCTGTGGATCGACGAGGAGGGCCGCGCAAAGCCGTCGCGGCAACTGGTCGTGACCGGCGAAACCTCCGCCGACGGGGCGACTCTCCGCTGGCGCTTCAACAAGGTGAGATAGAATGATCGATCAGCTGCCCGTGCGGCGTGCACTCCTTTCCGTGTCGGACAAGGATGGCCTTGCCGCGTTTGGCCGCAAACTCGTCGCTGCCGGCGTCGAGCTGATTTCGACGGGCGGCACGGCCAAGGCTTTGCGCGATGCGGGACTAAAGGTCGCCGATGTCAGCGACGTCACCGGTTTCCCCGAAATGATGGATGGACGCGTAAAGACGCTGCATCCGCTAGTGCATGGCGGCCTGTTGGGTGTGCGCGGCAATAGCGAGCATGAAGCATCGATGGCCGAACATGGCATTGCACCGATCGACCTCGTTGTCGTCAATCTCTACCCATTTGCCGAAACGGTTGCGCGGGGGGCGCAGCGGGACGAAATCATAGAGAATATCGATATTGGCGGCCCGTCGATGGTGCGCTCGGCGGCAAAGAACCACGCTGCGGTTGCCATCGTAACCGATCCCGCGGACTATGATGCGATTGCAGCGGAAATCGAGGGCGGCGGTACCCGCCTCGCCACGCGCAAGAAACTGGCGGCAAAGGCTTTTGCCGCCACCGCCAGCTATGACAGCGCGATCGCATCCTGGTTCGCCTTCTCCGATCAGGGCGAGCAGTTCCCCGACATGCTGACCCTTTCCTTGAAACGCGGAGCGACGGAACTGCGCTATGGCGAAAACCCGCATCAGGCGGCAGCCATCTACATGCCCATGGGCCCGCACGGAAACGGCGTCGGTCAGGCGGAGCAGGTTCAGGGCAAGGCGCTCAGCTATAATAATCTGAACGATGCCGAGGGTGCGCTGGAATTGATCAGCGAATTTGTCGGGTCGCAGCCCACGATCGCCATCATAAAGCACGCCAATCCCTGCGGTGTTGCCGGGGCGGAGGACCTTGCCGCCGCCTATGCGGCGGCGCTTGCGTGCGATCCGGTGTCTGCGTTCGGCGGTATCATCGCCGCGAACCGCCCCCTCGACGAGGCGGCTGCCCGCGCCATCACCAACATCTTTACAGAGGTGGTGATCGCCCCCGATGCGGATGAGGCGGCGCGCGCCATTTTCGCGGAAAAGAAGAATTTGCGGCTGCTCCTGACCGGCGAGCTGCCTAACCCCACCCGTGGCGGGCTGACATTAAAGAGCATCAATGGCGGTTATCTCGTCCAGTCGCGCGACGATGGTCAATTGGCAGAAGAGATGCAGGTGGTGTCAAAACGCGCGCCGACGCTCGCAGAGATGGCAGACATGGCCTTTGCCTGGCGGGTTGCGAAACACGTCAAATCAAACGCCATCGTCTATGCGAAGGACGGCGCCACGGCGGGCATCGGTGCAGGTCAGATGAGCCGCCTTGATTCGGCCCGCATCGCCGCGTGGAAGGCGCGCGACGCGGCGGAGGCGGCTGGCTGGGCGGAATCCAGAACGATTGGCAGCGCGGTTGCCTCCGACGCATTCTTTCCCTTCGCCGATGGCCTGATCGCAGCGGCAGAGGCCGGAGCGACGGCAATTATCCAGCCGGGGGGATCGATCCGCGACGAGGAAGTGATCGCCGCCGCCGATGAGCGCGATCTCGCCATGGCGTTCACCGGGATGCGTCATTTCCGGCATTAACAGAAAATCAGTGGCGCCCACCCTCGGGATGGGCGCCACTGGCGCGTGGTCGTCGCAAACGGCTTAGTATCGGACGCCCTTCGCGGCGAGACGTTCATGAAGCCTTGGATCGACGGCGTCCTCATGCGCCCGCCGCAACTGGATCAATGACGCTTCGGGTGACTCGGCATAGTGGATGGCGCGCCATTCCCCCGCCTTCTGGCGTAGCACGATAGTGATACGAACTGGCCCGCCGAAGGGCTTCGGATAGAGCCGGTTTCCGGGGATGTAGGTGCTCCAATTAACGTGGAAAAATGCGATGGCGACATCGGGTGCCGCTTTGGCGGCATGCAGGGAATGCCAGGATAGCAGCCGTTCGGATGCGGACCGGTCGACATTCCAGTAGGACAGGACCGCATCCCAGCCATGAAACGGTTCGCACTCCTCTGCCAGATAGGTGACGGCAGGTTCATCCTCGTCCCATAGCGCCCGCATGCTTTTGACATCATAGCGGTTCCAGGCTTCGAAATAATCGTCCAGCCATGCGCTCAGTTCGGATTCCAGGCGGTCCATTACTATGCTCCCAATTTGTGAAGGGTAAGCGGCCGGCGCGGGATGCTGACAGTCTTTTGCCGGGTGTAAAACGCTTCAGCGGCACTGCCTCCCTCCGCGCCGACGCCCGAATCGCCGCGACCGCCAAACGGTGCGTGCAGATCCCGCATCATCGGCGTGTTGCACCAGATCGTGCCTGCATTGATTGCCTGCTGGCCGGCCATCACCGTGTCGATATTTTGCGACCAGATATAGCTGACCAGGCCGAACCTCGACTGGTTGGCGATATCGAAAGCTTCTTCCTTCGTGTCGAATATCTGCAACGAAGCGAACGGTCCGAAAATCTCCTCCTGGCACAGACGATTATTGTTTGTGTCGGTCAGGACCAGCGTTGGGCTGAAATAATAACCCTTCTCAAAGCCGTCCGCGCGCCCGCCCCCGGCCAATACCTTCAGGCCGGCCTCTCCCTGGGCTGGAAGAAAGCTCATCACATGTTCGTAATGCGACTTGGTGGCAAGCGGGCCGATCTCTGTCTTCGGATCGCGTGGATCGCCCACGACGACCTTTCGTGCGCGCGCTGCCAAATCCGCGATGAATCTGTCGGCAATTCCCCGCTGCACCAGAATGCGCGCGCCAGCCAAGCATTGCTGGCCATTATTTGCGAAGATGCCGATCAGCGCGCCATCCACGGCTTGTTCGATGTCGGCGTCGTCGAAGACGATATTCGCTGACTTCCCGCCAAGCTCCATTATGCACGGCTTCAACATCGCCCCTGCAACCGACATGATATGCTTGCCCGTCTGTGTGCCGCCGGTGAACGATACCACATCGACACCTGGATGCCGGACCAGCGCGTCCCCCGTTACAGAACCCAGACCGTTGACAAGGTTCACCACCCCCGCGGGCAGGCCGGCATTATTCACTGCGCGCACAAGCCTCATCAGCCCGAGCGGTGCCTGCTCTGCCGGTTTGATGACGCAGCTGTTTCCAAAGGCGATAGCCGAGGCGATTTTCATCGACCCCAGGGAAATCGGGGAATTCCACGGTGAAATCAGGCCGGCCACGCCAATCGGCTCGCGCCGGACGAAGGTAAGATATTCTTGCTTCTGCTCGTACAGTTCGCCCGCCATCTGGCCGATATAATCTGCAAAGAAACGGAAATTGTTTGCCGCTCGCGCCACCTGTCGCCCGCGGACCTGGCTGTAAGGGATGCCGGTATTCGCGCATTCAATATCGGCAATCCCGTCCGCGTCCGCCTCGATTGCGTCGGCGCAGGCGCGGAGCACGGCCTGCCGCTCCTCGGCTTCCATCCTGCTCCATTCGCCGCGTTCGAAGGCGGATCGTGCCGACTGAACAGCGCGATCGACCAGATCGGCCTCTGCCGAAGGTATGCAGGCAATGGTTTCTTCGGTGGCAGGGTCGATCACCGATACCGGCGGACCGCTGCCTTTCACCTCGCCGGCATCCATGATGGCGCTCGCACAGACATCGTCAGATTGTCTCATGGCTGTTCCGATCCTGTGATTTTCGTGGCGGCGGCGAGGCGCGTTTTCCAGCCTTCATCCACAGATGCGCCCGGCGACAGGGCGATAAGCCGCTCCGCCAGGCATTGATTGGACGACAACAGCACAGCGCCCGTGCGTTCTTCGGCAAGCAATCGAAGCGATGGCAGGCCGGTGCCGCTAAGCAGGACGGCATCGACCGCCTGAGATGACAGCGTGTCCACAGCGGCGCGCGCGTCTTCGGAGCCGAGCGCGTAGATCGCACGCGTATCATCGCCCGCGATGGCGATCGATTGAACGGCGGCGACGTTAAAGCCTTGCCGCTCCCAATAGGTGCGCGCCGCCTCGGCGAGCGGTGCAGGATAGGGGGAAGCAAGGGCAATGCGCTGCGCTCCTAGGCTTCTAAGTTTGGTGCTGATGGCCGCGGCTGCGGTAATGACTGGAAAACCGCATTGCGCCTCGACCTCCTCGAGCGCTTTCTGCTCTTCGCTGTCGCTGACGAGATAGGAGGAGCCGGTGCAGGCAAAGCCCAGCGCCAGCGGCTGTAGCGTGTCGAAGCGCTTCGCCGTTTCGGGCAGATTGAGAAGGTAAGCCCGCAATCTTTCCTGCGGGGAGGCGGCATTGCTGTTCAGCCGGACCGTCACGGGCAGCATCGCCGGCGGCAGCAGAATGCGCATCTCCGCCTCTACAGTCGGGTTCGCTTGCGGCGTGGCAATGGCAACCATTCCCGCGCGGCCATAATCATATCCGCCATGTAGCTGGGTCACGAAACGGTGGCCGCCTTGCGCAGGCCCGTTATCATGGAGGATCGCAGCAGATGCTCGCGCGCTCGTTCGGGATCGGCCGCAATATCTTGCAGCTGGGCCAATATCTCCCGGCGTCGTGACGGGTCCCTCTCCTGCATGCGCGCGCGGTTGTGGTCAGATTGCGCAAGAATCTCCGCTTCCGCGACGGGTTTGCGGCGCCGGCAGTAGCGATCGAGAAGGTCGTCTCCGCCGCCCGCGAAGATTTCCCTGAGTGCGGCAACGAGTTCAAAGGCGTCGTGGATGCCACCATTCATGCCCATGCCGCCCGATGGCGAGTTCAAATGGGCGGCGTCACCCGCAAGGAGCAGGCGGCCGCATCGATAGTCACCGGCAATGCGGCGATGGATGCGGTAGGGCCGCATTTCGTCCACGCCAAACGCACCTGCGCCCGGCGCGATTTCATCGAGCTTGCGGGCAACAACCTCTGGCCGCAGAGCGTGCTCTACCGATTCGCCTGCATCCAGGTGCAGGCTGCAGCGCCAGAGATCCGGCAAGCGCAGCAGGCTGAATGTGCCGCCGTCTTTCCAGACGTAATTGACGTTGGAGAGGTCCTGCAGTGCTTCGTGAAACGGGAAGCGGGTCGCCGCCAGAATCGTGGTTTCGGGATAGGTCGCGCCGTCGAAAGAGACTGCCATCGTTTTCCGAACCACGCTGCGGGCGCCGTCGGCGCCGACCACATAACGCCCTTCGAAGACCGTTTCTTCGCCATTGGCGTCCCGCGTCTTCACAAATGCCGTGTCCGCGTCCTGTGACACGGCGATTACCTCATGGCCAAAGCGAACGTCAGCTCCTGCCTGACGTAATTGAGCGAGCACAATTTCGCAAAGAACAGCCTGAGTGCACTGCAATCTAAACGGGTGGTCTGTATCATCTGCGATCGCGGAAAGTTCAAATAGCACGCGGTCGCCGGTCGTGTGCAGGCGTATTTGCCAATCCCGGCAGATCAGGCCGCGCTGAAGGAGCAGTTCGGTCACCCCCAGCGGTGCGAGCATGTCGAGTGTCGGTGGGTGGAAGGTGGACGCGCGTAAATCGTCTGGCAGCGCCTCCATACGCTCCAGAACGACCACTTCCAGTCCCGCATCACTGAGCAGGCGCGCCGCCACGAGGCCGACCGGCCCGGCACCCACGATCACGATCCTTTCGCCAGATGTGGTCAAAGTGCGCGTCCCCTCCGAATTGCTCCCTTGCACTTCATTTGTTATATATTTATGCCCAATGAAAGTGCAACATTGTTTGCGAAGGTCGGGGCCAGAGCGTGGGTGGATACGCTGACGCCCGACGGAGCCGGAGGAGATTGTCTTGACTGGATCCGCTTCTGCATCGCAGCGCGATGACGTCATCGCCGACATCGAATCACTCGCCGATTTTACCGTCGAGGAACGCGGGCGGCAGCGCTTTGCCAGCGCGCTGCGGCGCTATGCCATTCAGGATTTGGCCGAGGCTGTCGATCACGACTATCATGACCGGATCGCACCGGCGCTCGATCAACGGACGGAACGGCCAAACGACGCCCGCGGTATCGAAGCGGTCATGGCTTCGCAGCCGACGTACCGCCTCTACAGTTCACTTCGCTACAACGCTCAGGAAATGTGTTTTCAGTCCGTGCAGGACGGGGTGGAACGTGTGTTGCCCCGCATGACGGCGTTGGCCCGACAGGCGGCGGACGCCAATCCGGGCGGCGGTAGTCTGCGGCTGGACCCATCGCTTGAAATGCCGCGCTATCTCGATGCCCTCGATGTGCACCTGACTCCGGGCTGTTTTCACACCGAATGGGGCGAAGAGGATGTCGCGCAGGGCGCCGTCGTCAGCCTGGGGTCTCGCGTTTTCACCGCCAGCATGGCTTTTCGCAGCTGGGGCGGGGTTGCCCGGGTCATAAGCCGCTGGCTGAAGCATGAACGCCCGGATTTTGCGCCGGCCCGGATGCTCGACATCGGCACCTCGTCCGGCAAGAACCTCATTCCCTATCTGGAGGCGTTTCCCGGAGTGGAAGCGCACGGCATCGATGTTGCGGCACCGCTGCTCCGATATGGTCATGCGATTGCCAGCCATCTGGGCGCGCCGGTCAACTTCGCCCAGATGAATGCGGAAGCGATGGATTTTCCCGACCAGTCCTTCGATCTGATCGTGTCGAGTTTCTTTTTCCACGAGATCCCCGTCAAATCCACTCGGCGTGTTCTTGCCGAGTGCCGCCGCCTGCTGAAGCCGGGGGGCATCATGGTGCATCAGGAACTGCCTGCCACAGGCCTGGTAGGGCCATGGGAGGACTTCTTTTGGAACTGGGACACCGAACATAATAACGAGCCGTTCTACACAGCCTTCCGAGCACAGGACCCTATCGCGCTTTGCGAGGAGGCAGGGTTCGACAGGGACGACTGTTTCGCCACCATTCTGCCGGATCCCGGCGCCTTTCCGGACCGCACCGCTGCCTTTGACTGGGATGAGCCGGGGCGTCCCCGGCATGGCAAGGGCGGCTGGTATGTTTTCGGCAGCAAGGGCTGACGCCGGCCCCCGTGGGTCAATCAATGCCGATGGCCAAGCTGGCCCAAAGGGTGGATCATGATGAATACCAAAAGTCCGGTTTATCGCTGGTACGTCGTCTTTTTGCTGCTTCTGGTATTCATCCTCTCCTATTTCGACCGATTCATTCTGTCGCTGGTCGTGGACCCGCTAAAGCAGGCGATGGGGCTCAGCGATTTCCAGATCGGGCTTCTGCTCGGCCCGGCCTTCTCCGCGTTTCATGTGCTGGTAGCGATTCCGCTGGGATTGCTGGCTGACAGGACGAGCCGAAAATGGCTGCTGATTGCCGGCATCGCGATTTGGTGTACGATGACCACGATGAGCGGCTTCGCCATGAGCTTCCTGCCGCTTTTGATGCTCCGCTTGGGCCTGGGCCTGGGTGAGGCGGTTGTCAGCCCCTGTTCGGTATCGATCATCAGCGATTATTTCCGGCGTGAGGAACGGTCGAGAGCGATCAGTCTTTACATGGCGGGTCCCTATCTGGGCGCCGGCCTCGCCTTTCTGGTTGGCGGCGCGCTCGTGGCGTACCTCCAGGATATCGGCGACGTCACCATTCCTTCGGTGGGCACATTTGCGCCGTGGCAGATGACATTCCTTCTGGTCGGTGCACCCGGCCTGTTGTTCATCCTGTTGATGCTGACCGTGAAGGAGCCCCCGCGCCGGGACTTGCTGGTGTCGACCGGACCCGAACAGAAAGATTCGAAGAGCGCGATGCGCTTCATGGCGGCGCGATGGAAAGGCTTTGGCATCCTCATTCTGGGGTCGACCTGTAATTTCGCGATGAGCACGCTGACGCTTTGGAACGTACCGCTGTTCGAGCGTGTCTGGGGCTGGGATGTGCTTGCCATCGGGGCGGTGACGGGCATCTTTTATTTTACCGCTGGCCCATTGGGTACGGCGCTGGCGCTGTGGGCCAGCAAGGGCCTGGGGCGCGGTACGGAACTCGGAGCCTTTCGTACGCTGATGCTGGGCCTGTGTATCACCATTCCTGCCAGTGCGCTTTACCCCATCATGCCGATGGCAGAGATGGCGCTGGTGCTGATGTTCCTCGCCTTTATCGGGAAGTCTGCAGCGACTGCCGGCGGTCCTGCGGCGCTGCAGCTTATAACGCCGGGCGAAATGCGAAGCCGGGCCGTGGCGATTTTCAATACAATCATCACGCTGATCGGCCCGCTTTTGGGACCGCCTATCATTGGCGCTGTCACGGACTGGACCGGGAACCCGGCGATGATCGGGGCGGTGTTGAGCGGCTTCGTCATCTCGATCGGGGTGCCGACGCTTATCATTATGTATTTTGGGCAGAAGCATTACGGCGCTCTGGTTGAGGAGATCGCCGTGTCGACGAAGGACCCGGCGGAAATGCCCAATGCGGTCGCCGCGCCCGCTACCGCGCGATAGCAGGGCTGTTTAGATCAGGGGGACGCCGCGGCAATTTCTGCGCTGAACTCCGCCGCGATGCGCGCCCAGCGTGCAGGATCGAGCATCAGCGAGTGCGAATATCCATCCGAAAACTGCTGAAAACGAAAGGACGGCTGCAGCGTCGCTGCGCGTCTGTCGTTTGCGGCCAGGGAATCCTGTTCATCCGACAGGATCAGCACAGGCGCCGTTACTGCCCTTAGTGCCGTTTCTGTGGGCGCCGTGAAGACGGCATTGTGCGCAATGTCGGCTTCTCCGGCCAAATACCAGGCGATGGTCGACCAAGTGGCCGTTACCGCCGTGCCGGGGGCGCCGCCGATATAGTCGCGGATCGACGCGAAATAATCCGAAAAATGGCTGCCGTCGGTCGATAATTCGCGGCGACTATGGTCCTTTGCGAGTCGCGTTCTGCGCTCTTCTTCAGAGTAGAGGGGTATGCCGTGCAGCAGCAGCCCGCCGGTCCGGGTCGGATGCGCCGCGGCAAATGCAACAGCGATGCCTGCGCCGGTATGGTGGCCTGCAAACACAGCGCGATCAATACCGACGGTGTCCAGTACCGGCAGAATATTGTCTGCATATTCCGCAAGCGAGGGTTCGCCGGGCGGTCGATCGGACATCCCGTACCCTGGCGTGTCTATGGCAAGGGAGCGAACGCCCTGCGCGGCAAGGCAAGCCTGTATGTCGGCAAACTGGATCATCGACCATGGTGTCTGGTGTAGCAATACGATGACGCGGCCGTCCTCGGGGCCCACAAGTCGGTAATGCACTTGCCCCATGGGCGTGTCGGCATAGCCTTTGCCGCCCTGCAAGCTGCTTATGCCGCGCCACTCCGTGCGCGGTTCACCTTCTGCGGGACAGCCGGCGACGGCCGGGGTCTCGGCATGTGCCGGCATGGCCAACACGCCTAACAGCGATAGTGCCGCCAATGTGCGATTGATTGTTTCGTGCACGGGACCTGTTCCCCTTATTTGATGCGTGAAGCTTGCTTCTCGTGACCATAGATGTTTTGATATAAGAATAATACCTTTGGTGGCTGATGGTGGGAGGACGGCTTGGCGGAATTGGACCCGGATAGCGGTTACGACGTGCTTATCGTCGGAGGGGGTTCGGCGGGGCTGCCGGCGGCGATATTCGCCGCCCGCGGCGGTGCGCGCGTGCTGCTCGTCGAACATACGGACGTTCTGGGGGGGTCCTTGTGGGTTGCCACCGGTCAGATGAGCGCAGCGGGCACCCGCCTCCAGAAGGAGCGGGGCATCGCCGATTCAGCCGATCTTCATTTTGACGATGTGATGCGCATCAGCCGCGGCACCGCGAACCCCGATATCGTTCGGCTGGCCGTCGACAACGCAGCGGCGACATTCGACTGGCTGGTGGATGAAGGTTTCGTTCCCATGCAGGATCATCCCGTGACGGGTTTTGGTCATGAGCCATACCGGGAGCCGCGCTATTATTGGGGAGAGGAGGGCGGCATCAGCATCAAGGATGCCGTTGTACCTATTGTGGAACAGCTTGCAGCGGAGGGCGCGCTGACGCTTGCCCTGGAGACGTCGGTCACACGCCTGTTAACTGATGCACATGGCGATGTGACGGGCGCAGCGCTCGCCCTGCCCGGTGGAGAAGAGGTTGAGGTAAAAGCCGCTGCGGTCATCCTTGCCTGCGGCGGCTATGCCGCGAATGCGGACATGTTCCAGCGTCTGAACGGCGCGCCGCAATATAATGCCGCCCCGTGGCACGGTTCACGCGGCGGCGGCTTGCGGCTGGGGGAGGCCGTAGGAGGCTTTGCACGCGGCGACGAAAACCTGTTCTGTAATTTTGGCACCCTGTTCGACACGGACGAGTTTCCCGCGCGTGCGACGGGACGGATCGAGCATTTCCCCGAACGCCGCCCCCCTTGGGAAATCTATGTAAACGAGCGCGGCCAGCGCTTCGTACGGGAGGACGTGCCCAGCGTCGACGCGCGCGAAATGGCGCTGTCGCTCCAGCCGCACCGCCGATACTGGATCATTTGCGATCACGCGACGCTGATCGAGGCGCCCCCGATGGTGGTCGGCTGGTCCTCGGCAGAAATGCTGGCGGCATTCGACAGAGGCGGCCCCGCATTCCTGACCGCAGAGACATTGGCCGACCTTGCCGCGCGGTGCGGAATCGATGCCGCCGGGCTTGAGGCATCAGTCGCCGGCTACAATTATGGCGTCCTCACGGGGAACGACTTTTTTGGTCGGCAGCACATGCCCCGCCCAATCGAGGAAGGCCCGTTCCATGCTATCCGCATGCAGGCCAGTTCCATCTCCAGCACGGTGGGCCTGGCGGTCGACGGCGACCTTCGTGTTGTGCGCCGCGACGGCTCGGCCGTTGGCAATCTCTATGCAGCCGGAGAGATTCTCGGGTCCAGCCAGACGATGGGCAAGGCAGCGTGCGGCGGGATGATGGTCACCCCCGCAATGACCTTTGGCAGGTTGCTGGGCACGCAACTGGCCAAGCGGGCCATGCGCGCATGAGCCTGCCGATCCTTACCGCGCAGCCTGGAGAGCGACGCGGCTATGTCGATGGCCCCAACGGCCAGATCCATTACCGGATGCAGGGCGAAGGAGCCGACATCCTTCTCATTCACATGGCGCCCTGGTCTTCAATCGCCTTCCGACACGCAATGCCTGCTCTGGCGAAAGCCGGGTACCGCGCGATCGCAATCGACCTGCCCGGTCATGGAATGTCCGATCCGTGCGCGACCCCCTCTATCGAGGCTTACGCCGCCTCGGCGGCGGCGGTGATTGACGCTCTGGTTTCCGGGCCTTGCCTTCTTCTTGGGCATCGAGGCGGCGGCCTTGTTGCAGGAAGGTTGGCAGCCACTCGTCCGGAACTGGCTGCTGCTCTTATCCTCGACAACGTGCCCTTCATGTCGGCAGCCGACCGAGCGGCCCGGATCGGAAAATTCCCCGACGATCAGTCGATTGCCCCGGACGGCGCACATATTGCGGCCCGTTGGCGCTGGGTGCGGGAGGTCGGCGACCCCGACTGGAGCGACGAAACCGTACATATCGCCGTCATTACCTACTTTATGCATGGTCCCTGGAAAGAATACGGACACAAGGTGATACCACTTTACGACTTCCAGGCGGACATTGACGCGATCAAGTGCCCGGCGCTTCTGATCGGCAGCCGCCGGGATGCGGTCTTTGCCTCAGCCATGCGTCTGCGGGCGGCTCGTCCCGACTGGGGCTTTTCCGAGCTGCCCGGTGGACCGGGAATGGTTACGGATCGTACGGAAGAGTGGATGGTCCCAGTGCGATCTTTCTGTGACGCGATTGCAACACAAAACGCCGGTTAACCTTATCGAGCGTCGGGTAATGCCTTCAAAATCAATAGGAATTAAAGGCGGCATGTGAAGCGGTCAAAATGGTCGATCGCCTCTGGACAAATTGTATTAATGATATACCAATAGGGTAATTAAAAGTGAGGGTTTCGATCAATTTTACGGCCGGCGCGATGCCGCGCGCTCAGATTAGGGGGGAGAAATCTCATGACCAAGACAGTCTCGATCAGTGCCGCATGCTTTGCACTTCTGGCTTCAACGTCCGCGCTGGCACAGCAGGCAGCGGCCGTGCCGAACAGCGCTGCGCAGGACACCGGGTCGGCGCCCTCCGGGGCCGCTCTGGATGTAGCGGACGATGACGATCTCGCGCCTGGTACCATCATCGTGACGGCGCAGCGCCGATCCGAAAGCCTGCAGGACGTGCCGATCGCAGTTTCGGCATTTAGCGCGGAGGAGCTCGCGACCAGGCAGGTCAACAACACCCTCGACCTCGTCGCCTATGTTCCTAACCTGATCGGGCATAATAATACGTCCGTCGGCACGGCGAACGCATATTCCCTGCGTGGGCTTGCCAATACGGAATCGATCGCGACGTTCGATCCTCCGGTCGGTACGTATGTCGATGACATCTACATTTCACGCCAGGGCGCCAACAACTTCTCGTTCTTCGACATTGAGCGGATCGAGGTTTTACGCGGACCCCAGGGTACGCTCTTCGGTCGCAACACGACCGGCGGTGCGATCAACGTGATCCTGCGCAAGCCGGGCAATGAGGTTTCTGGCTATGCCGAGGCCGGCTATGGCCGTTATGACAGGGTCCAGCTTCGTGGGTCCGTGGATCTTCCCGTCAGCGACACGCTGCTGACGAAGATCTCCGGCTACCATGTTCGCGCGGACGGATATGTCGACAATCTCGTCACCGGGGAAAAGCTGAACGGGGAAAACAGCTGGGGTCTGCGGGGCGCTGTTCGCGCGCTTATCAGTAACGATGTTACCTGGGATCTCGCGGGCGATTATGTCAAATCTTCGATAGCGAACTTTCCGCACTTCTACGATGAAGATACGGACCAGCGCATCAGCTTCACGCCCCTTAGTAAAGATGAAGCTATTGGCAGCGACCTCGTTTCTGAACAGCTTGCAGACAATAAGCTAGGAAACACTGCAGAGAGCTACTCGGTTTCTTCGAACTTCGAAGTGGCTCTCGACAATGCGACGATCAACTTCATTACTGGCTATCGTCATCTATATCAGGAGTTTCTCACCGACAGTTTCGCCGGTGTGAGTAGCGCTTCCCTCGTGCTTGATGGCATTGATTACGTATCATCGACACGCGGATTTTCCACGCCATTGCCGAGCGACAGTTGGCACGAGCAGTTCAGCCAAGAGATCAAGGTTACCGGCGAAGCTCTGGACGGCATGATCGATTATGTCGGCGGCATTTACTACATCAATGAAACCAACGAGACCAACTTCGCAAACATCACGCTGCCGCTCTCGGGAGTCGCCGGTGCCTCAGTCAGCGGCGACCGCATCGTGTCGAACGATACCGAAGCATATGCGGGGTACCTGCAAGGCGACTTTCATGCCACCGATCGTCTGACACTGACGGCCGGTGTTCGATACACTGACGAGCACAAGACAATCGGCTTTGAGCCGAACGATAGTCCGCTGCCCCGATCCTCGGCGATCAATCAGCCGTTCGACACCCAGGACGTCATTAATGCTGGAATTCCAGTGGAGCTGAACGCGAAAGAGTGGACGCCGCGCTTTGCAATCCAGTATGAATTTAGCGATGATGTAATGGCATTCGCCTCTGCAACGCGCGGGTTCAAATCGGGCGGATGGAATGCGCGCGCTTATTTCGCGGAAGGAGCGGAAGAATTCCGCCAGGAAACAATCTGGTCTTACGAAGGCGGGGTTCGATCAGAACTGTTCGACCGTATGCTGCGCCTTAATTTGACTGGCTTTTACTTCGTGGATTACAACCAGCAGCTGCCAGGTGGTGGCCTGAACCCGCTCACCGGGATCATCACGTATCTGACCCGCAATGTTGCTGATATGGAGAATTACGGCATTGAGGCCGAAGTCAATCTGAACCCCATCGATGGCCTTAATGTGTTCTGGAACGGTGGATATCAGAAAGCCTCGTTCCAGGGGATCAACGACATTACTCTGGAGCAGCAGCAAAACTGTCGCGACGGAATTACCGCAAACAACTGTAACGCCGGCATTATTACCCCTGACGGGGATGTGGCCACCCCGACGCGTGCGCCGGAGTTCACGTCAACCCTTGGTGCCAATTATGTCGCGGATATCGGCAATGGTTTTACGCTGACGCCTTCCGTCGCCTGGAATTATGTCAGCGATACATGGATCTCAACGTCCAACGACCCCCGTGGCTTCCAGCCAGGCTACAGCATATTCAACGCCGGACTGAATTTCCGCACGGATGAGGGTTGGTCGATCGGGATCGAGTGCAATAATTGCTTCGATAAGGTTTATCGGACATCCTTCCTGATCTATCCGTACCTCAGCAATCCAGGCACTTGGATGGCACGCGCGCGCTACGAGTTCTAACTTGTGCCGGTGCAGATGACGGGCGTTCCGTGATCTGCACCGGGTTGGACCCAAGACATTTACGAGCGAGAACGCTTCATGAGTGACGACGAACCTGCGCGGATCCGCTTGCCACGCACCGCCAAGGGGAAGCGTTCGAGCTTTTACGACGATCCCGCCATCGACGACCTGATGACCTACCTCTTGGAGCACATGGCGGAGACCGCAGCGCTTCGGGAGCGGGTCGATACGCTGGAACGCCTTCTGGAAGATCGGGGTATCCTCTCGGCTAAGGAGGTGGAGAAATACTCTCCCTCGGCAGAGGTGGAGAAGGCGCGGTCCGACTGGGTTCGCGCATTTCTGCGCCGGGTCATCCGCTTGCACGAGCCCGAGGCTTGACGGCGTATCCGCACCTGTTTTCCCCCATTCGTCTGGGGTCCCATACCCTGCCGAACAGGGTGGTCCATGCGTCTACATCCACCCATTATGCCATCAATGGCCGGATCACCGATCGGCTGATCGCTTATTATGTCAATCGTGCGAAGGGCGGGGCGTCGCTGCTGGTCAGCGAACCGATGGCGATGCTGTCGACGCAAAATCTGCCGACGCGCCCCGCCATCCTGTCCGGCATCAATACCGCCATGCTGAGACAATGGGCGGAAGAGGTGGCCGGGGCCGGCGGCCTGATGCTCGGCCAGGTTCAGGATAATGGCCGCGGATTCCGCGCGGGCTATCGTAATCTGGAGGCGCGGGGCGCATCGGCTCTGCCCGACGACCTGTCGGGCACAGTGCCGCGCGCGATGTCTGCCGGCGAGGTACGCGCCATGATTGGCGAGTTCGCCCAGTCCTGCGCCATGCTGCAGGAAGCTGGCTTTGCCGGCGCCGAAATTTCCGCCGGGCACGGTCATCTGTTTCACCAGTTTCTAGCAGCACGGTCCAACCATCGTGACGATGAATATGGCGGCAGTCTGGAAAACCGAACCCGGCTGTTAACGGAGTTGATGTCGGCCATCCGCGCAGAGTGCGGCGGTGAATTCCTCATCGGGCTGAAATTGCCCGCCGAGGACTTCTGTGAGGAAGGCGTTGGCCTTGCGGAGGCGGAGCAGATTACCGCGACACTGCACGCTGCCGGCAACATGGACTATCTGACATATTGCTGGGGCAGTCATTCGCCCAGTCTTTACCGGCACCTGCCCGACAATCATGGCCCGCGAACACCTTATACGGCACAAATTTCCCGCCTGGGCCGTAATTTCGCACCGGGCGTGCCGCTGGGCGCGCTGGGTCTGATCACCGATCCGAACGAAGCCGAGCGTTTGCTGGATGAGGGGGATGCCGACCTTATCATGCTGGCGCGGCCCCTCGTGACCGATGCCGCATGGGCACGAAAGGCGGAGACTGGCCGCGAAGCACAGATACGCTATTGCGTAAGCTGCAATACGTGCTGGCACATGATCACCTCGGGGCGCGGCTTGCGCTGCGACAACAATCCCCGCGTGGGCGCGGCTGATGAGGCGGATTGGGCACCTGCACGCGCTGAGACGCAGCGCCGGGTCGTGGTCGTCGGCGCGGGCATTGCCGGGCTGGAGGCAGCGTGGGTCGCCGCCGCGCGCGGCCATGAGGTGCACCTGTTCGGCGCCTCTGACGCTGTCGGCGGAAAGACACGGCTACATGCGGTGCTGCCCGGAGGCGAAGGGTACAGTTCCATCTATGATTATCAGCTTTTGGCTGCACAGCGCCACGGGGTGACATTGCATCTGGGCGAAAGCGTGGACTTTGCCGGGATCACGGAATTGCAGCCGGATCATGTCATTCTGGCAACGGGATCGACGCCGCGCTGGCCATCCTTCCTGCCCGATGAGTGGCGGGATGAGGGCCTTGTCCCTGACATACGTACAGCTGTCGCCGACCTTCTGCCCTACAAGGTGCAGGGCGAAGGCACAGCGGTTATCTGGGACGACGATGCAACCGCCTTTGTCTATGACGCTGCGGAATTTCTGCTGTCCCGGTTTGAAAAGGTTTGCATCCTGACGTCGCGTGAACGTCTGGCCGGCGAAGAATCGTTAATTTCGCGGCAGGGCATCTACGAACGGCTCCACGCTGCCGGCGTCCAGATCGTTACATCTGTCAAACCGGTCTCCACGCCCGCGCTGGAGGATGGCGAAGTCGCCTATAGGGATGTCTATAGCGGAGCCGGCGATGTCATCAGCGATGTTTCTTTCCTGACCTTCGCAACGGCGCGCCGTCCAAATGACGATCTTCTGGAACCACTTTTGGCGGCCGGGTTCAGCGTCGACGTAATCGGCGACGCACGTGCGCCGCGCATCGCGCTTTCCGCAACGGCGGAGGGCTACGCAACTGCCATGAAAATCGGGACATCAAATCTATGACGACCTACGCAGACCTTCAGGGAAAAGTGGCGCTCATCACCGGCGCAGGGCGGCCGCGGGGCCTTGGGCAAGGCATCGCCCGCCGGCTTGCGGAGGACGGGGTAAAGCTTGTCATCCACGACCTCGGCAACAAGGCTGGGAAGGCCGCCGACAGCACGGCGCCGTCGCACGGGGTCGGGGGACATGATGACCTGCAACAGGTGGCCGAGGATCTGCGCCAGATTCATCCGGACATCGACACGTACGAGGCTGACATGCGCGAAGAGGCGCAGGTGAAGGCCATGGTCGATCATGTCGTGGCAAAATTCGGGCGCATCGATATTCTCGTCAACAATGCGGGTGTCGGATATATGTTCGGTCCGCTGGTCGATGCCACCCAGGAAGCCTGGGATACGGTCATGAATGTCAATCTGCGGGGGGCGTTCTTCGCGATGAAGCACGTGGTCCGGCAGATGAAGATTCAGGACTTTGACCCCTCCTGGGGGCGGGGCCGTATCGTTTCGGTCGGCAGCCGCGGTTCGAAATCGGGCTCTGCTTTGACCAGTTCCTACATTGCCTCCAAACACGGGCTTGTCGGCCTTACGCGCTCTGCGGCGATCGAATTGGGGCCCGACGAAATCAATGTGAATGCAGTCTGTCCGAACCACGTCACGACGGGGCTGGGTGCTTGGCAGAATGAATTCATGGCAAAGGCACGGGGTCAGACCGTCGAAGAATATCTGGGCGCAATGCGCGGCCGTATTCCGCTTGGCCGCGTCGGAGAGGTGGAGGACACGGCCAATGCCTGCGCGTTTCTATGCTCGAAGCAGTCGCGCTATATCACCGGAGAGGCGATGAACGTCTCCGGCGGCGAGGAAATGCACTGAGCGAAGCTGGTCGGATCCTCGATGGCCTATCCGGCGGGGGAGCCGAGCGCCTCTAGCGCGTGCTGCGCGATGGCGACGTCTTCCTCGTCGCTGCCGCCGGAAATCCCTATGCCGCCAATGCAGTGGTCGCCGCTCTTGACGGGAATGCCGCCGGGCATAGGCAAATATTCTTCCAGGCGCAGCAATGCGGGGTTTGTCGGTACGCGTTCTGCCAGCACGGAACTCGGCGCGCGCAACAGGGCCGCCGTGCGTGCCTTGTCGGCTGCAACTTTCGCGGTCATTAAGCCTGCGCCGTCCATGCGCTCCAGCGCGACTGGGTGGCCGCCCCAGTCGCATATCGCCACTGACACGGGGCGTCCCATGGCTTCAGCCTTTGAAAGAGCGGCTTCGATCAGAATTCGTGCATCCCTGCGGTCTATGACGGGCTTGGTGATCATCGAAGATTCTCCTGCTTTGTGGGGTAGGCGAGGCGGTGCCTGCTGTGGGACAAGCATAGGCGGGGATGACACGCCGGAATGCGGAGCATCGGTGGGAAGCCGGGCCACGCAACGACGAAAGGACTATTGTGCGCAAAGCAAGGGAAGAGGCCGGCGGAGTCGACCGCCTGCAGGCGGTGCCGCTGTATCACCAGATATTTCTTCAGCTTCGCGAGGAGATTACCAGCGGTGAGCGTTCCTTTGGATCGCGCCTTCCGACCGAAGAAGAGCTTTCCGCACAGTTCGGCGTTTCGCGTATTACCACTCGCCGGGCGCTCGATGAACTGGCCGACAGCGGCTTTGTAGAGCGCCGCCGCCGCGTGGGTACAACGGTGATCTTTCGTTCGCCGGCGAAGCCGTTGCATGGCGACATACATCAGGCACTGGATTCGCTGCTCAGCTTTGGGCGCAGCACGCAGGTTAAGCTGCTGGACAGCCAGAAAATTCCCGCGCCCGCGCCTATTCACGAAGCGCTCGAAATCGATCTGGGGACGCCCATTTTCAAGATTGTCCGCGTGCGCTGGCAGGACAAGTCTCCGCTCGGTCACTTCACCAGCTTCATACCGTTCGATCTGGGCGCTGACATGACGGAGGAGAAAATCAACAGCACACCAATGCTTACGCTGATCGAGCAGGCAGGCGCCTCTATTGGCGCGGCACACCAGACGATTTCGGCGACCCTGGCCGATGCGACGCTTTCGGCGGCCCTTCAGGTTGAAATCGGCTCCCCAATTCTCCGCGTCAGCCGTACTGTCCTGGATACCGGGAAGCGGCCGGTGCAGCATGTGCTCGCGCATTTCCGGTCCGATAAATATCAGATTCGGCTCGATCTTGGATCTGCCGAGGAAGGAGCGAAACTTCTTTAGGCGATTTACTGCGCACATCACATTTTATTTGACATAAGGATATAACAAAAGCCAGTCTATATGCATCACTAAAAAACCGCCGCGACGTTGTCGTCGGGGCGCTGGGAATGAGAGGTGCAACTGGTGTGAACGATTGGACCACCGATAGCCTTCCCGACCTTTTAAGGATCGGCAGCGTTACGACAGGCGCGCCGGACCTTGCTGCGGCCGAGGCGGCCTATGCTGGCCTCCTGAAATTGTCGGTCGTGGAGCGGGGGCATATTGACGAGGCTTCGGCGCGGTCCTGGGCCACACCCTCCGCGGTCGGCGCTGCGTACACTCTCCTTGTTCCGCAGAACGAAACGGATGTTTTTTTTCGGCTGATCGAGACACCTGCGGTGCCAGGCTATCGTCCATTGACGACATTTGGATGGAATGCGTTCGAAATTATCGTCGACGACGTTGAATCCCTCGCCGATGCCGTACCGGGATCGGGCTTTCATATCATCGGTCCGCCGCGCCCGCTGAATTTCATGCCGTCCATTATCGCCATGCAGGTGACAGGTCCGGCAAATGAGTGCCTTTATTTCACAATGGAATCGGGCGATCGCGAAACGTCGATCCTGCCGCCGCCCAAGGGGCCTGTCGGGCGCACCTTTATCGTCGTCGCCGGGGGAGCGGATTTCACGACGATGCTTCGCTGGTACGTCGACAATTTCAACCTGAGAGAGCGCCCTGTTCGTGAGAGCAAGGTTGCGGTTCTTCAGGCGGCGCAGGGGCTCGACCAAGATCACACGATCGCATTGAGTGCAATAGGTATGCGAGAGCGTGGCAATCTGGTGGAACTGGACGGTTATCCAAACGGCCCCGGCCACGTCTCGGTCACACGGCCGCGCGCAAAGGGGCACCTGCCGCCCGGCAACGCCATGGTGTCATTGATCGTGGAGGATATCGAGCGCTGGCTGCCACTATCGGCCACGGGCGAGGCGCGCCTGTCGTCCCGGATGTATGGCGGGTGCCGGTCGTGCATGATCGTCGGCCCTGCAGAAGAATTGATCGAGCTGGTTGAGGCCGTCTAGCGGCCGGGAAGGATGGTCACCAAATGAAGGTTCGCGACGTACGCCACGCGGTGCTGCCCCGCTTTAGCACCGAGGATCGCAGCCGGCAGGATGCGGTGGTCGCCATGCGGCGCCTGCTGAACGGGCGGGTTCGGCCCCGCAATGTGGAGATGTATGCTGCGGAAGGCGCGCCGGCATTTGCTACGCAAAATGGCCGGCAGCCGCAATCACCAGAGGATATTTTCGCAGCCTTTCATCTTTCGCCGTCTTACCGCCGTTGGAGTGCCGCCAACCGCGCGGCGCAGGAAATGCTGTGGGTTTCCGTGGGTGCGCCGGTTTACGCCGACAAGGAACGTATGCAGCAGGCGACGACGACTGCGCTCGCCAATCCAACGCCGCTGGGCAGCCTGCAACTTGATGCCGACTATCACCCATCGGAAGAGGTGGCTGCCGTCGACATACATTTGCAGCCGGGTGGATACGCGCTCGACAATGGCCCCGATGATGCCATTGCCGGCGCGCTTTATGAATCTGGAGGGAACGTCTTTTCATTCGGCCAGGGCATCGGCCGCAGCGACAGCAAGGCGGGCGTCGTCATGCGTCTCCTTGAACAGAAGTTCGATGATTTCCGGCCGCGACGTATGCTCGATATCGGGTGCTCTGCGGGTGCCGCTTCGGCGGCTTATGCCGATGCCTGGCCGAATTGCGAAGTTCATGCGATCGACATTGGTGCAGGGATGCTGCGCTATGCCCACGCCCGCGCGGAATCCCTGGGTGTTGCCGTGCATTTTCACCAAATGGACGCTGCGGGCATGTCGTTTGCTGACGGCTCGTTCGACCTGATAGTATCGCACAATTTGCTGCACGAAATTGGCGCTGAAAAGCGCCGCGCCATGCTTCGTGAAGCCCACCGTGCGCTGCGGCCCGGTGGCGTCGTCATCCACCAGGATGTCGACATTCGTAATCAACCGAGCGACGTGCACCGCGTCGAACGTGATTGGGACACGCACTATAATGGGGAAGTGCACTGGAGCAGTTACGCGGGCGCGCAACTCGCCGAAGAAATGGCGGAGGCAGGGTTCGCGGCCGACGTCGTCGTAGAGCATGATCTGGCCGCGATCCATGGGGCAGTACGCTGGTACGCGATCAGCGGCAGGAAAGCTGCATGACCAGCGCGACCCCGGACGCAATTTCTGAACTGCTGGCGAGTGCGCGGGGGCACCGGCCGAAGAGCCTTGCCTGTGGAGAGGCGGAGGACGCGTTGAATGTCGCTCTGGCTTTGACGGTGGAACTTGCCGTGGCAAACGACAGGATCGACAGGCTGGAACGCATGGTTGCCGATCTTCGCGGCGAGTCCGTGTCGACGCTGCGAGACGTGGCTTATGAGGGTGATGTGGCTGCCGAACGGCGCGACGCGATGGAAGCGCTGCTTATGCGTACCATGCGGATCTTCCTTGACCCGCGACGGCAGTCTGCTGATCATAACGGCAACGGCTAGCGACCGCTTTGGGGTGTTCGCTGGTTGCGGCATTCAGCGATGGAGTCGTTCGGTGAAGCAGGCGCTTGTGATTGCCGCGTCTTTGTTGCTGGGATTTCAGACCGGCAATTCGTCCGTTCTGGCCCAGCCCATGGCGGTGCACCAGGCACCGGTCGTCTGCCTTGCCGCCCCAGGCGTGGAAAGCGACCGGCCGCTCGTATCTCGCATTGGCCGACCAGACCCGGCCGTGATGGACATTTTCTCTGGCGCGGGTGCGTCGGCCATTTCGGTGCATGATCTTACCGAGGATGAGCTTATTCTCGTCGAAAAGGCCCTGGGAAAGCTGCCCCGCTTGCACCGCGACGTCCTGCGCCGCCACCTGCGGCGATTGAGCTTCCTCGACCTGCAGCCAGGCGCGGGAAGCGCGTTGACGAGCCGGGCCGGGCTTGATGACGCCAGCATGCAGTTCGATATCACGCTGCGGGCAAGCCTGCTCGACGAAAGCTTGGCCAAGTTCCTGAACGACAAGGAGAGCCGTCTGTTTGCCGATGACGGTTCGGGCTTCAGCGTTGAATTCGACGCCGGGCAAAGCGATGCGCTGACCTATATCCTGCTGCATGAGGCTACTCATATCGTCGATCAGGTCATCGCCTTGACCGCCGATACGGCAGGGCCGTTCCGGTCGAAAGTCTGGAAGGACCTTCGGGCCATTGCATCCCCTCACGATGCCAGCCTTGCAGCGAAAAATCCGTTTCGGCGGGCACGGCCCATTCCGCTGCGTTATGCCCCGGCATATTACGAATCGCTGGCGAACAGTCCGTTCGTCTCGTTCTACGCCACGGCGGCAGCGACCGAGGATGTTGCGGAGCTGTTTGCGTGGCAACAATTGGCGTCGCGCTTTGACCAATCGCTGACGATCACGATCCGCGACAATCAGCGGCTGATCCTGCATCGCTACGAGCCTCTTGAAACGCCTTTCGCACTTTTGCGCTTTGGGGATGTGCAGGCCGTATTCGAGAAATATGAGCAGGCCTGCCGCAGGGTTGGAGGATCTGCCTAGGCGGCTTGGGGATGTTGAGGAGCAGAAGTCTGACCAGACCGCAGCACAGTTGACGCAGGCCCAGCAACCTCGACACCGGCCGAATTGGACAGCGTAGGGATTGACGATGGGTGCCGCATGCGAATCGCTCGCACGTCGTCACGGATGGGCGAGGCCGCCGCACATCGTCCAGCCATATTCGGGTACGCCAAAAGCGCGCTGCGTTCGCTTGGAACCGGAATGCTACCCAACATAGCGGCAGGCGGGGCGCTGCCAGCGCGCGTCGTGACTTCCAACATAACGGCGGATCGCTCTAGCTATCGCGACAGGCGAGCAGTCGACGATACTTCCGGATGAACAAGAAGGCGGAGCGATCCCTCGGATTTCTCTGAGGCCCATAAGGCGTATAGGGAAGCGAGAGAAGAACAAATGGTGCCCAGAAGAGGACTCGAACCTCCACGTCCATACGGACACTAGCACCTGAAGCTAGCGCGTCTACCAATTCCGCCATCTGGGCCCGCGGTCCCCGCTTGGGGGTGCGAAGGTGGCGCAGCTAGGGGCAGGCGCCGCGCTTGTCAATGGTGGGGGCTGGCCTGTAACAGCAGACCCGCAAACGCCCGTCCCATCCTGTCTTGAAAAGGAAGACCCACAGCCATGACCGACCTGGTCACCGTCTTCGGCGCCTCCGGCTTTATCGGCCGCTATGTCGTGCAGGAGCTTGCCGCGCGGGGCGCGCGCATTCGTGCGGTTACGCGCGATCCGCACACCGCTCAGTTTCTGAAACCACTGACCGCGCTTGGCCAGCTGGGCTATGCAAAGGCGCGGCTGTCGTCGGAGAAGGAGGTGCGTACCGCGTGTGAGGGCGCAACCGCCGTCATCAACCTCGTGGGCATTCTGGACGGCAGCGATGAAGAATTCGGGGCTCTGCACCGCGAGGGCGCCCGGCGAATTGCGGAGGCTGCGGCCGGTGCGGGTGCCGCATCGATGATCCATGTGAGTGCAATCGGAGCGGATGCCGGCCTGGAGGATGGACCCGCCTATGCCCGCAGCAAGGGGGAGGGAGAGGAAGCCGTTCGCAAAGCCTTTGCCGACGCGACGATTGTCCGCCCCAGCATCGTCTTCGGGCCGGAGGATGAATTCCTGAACCGTTTTGCCCGCCTGATTCGCGTGGCGCCCATCATGCCCATCGTTGCCCCGGACGCCCGGTTCCAGCCGGTTTACGTCAATGATCTGGCCGCAGGCATTTCAGAGGCTGCGCTGCATCCCGATATACATGGTGGCCAGACCTATGAAGTGGGCGGGCCGGATGTCGTCACGATGCGAGAGCTGATGCATTATATCGCGCGCACGATCGGCCGGGACATTTCGATGCCGGAGGTTCCCGATGCGCTGACAGGAACGCTCAGCAAGGTGTTCGGGTGGATGCCCGGTGCGCCGATTACACATGATCAATATCTGATGCTGCAGCGCCCCAGCGTGGTTTCCGGGCCCAATGGCCTGTCCGCGCTTGGCGTCCAGCCGACGCCGGTGCAGGCGGTGGCCCCGAACTGGCTGGTGCGGTATCGGAAGCAGGGGCGCTTCACGCAGATGGCGTAGGCGTTCGAAGCGCGAGGGGCGCTCGGCCACGGGATCGGCGCGGGTGGCGGCTCAGTTGCCGAACAGGGCCGCGGCGCTCGCCTTGAAATCCTTTGCGCCGGTCAGTTTCTGGCGCGTGCGCTCGATTTCTGTCTCCAGCGCGGCGATGCGCGCCTCCAGCTCATGAACGCTGAGCGGATCCAGATCCTGTTTCATGATCGTGGCGAGCGGATCACCCGGGCGCGGCAGGTCATCTTCATCCATCTTCGCTGTTCTCCTGTGGCGAATTTAAGAACCCTCGCCCTATACAATAAAGGCGGCAGAGGGGCGAGCCGGGCCTGCGAAATAGCTTCTTTAACGGTGCTGGTGACCGAGTCTTCCGCCTGCTAAGCCCCTCTCCACAAAGGCGGGGGAGATGCTTGTGCCGAAGACCGTTCCGACCGTGATGCGCGCGATTGATCCAGAGGGTCCGGGCGGGCCTGAGATGCTGCAATTGGTGGATCGCCCCGTGCCCGTCGCCGGCGCCGGAGAGGTGCTGATCGAGGTGGCGGCGGCTGGCGTCAATCGCCCCGACATTCTGCAAAGGCTTGGCCTTTATCCGATGCCGCCGGGCGCCCCCTCCATCATGGGTCTGGAAGTGTCCGGACGGATCGCGGCGCGTGGTGCTGGCGTAGAGAGTTTCGAAATCGGGCAAGAGGTTTGTGCGCTGGTGGCCGGGGGAGGCTATGCAGATTATGTCGTCGCGCCCGCCGGTTCGGTCTTGCCGGTGCCGCAGGGCGTCGATCTGTTGGATGCCGCAGGGCTTCCCGAAACCTATTTCACTGTCTGGTCCAATCTATTCGAACGCGGCGCCGTGAAGGACGGCGAAACGGCGCTGGTTCATGGCGGCACAAGTGGCATTGGAACGACCGCGATCCAATTGTGTAACGCGTTCGGCGTGCGCGTTTTCGTTACTGCGGGCTCTGACGATAAGTGCGGCGCTGCGAAGGAGGTCGGCGCAGACCTCGCCATTAACTACAAGACGCAGGACTTCGTGGAAGAGGTAAAGGCGGCGGCCCCGGACGGGGTGGATGTGGTACTGGACATGGTCGGCGGCGATTATGTGGCCCGCAATATCGAATGCCTGGCGGCGGAGGGACGGCACGTCTCCATCGCCTTTCAGCGGGGGCCACGCGCGGACGTCAGCCTGACGGCTGTGATGTCGAAACGTCTGCGCCTGTCGGGATCGATGCTGCGCCCGCGCGATGCGGAGTTCAAGGCGCTGGTCGCCCGCAGCCTGCAAAAGACAGTCTGGCCACTTTTTGCGGAGGGGAAGCTGCATGCGCTGACGGACCGCATATTCCCCCTAGCCGAGGCTGCCGACGCACACCGTCACATGGAGGCTGGGGATCATGTTGGAAAGATCATCCTGAAGGTGACTGACTAGCCGGATGCTACATGGGCCTGGGGGCGGGGCCCAGTCAGCGAGCCTGTGATGGGTCGGTCGGCGTGCCTGTGTCCGTGGTTGGCGGATCGTCTGCGCCGCCGCACATCTTACGTACCCTCTGCCATTCGGCGTCGCTCATCGCCGGGGTAAATTCCCCCTCCTCGCCTGCCTGCTCGAAACGCTCAGCGCGGGCGGAGGACACGGGATGCGTGGAAAGGAAGTTCGCCGCAGCGACAAGGCGTTTGTCGAACATCTCCTCGGTCTGCGCCATACGCCGGAAAAAGCCAGCAGTCGGTGCGGGGGAGATATTCGCCGCGACCATGTAGGCGATCGCCTGCGTATCCGCCTCCCGCTCCGCATCGCGGCTGAAGCTCAGTCCCGCGAACTGCGTAAGCGTGGCCCCGGTATTGCCACCAAGGCTGTTGATCAGGATGCCCAGGCCCAATTGCCGGATCATCGCCTCTGTCACATGATGTTCCCGATAATGCGCGATTTCATGGGCCAGCACCCCTGCCATCTCGTCCGCACTCTCGCTTTGGCGGATCAACCCTTTGAAAATGATGATGCGGCCGCCGGGCAGGGTCACCGCATTTGCCATGCCGATATCAGCGACGCGCAGGTCGATGTCTGTGCCGGGTGCCAGCCGCCTCGTCAGCCGGTCCAGTACCTCCTGCCCCCCGGAGGAGCGGCATACCCGCTCGCTGTCCAGATCGGCGAAAAGGGCATCGCCGATCCGCCGTTCCATATCGCGTGGGATCAGCGGCGCCAGCCATCCGGGGGCCAGCCAGAAGACCAGCAGGAACATGGCCGACAGAATCGTGGCGGCTGCGGCAAATTTCGCCAAGCCGAACCGATCAACCAGCCCGCCATACCTGGCGGCAGGTGGCAGCAGCGCCTCTATTGCGGCATCGTCAGTCGCGGGCAGCCCCAGGCGCCAGCCATCCTGACCCTTCAGGCCATAGACCCTGGCGTCCTTTCGGGTTTCCAGGGCCTGCAGGCGCGTGGGGTCGACAATCTGTGCCGCCTCTCCTGCGCCGTGCAGAACCAGCATATTCTCTCGCGCCTCGACGCGGACATGGTAGCGGACGGCAGTGGCGCCGTCGAAATGCCAGCCGATCGCCACGGGGTTCGCCTGCGCCTCAGATCCCGCCGATGTCGAAGGCGTCCGCAAGGCCCTCCGCATCTGTGCGCATCCGGGTTTCCGACTGTCGGATCAGGTCGATGTCCAGCGTTCCACGGACCTGCAAATGACGCACGAAGAACGACCAGTTGCGATAGCCGATGAACAGCAGGCCGAATCCCAACGTGATCACAATCAGTCCGGCATGGCCCAAGTACAGCTTTACCCAGTCCGAGGTGCGGGCGGTAAAGTCGAACTGCAGGTTCATCCAGTCCATCTCGCCGATGACGCCGCGGATGAATTTCGTGTAATATGTGACGAACAGGATGGGCAGCAGCAGGTAAATGGCTGCAACGGCGCCGATGATCACCATGCCAGCGCGCGCCGCGCTGTCCGGATCGGCGACCAAGGTTGATGCAAAGGCGCCGACCAATATGGCGATGATGGCGATGAAGGCGACATAGATCATGATCCAGCGCGCGAAAATGCCCTTCGGCAACGCGCCATAGCCAACCCCGATCGGGGCGTCGCCAAAGCTCATGGCGCCGAACCGTGCGCGCCACAGCGTCACCATTGCCCATGGCTGCAACAGGCCCGCCGTAAGGGTGACCGCCAGGGAACAGATGATTGCCTGCACACCATAACCCCAGCCGCCCGTATCGCTGCCGCCGCGAATGCCGTGCCAGCGGGTGCGCGACAGGCGGTAACGCAATGCTCGAAAGCGGGCGACGCCGATCAGATAAAAGAATCCAGCATAAAGGCCGATGAACAGAAATCCTGCCAGAACCTCATATCCGCGCAGGGCCAGCACCTGCAGACCGAACTGCGCGAACAGCGCTACGGGGATCAGAACCGCCATCACCATCAGGAAGCCCAGGAACATTTCCTTGCCCGTGCCGGTCCATTCCAGACGGTCGTCGACGAACTGGGTCTCGCTCCACAAATATCGCCTGACCCGCGCCTTTGCCCAAAAGCGGTAGATGCCCAGTGTCACGATGCTCAACAGCAGATTGGTGACGACGATGGGCAGTAATGCCCGCCATCTGCCATGAAATGTCAGTCCGGTGAATTCCTGCAGCGCCTCCGCTGCCGGCTCGTGATGATCTGTGCCGTTCATTCCTGCCCCCCCGAATGATCCGTGTTTGCTATCTGCCGCTTCGGTTCCCCGCCCGCAAGGCGAGGCCGCCATCCTCTCGTCGCGGCCGTCTTGTCCCGGCGGGGCCGCTCGGCCATATGCGCCTGCATGTCTGAAATGTTCACCATCCGCCTGCCCGACGATTCGCTTCGAGAGGTTCAGCCTGGCACGACGCCTGCCGATATTGCCGCAGCGATCGGCCCCGGTCTTGCCAAGGCCGCCATGGCTGCGCGCGTCGATGGAGAGGTGCGCGACATCATGCGCCCCTTCGACGGCGATGCACAGCTTGCCCTGATCACTGCCCGCGACGAGGCGGACGCGCTGGAACTGGTACGCCACGATTATGCCCATGTGCTGGCAGAGGCGGTGCAGTCGCTTTACCCCGGAACGCAAATCACGTTCGGGCCGGCGACGGATGACGGCTTCTATTATGATTTTGCCGCACCTCAATCGCGCGGCGCCTTCACCGAAGACGACCTCCCCGTCATAGAGGAGGAGATGCGCCGCATCATCAAGGCCGACAAGCCTCTGATTCGAGAAGAATGGTCGCGCGACCGGCTGATCGACTGGTTCCGTGAAAAGGGCGAGACCTTCAAGGCGGAGTGGGCGGCCGAACTGCCTGAGGGAGAAGCACTGACCGTCTATCATAGCGGCCAGCCGGGCAGCGAGGATGGCTGGCTGGATCTTTGCCGGGGGCCGCACCTTGCCTCCACGGGAAAGCTGGACCCGGCGGCATTCAAGCTGACCCGCGTATCGGGCGCCTATTGGCGCGGCGATCAGAAGAACGCACAGCTCAGCCGCATCTACGGCACCGGCTGGCTGAACAAGAAGCAGCTGAACGCGCATCTGCAACGCCTTGAGGAGGCGGCGAAGCGCGACCATCGCAAGCTGGGCCAGGAAATGGACCTGTTCCATTTCCAGTCAGAGGCGCAGGGTTCCTGCTTCTGGCATGCCAAGGGCTATCTGATCTGGCGCGAGCTGGAACGCTATATGCGCCGTAAGCTGGATGCCGCCGGCTATGACGAGATCAAGACGCCGCAGCTGATGGACGTCAATCAGTGGGAAAAATCGGGCCATTGGGGCAAATATGCGCAGAACATGTTTGCCGTCCCCGACGAGGTGCCGGATCCCGAAGGGGATGGCAGCGTGATCAGCGGCGATGCCGACATGATGGCGCTGAAGCCGATGAATTGCCCGGCGCACGTGCTGGTTTTCAAGCAGGGCATCACCAGCTATCGCGAATTGCCGATCCGCATGGCGGAATTCGGCTGTTGCCACCGCAACGAGCCGCATGGTGCGCTGCACGGCTTGCTGCGCGTGCGTCAGTTCACGCAGGACGATGCACATATCTTTTGCCGGCAGGACCAGCTGATCGACGAGATCGTCGCCTTTTGCGACCTGCTGGACCAGGTGTATCGCGATCTCGGCTTTGCCGATTATCAGATCAAGCTGGCACTGCGGCCGGAACAGCGTTTCGGCAGCGACGCGGAATGGGACAGCGCAGAACAGATCCTGCGTGACGCCGTTGCAAAGGCGGGGCGCGCGACCGAGCATTATGGCTGGGAGGAACTGGAGGGTGAGGGCGCCTTCTATGCGCCAAAACTGGAATTCCATCTGACCGACGCGATCGGCCGGACCTGGCAGGTCGGCACGATCCAGGCCGACACCGTCCTGCCGGAGCGGCTGGATGCTAGCTATATCGGCGAGGATGGGGAAAAGCACCGCCCCGTCATGCTGCACCGCGCCATTCTGGGCACGTTCGAGCGCTTCATCGGCATTCTGATCGAACATTATGCCGGTAAGCTGCCGCTCTGGCTGGCGCCGACGCAGGTCGTCGTCGCGACGATCGTGTCCGATGCGGATGAATATGCGCTGCGGGCTGTCGAGACCCTGAAGGCGGCCGGGCTGCGCGTAGAATCCGACCTTCGCAACGAAAAGATCAATTACAAGGTCCGCGAGCACAGCCTTGCAAAGGTCCCCTATCTTCTGGTGGTCGGCAAGCGCGAGGCAGAGGAAGGGACCGTTGCCGTCCGCCGTTTGGGTTCGGACGAACATCAGCGCGTCATCTCGCTGGAGGATATTGTCGGGGAACTGCGTAGCGCGGCGCTTCCGCCCGATCTGTCGGACGCTCCAGCGGCCTAAACAGCTACATTTCCGGACCCTCTTTTCGTTTGCCCCGTGTTCACTTACATTGGGGACAGCGAATCTATTTGTTGAACCATCAGGAGACCAGATTATCCGACCGCCTCTTACGACCCGGCGCGGGCCCACGCCCCCGCCTTTCCAGGGACCGCGCTATAACGAGTTCATTCAGGAACCGAAGGTCCGGGTTATCGACGATGACGGCGAAAATCTGGGTGTCCTCTACACCAAGGAAGCGATCGAGCAGGCGAAAGAGGCCGGCCTCGACCTGGTGATCGTTAGCCCGAATGCCGACCCGCCCGTCGCCAAGTTCCTGGACGTCGGCAAGTTCAAGTTCGAGGCCCAGAAAAAGGCGAACGCTGCAAAGAAAAAGCAGAAGCGCCAGGAAATCAAAGAGATAAAGATGCGTCCGAACATCGACGACCATGATTACATGGTGAAGATGAAGAAGGTGCACGAGTTCATCGAGGAAGGTGACAAGGTGAAAATCACCCTGCGCTTCCGGGGCCGCGAAATGGCGCACCAGCAACTGGGCATGGAGCTTTTGAAGCGCGTGCAGGACGACACGGCAGAGGGCGCCAAGGTCGAGGCCTATCCTCGACTGGAGGGCCGCCAGATGCTGATGGTCATCTCGCCAAAGGCGAAGGGCCAAGCCTGACGGCTATCCTCAACGCCGCACTGTCGGGGTTTCCGAATCCAGACGTGCGGCGCAGGCCGACAGGCGACACGAGCGCCGTTCCCCTGCGGGAATGACCGGTGGCAGGGGGCGGCCTATGGTTCACGCCGCCCCACGCCTCTTGGCTTGTCACACCTGCTTCAGGCTGCGTCCGCCGTCCGCTCTCCGCCATATGCCGGGTAATCGGTATAGCCTTCGCGGCCATTGGAATACCAGATTTTATATACTTAAGTACATTAAAACGCTGAAAATATTATCTAATATCGGAAATTTCGAACCTCAAAAACTTTGCTGGCAATCACCGGGTAATCACCAAGCAAATTTGAATTACTAAGTGCTATTCTCTCGACGTTGAGTGCTGAAGGGCGCCTTACGATCGCAACTAGGCCTGGCTGGCGATCCGGTGAATCTTGGCTATGGAAAAGGGCAGCTTGAGAACATTATGATTGTCAGCGATCCATCGCTTCTGATCATCGCTCAGCCTGTCCGAGGACGACTTAACCTCGACGAACCGGAACTCCCCTTCGCGGTGCAGTAGCAAGTCCGGCCATCCCAGATATCGGCCCCAGTAGTCTTGCACGAGATAGTGCAGAATGGCTTTGATTGTTTGAGGTGGTAAAATCTCGAGCAACTTGCGAGCTCGCTCGACATCCTCCGGTCGATGTGCCCAGAGATACTGACGCAGGTTTTCGCTGTGGAACCGCCAATAGTCGAATAACCACTCAAGATCGTCGTCGTGCAGAAATTCGTCGAAATGTTTCTCGATCGCTGTTGCGCGCCGGATTCCATAGCCTGCAGACCCAAAGTCGCTCGGCAAATGTGTCCAGATCGGTTCCTTCGTTCTCCGCTCTTCATACGCAGTACGATCACCGAAACTTACAATCCGGTTCTTAGGGTCGATTGGATCCTGGATGACTATCCACATCATCACGCCGAACAGTGCGTGGAAGGGAACGCTTTCAAGCTGCAGGACTTGCCAGCCCTGCCCGGAATAGTGCCGCAAAGCGAATTCTTCGGCGCTGATTATCTCATCGCCAACTACGATCTGAGCGCCCTTCCGTCCGACCTTGGCATATGTCGCCTGCAGAGGTTCCACTTCGACCGAGTATTGATCGATCACTTCTGCCTGTGACTTTTCAGTGAAAGCATATTTGGGTGCGCTCGCGTGCAGCTCTTTGATATCCTGCAGCACCGCTTTTTCTATTGCGGACTGCGCAGAGCGCCGCTCATCGTGAGTCGCGTCCGGATGCTCTGAGTCCCAATCGTGCAGTGCAGCTTCTTTGGCAAAGAACAGCTCGCGCCAATAGTACCGCCTGATCTTGCTGGTGCGCCCGTGGATCGCCGCTGCTGGTGCCGGATCGGCGGGCAATCCACGGCATTCACTACAAACTCCCTCTTGGAAGCCATGCGTTACCGGCACCCGCTCCTGCGTATCGAGTTCGCAGCCCTCGCTTAGTTGATGCGGCAGAAAGCGATGCCCGCGCACCTCGTCGCAGGCACACATCATCACCGCGCCGCAATCCGCACAACGGTATTTGCGGATCAGTTCATGCTGATTGAGGCAGGCGCGGTCTGGGTGATGGCAAGTAGAGGGAGGTTGCCTAGCCATCTTCGATTGCTAACCGGAAGCAGGTGGCAAAGCGGCCTCTGTCCGCAGGACTTAACCCCGCCTCTTCGAACAATGGCTGCCAGCGCGCTGCAACCATCACGCGCAACTCTTCGGTCATGGCCGAGGCCTCCTCGGGGCCGAGATCGAATACTGCTGCTCCGGCAAGCGCATTTCCGATGGTCGCATTGCGTCCTTCCGGACCAACGCCCAGCACAAGGCGTCGCTCCAGCCCCACCTGCGGCTTGGGAACGACATCGTAGAGTGGAGACAACCGCCAGCCAGTTCCGTCGAAAAGAAATCCGTGATTGCGCAGGTGGTCATCGTCATTCGTTACGAGAATATTGAACACCATTCGGCGGAACAGCTCATGGAGGTCTGCGCGGACCTGCGTCCCGTGCTGACGTATCGCGCCAGCGAGATCAGCGTAACTGTAGCTGCTTACCTCGCTTTCATGCGCGCCCAGCATGGTCAGCCCCGACGCGAACGGTCGCCGTTCGAGCCAGTTGCCATGCGGCACGCGGTCGAACCGTTCGATCAGATAGATATCGCGGTCCAGGACACAGCGGAAATCGAGCGCGGGCACGTTGAGGCCGCATTCGCTGGCCAGCTGCATAGTCGCCAGCTCTACGCGGCATTCAGGAAAGCTGTCGCCGCGCTTCTGGAACTTGGCGATCCAGGGTCGATCGCCGATTTGCGTTGCCGCCTTCGGACGCGCGCCGCCAAGCGACGAACCGGCAGCAAGCAGTGCGCGCAGGTTCTCGTCGAGCTCGTCGACGTGTTGTGCTCGTTCTGCTGCCTCGGCGAGTTCAGCGAGGGTGAACTCTTCGCCCGGAGCGGGACCGTCGCCCCATGGAGTGATGCGCTCCGGTCGCTCCGGAGTAGGCCCGAATGCGAGCGCGCCAACGCGATGTTCTCCGGAAGCAAGGATGAGGTCGATCTCGCTTGGCAGACGGTCGCCCATAGCCTTGTACATAAGATATTGGCCCCAGCCATCGGGAGCGGCGTCGCGGATGCCGCCGAAGACAGCAAACCCTTCCTCTGTGCGGAAGGTCCGGCTGGTCCCGGCATCGTGCAGCGGAAGGGCCACCGGATCGACGGGGATCCGGTCAGGACGCTCAAGATACCGGCGGCCATAAGCGAACGTGGCAAATTGGTTGCGCGGTTCGTCGGTCATCGTCAGCAGTCCCGCCGGGACAGGACCTTCGGGAAGATGGACGAATACGTAGGAGCGGACGATTGTCATGACCGATCAGAAATCCAGCTCGTCATCGCTGGCTGCATGCGTTCGCTCGGGCAAGCGCGAGAGGTCCTCGCTTATGCCCGCTCGATCACTCTCTGGCGCAACCAAGCTGGCAAGGCGCTGGGTCATTCCCAGCACATGCAATGCGCTCACAAGGACTGCGAGACCAACTGTCGGATCACCAGCTTCGAGCCGCTGAAGTGTCTGAACCGACACCAGCATTCGTTCCGCCATCAACCGCTGCGGCATTTTGCGGCGACGCCGGGCAAGCGCGATGTCCTTGCCGAGCTGAGTTATAGCTCGCTGGCTTTGTGGCGGCAGTCCGCTAGCTGCTCTGGAGGCGCGTGGCATAGGCAGTACATGACATATCATGTTAATTTATGCAATAGCGCATGATATGTCATGCATCCTATGACCAGACACGACAAGCTATTGCGGTCGCCGCTTCCTGTCAGGGTACTGCGGACGCCAGTAAGAGCAGAGGTAGGCTGTGGGGAGCGAGCCAAAAGGACCGCATAACCCATGCCCACTCATGAAGCGACAAGACCCACACTGGAAGGGACCGCACGCCGTATCTGCGAAAGTCGAGGCGGCAGATGGTCGGGCACGAAGGGCATGGCCTGTTGTCCTGCACATGATGACAGCACGCCATCGTTGGGCGTGACGCTCGGTCGCAAAGCCATCCTTTTTCACTGCTTTGCCGGTTGCGATCAGCAGGCAGTGCTTGCTGCGCTGGCACGCGAGGGCTTCAACGCTTCCATCCTATTCTCGGACTCTTCGTCAGCTGACCAGTTCGAGCCAATTGAAAAACGTAATCTCTCGCCGGCGGCGCTGAGGATCTGGCGCGAAGCGGAGCCTGTGCGTTCCAGCCCGGCCAAGGCCTATCTCAAGAGCCGCGGCATCCTCGCCGCCTCTTCTGCTCTTCGGTTTCATCCACGAACACCGCTGGGCCCCAAAGGACGCACCCGCTACCTGCCCGCCATGATCGCGGCGGTCAGTCTCGACATGGGGCCCATCGCCATCCACCGCACATTCCTGTCACAGGATCGCCACAGGAAAGCGGACTTCGACAAGCCCAAGCGCGCTCTTGGCTCGCTAGGTGAAGCTGCCGTTCGGCTCTTCGCCCCGGCGGATGCCAAACTCGGACTCGCTGAAGGGATCGAAAGCGCGATGTCAGCTTATGCCCTGACCGGCATCCCCGCATGGGCAACATTGGGCAATGAGCGCTTCGGTCTGGTCAGCATTCCCGACAGCGTGACCGAGCTTCATCTCTTCGTCGATTACGATGACGGTGGTGATCTCGCAGTCGAACGGAGCCTATCCGCCTATGCGCGAAAAGGCCGGACGATCCATGTCCGCAAACCATCTGTGCGAGGCACCGACTGGAACGACGAACTCCAGGCATGGCTATGCCGTAAGGCGAAGGTTTGAGAGGAGAGAAGGCTTTTCGATTTCCTGATCCGGCAGAGGGCGCGTGTCCCGATGCCTCAATCAGGAGGACGATAAGCCATGTTTCAGTCAGACCTTTTTCCCGCCCGCCAGAAATCTCAGGACGTTCCGTTGGCCTGCGCCATTGGCGTCAAAATTGCCGACCGTCTCGCAGCAGGATGCCATCTCACTCGTGCCGATATTTCGGACCTGTTCGCCGAGGAAACCGGAGTTCAGGACTGGGGCAGCGCCTGGACCATCGACGACTATAACAACGTGATCGAGATTGGCTCCCTGCTCTGGCTGCGTGGATCTTCGCGCATCGATCTGACGACCGGCTTCCACGAAGCGGAAGCGCGCTTCGATTGGCTCGACGCGGCTCTACCACCTCGTCACGTGCGCAGCGAAGGCCAGATCGAGCTTCAGCAATTCTCGACCCCTCCGATGCTGGCCTGGCTGTTTGCGAAAGCCGCGGCGCTTTCATCACGGGATACGCTGCTCGAACCCTCCGCCGGCAATGGTGCTCTCGCGATCTGGGCCTACGGCCAAGCCGCATCGCTTACTCTAAACGAGATCGATGCTGGCAGACGCGGCGGCCTGGCACACATCTTTCCGAAGGCCGCAATCAGCTCCCACGATGGCGAACTTATTGCCGACTTGCATTGCGGCCCAATCCCCTCGGTCTTCCTGATGAACCCGCCCTTTGCGCGTAGCGAGGAACGCGGCAGCGACGGTGGTACAGCATTGCGCCATCTCCGAAGCGCATTCAGAGCTTGCGTTTGTGGCGGCAGGATTGTCGCGACCATGCCAGATGGTTTCGATGCTTCGCGCTTTGCCAAGGCACAGGACGAGGCTTCGCTGCGGCTCGATGTCCGGTTGCAGCGGATGTTCACTCGGACGGGCACGGGGATCGCTGTCCGGCTGGTCGTGATCGACAAAATCCCGACGGGTAAAAGCCGACCGATCACCGGCGATACGTCCGAGTTGGGCGAGTTCCATGCGCTTCTCGCCGATCTTCCGCCTCGCGCCTTGATATCGGCTGAAGTGCGTCGCTTGCCGGTGCGCACGATGTCGAGGTCCGTGGAGCACCGCGCAGCGATCCGACCTTCTGCACCCTTCGCGACGACGCCAGTCGCTGGGACCGATGCGGTCGAACTCAGCTATGCCGCACGAGCGGAAGCTGCACCTGTGCCTGAGCAGACAGGTATCTATCTCCCATATCGGCCAAGCCGCGTAGCGTTTGCCGATGCTTCGATGCATCCCACTCCCCTGGTGGAATCGGTCGCAATGGGATCGGTCGCGGCACCTGTTCCGGATGTCCGACCGCTGCTGCCCGCCAACTGGAAAGCGGACAAACTTCTATCCGCGGCACAGTGCGAGACGCTGATTTATGCGTGCCAGGCATTTGCCCGCGATCTACCGGCCCGATTCCGACCGAGTCAGGAAGGCACGATGCTCGAGCTGGCCGAAGACGGCCACGCCTATCGGCAGGGCTTCTTCCTTGGCGATGGGACCGGAGCGGGCAAGGGGCGGCAGATTGCGGCTGTGATGATGGACCGTTGGCTCGCGGGCGAACGTCGGCATATCTGGATCACCAAGAACGAGGCGCTGCTGGAAGATGCACGCCGCGACTGGGAAGCACTTGGCGGACTGCCGCTCGATATCCAACCCCTCGCGCGCTGGAAGCTCGGGCGACCCGTAACGCTGCCCGAAGGCATTCTGTTCGTCACCTATCCGACACTGCGCTCGGGCCGGGCCGAAGACACGCGCCTCGACCAGATCCTTGCCTGGACGGGCGAAGAGTTCGGAGGCGTGATTGCCTTCGACGAGTCCCATGCCATGGCCAATGCGCTTGGGTCTTCGAGCACGCGCGGCAGGGTCAAGGGCTCCGAGCAGGGGATGGCGGGCCTGAGGCTGCAGAACCATCTGCCGCGCGCCCGCGTGCTTTACGCCTCCGCCACCGGCGCGTCGGAGATCGCTAATCTTGGTTACACCGCGAGGCTCGGCCTCTGGGGACCCGAAACCGCTTTCCCGACGCATGAAGGCTTCATGACCGAGATCCGCGCCGGTGGTGTAGCAGCGATGGAACTCGTTGCGCGCGACCTCAAGGCACAAGGTCTTTACCTCGCCCGCGCGCTGTCTTTTGCCGGGGTCGAATACGAGATCCTAGAACACTGCCTGACCGAAGCGCAGATCAGTATCTACGACGCCTATGCCGAAGCCTGGGCGATCATTCACCGCAATCTCGATGACGCGCTCGAAGCCACACGAGTCGTCGACGAGGACAGCGGCGATACGCTCAATCGCAATGCCAAGGCTGCCGCGCTGTCAAAATTTGAAGGCACAAAGCAGCGCTTCTTTGCGCAGCTGCTTCTGTCGATGAAACTGCCGAGTCTCATCCCGGCTATAGAAGAAGCGCTCGGTAAAGATCATTCGGTGGTCGTGCAGCTGGTTTCGACCGCTGAGGCCATGCTCGACCGCCGCCTCGCCGATCTCAGCGACGAGGAACGCGAGGCACTCGATATCGACCTTAGTCCGCGCGAATACGTCATCGACTATCTCGCCAAGAGCTTCCCGGTGCGCCTGATGCAGGTCTTTACCGACGAGGACGGCAATCTGCGCTCCGAAGCGATGAGCGATGACGACGGTAATCCGGTTCTTTGCTCGCGTGCCATTGCCGCGCGCGATGCGCTGATCGAACAGCTTTGCGCGCTTCCTCCAATCGCCACAGCGCTCGACGCGATCATCGAGCATTTTGGGACCGGGGCGGTCGCCGAAGTAACCGGGCGCAGCCGCAGGCTCGTTATCGGCAGGGATGGGCAGCAGCGGCTCGAACGGCGAAGCGGCAGTGCCAATGTCGCCGAAGCGCAGAGCTTCATGGAGGGCACGAAGCGCATCCTCATCTTTTCTGATGCTGGCGGGACCGGGCGTTCCTATCATGCCGATCTCGACTGCCAGAACCAGCAGCGCCGCGTCCACTTCCTGCTCGAACCGGGCTGGCGGGCGGACAATGCAATCCAGGGGCTCGGTCGTACCAACCGCACCAACCAGTCCTCGGCCCCGCTGTTCCGACCGGTGACCACCGATGTGAAGGGCGAACGGCGGTTTATCTCGACCATCGCTCGCAGGCTCGACAGCCTTGGTGCCCTGACGCGAGGACAGCGCCAGACCGGCGGTCAGAACCTCTTCGATCCGGCCGATAATCTCGAAAGCGATTATGCTAGGGATGCACTCAGCCGTTGGTTCCACTTGTTGTATGATGGCAAGCTGGAGGCGACGAGCTTCGGCGATTTCGTCGAGCGAACCGGCCTTCGGCTCGAGAATCCCGATGGCGGGCTGACCGACAACCTTCCGACTATCCAGCGCTGGCTCAACCGCATCCTTGCTCTGCCGATTGCGCTCCAAAATTCTATCTTCGATGAATATCTGGGGTTGGTCGAAGCGCGAATCGAGGCAGCGCGCGAAGCTGGAACTCTCGATCTGGGCCTTGAGACGGTTCGCGTCGATAGCTTCGAAGTTCTCAGCGACGAGCTTTTGCGAGCCGATCCTGTTACCGGCGCAGAAACCCGCCTGGTCTCGCTTGGGGTGAAACGCCACCTACGCCCGCTCCGACTGAAGCGTCTCGTGCGGATGCACGAGATCGGGTCGCTTCACGCCATCCCGTTACGCAATGCGCGATCGGGCAAGGTTGCTCTCTCGGTCCCGGCCCGGCGGCTCATTGCCGATGATGGCGCGGTGATCGAACGCCGTCGGCTGCTCCGGCCGCTCAAATCGGCTAACTGGACGATCGAGGCACTCGGTGAAAGCTTGTGGGAGGAGATCGGCGTGACCGAGTTCACCAAGGCCTGGTGCACCGAGGAAGTTAAGGCAGCCGCTTCGCCAGTGACCGAGCGCCTTCACCTCGCAACCGGGCTGCTTTTGCCGGTCTGGAATCGCTTGGCGGGAGATCATGTTTGCGTCACCCGGCTCGTTGCCGAGGACGGCCAGTCGATCATCGGGCGCGAAGTGCTCGATGTCGATCTCGCCAAGATTGCCGAAACGTTCGGACTGGCAGGGGTGGCCGGTCCCTTGCCCGACGAACTGGGGAAGCTGGTTTTGGCGAGCGGCACGCCGCAGCCTCTTGCCAGTCATGACGCGCTGATGGTCAAACGCTCGCTGGTCGGAGGCGAGCAACGGCTCGAACTTACGGGATACGCGCCTGATCGGCTCGACTGGTACAAAACCATGGGCTGTTTCACCGAGATCATTCGTTACCGCACGCGACTGTTCGTGCCGGTCTCCAAAGCATCGATCATTCTACCCGCCCTGGCCGTCTGAACAGCGATCAGCCGCATGGCGATGGGTTAGAGGGGAGGGTGCCTTTGGGCTAGTCGGGCCATGCATGCCGCATGGCTCCTTCCCATCAGGAGACTACCCATGATCCAATCAATTTCCTTGAAAAAGCTTGTCCCGAGCCCGCGCAATGTGCGCAAAACCAGCGATCCTGCTGCCGACGAACAATTGAAAACCGATATCGCAGCACGAGGTCTGTTGCAGAACCTTGTTGTGCGCAAGGCGAAGCGCGGCAAATTCGAGGTCGAGGCCGGAGGTCGCCGCCTCGCTGCGCTTCAGGCGCTTGCCGAAGACGGTACGCTGGCCAAAACCCACGAAGTGACTTGCCTGGTCATCGAAGGCGAGGAAAGCGAGGTCCGCGAAGCAAGCCTTGCCGAAAATTTCCAGCGTCTCGCCATGAACCCGGCCGATGAAGCGCAGGCATTCTCGGCCATTATCGAGGCTGGTGGCTGCGTTGAGGACGTGGCGCGTCGCTTTGGCCTGACTGTCCGCTTCGTTGAAGGCCGCTTGCGACTGGCCGCACTTGCCCCCTGCGTGTTCGAAGCGCTTGCGGATGGCACAATCACCTTAGACATGGCCAAGGCCTACGGCGCGATCTCTGATGCCGATCGCCAGGCGCATGTCTATGCCGAACTGCAGGACGCCTGGTACCAAATCACGCCCGAAACGATCCGCCGTATGGTGTTAGATGCCAGCGTGCGCGGCTCAGACCCGCGGGCTGTTCTGGTCGGACGCGACGCTTATCTTGCCGCAGGTGGTCGCATCGAGCGCGAGCTATTTGACGATGATGCCAGCGAAAGCTGGATCGATATCGCGCTGCTTGAAGACCTCGCGCACAAGGCCATGGATGAAGCGGCAACGAAAAGCGCCCAAGAGCATGGCCTTGCTTGGGTGAGACCGACGCTTGGCAACTATGTCAGCCATGACCTCGTTGAAGGCCTCAATCGCTTGCAGTGCGAACCTGTGCCGATGACCGAGCAAGAGGCGCAGGAACTCGGTGAACTCGAGGCCGGCTACGACCGGGTGGCCGCTATTCTCGAAGACGAAGACAGCGACGAGGACGAGGTCGCCAAGGCCGAAGAAGAACTGGTCGCAATCGATCGTGCAATGCGTGCGCTCAACGATCGGCCACCGGTGCTCGCCGACGATCTCAAGGCAGACGCCGGCGCCTTCCTCGTTCTCTCGCGCAATGGTGAGCCCGCTCTGGTCCCGCAATTCTACACTGAGAGCGAAGTAATTTCGGAAGACGACGGTGTGGTCGAGCCGGTCGCCGTGGGCACCGAGACCAAGGGTAGAGGCAATTCGCTCTCTCAGCGCCTGCTCGATGAGTTGGCCATGCAACGCCGCGACATACTGGCTATCCACGTGGCAAACGATCCTGCGCTCGCGCTCGACTTCATGGTTTTCACGCTTGCCGATGCTGATGGGCAAGACTGGCGTGCGAAGAAGGCTTCGACGATCTCAGGTTCGGCAGAGACTGGCCCCGTTACAGGTTTTGAGGCCAAGGATGCACCCGCTAGCGCCGCGCTCGCCGAGTTCGCCGGCAGTCTCGACGAGAGCTGGCGCTCTGGCGAAAGTGATGTCGAACGGTTCGAAGCTTTCCGGGCACTGTCCCATGAAGCAAGGTCCGCATGGCTCGGCCATGTCGTGTCGCGCACGCTCGTAGCCAGCCTGGCTTGCGAGGGTGAGCGCTCGGCTCCTCTCCACGAGGCAATCGGCGGCTTGCTTGAAATCGAGACCGCACATTGGTGGCGGCCGACTGCGGCAAATTATTTCGACCGCGTGGCGAAAGCAAAGACGCTCGAGGCGCTTGACGCTGCGGGCGGGCCTGAATTGGTCAGCCGCTATTCGGCTTCCAAGAAGGCTGAGCTTGCCAGCGCTGCCGAACGCATCTTCTCGGGCAATTTCATCGGTGAGGCGGGCACCAAGGAGCGTGCGCTCGCCTGGGTTCCGGACATCATGTATTTTCGAGGAACCGCTGAACCCGACGAAACGGTTGATCCTGATGAAAATGACGAAAGCGATGTCGAGATCACCGAGCAGGCCGCCTGATCCCTCCTGACAGGTTGAAGCCGTTCGGTAGGCGGTCCGTCCCTTCGGGGCGGGCCGCCTTTTCTCGTTAAGACCAGCTTGGGTTCCGCCATCGGCAAGGATCAGAGGGGAGGGGGCTTTTGGGCATCTGGCCCGGTGCAATTTCGTCCGGGCAATCAGGAGATTTCTCATGCGTAAGCTCAAACGCTCGCCAGCCTCCCGTTCACCGGCCCAGTCTCCGGCAGCACGGATTACCGCCACCATCATCGAAAAGCTTGAACAGGGCACCAAGCCTTGGATCAAACCCTGGCGCGGAGTTCCAATCTCCCGCCCTTTGCGCAGCTGCGGCACGCCATACCGGGGCATGAATACCTTCTGGCTGTGGATGATGGCCGAGGCATCAGGCTTCGCCTCGCCCTACTGGATGACTTACCGCCAGTGCGCAAAACTTGGCGGTCACGTGCGAAAAGGCGAGAAGTCGAGCATCGCCATCTTCTACAAGACCTACGAAAAGGAAGTCGAAACGCCCGATGGCGGTGAAGACACCGAGACCCGCCGCGTTCTCAGATCCTACGCAATCTTCAATGCGGATCAGTGCGATGACCTTCCGGCCATGTACAGTCCCGAGCCGCTCATGGAGCCGGTAGAACCCGCCGGACGCCGGCGCAGGATCGATGCATTCTTTGCGCGGATCGATGCGCAGCTGCGGCACACAGGAAGCGAAGCCTATTACGAGCCAGTCCTCGACCGCATCACCATGCCGCCTACCACGCTGTTCGAGGGATTTGACCATTACTATGCAACACTTGCCCATGAGCTGTCGCACTGGACCGGGCATTCGTCCCGGCTTGACCGCGATCTCAAGAACCGTTTCGGTAGCGAAGCCTATGCCGCTGAAGAACTTGTAGCCGAGCTTTCCTCAGCAATTCTGGGCGCTGAACTGGGACTTCCCGTTACCCATCTCGACAATCATGCCAGCTACATTTCGCACTGGCTGAAGCTCCTGAAATCGGATGACAGAGCCATGCTGACGGCAGCAGCAAAGGCTGAAGAAGCATCATCGCTGTTACTCCGCCTTGGCGGCCATGACGAACGCAGCGACCCTGAATTCGGCGATGATCTCGCCGAAGCAGCGTGAAGGGGAGCACGTCATGGGACGCTCTGTCAGCTACCCGCAAGGGGCCATCGTCGCTTTCTGCCTGATCGAGAACGAAGCGAGGGGCGACCCCGATTGGGAATATGAATGCCTGGTCGAAGATATTATCAGCACCGCGCGCGAAGCATTCCCCTCACTTATACCCCGCGATGGCTGGCGCGGGCGCGAAGATCGGATACTACTCCGAAATGCCTATGCCGATTGCGGCATTTCCACTTATTGCGGTCTCGCAGCCATCTGGCTCGCCGAACGGAATGACAGCTTCTACTGGGAGGCAGATTATGACCGACCCAGAACTGGCCGAGCTCAGCGATGGCTTGACCAGGTGTCCGGCAAGTTCTTGCAGATGTTCGGCGAGATTCGTCAGATCGGGCGCTTCTCCAATGGCGAGGGCGTGTTTGAGCGGATCCATGTATTACCGCAGAGGCCACGAGATCGGCAGGCAGCCGAAAACTAGTTGTTCGTGCAGGCCCCGCTGATGATGTTGGCAAAGGAACTACGTCATGCCTCGTGCCTGTCCGCCGGGAGAGGCCCTGGACCGGCCGTGGTCTGGCGCAACCTGCAAGGCTGCGGCCCGTGTGGCCCGCGCCAGCCTTGCCTTGCAGGTTTCCCGCTTCGCGGTGCGCCAGCCCCCTTATTCCGGCCCTGATCGGGCTCCGGCGGACAAGGAGCGAGACATTCCGGTTTCGTAAGCTTTGCCGCCTGAGCACATCAGGAGGCTTAATCATGTACGATAGTTTTACCCAACAACTCGCCGGGCTCGACCTTGCAGGTCTAACCATCAAGCCTGCACCTTTCGATCCGTCCGATTTCCCAAGCGAGGAAGCGGTCGAGCAAACCTTTGCTGCCGTCTGGTCCGACATGTTTGTCATGTTCTCGGGGACATCGCTCGAAGCGGACGCGGAAGACGTGGCCTGGGGCTTCGTCAATCTGTTTCACCGTGCTGCCAGCCGTAAGTCTACGCAGCTCGACCGGGCGAGTGATGAAGTCCGGGCGCTCCTTGCAGCCGCCGACGGATCCGAAGTCCATTCAAGCAATCTCGAAGAGCAGATCGAACGCGCCCAGGCAGCCGAGGCAAGCATGGTGGCATTTGAACAGATGCGCGAAGTTGCCGCATCGCTTTATCTCGAAGAAACGGGTTCTTCATGGAAGCCATTTGTCGGTTCGCGTTCGAACCATTCGCGCAAAGTGACTTCTGCGGTTGTTGAGGCCCGCGATTTCCTGCGCGCGAGGGCTGAGCGGCGCCGGGATGCCCATAGTCCTGAGGGCACTGCAGTTTTATTCGCCGGTGGGCGACCCTCCTTTGCCAGCGCCGACGAGGCCAAGGCCTTCGCTTCGAACGTATGGGCTACGCTCGACAAGGTGCGCGACCGGGTTCCGGATATGTTTATCCTGCACGGCGGCGACAGCAAAGGTGTTGACCGGCTGGCAGCCTCCTGGGCCGAACGCCACAATGTCCAGCAACTGGTATTCAACCTCGATAGGAGGCTCGGAGCCCGTGCCGGCTTCAAGCGCAACGAGCAGATGCTCAAAATGGACCCGCGCTATGTCATCGCCTTTCCCGGCAATGGCGTACTTGAGCGACTCGTGATTGAGGCAAAATCACGCCGGGTCAGCGTAGTTGACCGTCGTGGACCTCTTGGGACAAATCCTCGCGAGAGGTGAAACTCTCTGTCAGCAAATCCATGTACCGGCCACTCCAAACCAAGCGAGTAAATGAGCAATCTTCTCATTCATCTGCAGAAGTCTTGGTCGCTCCGTAGATCGATATCAAGCCAGTGATGGTTTGATATCTCTTGCATTCTGTGATGCTGAGAAATCCAGCTTGTTCCATAAGCGGTACAAGCGCGCCGTCCGCGTTTGGCTGCGTGTCCGAAACACCGTCGAGCTGCTGTATCGTTGCTCTGAACAGGACACGCATGAGGCGTGATTGCTGCTCACCGTAGTCTGCTATGAACAGGCGTCCACCTGGCTTAAGTGCTTCGTAAATCTCGCAAAGCAAGCGGAGCTTCTCATCATAAGGAACTTGATGGAGAACGAGGCAGAGTGTGGCGATGTTCGGCGCTGGCCATTTGGCAACAGTGGCCACCGAGAATAATCCATGTTTGAATTCAGCATCTATTCCAGCTCGCCCCGCTTTCTTTCGTGCGATCTGGATCGCATCTTCGTCTGGATCGATCCCGAAGTACGTCGTGGCTGGGTTTTTCGTGGCCAGTAGTGGCGCCAGGCTGCCGGTACCCGCCCCAATGTCGAGCAGGACCTCGTTACACTTGGGCTCAATCAGGTCCACAAGGTCTCTACGCCACCTTTTTTCGCGGGTCGAAAGTCGGACCCCGATATCGTAGAGTGGCGTGAGAATAGGATAACCGGCTGGCGGCGTATAGACTGCATGTTGATCGGTCATGCCTGTCTCTCGCTTTGTGGGCCGAGCTCCGGCAGAGACTGTGCCTGCTTTCTAAATGGTTCGGCCAACTGTGCTAGATAGGCATCCGGATAATCTTCGATGCCAGCGAGGCCAATCGCCCCCGCTCTGATATGCTGGCTCGACCCAAAGCGCGCTGTACCAAGCAGAACATCCCAGAGCGTCAAGAAGAGACCGAAATTGACGTCGCCGTCCGTTTCGGATGCGAGGTGGTGGTGCCGATGGACTGGAGCGACGGCCCAGATATATGCCAACGGCCCGACCCGCATGTCGACGTTCGAGTGCTGTAACTGGAGCTGTATCAGCACCGCAAAGGAAGCCACGGCGGCGACATCGAGAGGGATTCCCAGAAGAAGCCAGGGCAACGCACCGGCGGTAACCTCGATGAACTGGTGGACTGGATGCTTCAGTAGCCCGTTGAAGCCGTACATGCGGCGTACCGAATGATGCACGGCGTGAAAACGCCAGAGAAACGAAACCCTGTGACTGGCGAAATGGGCAAGGGTAATCCCCACGTCGAGGAGTACAATAGCCATTGCTACATCGGCCCATAAGGGCAGCGTCTTTGGCCAGGCTGATTCCCAAGGGACAAGGCTTGTGATGAGCGGAAGAAGCAGCACCATAGCCACAAGAGATCCTTCATTCACGAGGGCATGCAAAATGTCTCTACGGCCATCGCCATGGCTCGAGTTCCACTGGTTTTCGAAAGGCGCGATACGCTCGGCGGCGAGCGAGGACCCAATCGCGGCGATGATCAGAACGAACAACCAGGCCGGCGAACTACCCGAGGACACGATCGCCGTAGCGCCCCCGACAAAGCCGAAAAAATAGAGCGGGCCATAGAGATAACGAAAAACGGCCATTGCAGCCTCCATCAAACGATGGTTCCGTCTACGCTCCCTTAGGGCCCCGGTATTGAACGTTTCGCTGGTGTCTTAACGCACGATGGTAATCTCGATTTTTGCGAGACCCTGTGATGGCGTCACGCCGAACCATTCGACCAAACGACGGGTAAAATGCGCTTGATCGGAAAACCCACCTGCGGCCGCGGCGGCAGCTAGACTATGAGACTGGTGGAAACCTTCGATGGCACGCTGAACTTGCAACCATTGCAGGAGCTTGGTCGTCGGCACTCCAAAATCTCGAATCGCAATTTCCCGCATCCGCGTGGTCGAAACACCGACGGCTTTGGCCAATTCCGAAGGTGTCGCCCCGGGTTCGATCCGTTGCAGCGTAGAGCGGAGGCGCGGGTCGATTTGGCTCGAACCCTTCCGGTTCAAAAAGCCTTCCATCCATTTGCGTGCCTCGTTCCCAGATCCAACCAGAGCCAATGCATTCGCTTCAGCGGTCGAAAGCCGTTCCAGTCCAACACTCTTGTTGAGGTCACGGGTTCCCATGAAAAACGGATCGACATACAGATTTCGCAGGATGGCACCGGATGGCGTCAAGCGGTGAACCGTGGTGGCAGGGATGAGAACAGCTTCACCGGGCGACAAGCGAAGATCTCGGTCAGCGTTAATGCTGCAAGAGTCGACCAGCGAAAGACTGATCTGGTGTGCCAGATGACTGTGCGGACGGTTCTCTCCTGTTTGGGCGTCGAGAAGTGCCCAGCCAAATCCGAGCATCATGTTGCCCTCCCATGAGGCGTCGGTGCTTCTCAAAGAGCGATTTCGTCTTAGCTGCTGTGCAATCGGACGTTCCTTTCTGAGAGATCTCAACGCGTTCCCGGCTCTCCTCAAGTCTCTTTCAAAGACCGCTCACTGCGCCGGATATCCTCGAGAATGATCTTGCTGCCTGGCAGCGCCGGCATCCGGGAACGATCGATGCGCAGATCCTGCGGGGGAAGCCGATATTCCATTTCGCAAAGAAGCATTCGCAACGCGCGCTCCATCACTTCGAGCACGACCGTCTCGCCGGGGCAGCGATGATTTTTCGGGACATCGCCGCCGCCCTGAGGGATCAATGCGAACGCGGAAATGCCTTCCTCGCGAAAGCGCTCCGGATTGAAGGTTTCCGGCTCGTTCCAGAGATGAGGATCAGTGTTGGTTGCGTGCAAGTCGAGCAGGAAACGTCGCCCGGCGGGAAAACGAACATTTCGCCACCGGAAGTCCTTTCGGCTTCTGGCAGCGACCGCAGGAAAGAAGGGATAGAACCGGCGCACTTCCTGGACGAAATAGCCCATCTCAGAGCGATCGGATGCAGGGGTCGGAGCCAAATCGGGAAACGAATGGAGAGCATGCGCCAGGAGAGTGATATAGACAGACGCTGCGACGGTTGGGCGCAGAACGTTCAGCAGTTCGACGGCGGCGATCTTGGGACTTAGCAGCGCGCCATTCTCATCCCGGTGCCCAGCGATCACAGCCAGCGCGGATTCAGCGTGTGGGACCAGACGGCTATCGCGCACATCCTTGATGATGCGAGCGAGCCACGCTTCGGACCGGCTGCGAGCGCGCCGGGCTTGAAAATGGCCCAAGCCGAGCGCGGCCGCGCGGTCGAAGAGTAGAACAAGGTCGCGAGTTCGCTTGATGCGCTCTTCAGCCGGTAGTGGCACTCCGGCCCAGTCGCACACTGCTTCGGCCAATATGGGATGCAGCGCTTCGTAGAAGATTACCTGCGATTCCCGGGTCCATGCCGGGAGCTGGGCCAACCACATTTTTTCGAATTTCTCTCCCAGAGCCTCGACACGCTCTTGCGTCAGCAACGACACGAACATTTCCTTGCGCCGCAAATGCCGCTCGCCATCCAGACCCTGGACTCCGCCCTTGCCAGTCAAAGTCGCCCGAACCGGTTCCGGCATCGCGCCGTCGCGCGACATTCGCGCTTTATCGTAGAACATCTCGGCCGCAGCTTCGCCGCGCAGGCACACAGTCCGCCGGAGCAACAGGCGGGTTTCGAACATATTGCCACCGGTTCGCGAGCAGACCGTGCTTACGAAGTCATAGGGCCGCCTCAGGAAATGGAGTGTGCTGTCGAAGGGCCCTTGCGGTATGAGTTCTTCGCTCTGTTTTATGGAACGTTTCATAGACCAATACCGTCCTCTCGATTTGGCATATCGGTGCCGAGCCAGGCACGGCAAAACCAACCGGCGCGCTTTTGATTATGCTCCCGCCGATAAGTCTCGCATTGCCCCTTTTGCCGCGATCAATCCTGCGGCTGCGGTGTGACGCGCAGATAAGGTTTTACCGTCTCCCAGCCTTTGGGGAATTTCTCACGCGCTTCTTCATCGCTGAGCGAGGGCACGATGATGACGTCCTCGCCATGCTGCCAGTTCACAGGCGTGGCCACGCTGTGGTCGGCTGTCAGTTGCAGCGAATCGATGACCCGCAGGATCTCTTCGAAATTTCGACCCGTGCTCGCGGGATAGGTCAGCGTAAGTTTCACCTTTTTATCGGATCCGATTACGAAGACCGAGCGTACGGTAAGAGTGTCGTCGGCCTGTGGATGGATCATTCCATAGAGATTGGCGATTTCACGATCCGGGTCCGCGATCAGCGGAAAGTTGAGAGCATGACCCTGGGTTTCGGCTATGTCGCCTGCCCAGGATCGGTGGTCTTCGAGTGGATCAACGCTGAGACCGATCACTTTAACGCCGCGTTTGTCGAATTCCGGTTTCAGGCGGGCAACCTCACCAAGTTCCGTTGTGCAAACAGGAGTGAAATCCGCAGGGTGCGAGAACAGCACCGCCCAGTCGTCACTCATCCATTCATGGAACTTGAGCGTGCCATCGGTTGTGTCGGCCTCGAAATCGGGTGCGGTGTCGCCAAGTTGAAGTGTCATTGAAAATCTCCTGTGGTGAGCGCTAACATAGCGCGAGTTCCATCAGCAGATGGGTGCTACAGTTACTGTAGGTGCAAGCGAGATCGCGACGGAGCGGCGTTCTGGCGCGACGGACGGCATCAGGAGCGCGCTGGTGTTCCGCTCGCCCGCGCTATGTGGATTCCTAGGCCCGTCCCTGCCTTACGCTATTTTAAACTCAGTTCATGTCGGGGCGGTTTTCAGGCTGCTCTTCGCCCATCAGGACCAAAAGCACCAGTCCCACTACGATCGCGACGTCGGCCAGATTGAATGATGGCCAATGAAGAGTACCCCAGTATAAATCGATGAAGTCTCTGACAGCACCGAACATCAGCCTGTCCGCAACGTTGCCGAGCGCTCCGCCAATCGCGAGGCTCAAGCCGAGCGCATGGATGGCCGATCTGGTTCTCATCAGCCAAATCCCGAGTAGTCCCGAAAGCAAAACGCCGATCGCGATAAGGATAACCGGTGCTGCTTCACCAGCCAATCCGAATGCCACGCCGCTATTGGTGATGGCGACTAGATTGAAGCCCGGGAACACTGCGATCACGTTACCCGAACCAACGAAAGAATGCGCCCAGGTTTTCGACAATTGGTCGAGGCCGAAGCTGGCCAGAATCAAAACGGGCGCAAGCCGTTTCGCCGCGCTCAAGGTCATCGGACGCTGGATGGTGAATTCACGACCACCATCTTTTCTTCGCTCATATCGGCCATCGTGTAACCGATACCGCCTGTTCCGAGACCCGACTGACGGCGTCCTGCGAACGGCATCCAGTCGACGCGAAATGCGGTATGATCGTTGACCATTACGGCTGACGCGGCCAGCGCTTCGACGCAGTAATCGGCCCAGGACATTCGGTCGGTAAACACAGCCGCCTGAAAGGCGTAGGAAAGCGCGTTCGCTCGGCCGATCGCAGCATCGACGTCGTCGTATCCGTAAATGCAGACCACAGGGCCAAACACTTCCTTCCGCGATACATCGGCGTCGCACGGCGGATCGACAAGGACCGTGGGCTGGTAAAGGGTGGAACCCATGCGCTTACCCCCTGCGGCGAGCCTGGCGCCGCCCTGAACGGCTGCATCGACCCAGGATGCGACGCGGTCGACTTCGGCAGGACGAATGAGCGGACCGCATTGGGTTTCCGCTTTGGTCGGATCGCCCACAGTCAGCGCTTCTGCTCCCTCAGCGAGCTCGGCAGCGAAGTCCGGCAGTTCGGCGCGCGGAACGAACACGCGCTGCACCGAGACGCAGACTTGTCCAGAATGATAAAAGCCGCCTTTCAGGAGAGGAGGAATTACCTTGCCGCTTGCGACGCCCTCATCGACGAGGACCGGAGCCGCGCCACCGTGTTCCAGTGCCAGGCGGGTGCCCGGCGCCAGTTTGGAGCGGAGCATCCAGCCAACTCTGGCCGAACCGATGAAGGAGAAAAATGCCGTCCGCGAATCGATGACCATTTGTTCGGCGACATCGTTCGAACATGGCACAAAGCGGCACCAGCGTTCATCGAGTCCGGCTTCATAAAGGATTTCGACGAAGCTCTTGCAGGAAAGGGGCGTGTCCTTGGCCGGTTTCACCAGAACAGGGCATCCGCTTGCAACTGCCGGTCCCACCTGATGGGCGATCAGGTTCAGAGGATGATTGAAAGCGGAGATCGCCACGACCGGCCCAATCGGCTCACGGAAGGTATAGGCTTTGCGTCCTGCCCCCGCCTGCGTCAGGTCCATCGGGATTTCGCGCCCGCCGCTGGCGAACAATTCGTGTATGCACAATTCGACGCTCTGAATGGCGCGACTGGTTTCCACGCGCGCGTCGACGATGGGTTTACCGCCCTCGCGCGCAATCTGCATTGCCAGTGTCTCCGCGCGCTCGCGCATCAGCACGCTGGCGCGCTGCAGGATGGCGATGCGTTCATGCGCGGGGAGCCGCGCTTGTCGGTCTTCGTGCAGCGCGCGCGCCTCGTCGAGCCAACGATCGACTTGCGGCCAGTCGACCAGCTCAACGCTGCCAATGCATTCCTGGTCGTAGGGATTGAGGACCTGCCACGTCATTGGGGACACTCCATCGCCTTGAGTTCATCGATCAGAACCTTGCGGTTCTCGGAGTAATCCACCGGCAAGTCGACAAGGTGAACGCCGCCGCTTTCAAACCCTTCATTCAAGGTCGGTACCAGTGCTTCGCTGCTTTCGATCCGGTGGCCCGTCGCACCATAACTCTTCGCATAGGTAACGAAGTCGGGGTTGGCGAAGCTCAGACCGTAATCGGGAAAGCCAAGTTCTTCCTGCTTCCACCGGATCATACCGTAAGCGGAATCATTGAGGATGAGTACGACGAGGTTGAGGCCGAGCCTGACCGCGGTTTCCACCTCCTGCGAATTCATCATGAACCCGCCATCGCCGCATACGGCGAGCACGCGGCGCTCGGGCGACAGCATCGCTGCCATCATCGCCGAGGGGAGACCCGCTCCCATCGTCGCCAGCGCGTTGTCGAGCAGAATCGTGTTCGGCTCATGCGCGATATAGTTGCGGGCGAACCAGATCTTGTAGATGCCGTTGTCGAGTGCGACGATGTCGTCGCGGCCCATGACCGCCCGTACATCTGCAACGATGCGCTGGGGCACCATCGGAAAGCGGCCATCGTCGCTGCCTTGGCGGATGTGCGCCGCGATGTCCTCATGGACTTTGGCGTAGGCTGCCGGGTCACTAGGGTGTTTGCCGCGCAGCCGGTTTCCCAGTCGCTCGACAGATCCGGCAATATCGCCGATGACTTCCAGCTGCGGGAAATAGACCTGGTCGACCTCTGCGGCCTTGTAATTCACATGGATAACAGTGCGTCCGTCAGGCTCCATGAAAAAGGGCGGTTTCTCGACCACGTCATGGCCGATATTGACGATCAGGTCTGCGCGATCGATGGCGCAATGAACATAGTCATCCGATGATAGAGCCGCCGTTCCAAGATACAGAGGGCTTGCCTCATCAAGCACTCCCTTGCCCATTTGCGTATTGAAAAACGGAAATTGTGTATCGTCGACGAACTTTCGGAGCGCCTTGCAGGCGCTACGTCGGTTGGCCCCGGCACCAACCAAAAGCAGCGGGCGATCGGCGGCCAGAATACGCTCGGCGGCTTCGTCTAGCGCGGCATCTCCGGCCACCGCATATTGTCGGGAGTGGGGCGCCACGACCGGTTCGGAGGTTTCCTCCTCGGCAATATCTTCAGGCAGCTCCAGCAGAACTGCTCCGGGCCGCTCTTCCTGGGCTCTCCTGAAACCCTCTCGTACGAGCGAGGGAATGCGCTCTCCATTTACGACCTGCTTCGCCATCTTGCACAAGGGGGTAAAAAGCGAGACGACATCGACGATCTGGAACTGCGCCTGCTTCGAGACCTTGATAGGTTTCTGGCCGGTTATCATGACCAGCGGGAAAGCGCCCAGAGCGGCATAAGCTGCGGGCGTCGTGAGGTTTGTCGCCCCTGGTCCCAGCGTGGCAAGGCATACACCGGCTCTACCGGTAAGACGTCCATAGGTTGCCGCCATGAACCCTGCCCCTTGCTCGTGCCGGGTAACGATCAGACGGATCGACGAGGTCCGCAGTGATTCCAGAAGATCGAGGTTTTCCTCGCCCGGAACCGCGAAGATATACTCGACGCCTTCGGCTTCCAACGCGGCGACAAGAAGATCGGATGCTTTCATGAAATGGTGCTCGCATTGGTGAGGGCCTGGAGGCCGTCGGTGGCAGGTCTTCTGCCCGGTTACTGATTCAGGCTGTGACGGTGAATTGCCCCATCATGCCGGCGTCTTCGTGCTCGAGGATGTGGCAGTGATACATGTAAGGCAAATCCGGGTCGGTGTAGTCCTCGAACCGCAAAAGGAGCCGCACGGCTTCGCCCGGATAGACGACAACCGTGTCCTTTAGCCCCTGTTCCGCCGCCTCAGGTGCCCGGCCGTTCCGGTCGAGGATACGGAACTGCACATCATGAATGTGGAACGGATGCGCCATCATCGAGGCATTCTCGACCTGCCAGATTTCGGTGGTATCGACCCGCACTGTCTCGTCGATACGCTGCATGTCCATCGATTTGCCGTTGATGGTAAAACCGCCTCCACGCATCATGCGCATTCCCATGCCCATATCGAGAACGAAACGGCGCGTCCGGACCGCGTCGCCTGGATCGATCTGAGGCAAGGTAGCGAGCTGGCGAGGCATGGCGATCGCCCGCCTGCGGCTCGCGGCCGGCCGGATGTCCAGCACGGTAAAGCGACGCCTTTCATCCATCATACCGCCCATCATCCCATCGCGACGCTCCCGTTCGCCCATCATCCAATTGTCCGTCGGCCGGTCGGAATCGCCCATGGATCCGGACCCTCTCATTCCCCGGCCCATATTTCCCATACCCATGATTTCGAGCCCGTCCGCAAGCAGCGAAACCGGCCTTCCATCGCTGACATCGACGATTACCTGCGCGCGTTCGCCGGGAGCGAGAACAACATTGTCGGTTGGCAGCGGCGCGGCGAGCAAACCGCCGTCGGTTCCGATCTGATGGAAGCTGCGGCCATCGTCGAACCCGAAACGGTAAAAGCGTGCGTTCGAGCCATTGACTAGTCGCAGCCTCAAACGATCGGACTTTGCCTCGAAGACGGGCTCGACGACGCCGTTGACCAGCATCGTGTCACCCATCATTCCCATCATGATATTATGCATGCGTGTGGAATAAACGAGGCTTCCATCGCGCGCGAAAGCGCGATCCTGTACGACCAGCGGTATATCATCGATGCCATAGTCGTTTGGAAGGTCGAGCGCCTCGCTCGCGCTGTCGCGGACGTAGATCATTCCGGCCAGACCCTGATAGACCTGTGGCCCCGAGCGGCGGTGCGCATGCGAATGATACCAGAACATCGCTGCGCGCTGTCGGACATCGAAACGCGCGGTCCAGCTCCCTCCTGGCTCGATCGGCTGATGCGGTCCGCCATCGGCTCGCGCCGGAAGATGAAAACCGTGCCAGTGGACGGTCGCCGTTTCGGACAGATCGCTCGTGACATTCATCCGCACCGTATCGCCGGCGTGCATCTCAAGTGTGGGGCCTAGATAGGGTTGGTTGATGCCGATGGTCGGCGTTTCGATCCCTTCAAAAAAATGTGAGACGCCGTGGCGCAGATTGAGATCGAAAACCCTCTCGCCGCCTTCTCGTTCCCCTGAATAAAGAGGAGGAACGAGAAGTTGCGAGCGCGCGGTTACCGAAGCAAGCGCCGCATTCCGGTCTGTCAACAGGTCGCGCCGGGCATACGCGGCTATTCCCAGTGCACCTGCGCCAAGCACTGCACCGCCAAGAATAGAACGTCTGTCGATCATAATGCTTCCCTTGCCCGGAGCGTCGTCAACCGGTTTCGGCCTGCGGTGTTCCGGATTGCATGCCTTTCATTCTGTTGCGCCAATAACCCAGCGCGATGAGCGCGAGCGTGAGAATTTGCGCCGCCACTGGCTCAAGTGCCGGTGCGATGCCCAGAATCGGTATGCGGGGCAGATTCGGAAGCGGAGTGATGCCCAACAATCCGGCTTCCTGGAGCCCCGAAATACCCTTCCCGGCCAAGACGACGGCAAGAATGCCGATCAGAACCGAACTATACGCGAAGAATGTTCCAATTGGCAGTCGGCGACTGTAGCGCAGCATCACCCACGCAATCAGCGCTAGCAAGACGATTGCGGCGGCAGCGCCAGCAAGAATCGCGTCGGTATGGCCCTGACTCCAGAGCGCTGCGAAGAACAGGATCGTCTCGAAGACCTCCCGGTAAACCACGAGGAAGGCCAGCCCGAACAGAAACCATGCGGACCTGCGCGAGAGAGCGTGCTGCATGGTTTTCTGGATATAGCGTTGCCATTCGCCGGCCTGCGACTTGCCGTGCATCCAAATACCGACCGACAGCAGGACGAGCGCGGCAAAAAGCGATCCGAACCCCTCTACGAGTTCACGGCCTGCTCCACTTATGCCGATCAGGTAAGTCGCTGCCACCCAAGTCAGGCCACCGGCGACAAGGGCCGACAGCCATCCGCCATGGACGAAGGGCAGAACTTCCGTTCTCTCGGCCTTGCGCAGGAACGCGATCATCGCGATCACGATCAGCAATGCCTCGAGCCCTTCGCGCAACAGGATCGCAAAGGCTCCTGCGAATGCCGACGCCTCACTGGCATTGTCCGGGGCGAGGACCGTCTCGGCGCGGTAGAAAAGAACGTCGAGCGCATTCACCCTTTGGGCGACGGCGGCCAGCGGATCCCCGCGACCTATTGCCGCTCGAAGCTCCGCCATGCCGGTTTCGACAGATGCGAGCAGGTCTGCATCGCGCGTGCTTAAAACGGCTTCCAATGGTTCGAAGCCATCCAGATAGGCCGAGAGTGCGAGTTCGCGCGCTTCGGCCTCATTACCCGCTTCGTAAGCGGCAAGACTTTGCTGCAAGCGTTTGCGTGCCAAAGCGAGTGAGCCGGTCGTATCGCTCGCCATGGCTTCGGGATGAGCCCGCAAATAGGCCATAACGGCATCGGCACGCTCGGTGCTGATCGCCTCGCCAAGGGTTGCCGGCGTAAGGCCGGATAGAGCGGCGAGGTCAGGAATACGAGCCCGGATTTCCGGATCGTCGTTCCAGATCCGTCTGCCGCGCTCCACATCCTCAAATGCGATCGACCCTGAATAGTAGGCCAGGCTCCAGCGATCTTCCGCCCCGAGATCGGAAAAGCCCGGCATGGCCGTTCCCTCCAGACCCTGTCCAATGACCTGGTAGAGCGCGAAAGCGCTTCGCTCGCGGGCACGGACGACGTCGTCGAACGCGATTGGCGGGGGATCGAGTCCCTCTGCCGCGGGGCCGTCGCCTCCTCCGCTCACGCCATGACAGCTTGCGCAGTTCTGGGCGTACAGCGCGGCACCTCGCGCGAGGTCGGGTGCCGCCTCGGGAGCAAGCGGAACGGGAAACGCCGCGATCAGCTCGCTTGCCAATCTGCGCGCGTCTCGTGCGACGACAGCAGGCTCCACCTTCGTCGAGATTGACTCGACGAGAGCCTCTGCCTCCGCAACCAGCTGGGCACGGTGCGCGTTTGCGGGCAGGGCAGCCATGCGTTCGGCTACCGAGGCAGAAAATTCCTGCATTTCGGCATACTCCAGCTCGTTCGTGACTTCACCGCCGCTAACGGCTTCGGTGTAATCCACGGCGATGTAATCGAGCAGGCGCCAGGTCGTCTGAACCGCGTCATGCGTGCCTGCAGAAGCGGGCATTGCGACTGCGATCGACAGGAAAGCGATCAATTGGACCGCAAAAGCACGTAGCGTCATTTGGAGGCGGCCTTTCCGAGAGCCGAAACATGCTGCGCGCGAAGTTCCTCGGTGGCACGCCGGACAATAAGATAGGCCGAATGCAGGAAGATCAGTGCGATCACCGCTGCGACCAGCAGATCGGGCCAGGCTTGCCCGGTCCAGGCGACCAGGGCAGCAGCGATGATCACTCCGACATTGGCGATCGCGTCATTGCGGCTGAACAGCCAGATCGCGGATACATGTGCGTCGCCTTCGCGAAACCGCATCAGCACAAGCGCCGCCGCGATGTTGACTATCAAGGCTGCGACGGCGATCCCGCCCATCAAGCCGGCTTCCGGCGCGACCGCGTTAAGCGATCGCCAGACCGCCAGACCGATCACTCCGAGGCCTAGTACGCCCAGAAACAGCCCCTGTGCCAGCGCGACCCGGGCGCGCGTGCGGGCAGTCCACGCAAGAGCAAGGATGCCGATGAGCGTGATCGATCCATCGCCGATGAAGTCGAGAGCGTCGGCCTTGAGCGCTTGGCTGTCCGCCAGAAACCCGCCGAAGGCCTCGAAAACGCCAAAGCCCAGATTGAGCAATACGACGATCCAAAGGGCGCGGCGATAGGCGGGGTCTGCGCCTGCTCTTTGCGTATCGCCTGTGCAGCCGCAATCCGATGTTTCGTTATTCGACATGAGGCATTAGGTAACACCTCTAGCAACTGTAGGAGCAAGCCAAAATTGCGAATGGTTCGCGGTTTCGGAGCTGGAGGAGTGAGTTCATGCTTATCGGAGGTCTTTCGAAGGCGACGGGCACCAAGGTCAATACGATAAGGTTTTATGAGGATATCGGACTGATGCCCGAAGCCGCGCGTACGGCAGCGGGGCAGCGAACCTACAAAGAGCAGGACGTCGAGCGCCTTTCCTTTATTCGGCATGCTCGAAAATTGGGGTTTTCGATCGATGAAACACGCTCGCTTTTAAGCGTGAAGGCGAGACCGGATCAGAGCTGTGACGAGGCGGGTGACATCGCTTTGCGGCACCTTCGAGCCGTGGACGAGCGCATCAGTCGGCTACAAGCGCTTCGTTCCGAACTGAGAAGTGTGGTCGCGGCCTGCACGGGCGGCGAGGTTTCCGAATGCAAAATCATCGAAACGCTTTCTCGAAACCCAGCCGCCTCTTCCGCGGGTCGCTGACGCGAAAGCTATAATGGGACTATGGACACCGAACCCAGACAGCAAAAAAAGTGCTTGCACCTCCAGTCGCTGGAAGCGTTATCATCGTGATAATCCAGATTCTGATGTCGTGATCTAGGATTGGATGGCTGATTATGACGGAACTTGGGTAATTTGAATATTAATCAGCTTTCGCCTTATAAGAACGCTGCATTCATTCCATGGAATTTGGTCGAAAAAGAAACTACTCGAACAATATTCATTGTCCGGACGCTTCGTGACAATATCACATTACAGCAACCGAGAAGATTTTTGTTTCAACTTTCGTTTCACCTTGTTAGGGGCCACAGGATGTTCGATCTGAACGCCTTGATTCCCGTCAGGATTGTCGCCGCCCTTTTGGCGGTCGCAGCGCTGATGGCGTCTCCGGCGGTCGAAGCAGCGCAATGTGCGGACGAGCTGTCAGAAATAGCCTATTCGGTCCAGATGTTCGACATTGATGCGGACGAGAGCCCGCAAAACGAAAGCCCGGAGCAGCAGGAATGCGCCCACGGGCATTGCCATCACGTCGCCGCAGCACTGAAATCGAAGCTTTTAAACGACATGCCCGACCGGCTTAACATCACGGTTGGGTCGCATATGGCCGAAGAATTATTCGGCGATGCGAGCAATTTACCCAAACGCCCTCCTCGCGCCTGACGACCGTCACTGCGCTGCTTGACGCAGCGCATTTCGATTTGTCAGCAGAGAGAGTTTTGAAAAATGCCAGCCATCAAATGGCGAGGGGCCCTGATAGCAGGGCTAACCCTCGCCGCAATTGTCACGCCTGTGGCAGCGCAGGAGCGGGAGCTTCTGACGCTCGACGAGGCGTTGGGCCGGACAGGCGTGGTTGCCGAACCCGCTAACACCGAGTTAAACCCGCGCATCGTCGGCCCTCGAGCGGAAGCCGAGGCGGCGCAGGCTCTTGTCGGACAGGCGCGGTTGCGGCCCAACCCTGAAATATCGCTCGAGGTCGAGAACATCGCCGGGAGTGGGGCCTTCTCCGGGCTAAGCGCCACCGAATATACGCTTGCTGTCGGACAGCGGCTCGAACTTGGAGGTAAACGCGGCACACGCGTCGAGGCTGCCCGGGCGCAGGCACAGCTGGCGGATCTGCGGGCTGACCTTGCGGGGGCCGAACTCGGATTTCTTGTCCGTGAACGCTACGTAGCAGCGGCTGCAGCAGCCTCGCGCGTCGAACTGGCCCTCGATGTGGTTGAGCGAAACGAAGAGCTCGCCCGCATTGCCGGTCTCCTCGTAGAAGTCGGGCGCGAGCCCCCGCTCCGTGCTCTTCGGGCCGAAGCGGCCTTGGCGGAAGCGCAAGCCGAACTTCAGGCCGCCGAAGCGACAAGTCTTGCAGCCCGAACGGCCCTCGCCTCGCTATGGGGCGATCAGGGGGCGCCGCCGCTTGTTCCGAGCAGGTTCCCCGGGATCGAACCGCCCGGTGCTGTAATGGCGACAGCAAGCGGTCTGCAATTGCGAGTGGCGCGTGCGGAAAGCACCGCCGCCGCCGCCGAGATCGATCGTGAGCGCAGCCTGCGCATTCCCGATCCCGTCGTTTCCGCCGGTGTTCGACGCTTCGAGGAAAGCAATGACAGTGCCTTTCTTCTCGGTGTCTCGATCCCGCTTCCCTTCTTGAATCGTAATCAGGGCAATATCGCTGCAGCCGAAGCAAGGCTGCGCGCCGCCAATGCTCGCGAGGCTGTAGCGTTGGCCGATTTCGAGCAAGCCGTGACGCGCGCACGATCGCAATATCTTGCTGCCGAAGCGCGCGTCGAGACGCTTTCCACGACATCACTCCCCCAGGCCGAGGAGGCTCTTCGGCTCGTCCGCATCGGTTATCGCAATGGCCGTTTTCCGTTGATCGAAGTGTTGAGCGCAGCCGAAGCGCGCGATGCCATTCGCGAGGCGTTGATTGCTGCGCAAGAAGACCGGGGACAAGCTGCCGCCGAACTGATCAGGCTGGCCGCACAATGAGGAATACCAAAATGAACCGCAAAAGACTGGCGATCATCGCCGGAATTGTCATACTTGTTTCGGCCTTGATGCTGATGTTCTGGCCTGACAGCCAGGTCGACACCCACGCGGACGAAGAGGTCGCAGAGACAGAACTGCCCGAGGGGCTCGTGCTAATCGAGCAAGAGCAGATCCGCACCGCCGAGATCGAGGTCGCAGCGGTGCAAACGGGTGCCGCTGTCGAACTCGTATTTCCTGCAACGGTTGCGGCAAGTCCGACCGCCAGCGCACGCATCGATGCACGGGCTTCCGGTGTCGTGCGCAGCGTTGGCAAGACGCTTGGCGATTATGTCCGGCAGGGCGAGACCGTCGCTCGGATCGAAAGCGCCGATGCGGCTGCACTCGCTTCCCAGCTTAGTGCCGCCCGCGCCCGCGTAACCGAGCTTTCGGCGGCCTATGAACGGGAGCGCCGGCTATTCGAAGCCAACGTGACCGCACGCCAGGATCTCGAAGCGGCGCGCGCCAATCTTGACGTTGCCCGTTCCGAACTGAACCGGTCGCAGGCGGCCGTCGCCGCGGCAGGCGTGAGCGGCGATGGACGCTCGCTCGCTGTCACCAGTCCGCTTTCGGGCCGTGTGACCGCCGCTCCAATCGTGCTCGGCTCGTTCGTCGACGCCGGGGAGGAGCTTTACAGCGTGGTCAATCCCAGCGGCTTGCAGATCGAGGTTGCGCTGCCTTCCGAAGATGCTTCACGCATCCAGCCTGGCGACGAGGCTGCGTTGATCCTCGGCGATGGAAGGGAGATCGGCGCTCGCGTCCGGTCGGTAACGCCTTCGCTCGATGCCGAGAGCCGTAGCGCGACAGCGGTTCTTACCTTGACGCGCGCCGTTCCCGGTCTGCAGCCCGGATCGTTCCTTCAGGCGCGTATTCGCCCCTCGGGCGAATTGGACCAGAGCCGTATCGCGGTACCCGAAGATGCTGTGCAGGTGCTCGAAGGACGCGATGTTGTCTTCGTGCGGACACGACGCGGATTTCAGGCTCGGGAGGTCGAGATCGGCAGCCGGTCTGCCGGAATGGTGACGATCCTCTCCGGGCTCGAGCCCGGTCAGCGGATCGCGACTGCCAATGCCTTCCTGTTGAAGTCCGAGCTCGAAAAGGAGGGCGCAGAACATGGCCATTGATCAAACCACGGCATCTTCTCCCATGTCTTCGGACGAAGGTAGCCACCGTCACGGCCCGATCGGAGTCATCCTCGATGTCGCCGTTCGTTTCCGCTGGGCGATCATCGTCCTGACCGTGTTCGCAGCGATCTACGGAGCGTTCAATCTGGTGCGCCTGCCGATCGACGCGGTTCCCGACATCACCAACACGCAGGTCCAGATCAACACCAGCGCTGCCGCGCTCTCACCTTCGCAGGTCGAGACGCAGGTGACCTTCCCCATCGAAACCGGACTTGCCGGGATCGAAGGCCTGGAGATGACACGATCGATTTCGCGCAACGGCTTCAGCCAGGTCACCGCGATTTTCGAGGAGGGCACCGACCTCTACTTCGCCCGGCAGCAGGTGAACGAACGGCTCGCGCCGATTGGCGCTTCATTGCCCGAAGGAGCGGAGCCTACCATGGGGCCGATCTCCACCGGCCTTGGCGAAGTGCTGATGTATACGATCGAGTATGAGCATCCCGGTGGCAAGGGTGCGACCACTGGTGGCCGCACAGGCTGGCAGTCCGATGGCAGCTTCATCACCGAACGCGGCGACCGCCTCGAGAGTGAGGTGGCTAAGTCGGCCTATCTGCGCACTGTGCAGGATTGGGTGGTCGCGCCGTTGATGCGCTCGATCGACGGCGTGGCCGGCGTGGATTCGATTGGCGGGTTCGAAAAGCAATTCCTTGTTCAGCCCGATCCGGCACGTCTCACCGGCTATGGCCTGTCATTCGACTCACTCATCGATGCTCTAGAAGCCGCCAATCTGGCGGCAGGCGCCAATTTCGTCGATCGTGCCGACGAAGCCCTGCTTGTCCGCGTGGACGCGAGGCTGGGCAGCATTGCCGACATCGAAGAAGCCGTCATTGCGACCCGCGAGGGCGTGCCCATCCGCATCGGCGATGTGGCCGATGTGGAGATCGGCGGCGACCTGCGAACCGGTGCTGCTTCACTGAACGGTGAAGAGGCGGTGGTGGGAACCGTGTTGATGCGCGCGGGCGAGAACAGCCGGACCGTTGCGGCTGGTGCTGCCGAGAGACTTGAAGAGGTCCGCGCATCGCTTCCGGACGGAGTTGTCGCTGAGATTGTCTACAATCGTTCCTCACTAGTCGATGCGACGATCTCCACCGTCGAAAAGAACCTGCTCGAAGGCGCATTGCTCGTGATCGCCGTCCTGTTCCTCTTGCTCGGCAATATCCGCGCCGCCATAATCACCGCACTGGTCATTCCCGTTTCGATGCTGATGGCAGCGGTGGGGATGAACCGGCTTGGTGTCTCAGGTAATCTGATGAGCCTGGGCGCGCTCGACTTCGGGCTGATCGTCGATGGTGCGGTCATCATTGTCGAGAACAGCGTCGCCCGGCTTGCGGCCCGGCAACATCGCGAAGGACGCTTGCTTACCTTGGGTGAGCGGCTGACCGAAACGCGTCTCGCAGCGCAGGAAATGATCAAACCGACCGTCTACGGTCAGGCGATTATCTTCCTCGTCTTCGCGCCGCTGCTGACCTTTACCGGGGTCGAGGGCAAGACGTTCTCGCCCATGGCGATCACGATGATGCTCGCGCTGGCTTCGGCCTTCGTTCTTTCATTGACCTTCGTGCCAGCGATGATTGCGGTCCTGCTCAACAAGAAGCTGACCGAAAAGGAGGTGAAGCCCATTCGCTGGGCCAAAGAGCGCTACGGTCCCGCCGTGCGCAAGGTCATTGCGCGGCCCTGGCCGATGATTGGTGCCGGGGTTGGTCTCTTCACAGTAGCGGTTTTTGTGTTCGGCTTTCTGGGCAGCGAGTTCACCCCGCAGCTCGATGAACGCGACATCGCGGTGCAATCCTTGCGCATCCCCTCGACATCGCTCGAACGCTCGCTGGCGATGCAGCGGCGGGTCGAAGACCGGCTCGAAGAGTTTCCCCAAGTTGATCTTGTGTTCTCACGGACGGGCACGGCCGAAGTCGCCAGCGATCCAATGCCCCCCAATGCTTCGGACGCTTATGTCATCCTGAAGCCTCGCGACGAATGGCCCGATCCCGATTTGCCGAAAGATGAGCTTGTTGGTGAAATGGAAAGCGCGCTCGGAGGCCTCATCGGCAATCTCTACGAGTTCAGCCAGCCTATCGAGCTGCGCTTCAACGAGCTGATCGCCGGTGTGCGCGGCGATGTAGCGGTCAAGCTCTACGGCGATGATCTCACTGCGCTTACCGAAGCGGCGGGTGAGGTCGCGGGCGTGCTTCGAGGCGTCGAAGGCGCCGCGGACGTGAAGGTGCAGCAGGTGACGGGCTTTCCGACGCTGGACATCGCCTTCGATCGCCCGACCATTGCGCGCTATGGTCTGACTGTCGAGGAGGTGGCACAGTCGGTTGCGATCGCGCTCGGCGGGCGGCCAGCAGGACTAGTGTTCGAGGGCGATCGCCGTTTCGATGTTGTCGTGCGCCTCGAGGATGCGACGCGCGACGATTTCGACCAGCTCGGCGCGCTCCCGATCGTGCTTGAAAACGGCGTCACAGTTCCCTTGCGGACATTGGCCGATTTTCAGGTGGTCGATGGCCTCGCAGAGGTCCGACGTGAACAGGGGCGCCGGCTCGTAATCGTGTCGGCCAATGTCCGTGAACGCGATCTCGGTTCCTTTGTCGAAGAAGCGCAAGAGGGCGTCGCGGCTGGGGTCGATATGCCGCCTGCATCCTTCATCGAATGGGGTGGCCAGTATCAGAACCTCCAAGCGGCCCAGGCACGCCTCGCAATTGTCGTGCCTGTCTGCTTCGCGCTGGTCCTGTTGTTGCTGTTCATGGCGCTCGGCGGATGGGTTCCGGCCCTGGCGGTGTTCAGCGCCATTCCGATGGCCTTGGCCGGGGGCGTGTTCGCGCTCGCGCTGCGAGGCTTGCCATTCTCGGTGTCTGCCGCGGTCGGCTTTATCGCGCTTTCCGGCGTGGCGGTGCTCAACGGTCTCGTCATGATGACCGCGATCCGACAGCGACTGGACAGCGGGATGCCGCTCGATGAGGCGATTGCCGATGGCGCGCTGGCGCGACTGCGACCGGTGCTCATGACCGCGTTGGTGGCGTCGCTGGGTTTTGTGCCCATGGCGATCGCCACAGGAACAGGTGCTGAGGTGCAACGTCCCTTGGCTACGGTGGTTATCGGCGGACTGATCACCGCAACGGCGCTGACTCTGTTCGTTCTGCCCGCGATCGCCCGCCTCGTGCTGCACCGCTCTGACGATGAGCGCAGCTGGCGCGAAAAATGGTGGGACCGCCTGCGTCGCAACGTCACGCGCGATGAGCAGCGCGAATTGGGCGAAATAACATGAAGGGAAAACCGATAAGGCTTGCGAGAATGCTTGTCCTGCCGCTGATCGCGTTTGGGCTGGCTGGGCCTGCCTATGCCCAGCAATCCAATCCGATTGCCGCCCTCTGGAGCCTTGGCGATCAGCCCTCGTGTGATGCAGGCCAAGTCTGGGTGTTCTTCGCCGACGGGTTCCATGCGGAAGTCCGGTTGCCCGATGGACAGCCATCCGCAGCCGGCATTTGGCGGGATGAAGGCGAAGCAATTGCCTACACCCATGTGCATATGCCCTTCGAAAGGCATGCGCGTGCGATGCCCGTGCGTCACCTGACTGTCGAGAGACGCCCGGCCGAAAATTGGGCACGTGAAAACGAGGATGTGTCATGAGCGGCGAAAGTAAACTCAAGCTCGATTCCGCTGAGAGGCGCCGCACACTTTGGATTGTCCTGTGGCTCAACGTGACCATCGCTGCGGGCTTCTTCATTACCGGGGCCGTCGGCGATTCCAACGCGTTGATCGCCAATGGGCTCGACAACTCATCCGACGCTGTCGTCTATGGTCTAAGCCTGCTGGCGCTTACCCGTTCGCGGACCTGGAAGCGCGGTGCAGCCCGCTTCTCCGGTGTCATGCTCCTCGTATTCGCGGGCGGCGTCGTGCTCGATGCGATCCGGAGGTTCCTCGATGGGTCAGAGCCAGTGGGAGTTATGATGCTGGCGATGGCTGCGGTTGCCGCAGTGGTCAATCTTATCTGCCTGCGGCTGCTGCAAAAAATGCAGGACAAGGATGTGAACTTGCGTGCAGCTACGACTTTCAGTTTCAATGATTTCGTGGCCAATGGCGGTATCATTATTGCGGGCATCATCGTGCTGGTGACCGAGGCGAACTGGCCCGATCTCGTCGTCGGGATCGGGGTTGCGGGTATCGCTGTCTATGGCGGGATCGAGATCTTGCGCGACGCGCATATGGACAATCACGATGAAAAGAAAACGCAGCACACGGGGTTGCGGAAGTGATGGCAGTACGGGCAGTTTTCCCAGGCGTGGAGCGCCTATTGGCCCCCTTCGTAGGAGCTGCGAAAACAGTGGGGCTTCTCCGTCTCAGTGTTCACCCTTCTTATACGTTCTGCGCTGTTCCTCATGAAGCCGCCAAGTGACCATTGCCGACACCATATTCGCGGCGCAAGGCCGATCGCACGTCCTGCTGCTGACGACGTTCGCAAGTGTCGGCTTGATCGTCGGAGCAGTTTTGGCAGAAAGAGCTGGCTCCGAATTGCGCCGGCTGGACTTGCTGCCTTTGGGCGCTTCTGGCGTCCTGTTTGCGCTCGTAGCTGTGCTATTCACGCCATTTGTGCAGTCAACAGTTGAGCGTTGGCTTGTTCCTCTACTTTTTATGGCGGGTGGATCGACCTATATTCTACTTTGCCGGATCGCTGAGACCTTTGGTCGTCGTGCCGGGGATAGACGAAAGCGGCTGCATGGGAGAAGCGATGATCCCTCACCTGATGCCGCAGTGTCAGCGGTGGCGATCATCGATCTGATCGGATCTGGCATCGCGCTGGGTCTAGTTGCGGCCGCCTCCGTGACGCTTGCAATACTCGTGGCTATCGGTTTGGCCGCGGTGAATATTTCGACCTCCCGTCGGTTTGCCGTTGGATTGATGCCCTTAGAATTGCGGCGAATGGATCGCATCGCGGCCATCGTCATGTACGCTCTGGCCTTTAACGCGGCGGCGCTTCTCGCGTTTTGGGCAATACACAGCGTCGAAAATTACGGTTTGCCGTTGCTCCTCGCATTTTTCGGGGGGCTACTCCTTGTTGCTGCGGCAAGAACCCTGATTTTCACTCCGCAAGTGTCTGCTGCGTCGCAGATGAGTTCATTGATCGCATTTCTCGGTGGGTTCGCCATTTACGCGCTCCTCGCAGCCGGAGCCGGTGAAGTATTCGATGCGCTGGACGTCTCGAGGTCTGGCTTGGAGCACCCCGCAGAGCGACCGTTGGCACCCTCGAACGGTCCACAGCCAGGCACAGGAGACCAATAATGGGGCAATCCCGCAATCATGCTGGGCATAGTCACGGCGAAGAGAATCTCAGCGATCGCCAGCTTATCTTTGCCGTCGCGATCAACGTCCTGCTAACGGCCGCGCAGATCATCGGCGGTATCGTTTCGGGCTCACTGGCGCTCATCGCCGACGCGCTGCATAATTTCAGCGATGCAGCTTCGCTTGGCCTGGCTTGGTTTGCTCGACGGATCGGACGTCGACCCGCCGACAAGCTGATGACCTTCGGATATGCGCAGGGGGAGGTCGTTGCCGCGCTCATCAACCTGACAACATTGCTTATTATTGGTTTCTACCTGCTGGTCGAAGCAATCAATCGCTTTGCCGAACCCCAACCGATCGAAGGGTGGACCGTGATCTGGGTGGCCGGCATCGCGCTCGTGATCGATCTTGTCACCGCTTTCATTGTCTATCGGGGATCGCACGACAGTATCAACATGAAGGCCGCCTTCCTGCACAATGTCTCCGATGCTTTGGCGTCGGTGGGTGTGATCGTCGCTGGCGTTCTCATCCTGCTGTATGACCTCTTCATCGCCGACCTCGTCATCACCTTGATCATCGCGGGCTATGTAATCTGGCAGGGGCTTACGCTTATGCCCCGAACTGTCCGGCTGCTGATGGGCGCCGTGCCCGACGATGTCGAATTCGACCGGATTGTCAAAGCGCTGGAGGAGCAGGATGGTGTGAGGAGCGTTCATCATCTGCATGTCTGGAATCTGGGTGAACATGCTCGCGCGCTCGAAGCTCATCTCGTTCTTGAAACGGACACTCTGGCTGCATTTGAAGACCTGAAGAGCCGCGTCAAGGAAGACCTAGCCGTCGATTTCCATATTCAGCACGCAACTTTGGAGCCTTGTCAGGAAACCGAATGCGAACCGGCTCTGATTGCAGAGCATAGGGCAAATCGCGGTACTCACGCGGGAGCGCGGCATGAGCATTGAGTTTCTTTTTCCCGCTCAAACATACGAAGCCACCCGCTTAGCTCAGGCTAGCAGCGACAATCATTGGAAACGAAGTTGAACGACAAAACATCAGGCCCACCGAATGGCGCCGCTCACGAACATGCCCATGGCGGAATCTTCGGGGAACGCACCGAGCTCATATTTGCTTTGCTATCCGGTGCTTTTCTCGCGGTTGGCTTCGCCATTGAAAAGCTTGTCGAGAGTGGTCCAGACTGGGCCCCGCTAGCGTGTTACGTAGCTGCCTATTTCTTCGGGGGTTTTTATACCCTCAAGGAAGCGATCGATAACGCGCGGGCGCGCAAGTTCAAGATCGACTCCCTGATGCTGGTTGCCGCGACCGGCGCGGCGATACTCGGCGAGTTTGCCGAAGGCGCTCTGCTACTGTTCCTGTTCAGTATCGGTCATGCGCTCGAAAATTATGCGATGGGCCGCGCCAAGCGTGCCATCGATGCACTGGCGGAGCTTGCTCCCGACACGGCCACGCTGCTGCGCGCGGGCGAACAGGTTGTTGTGCCGGTGGAGGAACTGGTGGTCGGAGATGTGGTGCTTGTGAGGCCGAACGAGCGACTTGCGGCTGACGGTTTCGTTATCGATGGTCAATCCGCGATCAATCAGGCCCCGGTCACCGGTGAAAGCATACCGGTGGACAAGCGACCGGTTTCCGATCGGGCAATAGCTCGACAAAACACCACGGCAATCGCGGCCCAATCACAAGTGTTCGCAGGCACGATCAATGGTAGCGGCGCGCTTGAGATCGAAGTCACGCGCAAAGCGAGCGAGAGCACGCTCAGCAAGGTGGCCGAACTGGTGGCGACGGCGGAGACCGAGCGCTCTCCCACGCAGCGGATGACCGACAAGTTCGAACGCATATTCGTGCCGCTGGTGCTGGCGCTGGCTGTATTGCTGCTTTTCGCCCCGCTCGTGATTGACGAGCCATTCAGTGAGAGTTTCTATCGCTCCATGGCCGTTCTCGTGGCAGCCAGCCCATGCGCATTGGCCATTGCCACACCGAGCGCGGTCCTTTCCGGCGTGGCGCGCGCTGCCCGTGGCGGAGTGCTCATAAAGGGCGGCGCGGCGCTCGAGGATCTCGGCACGCTGAAGGCTATGGCTTTCGACAAGACAGGGACGCTTACCGAAGGCGAGCCCCGCATCACGGATGTGATTCCCATCGGTGCGGCATCTGAAGAGCAATTGCTCTCGGTCGCTGTTGCTGTCGAACGCTTGAGCGATCATCCATTGGCGCAGGCCGTTGTCCGCGACGGCTTGGACCGGCTAGAGGGCCGGGTTTTCGCGAAAGCCTCCGATCTGAAAAGCCTTACGGGTCGGGGTGTGACCGCCCAGCTGAACGGCGAAACTGCGTGGATCGGTAAGGCCGAGATGTTCGGAGCTGGCGGGATCGAGCCACTAGACCTTGCGGCGGCAGATGCAATTGCCCGGCTGCGCGAGCAAGGCCGAACAACCATGGCAGTGCGCCTCGGTGATCGCGACCTAGGCGTTATCGGTTTGATGGATACGGCGCGTGAAGGGGCAAGAGAGGCGCTTGCAGAGCTGCGCTCGTTGGGGATCGAGCGGATGCTGATGATTTCGGGCGATCACACCAAAGTGGCGGAGGCAATCGGCCGAGAGGTTGGTCTCGACGAAGCCCGCGGCGATCTGATGCCGCAGGACAAGGTCGATACGATCGACGCGCTCAGCCGCGAAGCAAAAGTTGCAATGGTCGGCGATGGCGTAAACGATGCGCCAGCGATGGCTAAGGCCACCGTTGGCATCGCAATGGGCGCGGCAGGATCGGACGTCGCGCTTGAAACAGCCGATGTCGCCCTGATGGCGGACGATCTTCGCCACCTTCCGTTTGCTGTCGGGCTCTCGCGCAAATCGCGAGCGATAATCAGGCAGAACGTTTATGTCAGTTTAGGCATCGTGGCGATCCTCGTTCCGGCGACGATCTTCGGCCTGGGTATCGGCCCCGCAGTCATAGCACATGAGGGATCGACTTTGCTGGTCGTGTTCAATGCTCTGCGATTGCTTGGATACAAGGACGGATAGACCCGGTCGATCCGCGTGATGATGGGCAAGCGCAGGAGAACGGCCAATAACTCCACAAAATCCATTTCGCAGATAGCTGACAGCTTACACTGCATCACCGCGAAATAACCTCTACGGAAAACCCCGAAAAGACCTTTTTGCTCTTGCGAGTCATTTGCAACAAAGGTAGGGAGCGATCTCCAAACCGGAGAACAGGAAGTGTTTATGTATCGTGCCGCCGTCTCGTCCTTGGCGATCGCCCTATCCACCCCCGCGTTGGCCCAGGAACATACCGGGCCTGAGAGCGAAGAGAGCGGAGCAGAGCAAATTGCGGACGACCGCGAAGACAATACGAGCGGATCAATCATCGTGATCGGCGGCCGTATTGATCCCTATCGCATCGCGGGCTCGGCCGATCTGATCGACACCGAGGATTTGCGCCGGTTCGATCACGGTGACGTAAACCGCGTCCTGCGACAGGTTCCCGGCGTTAATACGCAGGAAGAAGATGGGTTCGGCCTGTTCCCGAACATCGGTCTGCGCGGTAGTCCGGTCGAACGCTCAAGCAATATTACTCTGATGGAAGACGGCGTTCTGATTGCGCCTGCTCCCTATGCTGCTCCGGCCGCTTACTATTTCCCGGCCATCGGACGCATGCAAGCGGTCGAGGTTACGAAAGGCGCTGCTGCCATTCGCTATGGTCCCCGTACGATTGGCGGAGCGGTCAACCTCCGGTCGAATGATATTCCGACCGAAGAATTGGCAGGCTACGCATCAGGCCAATACGGTTCGCGCGGCTACTATCAGGGGCAGGCCTGGATCGGCGGTGACACCGACTATGTCGGAGCGCTGATCGAAACCTATCAGCAGGGCGGCGACGGCTTCAAAACGATTGATGGGTTTCCAGACGCGGACACTGGCTTCGAGCGAAAGGATTACCGTGGGCGTTTTGCTGTTCACACCGCACCGGACGCGCCTGTCGAAGCGCGACTGGAGTTTGTCTATGGTCGATCGGACCTTGAAGCCAATGAGACCTATCTTGGGCTGGCCGATGCCGACTTCGCGGCAGATCCCTATCGCCGCTACGCCGCTAGCCAGCGCGACGCGTTCACCGGAGAGCATGACCAATATCGCGTCATCGGCACGCTATCTTTTGCCGACGAAACGAGAATAACCGCCACGCTGTATCGCAATGACTTCAGACGCAGCTGGTCAAAACTTCAGGATATCGACTTCGATGGAGACGGTAACTTCGATTCGATTCAATCGGTGTTCGATAGCCCCGATGACAATGCCGAGGCACTCGGCATTCTGCGCGGAGCCGACACTGCGAGCGGTGCAGTCCGCATCCGCAACAACAATCGCGTCTATCGCAGCGAAGGCGCTCAGATCTCACTGGAACGGCCGTTCGGGACTGGCGCATTACGCCACAATCTTGCGGTGTCGGTCCGCTATCACGAGGATGAGGAGGATCGGCTGCAAAACGAGGAATTCTACTCCCAGATCGGTGGCGAGCTGGTCTTTGAGCGTCAGACCGATATCGGCCAGCAGGCCAACCGGGAGGCGAAAGCGACGGCCATCGCCTTCTACATAGAAGACCGGATCGAGATTGGCGCGCTCACGCTGACACCCGGCTTGAGGTATGAAGGGATCGATTTGACCCGATTGGACTACGCCCGATCGGACCCGGATCGATCCACCGGTCCTACCCGCGTTCGCCGGACCAATATCGACCAGTGGCTACCTGCTCTGGGCGTTACTTACGAAATGGGCGATGCAATCCTGCTGGCAGGAGTGTCGCGCGGCTTCTCCCCCCCCGGACCGGGCAACCCCGACGCGCGCGCCGAGAAAAGCTGGAATTACGAGGCGGGGGTGCGTTATCGGACCGACGAAATCCAGGTTTCTGCCATCGGCTTCTACAACGACTATTCCAATCTGCTTGGCAACTGCACCCAATCTGTGGGCTGCACTACAGGAGATATCGGCGATCAATTCAATGGCGGTGCGGTAACGGTTCAGGGCCTGGAATTGTCTATAGCGACCGAGCCACGCGCCTCCGACACAATCTCGTTTCCCGTGTCTATCGCTTATACATTCACCGACGCAGAATTCGACAGCAGTTTCGACAGCGAATTTTTCGGTGATGTGATCGAAGGCGACGATTTACCCTATATAGCTCGGCATCAGGTGTATTTTGAGGCAGGCGTAAACGCCGGACGCGCCACCGCCACCCTTGGCGTTAGCTATGTTTCCGATTTACGCGATGATCCCGGAAGCGGCGCTATTGCTGTAAATGATCGGGTTGATGACCGCATAATCTTTGATCTTGCGGGAAACTACGCGCTTACGGAAAAGTTCTCCCTCTTTGCGCGCGTCGATAACCTTTTCGATGACCAGTACGCAGTCAGTCGGCGCCCATTCGGTTTGCGGCCGGGTGTCCCCCGTCGGTTCGTGAGCGGAGCTCGGGTCAGCTTCTAACCTCCACGGGAGACCTGAGGTGATGTTCCTCGCGGCTGTCAATGATGCCGTGTCGCTTCGGGCTTCAGTGAAACCAAAAGCCGGCATCCGGGGAATGTGCAACGAATTTCCGGGATACAAACCTTGCAGACGGTGATTGACTTGAACTCCGAGGGGTGTCGGACTATTCGGTCACGGTGAAGTTGATCCGCGTCCTGACTTTGATTTGTTTTAGCTTAGGCCTGTTTGTGCAGGTTGCGGCACAGGCTGCTGTTCCTCAAAACGCTGTCGCTGAAATGGTGGATTGCGCCGAAATGGCGCAGGCCATACCCGAGCTTAGCATGGATGCCGATGACCCGTCTTCTGATCGCGAGGGGTGTTGTCCCGACATGACAATCGACTGTCTGGTCGCGATGAATTGCATGCCACCGCTAGCCCTCACGGGTATGGGTTCGTTGGGTGCTGCGCCACTCAATTTCGCTCTCTCGTATCACGTCGCAACTTCTGACGGGCTCGAGAAAGAGCAACCAAGACCAGAATCCCCGCCTCCACAAAACCAACTCACTATCTAGCATTTCCCGGACGGCGCGCTGCGCCGTTTGCGAGCTTGAAGGATAAAGAGGCTCAGCGCTCGGTCTATCGACCGAGCGCGCCGAAGCCTCCCCCGGTCAGCTTGCTTTGAAAGAGTGAGAATTATGGATTGGCGAATTGGCTGGGTGCCGTTAGCGGCCCTGCTCGCCGCGCAGACTGCACAAGCGCAGTCTGTCGGATACGAGGATGCACTTGCCGCGGCGCGTGGCGAACAACCTGTTTTGGAGGCTGGTGCATTGCGCGTGCAATCGCGGCGCGAGGCAGCGGAAGCGGCGGACGAGCTCCCTGATCCGCGCGTTCGGGGAGGGATCATGAACCTTCCTGTGACCGGATCCGCCGCGTTCGAACTTGATCAGCAACTTCCCACGCAAGTCGCGATCGGCGTCGAGCAGGAAATCCCAAATCTTGCCCGCCGCCGGGCGCGGTTTGGCGTTGCCAGTTCGGAGGTGCGCCTCGCCGAAGCGCGCCTTGGCATGGCCGAGCGCGAGGTTCTCGCCGATGCCGGAACGGCGTGGGTCAGGCTCCACTATGCGCAAGCGCGGCTCGACCTTGCTCGCGCAGCACTGGTCGAACTCAGAGCCTTCGTCCCGGTCGCCAACAGTGCCGTCGCTTCGGGATCGGCTCGCCCGGCGGAAAGTCTGGCGATCCGGCGTGAGCTGCTCGGTATCGAGGATGCAGCTACGTCCATCGAAGCCGAGCGCGAAACAGCGCAGGCACAGATTTCGCGATACATGCCAATTGAAAATCCTGTTGCGCTGGGCGCACCCCCATCTGTTTCACTAGACCCCGAACAGCTACGCTTTGAACTTACAAGCAATCCCGAACTTCTGCTGGCCGATGCTGAAAGCCGCCGCGCCGAGGCGGGGATTGATCTTGCCCGTGCCGAGAAGCGACCCGATTTCGGCGTGAGCGTCACCTATGGCCGCCGCAACCCCGACTTTGGCGATGCGGTGTCGGTCATGGGCTCGATCACTTTGCCCATCTTTACAGACCGGCGACAGAATCCGCGCATCGCGGCAGCCGAAGCCGACGCTGCAGCAGCGCTTGCCGAGCGCGAAGACCGGCTGCGCGCCCTCAGGGCCCGGTTTGAAGCCGATCTCGCCTCCTGGCGCAGCGCGGCGCGGCAGTGGGAGCGGGCGCGCGACGAACTTCTGCCTTTGGCGCGTGACCGTGCTGATCTCGAGACAGCCAGTTTTGCTGCGGGACGAGCCGATCTTGTCGACGTAATCGCCGCCAAGGCAGCACTCGTTTTGCTCGAACTGGAAATTCTCGGGCGCGAACAGGCAGCGGTCGAGGCTGCGGCCACGCTGCGACTTACCTACGGAGAGGACAGGCCATGAACGCCGCTTTCGAACGTTTTACGCCGCGCCAGCGCACTTATGCGTCCGCCGCAGCCATCGCCATTGTTAGTCTGGCGGCGGGTTTCGGCCTGTCGATGCTCGGCGGGGATAGCAGCGGCGAAGAGCCCGGTGCCGACACCGGATGCGAGGAAGTGCTGTACTGGTACGATCCGATGGTCCCCGACCAGCGCTTCGACGAGCCAGGCAAATCTCCGTTCATGGACATGCAGCTGGTCCCCAAATGCGCTGCTGGCGCAGCGCAGGGCGCCGGGGCAGTCAGCATTGATTCCGCCTTGGTGCAGAACTTCGGTATTCGGACTGCCGAGGCCGAGATTGGCGTGCTTGAACCCGAAACGCGGGTGACTGGAACTCTTGCCTATAATGGCAGTGATATGTCGATCGTCCAGCCGCGCGCCGGCGGATACGTGCAGCGTACATACGGCCATGCGCCCCAAGACCTCATCGCCCGAGGCGCGCCGATCGCCGACATTCTGGTGCCCGAGTGGGGCGGCGCACAGGGCGAATATCTGGCCGTTTCGGCAACGGGAGACGAAGCGCTCATCCGCGCTGCACGCGAGCGTTTGCGGCTGCTTGGCATGCCGGAATCGATCATCTCCTCAGTCGCTCGCAGCGGAAGGCCGCAATCGACTTTCACCGTGACCGCCCCGCAGTCGGGTGCGCTCACCTCGCTCGGCGTGCGACCGGGCATGACCGTGGCTATGGGCCAATCCCTCGCTGAAATCAGCGGGTACAGTCCCATCTGGCTTGAGGCGGCAGTGCCCGAGGCTTTGGCGGGCAGCGCCCGCGTGGGGCAGCCCGTGAGCGCGACGCTCACCGCTTTCCCCGGCGAGCGTTTTGCAGGACGGATCATTGCAATCCTTCCAAGCGCACAGGACGCCAGCCGGACGATTACCGTGCGGGCCGCCATGCCCAATCCAGGGCTTCGGCTCAAACCGGGCATGTTCGCGCAAGTCACATTGGCACCTGAGCGACGTGAGACGTTGCTGGTCCCTTCGGAAGCGGTCATTCGCACTGGCGAGCGGACTCTTGTGATGATTGCACAGGAAAGCGGCGGCTATCGCCCCGCAGAAATTCGCATCGGTCGCGAAGCGAACGGGCGCACCGAAGTGCTTGCCGGCCTTGCTGCGGGCGAGCAGGTCGTTACTTCGGGCCAGTTCCTGCTCGATTCCGAAGCCAGCCTTACCGGTATCGATGTGCGTCCTGTCGATCAGGCTCCATCGGCGGCGACCCGAGACCAGACGTCAAGCGAGGCGGACGAGCCGCAAACCTATCGGGCAACCGGTACAATTGAGCGTATCACCTCGAGCAGTGTGACCCTGCGGCATGGCCCGGTGCCTGCACTCGAATGGCCAGCGATGACCATGCCTTTCGCTACCGAGGGGCCTGAGCAACTGCGCGGTTTCGCGCGCGGTGACCGGGTTTCCTTCACGTTTGCGCAGGCCGGCACTGGGCCCCGCATTGTCTCGATCCGAAAGACCGGCGAATGATTGCGCGCATTATCGATAGCTCGATTGCCAATCGCTTCTTCGTGGTGCTGGCGGCGACCGGGCTGGCATTGGCCGGTTTCTGGGCTGTGCGAACAACGCCGGTCGATGCCTTGCCGGACCTCTCCGACGTACAGGTGGTGATCCGCTCGAACTATCCGGGACAAGCTCCCCGAATTGTCGAGGATCAGGTGACCTACCCGATGGCCACAACCATGCTGTCGGTCCCCGGCGCCGAAACAGTGCGCGGCTATTCCTTCTTCGGCGACAGCTATGTCTATGTCATCTTCGAAGACGGTACCGATCTTTACTGGGCGCGCTCGCGGGTTCTCGAATATCTCAACCAGGTTCAGAATCGCCTGCCGGAAGGGGTTGAGAGCACGCTCGGCCCCGATGCCACCGGGGTCGGCTGGATCTACGAATATGCACTGGTGGACCGTAGCGGCGGACACGACCTTGCCGGGCTGCGCAGCTTGCAGGACTGGTTCCTGCGCTACGAGTTGCAGACCATACCCGGGATCGCCGAAGTCGCGAGCGTTGGCGGAATGGTCAAGCAATACCAGATCGTTCTCGACCCGTATCGTATGGCCTCACTGGGTGTGACGCATGCGCAGGTTGTCAGGGCAGTTCAGGCGGGCAATCAGGAAACCGGCGGCTCTATCGTCGAGATGGGCGAAGCGGAGTATATGGTCCGCGCATCGGGTTATCTCGGAACGCTGGAGGATTTTCGCAGCATACCGCTGCGCGCCGAAGCGGGCGGCGTGCCGGTGACGCTCGGCGATGTCGCGAATGTCCAGATCGGCCCGGAGCTGCGGCGCGGCATCGCAGAGCTGAACGGTGAAGGCGAGGTTGCAGGCGGTATCGTGATCCTGCGGCAGGGAGCCGATGCGCGCAGCGCGATTACGGCAGTGGAAGCGAAGCTCGAACAATTGCAGGCGAGCCTCCCTGAAGGGGTGGAGATTGTCACCACCTATGACCGTTCGCAACTGATCGACGCATCGGTCGAAAACCTGACTACCAAGCTGATCGAGGAATTTATCGTCGTAGCCTTGGTGTGCCTCCTGTTCCTGTGGCATGCGCGCTCGGCTCTGGTCGCGGTCGTGACGCTGCCAATGGGTGTGCTCGCGGCCTTCCTCGTAATGCGCTTCCAGGGAGTGAACGCCAATATCATGTCGCTGGGCGGAATAGCCATCGCGATCGGGGCGATGGTCGATGCGGCGGTGGTCATGATCGAGAATGCCCATAAGCACATCGAACGCTGGACCGAGGAAAATCCCGATGCGGTTCTGTCCGTCAACGAGCGATGGCGTATCGTCGCCGATGCCTCGAAGGAAGTCGGCCCGGCGTTGTTCTTCAGCCTGCTGATCATCACCCTGTCGTTCCTGCCGGTGTTTACCTTGCAGGCGCAGGAGGCACGGCTCTTCGCGCCGCTCGCTTTCACCAAGACCTATGCCATGGCCGCTGCTGCGATCCTTTCAATCACTCTGGTTCCAGTGCTGATGGGCTGGCTGATCCGGGGAAAGATCCCTGCAGAGGACAGCAATCCGGTCAACCGCGTGCTGACGCGCGCTTACCGACCCGGCCTCGACTGGGTTATGCGCCGCCCCAAGACCACGCTGGCCATCGCCGGTCTGATCTTCTTGACGACGCTTGTTCCCTTCTCCCGGCTCGGCGGTGAGTTTCTCCCACCGCTCGATGAAGGCGACTTGCTCTATATGCCCAGCGCCCTGCCCGGATTGTCCCCCGGCGAGGCGTCGGCACTGCTGCAGCGCACCGACCGGCTGATCATGACCGTACCGGAAGTCGAAACCGTGTTCGGCAAGGCCGGCCGTGCCGACACCGCCACCGACCCCGCCCCGCTCACCATGTTCGAGACAACCATCCGCTTCAAACCGCGCGAGGAATGGCGCGAGGGCATGACGCCCGACATGCTGGTCGAGGAACTGGATCGCGCCGTGCAGGTTCCCGGCCTCGCCAACGTCTGGGTCCCGCCTATTCGCAACCGGATCGACATGCTCGCTACAGGGATCAAGAGTCCGATAGGGATCAAGGTTTCCGGAGAAGACCTGGGCGAACTGGAACGTGTGGCGCTCCAGGTCGAGCAAGCCGCCAAGAACGTTCCGGGCGTCAGCTCCGCGCTGGCCGAAAGGCTATCGGGAGGCCGCTATGTCGATGTCGATATCGACCGGCTGGAAGCAGCCCGCTACGGCCTCAACATCGCCGACGTCCAGCAGATCGTATCTGGCGCAATCGGCGGTGCAAACGTGGCCCGCAGCGTGGAGGGGCTGGCACGATATCCAATCAACGTGCGGTATCCGCGCGAAATTCGTGACAGCGTGGACGAGCTGCGTAACCTGCCGGTCCTTACTCCGTCGGGTCAGCAGATCACACTCGGCACCGTGGCTGCTGTCAGCGTGACCAGCGGCCCGCCCATGCTTAAGAGCGAGCAGGGCCGACCCACAAGCTATGTCTACATCGATGTGCGCGGACGCGATCTTACCTCGGTGGTTAGTGATTTGCAGGAGGTCATCGCCGCAGAGGTTGATCTGCCAGCGGGTGTCAGCCTGTCCTATGCCGGACAATTCGAATATCTCACACGTGCCTATGAGCGCCTTCAGATTGTCGTCCCGGCGACGCTGGCGATCATATTCCTGCTGCTCTATCTGATCTTCCGCCGTTTCGACGAGGCGCTGCTCATCATGGGCACGCTGCCATTCGCGCTGACCGGCGGCTTCTGGCTGCTTTACCTGATGGGGTACAACCAGTCCGTCGCGACGGCTGTCGGCTTTATTGCGCTGGCCGGTGTGTCTGCGGAGTTCGGTGTCATCATGCTGATCTATCTGAAAGCTGCGCTGGAGCGGCGCGATGAGGATGCAGATGCAGAGGAAGTCTCTGCCGCCATCCGCGAAGGTGCCTTGCTGCGGGTCCGCCCCAAGGCAATGACCGTAGCGGTTCTCTTGGCCGGCCTGTTCCCGATCCTGATCGGCACTGGGGCAGGCTCCGAAGTGATGAGCCGGATCGTCGCGCCGATGATCGGCGGAATGATCACAGCCCCGCTTTTGTCCATGTTCGTACTTCCTGCCGCATATCTGTTGTTGCGGCGTCCCCGGCCAGATCGGCCAAACCACTCCGAAGGAGAAGAAGAATGCGTACCACAACCCTCTTGACCCTGCTGGCCGCCCCGCTGGCGCTGGCAGCCTGTGATTCCGGCCAGGATATGGATGAGATGAACGATATGCCGATGGCTGAAGATGGCATGATGATGGATGATCAGGATATGCCGGCAATGGACCCCGGTGACATGATGCAGACCGCCAGCGCTGAGGGAACCGTCACCGCAATCGATGGCGAAGCTGGCACGATCACGGTCGAGCATGGCCCGGTCCCCGCAATTGACTGGCCGGCAATGACAATGGCGTTCGAGGCAGACGAGCAACTGCGTAGTGATGTCAGCGTCGGTGAGGGAATTTCCTTCGAGTTTCGTACTGGTTCTGAAGGCAGTGTGATCACGTCGATCACGAAGCAGTGAAACGATGGGGCGGCATCGGAAAAATCCGGTGTCGCCCTCGAGGAGCAACGCTATCATGAACCGCAAAGGCCAGGCATTCCCCATCGAGCGTCGTGCATTGCTGAAGCACGCGGGTCTGGCCGCAGCGGGATTTGCGGTCATGCCGCTTACAGCGTGCGAGGCATCCAACAAGCTCTTGCAGGGCAGCACTGGCGGTTCCAACGCGCTCGCCATACCTCCGCTCCAGGCGGGCCGGATCGAACAGGGCGAGCGTGTTTTTCGCCTCTCCTTGACCTCGGGCCAGAAGGAATTCGTGGCTGGCGTCGCCTCACCCACGATCGGCATTGACGCACCCTATCTCGGGCCGACACTCGAAATGCGCCGCGGCGAGCGCGTGCGTTTTCACATCGACAATAATCTGGGCGAAGGCGCCACGGTCCATTGGCACGGGTTCGAACTCCCCGCCTCTGCCGATGGCGGACCGCATCAACTGATCCGCCCGGGCGAGAGGTGGAGCCCGTCTTTCGAAGTGCGCCAGCGCGCCTCGCTCTACTGGTATCATTCGCATCTGCACCGCAGAGCCGGGTCGCAGGTTTATGCCGGACTTGCCGCGCCGATCTATGTCCGTGACGATCAAGAAGAGCGCCTCGGTTTGCCGAGCGAATATGGCGTCGACGACATTCCGCTGATCGTACAGGACCGGATAATCGATGGGTCCGGTCAACTGATTTGCCCAAGCGGAATGCAAGCGCGCATGATGGGCGTTCGTGGCAACCGGATTTACGTCAACGGCACCGAAGACGCTGTCTTTGACGCAGCGACCGGACAGCTTCGTCTGCGCCTTCTCAACGGATCAAACGCACGGTTCTATGATTTCTCGCTTGAGGGCGGTGGGCCGATGCAGCTTATTGCGAGCGATGGCGGCTTGCTTGATCGCCCCCATTCTGTCCGGTCGCTCAGGCTTGCGCCGGGGGAGCGGGCGCAGATCATCCTTGATCTCGCCGAAGGGCGCCCGCTGCGCCTTATCGCCAGCAGCCCGGACAACATGATGGGCATGATGGGCGGACAGGGTCGCGGCATGATGGGCGGCGGGATGATGGGTCGTGGAAATGACGGTGATCCTTCCGACGGGGTATTTCGCATTCTCGACATCAGGCCCGCAGATACGGCTCGGTCTGTCAGGCTGCCGGCCGAACTTGCTCCGCTTGGTGTGCCCGATCCATCGCTCGCCGTGCGAACCCGCCGGTTTGTGATCGATATGGGTATGATGGGCGGGGGAATGTCGATCAATGGCGCGGCGATGGACATGGATGTCATCAACGAACGCGTGCCGGTCGGACAATGGGAAATATGGGAGATCGCCAACGCTTCGATGATGGCGCACCCCTTCCATATCCATAATACGCAGTTTCGCGTGATCGAGCGCAATGGCCGCGCGCCGCCGCCGCTGGAAACGGGATACAAGGACACCGTGGTGGTGAACCCGCGCGAACAGGTGCGCGTACTGGTCCGCTTCGAGGAAAACACCGACCCGGACCTGCCCTACATGTACCATTGCCACATCCTCGAGCACGAGGATGCAGGTATGATGGGGCAATTCGTCGTCGTGAACAGCTAGGAAGGAAATGTTGTGAGCAAGGATGAAAGCGTAATCGAGGGCACTGCCATCGACCCGGTATGCGGCATGAGCGTTGCGATCGACGGCGCGAAGCACATTGCGCCGTATGAAGGCGCCGAGCACTATTTCTGTTCTTCGCGCTGCCACGACAAGTTCCTTGCTGATCCCGAACTCTACCTGTCGGGCGCGCACCTCAATGCGGTCGAAGAGGTGCCTGAGGGGACGATTTATACTTGCCCAATGCACCCTGAAATCCGGCAGCCCGGCCCCGGTTCGTGCCCGATTTGCGGAATGGCGCTCGAACCGGAGATGGTCTCGCTCGACGATGGACCCGATCCCGAACTGATCGATATGCGTCGCCGGTTCTGGTGGAGCGCGCTCCTGACGCTGCCATTGTTCGTCTATGCAATGGGCGACATGGTTCCCTGGATCAGTTTCGACCAGCTTATCGAATCTGCCTATGCGCAATGGGCGCAGTTCGCTCTCGCTACCCCCGTCGTTCTGTGGGGAGCCTGGCCGTTTTTCACCCGCGCCGTCGAGTCGCTGAAGACGCGCAATCTCAACATGTTCACGCTGATCGGGTTCGGCGTGGCGATCGCCTACATTTTCAGCGTGGTGGCCACAATTGCACCGCATATTTTTCCTCCCGCGTTTCATGACCATTCGGGGCGGGTCGGGGTCTACTTTGAGGCCGCAGCTGTCATCACGACTTTGGTCTTGTTGGGGCAGGTCCTCGAGCTCAAGGCAAGGGGCTCGACCTCCAGCGCATTGCGCGCGCTGCTCGAACTGGCTCCGCCAAGCGCGGTCAAAATCTTCGGGTCCGGCGACGAGCGCGAGGTGCCGCTCGATCAGCTGGCCACCGGTGATCGTCTGCGCGTCCGTCCCGGCGACAAAGTGCCCGTCGATGGCGAGATTGAGGAGGGTTCGAGCGCAATCGATGAATCCATGATCAGTGGTGAACCGCTGCCCGTCGCCAAGAAAACCGGCGACACAGTTATAGGCGGGACAGTCAATCAGACCGGCGGCTTTGTCATGCGCGCCACCGGTGTAGGCAAGGACACGATGCTGTCCAAGATCGTCCAGATGGTAGCCGAAGCGCAGCGCAGCCGCGCACCGATCCAGCGCTTGGCGGATCAGGTGGCGGGCTGGTTCGTGCCCGCCGTGGTGGTGATCGCCATCGTCACGTTCATAGTCTGGGCTATCTGGGGCCCCGCGCCCGCGCTGGCCTATGCGCTGGTCAATGCCATCGCGGTCTTGATCATCGCCTGTCCGTGCGCGCTTGGGCTTGCCACGCCGATGTCGATCATGACCGGTACCGGCAAGGGCGCGCAGCATGGCATTCTGATCCGTAACGCCGAGGCGCTCGAAACATTGGAGAAGATCGATACGCTGGTGGTCGACAAGACAGGCACGCTGACGATGGGCAAACCCGACCTGGTGGCAGTGACACCTGCAAACGGAATTGACGAAACCGAATTCCTGGCCGCGGTCGCGGGTGTCGAGATGGGAAGCGAGCATCCGCTGGCCCATGCGATCGTCGAAGGCGCAAAAGCGCGCGGCGTATCGCCGGCCGAGGCCACAGACCTCGCCTCGACCACCGGCGAAGGTGTCGAGGCCAGCGTGCAGGACCGCCGCGTTGCTATCGGCAATGAGAAGATGATGCGACGTGTCGGTATCGACGATGACGTCTGGCTTGGCTCGGCGGAGGGCGGTCGCAAGCAGGGCCAGACAGTTATGTTCGTCGCGTTCGATGGCCGTCCGGCAGGTCTCATTGCGGTAGCCGATCCGATCAAGCCGACCAGCGCTGCGGCGATTGCGGCGCTCCATTCGCGCGACATCCGGGTGGTGATGCTCACCGGCGATAGCCGTGGCACAGCCGAAGCGGTGGCGCGCGAAATGGGGATCGACGAGGTGCATGCCAATGTCTCTCCGGAAGACAAGCACAGCAAGATTGAGGAGCTGAAGGCACAAGGCCGCCGCGTCGGTATGGCCGGAGACGGCATCAACGATGCCCCCGCGCTGGCCGCTGCAGATGTCGGAATCGCCATGGGTACCGGCACCGATGTGGCGATTGAGAGCGCAGGCGTGACTCTGGTGCGCGGTGATTTGACAGGGGTAGTCCAGGCCATCGTGCTGTCGCGCTCAACGATGCGCAACATCCGGCAGAACCTGTTCTTCGCGTTTGGTTATAACACGCTTGGCATTCCGGTCGCCGCAGGCGTGCTGTTTCCGTTCTTCGGATTGCTGCTGAGTCCCATGATCGCGGCGGCGGCCATGAGCCTCTCTTCTGTATCGGTGATCGCGAATGCGCTGCGGCTGCGGAGCCTGCGCCTGGACACATGACGCCGAATGGCGGCGATCACAACAAAGCCGTCGTTACCCATTCGCCGGTGACGAACACACCGACAAGGATCACGACTGCAGAGAAAATGTATGTTAGCGTCCGCTTGCGCGCCGCGAGGCTGTGCGAGGCCCGGGTTCCCAGCCAGCCCCCCATCGCGCCTCCGCCAATGAAGAACCCGGCGATCGGCCAATTGATCAGCCCGTCCAATGCGTAATTGGCGGCCGTGGTGGCGCCGAAAGCGGTTACGGAGACTAGCGAAGAGCCGATCGCATTGAGGATCGGCATGGCCGTCGCGGCAACCAGGCCCGGCACCACCAGGAACCCGCCGCCGATACCGAAAAAGCCGGACAGTGCGCCGACAACAAACCCACCGGCCGCCAGCCGCGGGGTCAACCGCAATGCGGTCGCTGCGGTAAGGCGGACATCCGGGTCGGACCCACCCGATTTTTCGCGTATCATCGACAGGCCGACAATGATCATCACCAAGCCGAACAGGCCCAGCAGGAGATCGCCCTGTGTCATCTTCCCCATAGTCGATCCCGCCGCTGCACCGATAATACCGAATGCCGCGAAAAGACTTGCGCAACGCCATTTCACACTGCCGCCACGGGCATGTAACAGCAGGTTGGCCAAGGCGCTCGCGGCCACGGCGGCAGCGGATGTGGCGATTGCGACATGTGTGTCGCGAACGCCGACAACATAGATCAATAGCGGCACGGCGAGGATCGATCCCCCGCCGCCGATCAAACCCAGCGAGAACCCCACGAGGAGCCCTGAGGCTAGCGACAATGACGCCTGAACAAGACCGATATCCATCAGGCGGGCGCAGCCGTCATTAACTTGTCTCGCCGGGCCTGCTGCCGGCTTCGCCGTCCGGACTGCAATAGATGGCGTAAAGCGTTTCCAGCACACGCCGTGTCGCATCGCCGGACAGGGAATAGTGGATTGAGCGACCGTCTCGCCGCGCTGCGACCAAACCGTCCTTGCGCATCAGCGAAAGATGCTGCGAGACGACGGTTTCACCGATCTCCAGCAAATTGGCCAGCTCGCCCACGCTGCGCTCGCCCTCCACAAGCTGGCAGGCGATCATCAGGCGGTTGTGGCTGCCCAATGCCTTGAGCAGGGTCACCGCCTTTTCGGCTTGTTTGCGAATATCTTCGGCTTGCATACTTGCATATATGCGAAGGTGTGCATATAAAGTCAATCGTAATCTGCCCCCGCGCTATTGCGGGCCGGGAGCTTTGAGCCAGATTCAGGATATTCCTTATGACCCACATCAAGACCCTCAACGACAGTTTCGCTGTCTCGGCTGCTCCGCCTTCCGAGGGCGACCTGCGCGCCTTGGCGGAGGATGGTTACAAAGCCGTCGTCAACCTGCGCTGCCAGGATGAGGCGGATCAGCCAATCGCCCCGGACCGGGAAGGTGAAGTTGTGGCATCGCTTGGCCTCGAATATCGTCACCTGCCGGTGGCGGGCGGCGCCATGTCGGATGAACTCGTCGATGAATTCAGGGCCAGCGTCGAAGCGCTCCCGAAGCCGGTGCTGGTCCATTGCGCTTCGGGCAAGCGCGCAGGGGCCTTCACAATGATGCATCTGGCGGCGCAACAGGGAATGGGCGGCGACGCGGCGCTGCAGCAAGCGGCGGATATGGGCTTCGTTTGCGATGAACCGGCGCTGGAAGATTTTGTCCGTAATTACGTCGACCGAGCGCAGGACTGATCACTCCGACCCGCCTTCAACCTGCATACAAAAAGAGCTTTCGATGAAACCTGACGTAGAGGCATTTTTCGACACAAATACCAATACGGTGACCTATGTCGTGTCCGATCCCGCGGCCAAGGTGTGCGCGGTGATCGATCCGGTGCTCGATTTCGATGCCGCAGCGGCACGAACCGCGACAAAGTCCGCCGATAAGGTGATCGATTTCGTCCGGGAGAAGGGTTTCAAATGTGAGTGGATACTGGAAACCCATGTCCATGCCGATCACCTGTCCGCCGCACCTTACATTCGCAGCGCGCTAGGCGGCAGACTCGCTATCGGCAGCCAGATCACCGTCACGCAGAATACCTTCGGTCCGATCTTCAATGCCGGGGTGGACCTGCCGCGCGATGGGCGCCAGTTCGACCATTTGTTTGCCGATAATGACAGCTTCGACCTGGGCACCATATCGGCTCGGGCACTCCATACGCCGGGACATACGCCCGCGTGCATGACTTATGTTATCGGCGATGCCGCCTTTGTCGGCGATACGCTGTTCATGCCCGATTACGGCACGGCGCGCGCCGACTTTCCCGGCGGCGATGCACGTACGCTCTATCGCTCTATTCGCCGGATCTTCGAGCTACCAGGCGAGACGCGGCTGTTTATGTGTCACGACTACCTACCGGAAGGCCGCTCGGAGCATCGGTGGGAAACTACGGTACAAGACCAAAAGCACAGCAACATCCATGTCCACGCCGGGATCGGCGAGGATGCATTTGTGGCCATGCGAGAGGAGCGCGACGAACAGCTGGGTATGCCACGTCTCATCCTGCCATCAATCCAGATCAACATTCGTGGTGGGAACATGCCTGGCGCAGAAGAAAACGGCACGATCTATCTGAAACTGCCGGTCAACGTTTTGGGTGAACCGCAAACACCGCCCGAAGAAACAGGTCCACGCACCCAGTAAGTTTGCCGTCGATGCATCAACCTGAGGGTGGAGGGTACATTATGATCCGGAATGTCGAAAACAACCTAGCGACATGGGCCACAAAAGTGCGATTGATCGATCCGGTCTTCCGCCTCTCTTTGAGCCTCATATTCATCATCGGCGGAGTGGGGCATTTTCTTGCGCATGAATATATGCTCGACCGGATGGCATTGTCGCCATGGAAAGATCATGTTGTTTTAATTGGTGATGCGTCCATCCTTTTGTGGCTGTCTGGCTTGGTGTTCATCGGTGCAGGCACATCGCTGGCCTTGGGGTGGATGACTCGGCTCTCATGCACCGCGCTATTTCTCACTCTCGTTCCGATAACTTTCGCGATCCATATCGCCCCTGGCCACACAGGCCCTCTACTCAAGAATATCGCTATCCTGGGGGCGCTGGCATTTGTCTTCGTTCGCGGACCAGGAAGTCATTCAATGGATACGGCGCTCGGTCGCGCCGCTAGTTGAGCGACGAGCACGCTGACCCGCCACATACGAGCAAAATCTCGCAAAAGATTTTGACGTGCTTTGCAAGAGTTTCGCGCTTCAAGCTACGCGCTTCAGCCGGACGCGTTCTTCCACGCCCCCATGGAACCAAGATAGATGTCGAGGTGCTCGAAACCCTTGCTGGCCAGCCAGCCCGCAGCAACGCTCGCGCGCATTCCGCTCGCGCACATCAGCGTGTAGTGATGATCCTGCTTTAGCTCTTTCCAGCGGGTATTCAGCTCGCCGACGTAGATATGTTCTGAGCCATCGATACTGGTTTGCTGGCGCTCCTCGAGATCACGCACATCGAGCAAGGTCCATTGGCCGCCGTTCTGGTCGAGTCTTTGCGCGACTTCATCGGTGTTGATCATGGGAACGCTGCGCATCGCCGCGCCCTGTGCAGCTGCAGGAACGACGCCCACGTAACCACCAATGATGTTGTCAAAACCGATGCGCACCAGATGCGCCATCGCATTGGCAAGCTGGTCTTCTTCGGAGGCGACCAGCGCTATCGTCTCGCCCTCGGTGATGAACCACCCTGCGAAAGCCGGGATCATTCCCACCGGAAGGCACATCGCGCCCGGCAGGTGGCCGCCGGCATAGCCAAGCGGTTCACGAACGTCGATCAGGTGGTCAGCGCCGCTCTTGGCAATTTGCTGTAGCCCCATCCGGCGGGGGCGCATGATGCGCGGAGCAGCATCTGCGCCTTCCAGATTGAGCCGCTCCATTAACCGGAAATAGGGCGGCTGGTAATGGTGCTCTGCTATTTTCGCCTGAATGAATTCGTCGCGATCAGAGATACGCAGGCGCGAATTATTGCGGCGTTCATGGCCGACCGTGGAGAATTCCCGGTCCGCCATACCCGATCCGCAGACCGAACCCGCGCCATGCGCCGGGTAAATGATTGCCTGGTCTCCGAGACGGCAAATCTTTTGCAGGGAATCGTATAGCAGCCCGGCAACTTCCTCCTTGCGTTCGGGATAGAAATCGGTTCGCCCGACATCGCCGACAAACAGCGCATCGCCTGTGAAGACGCCAACCGGTCCTTCGGAATATTCGCTGTCATGGATAACGAAGGCGAGATGGTCGTCAGTGTGACCGGGCGTTTCAAGCACTTCGATTCTCAGTTGTCCCAGTTCAAAGCAATCGCCTTCGCGCGCAGTCTCGGCAAACACGACTTCGCCTGCTGAATTGGGCCCGTGATAGACCCTCGCGCCGGTCATTTCGGAAAGGATCGGCGAGCCGCTGACCAGGTCCTCGTTGCGATGGGTTTCGAAGATATGTGTAATCTCCAGTCCCTCGGCGCGGGCCTTGTCGACATAGATTTCGCAGTCGCGGCGCGGATCTATGACCGCAGCCTGCCCGCCGGCACCGATAATGTAGGAAAGTTGCGAAAGACCCGGGGTCTTGATCGTCTCGAAATACATACGGCTTCCTTGTGTCCTACTCGAAATTTGTGATGTTCAGTCCGATTCGCCTCAATCGTTGGTACCAGGCTTAATCGATCCCCAGCTCGGCTTTGATGGCGGCAGGGCTCTCCAAGCTCTCGTTTTCGGGCCGACCGATGGCAGGCTTTGCGTTGATCCAGGTGTCTTCGAGCACGAACTCGAGAAGGCTCGCTGCCAGATCCGCGTGACGGCATCGAAAGCACCCATCTGCCAACCGTTCGTCGGTAATCACGGATTCGCCGGTATAGGGTTCGTCAAGCAACCAGCCCGGCCGCACAGCGGTCCACCTGACGCCCGGTACGTCACTTAGCATCGCTTCCATCGCACGCATCTGTTCGAGGATGTTGAACAGTGCAGGCTTGGCCGTCAGCTCAAACCAGCCTGGAACGCTCGACTGGTGTTCGACGAAGGCCGCGGAGATCACGGTTATTCGGTCTATGTCGGTTTGCTTTATCGCTTCGAGCAGATTTCGTGTTCCTTCGGTATAAAGCGGTGGCGGATCGATGGCATTGCTGGGACCAAACCCGACACCGAGGGTCGAAATGACGGCACGGCAACCGTCGAGTTGGTGTGCGAAATCATCCGACAGAACATCGGATTCGATATATTCGAACTCGCCTATACGCTCGCTCGGCTCGGGCAGATTGTGTTCAAAGGCGCGGATCGGTACGTCGCGGTCAAAGGCATGCTTCAAAAGCTCACTGCCTGTTTTCCCGCCGGCACCGAAGACGGCAATCGGCCTGGTATCGGGCATGGGATCGCTCCTTCTCAAAATGATGTCTAGAAGAAAAACCAGCTTGAGCGGGCGCACGGGCGAGGGATCGCTCGCCCGTGCGCCCTGTTTTAATCAGGCTCCGCCGCTGGGACAGGTGGTATAGCCCCAGAAGCCGAATTCATCCTTGGCTCTTGGCGCAACCACGATCATCTCCTGCATTTGCAGGCCTGCATCGCCTTCATCATCCAGCATGCGCGTCCTGATGCGAAGCTCGCCGTTCGAATAGCTGTCCGGGCCATCGGCAGTGACCGGAATGAGGGTGCCGTTGATCTTGATGACGCCCTGTCCGCTATCGTCATAGACGAAGGACGGGAAGGCAATTTCGGTCAGCCGGAATTGACAGGATTTTTCCGCACCCAGCGCAGCGATATCTGCGCTATTCATCGTTTCGGGAAGCATCAGGCCGGGGCTGACATTTGCCAGTGCACTGGCGGCATCCTCAATGGGGGCGGCAGTTGCGGGTGGATCTAACTGGGCCTCGCGGTCATTGCCCGGGGCGGTGTTGGAATTGCAGGCGGCGAGCGGCAATGCGATGGCCGCTATAAGCGCGAAATTTTTCATTGCTGCATCTCCTCTGGCAGGCGTTCTTCGGTTCGCGGCCCGTTCTGCTCGATGTCGTCGATCAGATATTTCATCTCGGCGATTTCGCGGCGCTGGGCGACGATGATAGCCTGTGCGAGTTCGCGCACTCTTGGATCCTTCAGGCTTGCGCGTTCACTGGTCATGATGGCGATCGAGTGGTGCGGGATCATCGCGGCCATGTATTCGGTATCGTCGACGGTGGTCTGACTGCGCACCAGCCACAGAGCGAGGGCAAACACGACAGCCCCAACGCCAAGAATGATGAAGTTCTTGGTTCGGTCCTTGTACATGCCCCACATGAAGAGCAGCATGACCACCAGCATCATCGCGCCCATGACAAACATCATCCAGAAGCGTGTTTCGCTCCAGAAGACGTCGTCAACGGTGAAGGTATTGGCATACATCAGGAAGAACATGATAACGGTCGAGGTCGAGACCATGGCCATGAACCGCCAGTAGCTCCCTCCCCCTCCCTTGTCCGAGTGGCTCGTCTTCTCAGTCATGCTTTTTCTCCTTCATGCATCATGGTCCAGAGTAGCTGCGCCGAGCAGCTTATGAGTGCGAAGCCTGTCAGGGCTTCGACGCCGGCGAGCACCCTCAGGTGGTCGGTCGGATAGATGTCGCCCAGACCAAGTGTCGTCACATTGATGAGCGAGAAATAGAAGTAGTCCATCCAGTCCATCGCCGGGGCCTTGTCGAACCCTCCAAGGTTCCATTCCCCGCCCAGCCAGAAACCGACCGCGAACAGGATTGCGACCAGAAAATGCGAACTGAGGACGAGCAGCGAGACGCCAAGCTTGGCCAGCGAGTCTCGCCTGCGGCCGAGGAGGCGGTGGCCGACACCAAGGATCGCGAGGTGTGAGGCGACAGCCAGGAGGAACAGAGCGACGGCAAGAATGAGCGCAATGATCATAGGAAGAGCTTCGCGCCCATCCACAGACCCATGCCCATCATGAACAGGTTCTCGGTCAATGAGACGAACCCAAGCGGCACGTTGCTGGAGCCACCAACGCATGCACATTTCAGCTCGCGCTTATCGATATAGACCGCCTTGAATACGCTGACAGCGCCGATAGTCCCGATAAACAGTGCGAGGGGAGCAGAAAGCCAGGTCAGCGCGCCAGCGGTCATGAGAATACCCGCGGCGGCTTCACCGAACGGATATACGAAGCCATAGGGGACCCAGCGTTTGGCCAGCAGATCGTAGTTCAGGAACATGGTCGAGAAGCTGCGCACGTCTTGCAGCTTCTGGACAGCCAGCAAGGTCATCGACAGGCTCACGAACCATTCTGCCGCGCGCACGGTAAAGAGGTTGTCGAAGAACGCCCAGCTCAGCCCGAGCGCGAGCAGCAGAGCTACCGCGAAAATCGCGATGACGGGCTGATAACTGGTTTCGCCCTCCTTGGGCTGCGAGCGGCTTTTGCCGAAGAATTCGCGCACATCGTCATAGCCACCGATGCGCCTGTCTTCGATAAAGGTTTGGGGCGTGGTCTCGACCTCGTGCTTGTCTTTAAACGCGTCGGTCTCTTCCCTGCTTGTCAGGTGATTGTCGTCGATCTCGAATCCCTGTCGCTTGAGGAGATCGATCGTCTTGAGACCATAGGGGCAAACGTGATCCTCCATCACCATGCGGTAAACCGTCGCTGTTCGGGTCGTCATAATTCGCTCCGTTTGTTTTTCGTGATGGCGCTACTGGGCAATGCGCAAGCCGGGCACGGTTGTGCAGTGGAGCCCGCCTCGAGAGCTTCCCACCTGGAAAGGAAGTGCATGGTCAACTCGCCTCTTCCGTTCCATCGTTCTCGGGCGATGCTGGTGCGCCGGGATTGCGCGAGAGGTAGAACCATTGGCCAAGAAAAACGGCGGCGATCCCGATCACGGCGTAGGCCACGACGGCAGGATCGCTGCGCAATTTCGCGACAGTGAAAGCTGCCAGGACTACGCCATCGGCTGCGAGTGCAGCGAGAAGCACCGAGGCGCGCGCGCCGACTTCCCCGCGCAGGTGGCGCAGGACGCCCCAGTGAACCAGCATGTCCATGACGAGATAGAAGAAGGCACCCAGCGATGCGATACGGGAAAGATCGAACAATACGGCCAGCGTTCCGGCAACGACCACAGTGTAGACCAGCATGTGGCTGCGGATCCCGCCGCTCATGCCGAAATGGCTATGCGGGATCATCTTCATATCGGTCAGCATCGTCAGCATCCGCGACACCGCAAAAACACTCGCGATGACGCCTGACGTGGTCGCGGCGATCGCGATCGCGACGGTGAAATAAAAACCCAGATCGCCAAGCGCCGGGCGCGCGGCGGCCGCCAGTGAATAATCGCGTGCTTCGATAATCTCGGAGATGCTGAGGCTTGAGCCCACCGCAACAGCGACGAGCAGATAGACCACGATGCAGATGCCAATCGAGATCATGATCGTGCGGCCTACATTCTTGTGCGGATCGACGATTTCGCCGCCACTATTGGTGATCGTGGTAAAGCCCTTGAAAGCGAGAATCGAAAAGGCAACCGAGGCGACCAGGGCTTCTGCGTTGGTCAGCGCTACAGGCTGCGAGAATGCTCCTGATGAAAAACCGCTCACCCAGATCGCAGCTACTGCAAATAGCGCAATGCCGCCGATCTTGATCGCCGACATGATAAGTGAAAACCCGCTAACCGACTTGTTGCCCGCTGCATTGACGAAATAGGCAAAGATAATGAGAGCGAGCGCTGCCAGAGAAACGAGCCATCCGCTGCTCTCGAGATCGAACGGACGCAGCGCATATGTTGCGAAGGTCCTTGCCACGAGACTTTCGTTGATGACCATAGACAGCGCCATCAGCAGCGAGGCTGATGCGGCGATGACGCCGGGCCCGTATGCTTTTTGCAAAATCATCGCGATGCCGCCCGATGAGGGCCATTTGTTCGACATCTTGATGTAGCTGTAGGCCGACAATGAAGTGACCAGCGCCCCGGCGATAAAGGATAGCGGAAAGAGGGGGCCAGCAAGTTCGGCGATCTGCCCGGTGAGTGCGAAGATGCCTGCACCGATCATAACGCCGGTGCCCATGGCGATGCCGCCCAGCAGCGTTATGGAGCCTGCGGTATTGCCCGTTCGATCGTGACCATGGTCTTGCAATACATTCCCCTATGGATGTCCTCCCGTTCGAGAAACATCATTGCCGAACAGTACGTTCGGCAGGGCTTCACCCCTCAAAAAAGATTCTGCGAGACTCCAGGCGCCTGTGTGCGCCCGGGTTATAGTTACATCGGCCCGGCTTCTCTTCGTTGAAGGTGCGCCTGAGCTTCGCGAACATCCAGCTCCCGGGTACTGTTTCCGGTGCGCAGCATGAGATGAGCGACACCCCCTTCGGTGTAGTAGACCGGATGCACGCTTTTCTCGACGATCACCCTGCAAACGGTCAGCCCGCCAAGCCCATGGAAACGACTATGGACCAGGGCACAAGCATCCCCGCCCAGGGCGTCTCTTGCAGTGTCCATCAAAAGTCGTTCGAATCCATCCTGGTTCGCGTGCTTGAGCGTTCGCATATCCGCTTCAATGCCCGCAACAGTCCCGTCATCTTCCACGCCGATCAAGAGCGTGCCACCTTCATGGTTGAGAAAACCCGCTATTGTCTTCACGACAACCTGCTGCAGGCGCCGGTTTACGCGCTCTTCGCGTCTGTCCCAACGCATAGACGACTTGAACTCGACATGCTCTCCTTCGCCCCGGGCAATGAGCAAAGGTAGCTCTTCTTCAAGCTCGCGTTCGAGGAAACGAACTTTCGAGCGTTCATCCAAAAGGCGGCTGTGATAAATACCAAACCCCAGCCCAATCGCAGCGCCCAACGCCACATACACAGCGCTCATCGTTAGCATTTCAAACGCGAATGCCGAAGACAGACGGTCAAGCAGAAAAGCGAGCGCGTTGCTTTGGGCGGCAATATTCGAGGCACCGAATTCATACCAGTAGACAAGTGTCGTCACCGGATGAAGGATCGCGAAACCCATGACTGCGCCTATGGCGGTGTGCAGGAGCAGACCCCGTCTATCGTCGCTGGATCGATATCGCGAAATTGTTCGTCTCCTGTCGAGGCGTCATTCTGATTGGTGTCGCCAGCCTTCTTTTGTCGCATCCGACACCCGCGTGGAACCAAGTGCTTGTTCCGATCGATAGAGCGCCGTTTCAAGCCAGTCTGATTTCCTCAAGCGTTATCTGAAGTACCGGTATAACGGCACCACGATCACCGCGATGTACCACCCATATAAGAAGCTGCCGATTGCGCCTGCGAGAAATCCAGGCAGAGTCAGCCATTCGTATCCGGGAAGCAGCGGTTCCCAGGCCTCATGCATATGGAACCGTTCGGGCGCGAGCAGGCCGAAAGCTATGCAGATCAAATAGCTGACGAGCAGAAACAGGCTGAGTGTCCAGCCCCAGGCAATGATCGAGGATTTGAGCGAACGCTCTGACATCATGGTTCTCCTGTTGAATTACCGTCATCTGGGCTGGTCGGCGTTTACGGATAGGATGCGAAGACTTTCTGGCCGTCCGGACCGAAAGCGATGACCTCATAGGGCTGCACTCGATCGCCCATTTCCATGCCGGGGGAGCCTAGCGGCATTCCGGGAACGGCGAGGCCGGTCACGCCCTCGGGCCTTTCGCGCAGGAGCCGCGCGATCGCTTCGGCGGGCACATGACCTTCGATGATGTAGCCCTCGACTTCCATTGTGTGGCACGACCACATATCCTGCGGTACGCCCTTGGCTGCCTTGAGCGCACTCATATCGTCAGTATCGACCGAAGCCACTTCTGCTTCCATGCCGCCCTCGACATGTCCTGCCCAGCTCAGGCAGCAACCACATCCCGGGTCCCTGAACATCGTGTAGGTGGCGGCCTGTGCGGCATTCGAGCAGGCCGCAAGCGTGAGAAGAACCGATGCCGTCAGCCAACGCCGCAGCGGCTTCGATGGATTGTCTTTGATCATGTTACATGCCTTTCTTGGAGCCGCGCCAGAGCGAAATGGTTCCGGTTGCGGTATGGATCTGAGCGAGCAGCTCTGCGCTTGCGAAAATTTCGCCTAGCAATTTCTCGACTGCTCCGTCAGCGCTCGGCTGGGTGTCTGGTAAACCGTCGAGAAGCTGAACGGTCGCGCGGAACATTGCGCGCATGAGCGGATGGTCCTGGCGCATGTAATCAGCGATCAGCACCATGCCGCCAGGAGCTAGCAAGGCCTCCATTTGCTCGAGGATCGCGCGCTTCTGCGACACGGGAACCTGGTGCAAAACAAGCGAGCTGACGATCGTATCGGGTCGCCGATCACCCGAAAGGTCGAGACTGTCGAGAAATCCGTTGTGCCATCGAACGAGGCCCGCAGCAGGACCAAGCTTGCGCCGTGCGATCGCAAGCGCTGCCGGATCGGGTTCTACGCCTAATAAATCTGCTTGGGGGCAGCTGGTCATGAAGGCTCGCAACAACGTCCCCGTGCCGCAACCTACATCCATGACCTTGTCGCCAGGTTTTACTCGAGCCTGTTTGACGATCTCCCGGCGCCATTTCGCCTCGCGCGTGAAAACGCCAATCGCACGATCGTAGAGCGGTGTGAGCCAGCTGTGGCCAAGCAGAGGAGTGAACTCCCGTCCCACTTTTGTGAGGCGTGCATTTTTCACCACATAATTTCCGATCTGTTCAAACAACCTTCGCTATTGTTCGTTGCACGTTCTGATACGCACAGCCGGGCCGCAGCCCTCAAAAAAGAAACTTAAGGGTTCGGGTATTCTATCGCGTATAGGAAGCGGGCAACCGACAGGAGCAATGGATGCGTAACAATCAGACACTCGATGCGATGCTTGGGACGCTGGGCACACAGGACTCCTTCAAAGTTCCGGACGATTTCATGACCGGCGTGTGGCAACGGGCAGGCCAGCTTGGCGAAATCGTTGAACGACGCCGCAGGATGGTCTTGTTTGCGGGCCTGTTCGTCGTCGGTCTGGGAGCCGGCGCAGGCACCAGCGGGTGGCCTGCACAATTTGCTGGTTCCCAACCTGGCATAGCTGATAGTATCATTGTCGGAGAGCGGCTCTCGCCCTCCGCGCTGCTGCATGTGGAGCGCTAGACATTGAAGAAATTGCATATTGCCCTCGCGGTGCTGCTCGCGGCGCTCGCCGGTAGTCTCGGTGCGCTCGGCGCGGATCGCTGGGCCAATCACGATGCTGATACGGGCCTGCATGCGTTCGTGCATGATGAACTCACGCTAACAAACGAGCAGAAGCAACGCCTTGAGATACTCGAAGCGCGCTTCGCTGTGGAACGGGCCAGGCTCGAGGCCTCTGCGCGCGCTGCCAACGCCCAACTCGCGCAGGCGATGGAAGCCGAACACGAATACGGACCCGGGGTGGGGACGGCCATCGACGAGGTTCATGCCCGCATGGGCGATCTCCAAAAAGCAACGGTCCGCCATGTCTTCGACATGCGTGAAATTCTCGACCCCGATCAGCAAAGACGATTTGACCAGCAAGTGTCCAAAGCTCTTACCGACAGCCCGCGCAGCTGACCCCGCATGCCGGTAAAAAAGGGAGGCAATTCAGAACAAATACTTGTCGCGCAAGTAGTGGCCGGCAGCAGGCAGGCGTTTTCGTCTCTTGTCGAAGCCCATATCGCGCGGCTGATTGCGCTGGCGACGCGCATGCTGGGGTCTTCCTCCTCCGCTCAGGACGTGGTCCAGGATAGCCTCGCATCGGTCTGGCTCACCCGGCATCGTCTCGATGCCTCCAAGCCCGTCGGCCCTTATCTTACAACCATTGTCCTGAACCGGTGTCGCGACCGACTTCGCCGAAGGAAGATCGTCGGTTTCTTCGGTTTTTCGGGTTCCGACGAGATACAGGCGGTGGCCGACGACACGCCCGATCCCGAAATCCTTGCAGCCAGCCGTGAGCAACTCAGGCTCGTCGAGGCGGAGATCGGGCAGTTACCCATACGCCTGCGCGAAGCGCTCGTGCTCGTCAGTGTTGAGGGCAGAAGCCAGGCCGAGGCCGCCGCGCTGCTCGGGACGACCGAGAAGGCGATCGAGACCCGGATCTATCGCGCCCGGAATCGTTTGAGAGAACGGGTTAAAAACTTTGAGGGGTTCAGCTGACGGGCGCGTAAGGGTCGGTGTATGTCACATCAGGAGCCGCACGTATGATCTCCGTCAATCGACGAAAATTTCTTGGAGCAGGAGCGGGCGGCATGGGCCTGCTTGGTCTGGCCGGTGCTGTTCCGGCCTGGGCGCGCGGAGCCGATCTGCTGACCGGCGCGGCCCGCAAGGGTATCGACGAGGCAACTGGCCCCAATATCGATCTGACGGTGGCGCGATCGGCGTTTTCAACCGGGAACCGCCGCGGCGGTGCTATCGCTGTCAATGGCAGCATTCCCGGACCCCTCCTGCGCCTGCGGGAAGGGACGACAGTCCGGCTCAACGTTCACAACCAGCTTGAAGAAGACACTTCAATCCACTGGCATGGCCTGCTCGTGCCGTTCCAGCTCGACGGTGTCCCCGGAGTGAGTTTTCCGGGAGTGAAGCCGGGCGAAACGTTCACCGCAGAATTCCCGGTCAGGCAGGCAGGAACCTATTGGTGGCATTCGCATAGCGGGCTGCAGGAGCAGGCTGGCCATTACGGCCCGATCGTGGTCGATCCCGCAGGTGCCGATCCGGTTCAAGCCGACCGCGAATATATCGTGGTGCTGAGCGAATTCAGCGAGATGTCGCCGCACACGATCTTCGACAAGCTCAAGAAGGGCGAGGGCTACTTCAACTACAACCAGAACACCTGGACGGATGATTATCCGCTGTCGGGTGAGGACCGCCGGATGTGGGCGAAGATGCGCATGATGCCGACTGACATCCTGGACGTATCGAGCGCAGCCTATACCTACCTTCTGAATGGCCATGGCCCGCTTGACAATCTGGAGTATCTGTTCCGGCCGGGTGAGCGGGTGCGCCTGCGCTTTGTCAATGCCGGGGCGATGACCTTCTTCAACATCCGCATTCCCGGCCTGCCGATGACCGTTGTTCAGGCGGACGGGCAGAATGTCGAGCCGGTCGAGGTCGACGAGTTCCAGATCGGCGTGGCCGAGACATATGATGTCGTCGTGACCCCCGGTGAGCAGGCTGCATATACGCTGGTGGCAGAATCGATGGACCGCTCTGGCATGGGCATCGCGACGCTGGCGAGCAGGCCCGGCGCGCGCGCAGCAATCCCTCCGCTGCGTGATCCGCCGCTGCTCACCATGGCCGACATGGGCATGAGCGGTATGGACCACGGTGCAGGCACTGGTGGTGACATGTCTGGCATGGACCACGGAAACGATGATGCCATGGCGGGCATGGATCATGGCTCTAGCGGAACGCCGGACGGCGACCCAATGGCGGGGATGGCAGGCATGTCGGGCATGCAGATGCGCGATACGTCCCTTTTGCCTCCGGACGTCGAGGTTGGCCCCGGACTCGACATGGTGTCGATGAATCCGGTGGATCGCATGGGCGATCCCGGAATCGGTCTTGCCGATGTGCCCCATCGCACGCTCGATTATCGCAAGCTTCGCGCGCTGACGCCCCACCAGGAGGGCAGAACGCCGTCCCGGCGGATGGAAATCCATCTGACCGGTAATATGGAGCGCTACATGTGGTCGTTCGACGGCAAGAAGTTTTCCGCCGTCTCCGACGAACCGATCCGCTTCGCCTATGACGAGCGGGTCCGGGTCAAGCTCATCAACGACACGATGATGGCGCATCCGATCCATCTCCACGGCCATTTCTTCGAACTGGTCAATGGCGCCCCTGCGGATCGCCAGCCCCTGAAGCACACGGTAATCCTGCAGCCAGGCGGCAGCGCCCAATTCGACCTGACTGCCGACGAGCCGGGTGACTGGGCCTTTCACTGTCATCTTCTTTACCACATGCACGCCGGGATGTTTCAGATCGTCACGGTCGCCAATCCGGACGGGAGCGAAGCATGAAGACTTTTGTAGCAAGCCTGCTTGCCTCGCTCGCTGCCGGAACGATGCTGCCGGCAGCGGCTTTGGCACAGCACGCCGGGCATGACACCAGCCGACCCCAGCCCGGCGCTGAGACGCGCACGGACCATGACGCTGCGGATAGGTGTGCGCAGGAAGCGCAGCGCCATCGGGACATGGGCCATGCCGTTCCGGACGGCGCCTGCGAGCCGACCGCCAGCGACCAACCGGCGATGGATCACGGAACCATGGATCATTCGCAGATGAGCCAAGGGGCGATGGCCGAAGGTGAAGAAAGTTCGGGCATGGAGATGCCCATGGCGCAGTCCGGTCAGGAATCCATGGAAATGGATCACAGCCAGATGAATCATGGCGATATGCCTCAAGGCCAGGCGAGCCAGAGCGAGATGGACCACAGCCAGATGGACCACAGCCAGATGGACCACAGTCAGATGGGCCAGGTTTCCGCGCCGTCACCAGCCATGCAGGGAATGGATCATTCCGCAATGCAAGGGTCTGCCGACGATATGATCCCGCTCCTCCCGCCTCCGCCCGAAGCTGGCAGCGGCCCCGCGCGCGCCGGTATTGCAATTTGGGGCGAGGAAGCCATGAACGAAGCCCGGCAGGAGCTGGTCCGCGAAACCGATGGCGGCATGCGGCTATGGATACAGGGCGACCGCGTGGAATACCGGGCGCGCGAAGGCGCGGACGGCTATCTTTGGGACGTTCAGGGTTATTACGGCGGCGATATCAATAAGTTCTGGTTCAAATCGGAAGGCGAGGGCAGCTTCGGCGAACCGATCGAAGGGGCCGAGGTGCAGGCTCTGTGGAGCCGCGCCATCGCACCCTTTTTCGACTTCCAGGCTGGTGTCCGACAAGACTTGACCGGACCTGAACGCACCCATGCGGTGATCGGCATCCAGGGTATTGCCCCTTACAAGTTCGAAGTCGATGCTGCGGCGTTTATTTCCAGCAAGGGCGATGTGACGGCCCGCATCGAGGGCGAACTTGACCAGCGCATCACCCAGCGGTTGATCCTTCAGCCGCGCGCGGAACTTGCACTTTCGGCTCAGGATATTCCGGAGCTGGGAGTTGGCGCGGGGATCGACCGAATCGAAGCAGGCCTTCGCCTGCGCTATGAATTCGCACGCGAATTCGCGCCGTATATCGGCGTCTCTCAGGAATGGCGGATAGGCGATAGTGCCGCCTATGCCCGTGCGGCCGGCGAAGACCCGAGCGTGACGAACTATGTCGTCGGTGTCCGGTTCTGGTTCTAAAAAAATGGAATAACTAATGAAAAAGTCGATGATTATTCAAGGTTTGATGGCTTCGGCCCTCGCAGTTTCCGCAGTACCGGCAATGGCGCAGACCATGGATCATTCGGCGCATCAGGAACAAACTGACGCGATGGAGATGGACCATTCGGCGCAAGGCATGAACCATGCCGATCACATGGCGGCCATGAACGACGATGTCGCTGGTGCAGAAGTGGCTCTGGTCGCCTACCGTGAGGCATTGATGGCCCGCGACGCTGACGCAATGGATGCCCTTTTTGTAGACGAATCTTTCGTTTACGAGAACGGCAAGGACGAAGGCAGCTTCACGCATTATATGGAGCATCATCTCGGGCCCGAACTGGATGCAATTACAAGTTTCACCTTCGGTGATCCGACCGTCGCGGTCACCCGCATGGGGCATCTCGCTTACGGGCGCGAGACCTATACCTACCGGATCGAACTGACGGATGGGCGGGTGATCGACCGCGAAGGCGTGGCAACATCCGTACTTGCCCATAACGCCGATGGCTGGAAGATCGTGCAATACCATTCTTCATCGCGCGCGCCGCGCAACCGCTGATCGGAGTGCGAGGGGGCAACCGGGTGGCCAAACGCTCGTTCAAGCTGCGCCTGCATATCCTGGGCAGCAAGCTGCACAAATGGCTGGCGATCTTCGTCGGCCTCCAGGTGCTTGTGTGGATGGCCACCGGAGCTCTGATGTCCTTTCTCGATCTGGAGGAAGTACGATCCGAGCACGTCATCTCGCGTGCAGCGCAAACGCTTCCCGACGATGCCGCCATCCCGCGATGGCTGTCCGACAGCGATGACATTACCGCAATCACGACCCGGGTTCTTGATGGCAAGACTGTTACTGAGGTGCGGCGAGCCGATGGCGCGGTGAGCCTGCATGAGCCACAAAGCGGTCGGATATTATCTCCCATTCCCGCAGCCACGGCACGTTCAATTGCGCGGCGCGCCTGGGTCGGTCCGCAAACATCCATCCATGCGGCGCGCCTGGTCGACGAAAGCGTTGGCACCGAATTCAGGGGCCCGTTTCCTGCATGGCAAATCACCTATAATGACGTGGCTAACACGCGCGTCTATGTCGATGCATCGAGCGGTGCGGTCCTCTCCGCGCGAAGCGACACGTGGCGGTTCTTCGATTTCATCTGGGGGCTGCACATCATGGACTGGACGCAGCGCGACCGGATCAACAGCTGGTGGCTTTTGCTGTTCGGCATCGGCGGGACAATTATCGCGATCTCGGGCTTCGTCTTGCTGGCCAACAGGTTCCCGAGGACTAAGCGCCGGGCGAGACATGGCCAAGTCGCTCGTTGAGACTGCTTTCAGTTCAGTTGCGCTCGGTTTGAGCAAACCGAACCAGAAGGATGGTTAGCAGAGGCACGATCGTCCACATCGCGATCGGGATCAGCGCCATGCCGGTCAATGGATCATGGGGCATCAGATCGCTATAGCGCCAGCTCAGCAGGCTGTCTGACGGTAGCGACGTCGCCATGATTTCGACAGCGATTGCAATGACAAGGCCGAAACCGAAGTAAATTGCATAAGATATCCTGGCGCCTCGGCGAAACCAGGCGCGCCCGCCCTTGATGGCTGCGAGCGAGTAGGCTGCGAGCAGGATAAGTCCATCGCCCAAGCTCGCAATGCCGCAGCGAATGGTCTGTTCATAGGGTTCGAGATTGCCCGGAACGAAAAACGGCATCTGGTAGATTTCCCAGACGAACGCGATCAAGCTGCCGCAAATATAGACTAGCCAGTGGGTTCTGGTCACCTTGCCAGGACACCGCAGATATGTGCATCACAAAGCCGCGCCTGGCCTGCATTTTCGGTCCTCAATCGCGTCTGCATTGCCAGATTACTCAGCCTCTCCATCATCCGCGTTGTCGGCAAGCCGAGCAGCGCGGTCAAGAAATTTGCGCATGTCGTTCGCTGCCAGTTCGGTGAGGGGGTGCCTGCTCGCATCGGGACGGGGCTCAATCATGTCCGCGCGCTTTCTGATCTGTTCAATCTGCTCACTGCTCGCTCCGGACAGCAGGCCAAGAACGATGTTTTCGAGCGTTATGAGACGAATGCGCATCTGCACCAGCTCGGCGTGATCCGGTTCCGGGACTTCCCAGCTGCCGTCTTCGTTGACCGCGCTCATTGCGGCATTCCCGGCGTCTTTTCCGATGTCATGACGTTACCTCTCTTTTTTCTCCCGGCTTATGCCGGAAACGTGGCTGAAAATCAGTAATGCTGCAACCGGCTCGGCTGTTGGCCTGCCCTTCGCCGCCACCATATTTTGCGTGATTGTTTGAGGGGAAGCGACGTTCGCTGCGTAAAGGAGATGAATGCACAAGGCATCCACCACATGACCAAAGAAGGGAATTCGACGATGAAACGCACAGCCCTAGCCCTATTGCTCGCCACCGGCCTGACAGCCTCCCCGGTGATGGCACAGCAGCAGCATGACCATGCAAATCAAGCTGCAGCACAGCAGCAGGATCACAGTGGCCACATGATGCAGGATTCCGAGGCCATGACAGCCCATCGTGAGAAGATGGCTGAAATGCGCGCGCTGATGCAGCAGGCCCGCGCCGCGAGCGATCCTGCCGAACGCCAAAGGCTGATGGCCGAGCACCGCGAAAAGATGCAGGAACACATGGCGGGCATGATGCAGGGGGGCGACGCCGATATGATGGCGGCCTGTCACCAGCGCATGACGATGATGCACGATATGATGGGGCAGATGGCTGCCCAGCAGGACATGGCGCAGCGCGATTAGGAACCGGCGCCCCGGGTGGGTGTGCTAACGCTCCCCGGGGTCCGCTCGCTGCAATGGGTCGCAATTTGGCCAAACATTGCATTGCCCAGCACGTGAAATTCGAATGCATCCCGCGCTAGTGCACCCTCAAGAAACTGTTCTGAGAGATGAGAGCTCCAGATGCGTAACATTCTGTAGGACAGCGGTAAGCCGCCATGAAAGGGCACTCGTCAGTATGAAGCCAATCCAGCTGTTGGCGCTTGTTTGCGCAAGTCTTCTTTGGGTCAGCCCGGTCCACGCGCATGGCGACGAAGCGCATGGCGGGGCCGAGAGCGCAGCTGCGCCTGCGACAGGCAGTCCAGCAGACAACTTTGGTGAAGCCCAGGAATTATCGAATGGAGCTTCGGGCGACGCTCATGCTTCCGGCGGGCACGACGAAGCATCGGGTGAGGCCGCCGATGTGAACGAGGAAGGCATCGTCGGTGTGCTCAAGAGATTGCATCCCGCCACGATACATTTCCCGATTGCCCTGTTTCTGATGGCCGCGCTGGCCGAGCTCTTCGTCGGTAAGCGTAGAGAAGCCGGCTTGGAGCCCGCCGTACGCGTGCTCATTTACGGCGGTGCGGGCGGCGCCGTCATCGCGGCCATATTCGGGTGGATACATACCGGCCTGTGGTTTGGCGGGGATACGGCAATGCAGCTCCATCGCTGGAACGGCATGCTCATTGCCGTTCTGGGTGTTGTACTCGCCGCGCTCGCGCACCGCCGCCCGGAAAGCCGGACGATGCTGCGCATTGCGCTTGCTTCGATGGCTGTGCTCATTCTCGCCCAAGGGTTCCTCGGAGGCGAACTGGCGCATGGCCAGAACCATCTCGGCATTTCCTGGCTGTAAGGGAATCGTATGATGCGCAAAAGCAAATCGAAGATGACAGCCGCCGGTCTCGCTCCAGTCGTGGGTGCCCTGTTTTTCCTCGCCGGGTGTGACGAATCGCGGGTTTCGGCACCTGACGCGCAGACGCCAATTACCATCGGAACTGTGCCATCGGCTGCCACAGCTTCCCTCGATGTTGAGGGTCCGAAAAATTCCTCGGATGCTAACCGCGAGACGCAGTCAGTGACCGCAGGAACTTCCCCTGAGAGCATGGGCGAGGCCTCAACCAGGCCGCGCTCCGGCAACTCGCGCGCGGCACCAGTGACGCCAATTTTACCGGCAGATGCCAGCGCGGTCACGCCGACAGCCGAGCACGCCGACCCGCATGCAGGTCACGATATGCGGACGATGCCGGATCACGACATGAAAGACATGTGACGCGAGCGGGAAGGAACATCGAGCGTCTTTTACATCGCTCACCGAACAGGCGGTCCCGACGTCCCCCCGGAGCCCTGCGGGCCGCAGGTGCAATTGGGCCGCTTTGAAACCCCGCGTATGACACGCTCATGCGCGGGGTTTCTTCTGCGCAAGGCAATTTTCAGGAGAGCCGCGACCTGAAATGAATAATGTGTCGTGCAAGTGCCATCCCTGTCCCGAACAGGCGACCGGAACAGTGCTATCGGCGCTGTGATACTAACGGTTCTGTAGACGCTGGGCCTCTGCTTGATACGATGATTGACTGCTGCGTCGCCGCTTCAATTTGGAGAATTCCATATGGTGATCGAGAAGAAGGATAGAGACCTTTTGCGATGGGAAGAAGAAGGCGGCGCGCTGCCCTGTGGACCGCAAGAAGCTGTGGGAGCTGCATGTGACAAACGCGATAGTCCCGAACGCTCTGATGCAAGCAACGTAACGCCTGATGGCGCAGAAATGAAAAAGGCTAGCTTGTCACCGTAACTCGCAGTGATCTCCTTTTACGTCATGTCCTTGCAACCGATGTGTCGCCGGTTAGCCCCGAGATGATGGCCTTGGGTATCGAGCGCTGCCGGATCAATTTCGGCCTTGAGCATGGCCGGGAGAAGCGCTCCGCTTGGTAGGGGTTGCCTCATAGGCTTGGGTCTGCCTCTGACCTTGAGCCGTGTTGGAGTCTCCTGTTGATTGCGGCGCTGCCCGCGATTTCATGGACCTTCTTGCTGCAAGCGGAGGCACCGCGGCCTGCGAATAAAGCGTTGGACCATGGCGCTGCCTTCATGCCCACTCCGAACCCAGTCCGGCTTTTCCTGCGAACCTGTCTGAATCAGGTCAGCTGAGCCCGGCAACCCATTTTCTTTCCGGCCGTGTTGCCCGCTGCGCGGGCTGCCCGCACCACCCGGCGTAAACGGGTTTCCCTTGGCGCTGCGCGCCTGCGGTGCAGTCCTCCCATGCCCTGTTTCTCATCGACGGTCGCAAGCCGGAAATGGTTTCCGGGTTGAGAGCTGAAGGAGAATTTATCATGACCAATATCGTTATCCTCACCGGCCGCATTGCCCGCGATCCCGAAACACGGGAAACCAAGAGCGGAACCAGCGTCACCGGGATCACCGTCGTCACCGATCGCCCCGCTCGCGACAAGGACGGCAAGACCTACAAGGATGAAAACGGCTACACCGCCAAGGACAGCGAATTTCACCGCGTGACCTGCTTCAACGGCCTCGCCAAGACGGTCGGCCAGTATTGCTCGAAAGGCCAGCTGGTGTCGGTACAGGGCCGTCTGCATTACACCCAGTGGGACGATCAGGACGGCGTGAAGCGGTACGGCTGCGAGATCCTCGCCGACAAGGTCGACTTTCTCTCGCGCGGCAATAGTCAGAGCGGTGAATCTGGCGGCGAAAGCGATAATCGCGACGCTCCCGAAATCGACTGATCTTTCCCAACTGATCTCTCCCGAAGGGGTCCTGTCCTCACCGGACAGGGCCCCTCCTTGTGTTGTTCAGGAGCGTAAGAGCGGGGAGGGGCTGACCCACGGAAATCTTATTGTGACGGGCGTGCAGCCACCGCATCAAGGACGGCGGGGCCCCACCATTTTGTCTTCTTTCGCTGCGCTGCAGTTCGACAAAATCGTTTCCCCCAACGCCACTTCGTGGTCGCCCGTGCGGGCGATCCTGTGACCCGGCACCTGCACGCCCGTCCGCCGGTCCTCCTGCCGTTTCAAGGCAGGCATCAGGAGGATATCATGGCTACACTCACTCAATCTGTATCGAGCTCGGACAGCTATTTCGAAGCTCTGGCTGTTGCTGAACGGCGTGCTTTGCACAGCTTCTTCGACCAGCATGTCGTCGAGGATGACGACCTTGGTCATTTCGCCTTCGATGAGGGCGACTACAATGCGGTGCCGCCGCATCTGGCAAACCGCATAGTGCATACTGTGCCCGGTGCGATGCTCGAGTTCTGACGCGCGATTGGGCAGGAGCCTTCTCCGGTTCCTGCCTCTTTGCGTCTCCGCATGCAGGAGTGATGGCTGCGAAAAGCGGAGCGGGGCTGGGGACGCGCTCTGTCCCGCGCTGCCTCTAGCAGCGCTCCTGAGGGCGCGGCATATTCGTTTTGGGCCCCGCGCGCACTGAGAACCGGCAGCGGGTCGGGCCGGCGCGAAGCTGGCGGGACCGACAAGTCCCGGTCCCTGGCTCCGCACGCAATCCTTTGCCGCCGCCTTGTTCGCGGTGCGGAGCTTGTTGGGGGCATCGCTCATGATCGGGTGGGCGATGGTGCGTCCGCACGGCCAGCGACCCATATTTGGGGGCAGGGCAGCAAGGTACGGGCGACAATTGTTCTCGCGTAGTTCTGTCGCTCCTCCATGGGAACAATTGCCCGCCATCACTCTCTGCAACAAGCGGCAGCTCGCCGCACCATCCATCCCATGTGTTGCGGAGATTACCCATGACCGCCGTTCCAGAACCAGTTCGCCCCCATTTTCTGCGAACGCCCGATGCCGCCGTTCATCTGGGCCTATCGCCGCGTACACTCGAGAAACACCGCTGCTACGGGACCGGTCCCGTCTACCACAAGCTCGGCGGGCGGATCGTCTACCGGCGCGAGGATCTCGATGCCTGGGCCGAACAAGGGGTGCGCCGCTCGACCAGCGATCCGGGCAAGGGCGTGGTCCATCCGGCCAAAAGGATTGACGGCTACACCGGCCCGGTTCGGCGCTGAGGGCCTGTTCCATGGCGTCCCGCACGACCTTTGCCAGCGCAGCACAGCAGCTCGATCTGTTCGTCGGAACCAGCGCAGCCATCGCGGCGCGCGATGCGCAGGACCTGATGGCATGGCCCTTTTTCAGCCTCGCCAAATCGAAGCGGGTGAAGCCCATCGACTTTCGTATGGGCGACATCTCAATTCTTGTCGAGGCAACTGCCGAACATGGCATGGCGACCATATGGGACGCCGATGTGCTGATCTGGGTGGCCAGCCAGATCGTCGAGGCGCGCGATGCCGGAAAGCCGACGTCGCGGCTCATTGCCGCCACGCCGCATGAAATTCTCGCCTTCACCCGCCGCGGTACCGGCAAGGCCGCCTATGAGCGATTGAAAGCCGCGCTCGACAGGCTGCAATCAACCAGCATCGCGACATCGATCCGCCAGCTGGGCGCACGCCGTCGCCACCGCTTTTCCTGGATCAACGAATGGCGCGAATGCCTCGATGGCAATGGCCGCGCGCTCGGCATTGAGATGATCGTGCCGGACTGGCTCTATGAAGCGGTAATCGACCGCGCGCTCGTACTCACGATCGACCCGGCCTATTTCACGCTGACCGGGGGCCTGGAGCGCTGGCTATACCGGATCGTGCGCAAGCATGGCGGCAAACAAAAGGGCGGATGGAGCTTCGACATTGCCCATCTTCACCTCAAATCTGGTGCGCTTTCACCGCTCAAACGGTTCGCTTTCGAGATGCGCGCAATCGTCCGGCGTCAACCGCTCCCGGGCTATACCCTCTCGCTCGACCACCAGCTGGGCCGCGAGCGGCTCAGCTTCGTGGCAATTCCCGTCGATCCCTTCGATGTCGCCCGTCGGCGGATCGGCATGCCCCCTGTGGACAAGTCGGTGTGATGTTCGGACTATCAGGAACCCCCGCACACGGACTATCAGGAACCGGAAGTTCGGACTATCGGGAACCGAAATGCAGCGCAAACCCGCAGAAATGCTGGTCTTGCGAGCTCCTTAACTATCCTAACAAGGAATCTTATCGATTCCTGCTAACGTCGCCGCGCCTGTGCACGGTCGGCCGACTGACACCGCCGCGCAGCAGCGCCGGGCGATGCGACGGCGATCCGCCGCTGACCCACGTCACTCTGGTGTGGCAGGAAGGCCTGCGCGAAGACTGGCTGCGTTTCGGCAAGCCAGTCGGTCAGCGCATCATCGATCGCAGGACACGGGTTGAAAGCTATACGCCGGGGCAGCTCTTCGCTTTGGTGCGCTGGGCGTCCAACGCGTATGGTACCATTCGTTCGGCTATCGCCATTGCGCGCGCAGTCGCAGCGGGCGACACCTATTCCACTGTGCCGCAAGTCGATCCGGGTGCAGAGATACTGCTCTCGGTCCGGGGCTGGCCGAAAGTGCGCCAGGTCCTTGGCCTGATCGATGCAATCGAGCAAGGCGGCACCGATCCGTGCGATGTCGCGCCCGACCACTGGCGGCACATGCACAACCGGCTTGCAGCTGGAATGCAGCCACGCGCCTATCATCCAGACCGGCACCGCGTCTGGCTGCGCTACCGGAATCTTCGGCCATGAAGCGTCGAACGGTCCTCATCACGGGCACTGTCTGTGCTGCCGCATTGGTCAGCGCCGTGCTGCCGCTCTCGCGCGTTCTGATCTGGAATGCGACCGCCAGTGTGCCGACGGGGCTGTATCATATCCGCGGCACGGCAGGTCTGCAGGTTGGCGAGCGCGTGGCGATCGATCCGCCGCCTCGGCTGCGCGATTACCTTGCGACACGCGGTTATCTGCCGACGGGAATTCCGCTGCTGAAGGAAATCGCGGCGCGTCCCGGCGACACTGTCTGCAGGCAGGGTCTGACCATCACCATCAATGGTGCGCGCGCCGGTGTGGCGCGCTCGGCAGACAGTATCGGGCGCGCTCTGCCGGTCTGGCACGGCTGCCGGATCATCGCAGCAGACCAGATATTCGTCATGAACCGGCGCGCGTCAGGCAGCTTCGACGGGCGCTATTTCGGACCCATCGCACGCGATCACTTGCTTGGCCGGGCCAGCCCCGTCTGGACCGACGAGCACGGTGATGGCGCGCATATCTGGTTCGCGCAGCCAAACAATGTTGCAACCTCAATCAACAACCAAGGAGACGATCAATGACTTATATCGGCACATTCACAGCGACCCGCGATGGCTTCGAAGGGCGTTTGCAGACGCTCACACTCGATACAAGGCTCGCCCTCGTTCCTGCGGAACCGTCCGAAACCGGAAATGCGCCGGACTACCGGATCATGGTGGGTGAAGATGACGCCGTCCACGAAGTTGGTGCGGGCTGGAAGCGCGTCGGCGACAAGGCCGGCGACTATATCGCGGTGCTGATCGACGATCCGGCGTTCGCCCGGCCGATACGCGCCAATCTGTTCGCATCCGATGACGGCTCTCATGTACTGATGTGGTCGCGCCCCGCGCGCCGCGCCAGCAAGGCTTGAACCGTGCGCCGCGGTATCGCGCTAACCGCGCTTCTCGCCGCAATGGCACTTGCGTATCCGCTGCAAGCGAGCGGGCAATCGCGCGCAGCGCAAACGCACGCAGCTTCGATCGATATTGCAGCGCATGTGCGCGAGGCCTCGCAGCGCTTCGGCATTCCCGAGCACTGGATCTATGCCGTGATCCGCATTGAAAGTGCGGGCCGGACGCGCGCGGTGTCGTCGGCAGGCGCGATGGGATTGATGCAGCTCATGCCCGGCACCTGGGCGCGCCAGCGCGACCGGTACTCGCTCGGCAGCGATCCTTTCGACCCGCGCGACAATATCCTCGCGGGCACATCGTACTTGCGCGAAATGTATGACCGCTACGGCGTAGCTGGCTTCCTTGCAGCTTATAATGCGGGGCCGGGACGCTACGAGGCCTGGCTTGCCGGAAGGCGCTCGCTTCCCCACGAGACCCGCCGCTATGTCGCGAAGATTGCGCCCCTGCTGCAGCCCGGGCGCATCTTTGTCGCGGCGGGTTCGCACTCTGCGGACGCTCCGGGCGCGCCCGCTGAACCTGTTCCCGCTTCCGATTATACGCCCGGCGATCCGGGTCTCCCGGAGGCCTCGGGCACCGCTTTTGTCCGCCCGGTACGGCCCGCGCATGATCTTTTTGTGCCCGTCTCCACGGTCGCCGACCAATGACGGTCAGGCGCGCATGGCTGCGTCTCGCGTCGTCCGCTAGCGAAGACTTGCGGACGAGTTGCGGGCTGGTCAGAAAGGGTAAGAGAGGATGGCAAGATAAAAGCAGCGCCGTCGCCCGGGCTGCATGTGGTTGGTTTTCCTGGGCAATTAGCGCCGTCTGGACGACTCCCGTGCCGTCGCCACTGCTCATTTCCTGTGTTTTTTCAAAGGTGAAGGCGCCATCGCCTCTGATTGCGCGGCATGGCTGACGATGATTTCAATATCGAGCCGGGGCGTTCGCGCGACAGCGGTGCTCGCTCCTACAAAAAGGCCAAGACTCTCCTCGGCCGTGTGGCGCAGGTCTCTCACAAAGCTGGATACACACGGTTCAAGGCAGGCGGCTCAGGCGGTCGCGGCACGGGACATTTTGGACGCGGTAGGCTCGCTGCCCTGAGGCGCAGCAGAAGCGCATTTGGGCGGCGTGTTCTGATCAAGGCCCGCGTGGTTCGCCAATGGCAGTCCCAGCCCAGGTCCGCGCCGCTCGCGCGTCATATCAATTATATTCAGCGCGAGGGAGCGACGCGCGACGGATCGCAGGGCCGGATGTTCGATGCCACGTCAGACGAGGCCGATGGGGACAGCTTTGCCGAGCGCTGCGAGGACGACCGGCACCACTTCCGCTTCATCGTCTCGCCTGAGGATGCGAACGAGATGGGCGACCTGCGCGCCTTCACGCGTGAATTGATGACCGATATGGCCAGCGATCTCGACACCAGGCTTGACTGGGTCGCCGTCGATCACTGGAACACCGACAATCCGCATATCCATGTGCTGGTGCGCGGCATCGCAACAGGCGGCGAGGACCTCGTGATCGACCGCGCCTATATCAGCGTGGGGATGCGCGCCCGCGCCGAGGAACGCGTGACCATCGAGCTGGGACCGCGCAGCGAGCGTGATATCCTCAATGCTCTGGCGCGCGAGGTTGACGCTGAACGCTGGACCAGTCTCGATCGCCGCCTGCACAAGCAACGCGGCGCGTTTGGCGAGATCGATCTGCGGCCCGAAGCCGGTTCGGGCGCACGTAGGGATCGCTCGATCTTGATTGGTCGCGCCCAGGTGCTCGAACGCATGGGACTGGCTGAGCAGGTGGGACCAGCAAGCTGGACGCTGGCATCCGATATCGAGCCCACGCTTCGGGCACTTGGAGAACGCGGCGACATCATCAAAACAATGCACCGGGCCATGACCGGGAAAGGCTTAGACGCGGAACCGGCGCGGCTGGCTTTGCATGACGATGCGAACGGCGAGCGTGTGATTGGCAGGCTCGTCGAGCGCGGGCTGCATGACGAACTGTCTGGCAAGGCCTATGCCATCGTCGACGGGACCGACGGGCGCATTCATCACCTGCGTTTTCCCGACCTCGAGCGGACAGGTGATGCCGCGCCGGGCGCCATCGTGGAGACGAGCGCATGGACCGATCGCAAAGGCCGGCAACAGATGAGCCTGCTTGTTCGCTCCGACCTCACTCTCGAAAGACAGATCGGTGCAGACGGTGCGACCTGGCTTGATCGGCAACTCGTATCGCCCCGCCTCAAGACCGTGGCAGGCGGGTTCGGGTGGGAGGTGCGCGAGGCATTGGGTAAGCGGGCCGATGTCCTCTTGGAGCAAGGTCTTGCCAAGCGTCAGGGGCAAAAGATCGTCTATGCTCGCAATCTGCTGGGCACTCTGCGCAGACGGGACCTGGCCGCGGCTGGCGATGCGCTCGCCTCGCGTCACGGAAGCGCCATGCAGAGCGCGACTACAGGGGATCACGTCGCAGGCGTCTATCGGGAACGAGTCACACTCGCTTCGGGCCGGTTTGCGATGATCGACAACGGTGTAGGTTTCCAGCTCGTCCCCTGGCGACAGGACCTGGAGCGCCATCTGGGCCAGACGGTCACTGGCAGGGTCAACGAACGCGGCGGTGTTGACTGGAGCTTCACCCGGTCGCGGGGGCCTGCAATTTGACCGTGCGCGCAGCCCGCGCCAATGAATGCGAATGGCAAATGACGATTCTTAAGTGGAAGTTTGTCGGTGCGATGTGTTCCAGCTGAGGAAATGCGATACAGATTGAATGGCCAAGGCGAAGAAGACCAAATTGAAGCTTATGCTGTCTTCCACCGTCTATGGTATGGAAGACCGAATTGAGCAGATTTATGCCATGCTGCAAAGCTACGGCTATCAGGTCTGGAATTCGCACATGGGCAGCCTCCCTGTAAAACCTGATCTCAGTGCTTTTGAAGCCTGCCTAGCAGCCGTGGATGCCTGTGATATTTTCTTCGGCATCATCCGCCCGCATTACGGGTCGGGGAAGGCGGCCGCCGACGACAAATCCATTACGCATCAGGAGCTCTCGCGCGCGATCGAGCTCGGCAAACCGAATTTCTTTCTCGCCGACCGGGTCGTGGTGAATGCGCGCCGCCTGCTCCTCGATCTCGGTCACAAGGGACCGAAGGGGCGTGTTGGCCTCGAATTGCGTAAGGGTGCTGACCTCATTGATGACCTCAGAGTGATCGATATGTATGAGGAAGCGACCCAGGATACAGTGCCTATCAAGGAGCGGACAGGCAATTGGGTGCAGTCCTACGGAGACAGGGACGATATTCTGCGGTATGTCGAAGAACAGTTTGATCGGTACGAGGATTTGGAAAAGCTTGTAAATAGGCCGTCTCCCGCTGCCGAGGGAGAAGCCGAGACATGATGCAGAGAACACTCATGGCGCGCTTCAGGAAAGGCGAGGATGTCTCGAACGAATTCGTCGGTCGGGCCGGATCGCTTGAGGCAATTGCCAAGACTGCGGTCGCTTTCCTCAATACCGCTGGAGGCACGATCTACATCGGCGTCGGCGACGACGGTACGGTTCATGGCATCGAAGAACCGGTCGAGCAGACTGCCGAAAATATCGAGCGCATGCTTAATGAGCGCATTTCGCCATCTTCCTTTGTGACTGTGAATGTCCAAGATGTCGGCGATGATCCGATCATCGTCATCGACGTGCCAGCCGGTCAGGACCGGCCTTACGTTTTTGACGGTTCGATCTTTACCCGTTCGGGCAGTCGGACCAAGCCTGCCGACAGCGCCGTGATACGCAAGTTGGTCCAGGGCCAGATTGATACTCCTCAGCGGTGGGAACGCAGACTTTCGCCGTCCATGACCGATGACGATCTTGCGGTCGACGAGGTCCTTGCGACTGCGCGCGACGCGCGCGAGCAGGATGCGGGCTTCGCGGACATCAGGGAACCACATCAAATTCTGCGCAGGCTCTCGATGTGGCGCAGCGAGGGATACACGCAGGGCGGCGATGTCCTGTTTTCAAACGACCCATCGACGCGGCATCCGCAATGCCGTGTTCAGTTCGTCGTCTTCGAAGACGATAAGGCGGGCGACGAATACCATAACCTCAAATGGCTGACCGGTCCCTTGCTGGAAATCGCCAATCAGGTTTCGCGCGAACTAGACAGTCTTAACGCTTCACAGGTGTTCTTTTCCGAAGACAGCCTCAAGCGCGATCAGCGCACGCGCTATGCGCCGCGGGCCTTGCGCGAGGCTCTTGTCAATGCGCTCGTTCACCGTGACTATTCTGCCTATTCGGGTGGCGCGAGAATTGCCGTGTATCCATCCCGGATCGAGTTCTGGAATTCGGGCAACCTGCCTGAAGAGCTCAGTACGTCGGACCTGAAGCGCGAGCACCCCTCGGTTCCCGTAAATCCCGACATTGCCAAGGTCTTCTATCTCAGGGGTCAAATGGAGCAGCTCGGTCGCGGCACCCTGAAGATCATCAGGGCCTGTGAGGATATCGGTGCACGCAAGCCCAGGTGGGAGAACCGCAAGTCCGGTGTTACATTGACGATTTACGCAGCCGACGAGCCCCCGCCGAACCAGCCCGATTTTAATGAGCGCCAGAAGGCGTTTCTTGAAAGTATTGAGCCAGGCGCTTCGATTTCTCCTGCCGACTATGCATCAACCTACGCTGAAGGATTGACCGCCCGATCTGTGCGCCGGGATTTGGTTGATTTGGAAGATCGCGGCTACGTGCGCCGCGAAGGCGCTGGGCCCGCGACCGTTTATGTGCGTCTCGACAGATAATCCGGACATTTTTCTGCAAATGCGGACATGAGTAATGCGGCCTTCATGTCCCTATCGCGCACTAAGATCGGCGTAACTGCGTTGTTCGGCAACAAAAATGCGGACATCGCGCTGCGGATCCGGACACGAGCAGACATGGTGCGACTGTAATGCGGCCTTGTCTTCCAAATCCAGGAAGGCTCACTCGGGCGACCGAAGCTTTCTTTGTCTGCGCTACCATACGCTGACCGCCTGCATAGCTTGCCTAAAGCGTCAACGCTGTTCGATCTGGCATCGAGCAAAGGAGCGCCGACGTGTCCGCAACCAAGATCTTATGGGGTCAAATCTTCGTCGTCTTTGGCCTGAGCCTGACCGGTATTTGGGCAGGAACACAATGGACGGCCGAGGCGCTAGGCCATCAGCCTGCATTGGGTTCGCCATGGTTTTCCGCATTTGGTCACCCCGTCTATCCGCCATATTCGATCTTCTGGTGGTGGTTCAGCTATGAGGCCTATGCTCCGCGAATATTCGAAACCGGCGGGATGATCGCCGCGTCGGGCGGTCTCATTGCGGTAATTGTCGCCATCGCCATGTCGGTCTGGCGTGCCCGGGAGGCCCGGACCAGCGCAACCTATGGCTCCGCGCGCTGGGCAACCCGTTCAGAGATCGCCCGCGAAGGGCTACTCTGCGGCAAAGGCGCAGTGATCGGCCGCCATGCTAATCTTTATTTACGGCATGACGGACCCGAGCATGTGCTGTGTTTCGCCCCGACCCGCAGCGGCAAGGGTGTGGGGCTCGTTGTTCCGACGCTGCTGACCTGGCCGCATTCGGCCATCGTTCACGACATCAAAGGCGAAAACTGGGATCTCACGTCAGGCTTTCGTTCGCGTTTCAGCCGCGTGCTGCTGTTCGATCCGACCAATGAAGCATCGGCGCCATACAATCCGCTGATGGAGGTGCGACGGGGAATTAACGAAGTGCGCGACGTGCAGAACATCGCCGACGTCCTGGTCGATCCCGAAGGTTCGCTCGAACGGCGCAACCATTGGGAAAAGACCAGCCATGCCTTGCTGGTCGGAGCGATCCTCCATGTCCTCTATGCCGAGCCCGACAAGACGCTGGCCGGAGTGGCGTCGTTCCTGTCCGACCCGAAGCGCTCGATCGAGACGACCCTTACCGCAATGATGGCAACGCAGCATCTGGGAGAGGAGGGCGTCCATCCGGTCGTGGCGAGCGCCGCACGCGAATTGCTCAACAAGTCGGAGAATGAGCGTTCGGGCGTGCTCTCAACCGCCATGTCCTTCCTTGGCCTCTACCGCGATCCGGTGATCGCCAAAGTCACGCGGCAATGCGACTGGCGGATCGCCGATCTCGTTGATCCGGCGCGCCCCGTCACACTCTATCTTGTCGTGCCGCCGTCCGACATCAGCCGCACCAAGCCGCTTATCCGGCTCATTCTCAACCAGCTGGGCCGCCGCCTGACCGAAGATCTGGCCGAAGGCGGACAGCGCCAGCGCCTTCTGCTGATGCTCGACGAGTTCCCGGCGCTCGGGCGGCTCGACTTCTTCGAAAGCGCGCTTGCCTTCATGGCAGGCTACGGCATCAAGGCGTTCCTGATCGCGCAATCGCTCAACCAGATCGAGAAGGCTTACGGTCAGAACAACGCCATCCTCGACAATTGTCATGTCAGGGTCTGCTTTGCGACCAATGATGAAAGGACCGCAAAGCGCATTTCTGAATCGCTTGGCACCGCGACCGAACTGCGGGCGATGAAGAATTACGCGGGGCACAGGCTCTCGCCATGGCTTGGTCATCTGATGGTCTCGCGCAGCGAAACCGCCCGGGCCTTGCTTACCCAGGGCGAGATCATGCAGCTGCCCGATACCGACGAGATTGTGATGCTTGCAGGCGCGCATCCGATCCGGGCGAAGAAGGCGCGCTATTATGCCGATCCCAGATTGGCGAAACGGGTCGAGCCGCCGCCGGTGGCCAAACAATCGCCCAGTCAGCCCGGCGCCGGAGAATGGGAAGGAGTGATTGCGCGCGCACCCAAGCAACCGCTTGTCGCGTCGGATGCCGCTGAGCCGGAAGATCGCGACACGGTTGCCGATGGCGGTGTCCGGCGCGAGCCCGAACTACCCCAGCATGAGGATATAGCGCCCGCGCCACCGCCACCGCGCAATGAATTCGACTTCGACGACCGGCGCGATGACGAAGAGGCGGGTAGAAACCGCCGCATCGCCGACCAGATGCGCGCGAATGCACAGCGGGCGGCGCTCGATCCCGATGACGGGATCGAATTGTGAGCAAGGGCAACCGCATCAAGCACACTTTCCGCCTGCCGCCCGCTCTCTCGCGGCAACTCGCCGACTTTGCTGGGCGCAAGCGGGTATCGCAGGCTTCGGTAGTGGAAGCGGCGATCGCTTCGTTCCTGTCGCCCGACGGGTCGGAGAGACTGGAAGCGGCATTCAGCCGGCGGTTGGACCGGATTTCGCGGCAGATCGACAAGCTCGACTATCACGTCGAGGTCGGCAACGAGGCGTTTGCTCTCTACCTGCGGCGCTGGCTCGAAGTCACGCCTTCGCTCGGTGACGGTGCCTCGGCGGCAGCACGCGCCGACGCCGAGAAACGCTTCAATCATCTCGTCGAGGCGCTGGCGCGCAGAATGGAAACGGGAATACACCTGTCCGACGAGCTTATTCGTCTGGGGCCAGCACATGATGAAGAGGAAAATGGGCAATAGGCCATCGAAAGCGCGCTTCGATGTCTTCACGGCAACTTCGCGCGCAAAGACGCGCAGACCTTAGTCAAATGCTTCAGTTGGGTAGGAGGAGAGATGCGCTCTGGAGCAGGGCGAATTGCCGACGCGCCAGTCTATAGGTGCAACTATTCCAACTGCTTGCTAGAGGTTGTGTAATGCGCACCGAGCTCGATCATCTACCACCGCAAAAACAGCGCGAGCTTGAGCGCGTGGTGCAGCTGATCTTCGAAGAATTCGATGACGCCTTCGCGCTGGCGAAGCACGACTGGAAGAAGGCCGGGCGCATTCTGAAGGTCATTCTCTACGGCAGCTACGCGCGCGGAACATGGGTTGACGAACCCCATACTGCCAAGGGCTACCAGTCTGACTATGATCTGCTTGTTATCGTCAACGACAAGCGCCTGATCGATCGCATCAAGTACTGGTCCAAGCTCGATGAGCGGCTGATGCGCGAATACGGCGTCACCAAGACCCTGAATACGCCGGTCAATTTTATCGTCCATACCTTGCAGGAAGTGAATGATGGGCTGGCCCATGGCCGCTATTTCTTCATGGATGTCGCGAAAGACGGGGTCGCGCTCTACCAGGCAGACGACACCGAACTGCATAAGCCAAAGCCCAAAACGCCTGAGCAGGCTCTTGCGATGGCGCAGGAGTACTTCGACGAGTGGTTTCCGACCGCGATGCAGCGATACGAGCTATCAAAGGTAGGTCGAGAGCGAGGGTTTCTTAAACCGGCAGCGTTCGACATGCATCAGTCCGCCGAATTCCTTTATCACTGCGTGCTTTTGGTCTGCACTTTTTACACGCCGCACGTGCATAATCTCGGCTTCCTCCGCACTCAGGCCGAGCGGATTGATCCGCGACTGACGTATGTCTGGCCCCGCGACACCAAGCGTGATCGTGCCCGCTTCGAGAAGCTCAAGGAAGCCTACGTCAAAGCGCGTTACTCAAAGCACTACCGTATCACCAAGGAAGAACTCGAATGGCTAGGCGAACAGGTCGAGGAACTCGGTCGAGTGGTCCATGAAATATGTTGTGAACGGCTAAAGACTTTGCGAGACGAAGTTTCGTAAGGTTGTGCTCGCAAGCGGGATGAGAGGGGCACTACCCACCAGTTTACTGATTCCGCTTTGCGACCCAGTTTGAGACACTGGAGTCGATGGAGCTTTGTCCCAAAAGCAGCCATACTGCGGTCGGCGTCGCTCGTCATTGACCGCATGGATTATCGGGCATTGTGACCAAAATCTCGGCAAACAAGATTTCCTGTCAGGTTGGTTGGAACCCTCCAAAGCAACAAAGATAGCTCAGGAAAACTCCCTTTGAGAATCTTCGGAGAAATTTGACCTATTGGATTTCGCCTATGGCAGTGCAGGAAACTCACGGCGGAAATCATGCACCATTTCACGGAGAACAGCGGGCTGTAGAACCTCCACCTCTTGCCCCCATGCATAGAGAAACCAGCACATTTCCAAATGGCCGGAAGCGGAAAATCGAACCAGCAAAGAGCCATCGCTCTCTCGTTCCGTTTTTTGGGTCGGATGAAAGACAAAGCGTTCAGTGTCCCCCGTCAGCACCTATGGCACAGATTTGAGGTTGTGATTTAAGGAGGATTTGGGCTTCGTCGTAGTGACGAAGGAACGAAGATGAAGCCCAAATCCTCAAAGCCCAAATTGCCTGCCGAGCAGGTGGTGAAGGACATCCGCCGCAAGACCCGTCGGCATTTCTCTGCTGAAGACAAGATCCGCATCGTGCTCGATGGCCTACGCGGCGATGACTCCATTGCCGAGCTGTGCCGCCGTGAAGGGATCGCACAGAGCCTGTATTACACCTGGTCCAAGGAGTTCATGGAGGCCGGCAAGCGCAGGCTTGCTGGCGATACAGCCCGTGCTGCTACCACCGACGAGGTAAAGGATCTGCGCCGTGAAGCGCGCGATCTGAAGGAATGCGTGGCGGACCTGACGCTGGAGAACCGTCTGCTCAAAAAAAGCATGATCGCGGATGGGGGAGACGACGAATGAGGTATCCCGCATCCGAGAAGCTGGAGATCATCAGGATCGTCGAGCAGTCGCACCTGCCCGCCAAGCGTACGCTGGACCAGCTCGGCGTGGCACGGCGGACCTTCTATCGCTGGTATGACCGCTACCTCGAAGGTGGGCCGGAGGCGCTCCAGGACCGTCCTTCAGCGCCGAGCCGGGTGTGGAACCGTATTGGGCCCGAGGTGCAGGACCAGATCGTCGAGATGGCTCTGGAGCAGACCGATCTCAGTCCCCGCGAGCTGGCGGTGCGCTTCACCGACGAGAAGCGCTACTTCGTGTCCGAAGCCACGGTTTACCGGCTGCTGAAGGCCCATGATCTGATCACCAGCCCGGCCTACACGGTGATCAAGGCGGCAGAGGCGTTCCACACGCAGACCTCTCGACCCAATGAGATGTGGCAGACGGATTTTACCTACTTCAAGATCATCGGATGGGGCTGGGTCTATCTCTCGACCGTGCTCGACGATTACTCACGCTACATCATCGCCTGGAAGCTCTGCACCACCATGCGAGCCGAGGACGTCACTGACACGCTCGATATGGCGCTGGCAGCTTCAGGCTGCAACCACGCCAACGTGCTGCACAGGCCCCGCCTGCTGTCGGACAATGGCCCCAGCTACATTGCCGGGGAACTAGCCGAATACATCGAGGCAAACAGGATGAGCCATGTGCGCGGCGCTCCCTTCCATCCGCAGACGCAGGGCAAGATCGAACGCTGGCACCAGACCCTGAAGAACCGCGTGCTGCTGGAAAACTACTTCCTGCCCGGCGATCTCCAACAGCAGATCGAGGCCTTCGTCGAGCACTATAACCACCAGCGCTACCACGAGAGCCTGGACAATGTGACACCCGCCGATGCCTACTTCGGCAGGGCTGCCGCCATCATCAAACGAAGAGAAAGGATCAAGCGAAAGACACTCGAACATCGGCGCTTGCAACACTGCAAGCTCGCCGCCTAAACATCAATCCGAGACGAGGCCCACACTCCGCTGATCTACGCCGCGAGTTGTGCCAAATGTTCTGACGACGGACACAATGATGTCGTCGTCGAACGGCGTTTTTCGAACAAACCGCGGAGCGGAGCATTCAAGGACAACTTTGAGAAGATCGATAGCTACGTGCGCATTATCAGCGCGCCGGCGACAGAATTGCATGACGTTACGCCACTTACCTTCAACGTAGATGAAACAATTGTCGAAGACCCGATCTTCAAATTCAATGACACCCTCACTAGCCGGGCGGGAATCGCCGAGCTCAATGAAGGTTTTGATGGTGAGAAAGTTGCTATCATCGGTCTTGGAGGGACCGGCTCCTATGTGCTCGATTACGTCGTGAAGGCCCGAATTCCTGATATCGTGGGTTTCGACGGCGACGAGTTTCACGTGCACAACGCCTATCGATCACCTGGGCCATTGAACAAGGACGAGCTCGGCTTGCCTAAAGCTGAAGTCTACCAACGGAGGTACGAGCCTTTCCGCCAAGGTCTCAAACTCAAAAAGCTTTATATCGATAGCACTTCAGCTGACGACTTGTCTGGCGTCACTTTTGCTTTCGTTTGCGTAGATAAGGGCAGTGCGCGCGCCGAGATTTTCGATCTGCTGATCGAGCTCAAGATTCCCTTCATCGATGTAGGAATGGGTCTCAAGCGGAAGGATGAAGGGCCTATCAACGGCATGATGCGCACGACATTTTTCCCGCGCGATGGGGGCGCTGCTTTGAGGGACAAAGGCCTAGCGGAACTCTCCGACGCACCTGATAACCTTTATCGCGACAATATCCAGATTGGCGAGCTGAATGCGCTCAACGCGTGTGTTGCCGTCATTCGCTATAAGCAGCTGCGCGGCTTCTACCGTGCCGATAAGCACGTTTTGCATGCGCTTTTCGAAATCGCCGATCTGAGCGTCGTGAGCGAAAGCGATATCGATGAGCTTTAGGGTTGAACGCGTCTACTACGTGCCAAAAGAGCTGCGTGAAGGCATTTTGTATGTGTCCGTTGAGTTCGAAACCGCAGCGCATCTGTGTGCCTGCGGATGTGGCGAAAAAGTCCGCACACCGTTGCTCCCGACGGAATGGCAGCTTACCGGTACAGACGCCGAACCGACCCTGCGTCCGTCCATAGGGAATTGGCAGAAACCATGTAGATCGCACTACCTCATAACCGGCGGTGATGTCGTCTGGGCTCCAGCGTGGTCAGAAGAGGAAGTTCTGACGGGCAGACACGGCGAGCAACTGAGGCGCGAAGCCTACTTTGCCGAGCGGAACGTACCGTGGTGGAAGCGTCTTTGGAATTGGGCTAGGGATCGTTTTAGGGCTTAGGCTTGGTCGGACGAAACCACCTGTAGTTGCTGGGCTAACAGTAATGTCGAACCTCCCGAAAGGCTCGCTGGCAGAAGATTGCTGGGCAACCGGGAAATGATTGCTGACGCCGCAAGCACATATTTCGTTGCGATCCATGTACAAGCGCCAAAGCGCTGATCATCTGTCCAGTCATTGTCTTTTCTCCCGCAAGCCGGACAGTCTGCAACCGGCCCAGAACCCGTACTTCGGTTTTGCGCCCTAGTTTCAGACGTTCGCGGCGCACCTAGTGTCTCCTGCTCGCTGTCGTTATCGACCATAAGCGAACTTAGCCGTATAGCTATCTATAAGGGTTGCTTCCTCGTCTTCGAATTCGTCAGGCTCTTCAGGTAGCTCCTCGCTTGAAAATACCGTAAGAGTGTACCCATACTTACCAAGTCCCAAAACCTCTTCATCGAGTATAATGCCCGGCGGTCCGTCAAACCAGTCTGCCAGCGTGGTTTCGCCCGCGTGGCGTTTGCCGTTTTCGATGTTGGCCGTGTCCAAATTGAACTGGCGAGTTGCAGAGTCGGGTAACAAGTCACCTTTGCGGGGAAATGCGCGGGGCTTTAGTTGTTTGAAGCCGTCTGAAAGAAACCCGTAACAGATCTGGTCCTCACGGCTCATCACAATGGCCATGGGGTAAGGGCTGCATTCTGCTGCCCGAATTGCAGAGGCAGTTAGCGAACACTCGGATAATTCGGAAAGCTCCTCGACTCCCTCTAGACCTATTTGGCCATCTCCAAGTGCCTGCCGGACCAAGTGCCCAGGCAAAAGCAGGCCAGAGGAAAAATGGTCGGCTTCGATTTCGATCGCCTTGTCGCCTTGAGAGAAACCTGCCTTAGAAGCATGCAACGGCCCGGTCTTCAGTATCTCTTCTGGATGGCCTTCGAGAAAGTAGTGACCCAATTCATGGCCGACAGTGAAGCGTTGAAAGCCGGAGCTACTGATGTTGGTCGCATAGAAGATGGCAACATCTTCCTCATTGAATATGATGCCGCCGCTTACACCTATTTGGTCGGCTCTCTTAGCCTGGATCAGGATATCCTCATCTTCAGCGATTCTAAACGGGTCTATTGGGAAACGCAGAAAACCACACTGCTTTGCTTTGCGCTCACCACACTTGCGTGCCCACTCTGCTCGCGTGGGCCTCACGGATCCGACCGCTCTCTTCGCTCGCGCATCATATCGATCATGAGCTGGATTTGATCACGATCTGCACTGGAAAGATCGTCTTCGCCTCGGAACGCCGTCGTAGCTCCTTCCATACTTGGAGTTCTGCCAAGCAAATAGTCTGAGCTCACGTTGAGCGCCTTCGCCAAAGCTCGAACATTTGCGAAAGAAGGCTTGCGTCTGCCTCGTTCGAAATGTCCGATCGCAGCAGCTTGGAGGCCTGCCCTTTTCGCAAGTTCGGCCTGATTCATCTCGCGCTTTTCCCGCGCGGCAGTAAGCCGCCCGCCGAAATCGTTTTCGTTAGATTCCATCATTGCCCTACGGTTAATATTGCTGTATACCTACGGAATAGTAGCGCAAATCCGCCGCAACCGCGGCGTTTATTTTTGCTCTATCACCCTACGATTTCGTAGGAAAACATACGACGAATCATAATCATGGTCAATAAGGAAGGAGGTAAGTGAAATGGCAGGCAAAAAAGGCAATTCGGAAGTGACAAGCAAGAAAGCGGCTTCCGCAGCATCAAAAGTGCTGCGTAATCCCAGTTCAAGCAAGGCTGCAAAAACAGCAGCGGCTTCGGCACTGACGCAGCGCCCGAACAAAAAGTAACTGTGGGCGGGGCAGCAATGTCCCGCTCATGAAATCAAGAATCAAATAGAAGATCGGAATATAATATGGCAAAGCGTTATGTCCGCCAGACTGGCAAGGACAAGGATGGCGATATCACCCGCCTGTGCAACAGCGGGCATGATTGGTCGCCCCGTTCGAAGGCCAATGCAATCAGCGATATCGATTCAGGTGCCCACGAATATTGGGTCAACTGGGCTAACAGCCCAGAAACCAAGATCCACGTCGTCAATGGCACCAACGGCAAATATCTCCGTACTGATCGGGACAATACCAGTAAGAACAATTTGGATGATTTACCCGATTGCTGAGGTGGAGTAGCGCCTTGTCCGCAAACACGGCGCTACTCACCAACACCAGATAGTCCGCATCTGGCCCAAAAATGGACACTACGATTATGGCATACGCCTTCTGACTAGCTTGAATGGCCTGCCATCTGATGGCTCGCCCGTCTCTATCGGAATGCCGAAGGATTCCGAGTCGTCGGCTTCGACACCCATCTCGAACTCGAGGAAGTGTCGGTACTTGGCCCTGTGGTGATCGTTCATGATCCAGACCAGGTCATCTGGGTCCGAAGATGGCGCTTGTGACACAGCTTCCGTCATCTCTCTATGATAGTCGAAGCTCATCTTGAACGTCCTTTCTACTGGCGCCTCGGACTGTCGGTTCGGCGCGCGTTAAGCGGCTCGCCTCACCTGCTGCGACATAAGTGCCAGCAGATGCTTGCCGATAGCCTTTCCAAGCAGCGGGGGCACCGCATTGCCGACCTGGATATACTGCTCTGTCTTCGAGCCGAAAAATTCGAAATAGTCCGGGAAAGATTGCAGGCGGGCTGCTTCGCGAACGGTTATCGCGCGATCCTGCTCAGGATGAATATAAGCCCCCCAGTGAATGTCGCATTTGGTCAGGATCGTGCACGCAAGGCCTTCCCAGCGCATCCGGCCATAACGCTTGGTATGATCGGAACGTTTTGCCCGTTGCATACCTGCAGGCAGAAGCTCGTGCGGAATGTCCCGCCAGCTACCTCCTTGAGGGATATGCGGAAGCCGATCGAGATTGACTTTGCCCAGGCGCGGCGCGGCGTGCTGGCTCACATGGGTCGCATTGCCTCGCAACTGACGCTGGAAGGCTGACGAAGCCTCTGTCCGATAGACAGGGACACCCGGATCCTCGCCGTTCTCGATTTCGGGAAGATCACCGATCGCGTCACGAATTGTCGTGAAGGGATGCGCCCTCTCCGGACCGTGAGTAGGGGCAGGATGAGAGATCGGTATACCGATCCGGTTGCCGATAAAGACCACTCGCCGGCGCTCCTGCGGCACGCCGAAGTCCTCCGCCTTGAGCACTGCCTCTTCGACATCGTACCCCAGCGCTGCAAGTTCGGATTTGATTGAGCGAACGGCTTCGCCGCCGCCTATGGAATAAATGCCTTTGACATTCTCCATCACGATCCACTCGGGCTGCATACCCTCCACGATCCGAAGGTATTCCCTGAAGAGCGTTGCGCGCCTGTCGTGCATGCCGCGTTTATGATTGTAGACCGAGTAGGCCTGACATGGCGGCCCACCGACCAGCACGGTCAATTCGCCTTTTTTGAGCCCGGTCACGGTCATAAGCTGCTCGACCGACAACTCTTCAATCGGACCTGGGATGAATTGTGCATTCGGGTGGGTTGCCGAAAACGTCTTCCCTGCCGCGTCGAAGCAATCGTTTCCGGCCAGAACACGAAAACCCGCCATCTCAAGTCCAGCAGACAGGCCGCCAGCACCACAGAACAGATCTATCGCGGTTTTTGTCATCGAGACAGCCTTCGGTTTGTTCTCTTTTTGTCCTGATACATAGCTTGTTGTGTCATAGCAAGCGATCCAGTCCCGCCTTCGCCTTGATCCGGGCTTCGAAATCGCCCTGAGCAACCGGTATCCCGCCTGTCAGTCCAAGCGTAGCGCTTTCGAGAGTCGTGTATACTTCGTCCACGATCTTGAGCTGAAACCGGCCCGAGGCAGGGTCTTCCACAAAGTCGGCGATAAACCACGCGATGTCGGCGTTGGAAAGATGCTTCGTGTGCTCCATTTCCCCCATCGAGTGGAAGAACGCCCAGTCGACGACGATTGCCATTTTCTTGCCCCACCGCCTGAGCGTCGGGATCTTGGTCAGCAGCTGAGGCATCAGTCGTTTCACCCCGCTGCTGCGGTAATCAGGCCGCCTGCCCAGGACCGGCATTGCCAGTTTTCCTTGGCGTTTCGCGATATCGTCGAATTCGACTGACATCTTCTTTCCGGAAAAATAGACCGCCTGGACCTCGACAGCCACCCAATCCAGCAAGGTCTGGCGATCGCCGTCCAGCTTAAGCAGGACCATGTCGATACGCCCAACATCCTTGCCCTCTTCGCTATCCAGGCTGCCGGTGGATTCGAGAAACCCAACTTCGCCGACTTTGACTGGGTCTGAGGTACCCAGAAGGCTCTTGCCGATTTCTGCAAATGCGATGTGATCTTCATGAAATCGCCAGGGGCAAAGCGATCTTATCTTCCCCTGGTCGCCCTCCACGGGTTCGACTTGGGCGCCGGTGTCCTGATAAAGACGAATTGAACACACCCCGCCTTTCTTGGTGCAGACAGGGTGGTCTCGCCCAGCCTTGAACGGGCATGGCAGCTCGTTCTCATGCTGCCTCGAGAGCTTCTCGCGCAGCACATCGAGGCGTTTCGCTTCGCTCGCCGTCAGCGAGGTAGCGGCATGCTTTTGTTCGAGTGCGGCGAGACGGTCGAGCTCGACTTTTGTCATCGCCGAACCACCCACCACATGCGCGGCATGTGCGACGCGTGCGGCATCCGCGAGCTTGTGAAATGGATCGCCATACCATTCTGCGATATGGAATTTTCTTTCGGCCATGGACGTCCCGGTAAATCTGCTTTGCCCTATGTGCAGCTTTGAACGTCGCCCGACAATTCATGTTGCATTGTATTCCCCGCCAATTCTGTACTTGCTCGCCTTTGCGTCGCGACTTCCAGGGAGCGACTATCGGTTTCGGAATCGCGCAAGGCGCATCTTTCTGGACCGCGATCCTTGGCGTCCGACTCCTCTACAGATCGGCTGCCAGCGCCGTATTCTTTCAATGCTACGCTAGCCTACGCTTCGCGCAATTGCCTGTTGCCTGAAAGCATTTTGATGTCCTTTTGATCTGCCTCGCGAGTGCAGCCGGTGGTCGGTTGCCGCAAGACGAGGCAGCTCATGAGCGTTATTCCGATCCGGTCCGAGGCATTCTCACGCGGTGCGCGCATGCTGCGCACGGCGCTTGGCTGCGAGATCGCACGCTGGCTCGAAGAGCCTGCGGTGATCGAAGTGATGCTCAATCCCGATGGCCGTTTGTGGGTCGACCGGCTGGGCGAAGGCCTTGCCGCGACCGACTGCCTGATGAGCGCCGCCGATGGAGAGCGGATCATCCGGCTCGTTGCCCATCATGTCGGCGCCGAGGTGCATGCCGGAGCGCCGCGCGTCTCGGCGGAGCTTCCCGATGGCGGCGAGCGCTTTGAAGGTCTTCTTCCGCCCGTGGTCGCTGCGCCGAGCTTTGCCATTCGCAAGCCTGCCGTCGCTGTCTTCACGCTTGCCGACTATGTCTCAGCCGGGGTCATGGATGCATGGCAGGCCGAGGCGCTTGGTGCTGCGGTTGCGGAGCGAAAGAACATCCTGGTCGCGGGCGGCACGTCGACCGGCAAGACGACGCTTACCAATGCTTTGCTCGCCGAGGTCTCATCGAGCCCCGACCGGGTTGTCCTGATCGAGGATACGCGCGAACTGCAATGTGCCGCGCCCAATCTCGTCTCGCTGCGAACCAAGGATGGCGTTGCAACTCTGTCCGATCTGGTCCGCTCCGCGCTGCGTCTGCGCCCCGATCGAATTCCCATCGGTGAAGTGCGCGGTGCAGAAGCGCTCGATCTGCTCAAGGCCTGGGGGACCGGCCATCCCGGCGGGATCGGTACAATCCATGCAGGCTCTGCGCTCGGCACGCTGCGGCGGCTCGAACAGCTCATTCAGGAAAGCGTGGTGACTGTACCGCGCGCGCTCATCGCCGAGACCATCGACGTTATCGCTGTGCTGGTTCGTGATGGTGCCGGTCGGCGGCTCGCCGAACTGGCCGAGGTCCGCGCGCTCGATGCTTCGGGCGAATACGTCCTCGTCCCTCTTCCCCGTACACAAGGAGACCCTTCGTGATGATTATTCTGTCGCGGGCGCGATCGCGCCTTTCCGCTATCGCTCTTGCCGGTGTTGTCGCACTTACGCTTGCCGCGCCGGCCCATGCCGCCGGCTCGTCGATGCCATGGGAAGCACCGCTGCAGGCGATCCTGGAATCCATCCAGGGTCCGGTCGCCAAGATCGTTGCAGTGATCATCATCATCGCGACCGGCCTCGCTCTCGCTTTCGGCGATACATCGGGCGGCTTCCGGCGCCTGGTGCAGATTGTCTTCGGCCTGTCGATTGCCTTTGCAGCTTCCTCGTTTTTCCTCTCCTTCTTTTCGTTCGGCGGCGGAGCGCTCGTCTGATGGTCGCCGGTTCAACTGGATTGCCGCCAGGCTTCGCCGTTCCCGTCCACCGGGCGCTGACCGAGCATATCCTGCTGGGCGGTGCGCCGCGCGGGCTCGCGATTGCCAATGCGACACTGGCGGGAGCCATCGGGCTTGGTCTGCAATTGTGGATCGCAGGGATAGCCTTCCTCGCGCTTGGCCATATGGCCGCGATGTGGGCGGCGCGGCGCGACCCGCAATTCGTGGATGTCGCCCGGCGGCACTTGCGTTTCCCCGCGCATCTGCAGGTCTGAGCCATGCTGAGCCTGCGCGAATATAGAAACAAGGCCGAACGGCTGACAGACTTTCTGCCCTGGGCGGCCCTGATCGCTTCTGGCGTGGTGCTCAACAAGGATGGCAGTTTTCAGCGCACCGCGCGCTTCCGGGGGCCTGATCTCGATAGCGCGACGCCTGCTGAGCTGGTTGCAACGACCGCGCGGCTCAACAGTGTGCTGCGCCGCCTTGGCTCGGGCTGGGCGCTCTTCGCGGAGGCGGTGCGCCGACCTGCGCAGGACTATCCTGCATGCGATTTTCCCGATCCTGCTTCTGCGCTGGTCGAGCGCGAACGCGCGGCCCAGTTTGCCGAAGAAGGCGCGCATTTCGAAAGCCGCTATTTTCTGACGCTGCTCTGGATGCCGCCTGCCGAGGATGCCGCGCGCGCCGAAAGCTGGATGTATGAAGGCAAGGCCCAGAAAGGCGTCGATCCCCGCGAACTGCTCGATGGCTTCATCGACCGCACCGACCGTTTGTTGCGCTTGTTCGAAGGCTTCTTTCCAGAAGTCCAATGGCTCGATGATGGAGCAACGCTGACATACCTTCACAGCTGCGTCTCCACGCGCAAGCAGCAGGTTCGCGTTCCCGAAACGCCGATGCATCTCGATGCGCTGCTCGCCGATGAACCGCTCTGCGGAGGGCTCGAACCGCGGCTTGGCGCAGCGCATCTGCGCACGCTGACCGTAGTTGGATTTCCAAGCGCGACATTTCCGGGACTGCTCGATGACCTCAACGCGCAGGGCTTCGCCTATCGCTGGTCGACCCGCGCGATCATGCTCGACAAGAGCGATGCGACCAAACTGCTCGGCAAAATCAGGCGGCAATGGTTCGCCAAGCGCAAGTCGGTCGCCGCGATCCTCAAGGAGGTGATGACCAATGAGGCCTCGGTGCTTGTCGACAACGATGCAGCCAACAAGGCCGAAGATGCCGATGCGGCGCTGCAGGAACTGGGGTCGGACCATGTCGGGCTGGCATTGGTCACGGCAACCGTCACTGTCTGGGATAAAGACGCGTCACTTGCAGCCGAAAAGCTGCGGCTCGCCGAAAAAGTCATCCAGGGCCGCGACTTTACCTGTGTGACGGAAGGCATGAACGCGATCGAAGCCTGGCTTGGCTCGCTGCCGGGCCATGTCTACGCCAATGTTCGTCAGCCGCCGATCTCGACGCTTAACCTCGCGCACATGCTGCCGCTTTCGGCAGTCTGGGCAGGGCCGGAGCGCGATGAGCATTTCGATGCGCCGCCGCTGTTCTACGCGCAGACCGAAGGCTCCACCCCGTTTCGTTTCTCGCTTCATGTCGGCGATGTCGGTCACAGCCTGGTGGTCGGCCCAACCGGGGCCGGCAAGTCTGTCCTGCTGGCCTTCATGGCCATGCAGTTTCGCCGCTATGCCGGCGCGCAGATATTCGCCTTCGACTACGGCGGGTCGATCCGCGCTGCAGCGCTTGCCTGCCGCGGCGATTGGCAGGATCTCGGTTCAAGCCTTTCGCAGGACAGCGACAATGGCGTCCTCCTGCAGCCGCTTGCGCGCATCGACGAACCAGCCGAACGAAACTTGGCCGCCGAATGGCTGCAGGCTATCCTTACCTCGGAAGGTGTCGCGGTCGATCCGGCCACCAAGGATCACCTGTGGACCGCATTGACGTCGCTCGCCACAGCGCCTGTTGCAGAGCGAACGCTTACCGGCCTTGCGGTTCTGCTCCAGTCACAGGCTTTGAAGCAGGCGCTCGCGCCCTATTGCATCGGCGGCCCGTTCGGACGTCTGCTCGATGCCGAAAGCGAACGACTAGGTGAAGCGCGCTTCCAGGCGTTCGAGACAGAAGGCCTGACCGGCTCGGCGGCAGCGCCTGCGGTCCTTTCCTATCTCTTCCACCGAATCGAAGGACGGCTCGACGGATCGCCTACCCTCCTTATCATCGATGAGGGCTGGCTGGTGCTCGACAGCCCTGCCTTCGCTGCGCAACTGCGCGAATGGCTCAAGACGCTGCGCAAGAAGAATGCGAGCGTGGTTTTCGCGACCCAGAGCCTCGCCGATATCGAAACATCGGCGATTGCGCCCGCCATTATCGAGAGCTGCCCGACCCGCATCTTCCTGCCCAATGAGCGCGCGATGGAGCCGCAGATACAGGCGATCTATCGCCGCTTCGGGCTCAATGACCGGCAGATCGAAATCCTTAGCCAGGCCGCGCCCAAGCGCGACTATTATTGCCAGTCGGCACGCGGCAATCGCCTGTTCGAACTCGGGCTTGGAGAGGTGGCCCTCGCTTTCACGGCTGCCTCTTCGAAAAGCGATCAGCTCGCCATTGCCCGGATTGCCGAAAACGAAAGGCGCGCAGGTTTTACCGAAGCCTGGCTGAGGCATCGCGGCCTCGACTGGGCCGCAGAGTTGCTCGCTATTCCCGAGCCGAATTCGGCTTTTTCAACCCTCCAGAAAGAAGGAGACTTCCAATGATCTTTCATAAGAATTTGAACGGACTGGCTACCGGCCTTGCGCTTGCTGTCGCCGGCGTGGTTGCCACAGCACCGATGCCTGCCCAGGCGCAGTTCGGCGGTATCGTTTACGACCCGTCCAACTATGCCCAGAATGTGCTCACTGCAGCGCGGACGCTTGAGCAGATCAACAATGAAATCCGCATGCTGCAGAACCAGGCGACTTCGCTCATCAATGAAGCCAGGAACCTGCAGAGCCTGCCGCTCAATATCGTCCAGCCCCTGCAGCAGCAAATCCAGCAGACCCAGCAATTGCTGCAGCAGGCCCAGCGCATCGCTTATGATGTACGCGAGATCGAGACGACGTTTGAAACGCAATACAAGAACATCCCGCTCGGTGCTTCGCAGCAGGCCATGGTGACAAGCGCCGAGGCGCGCTGGCAAAACAGCGTCGCCGCTTTTGAGGATGCCCTGAAGGTTCAAGCAGGCGCAGTTGCCAATATCGAAGGCTCGCGCGAAGCGGTGAGTAGCCTGCTGGGCGCGAGCCAGTCGGCTGCTGGTGCCTTGCAAGCTGCGCAGGCCGGGAACCAGCTGCTTGCACTGCAAACACGCCAGCTCGCCGATCTTACCGCGACCATGGCGGCCATGGGACGAGCGCAGGCACTCGACGCTGCCGAACGTGCGGCGGCGAAGGCTCAGGCGCGCGAGCAGTTACGGCGCTTTCTGGCGACGCGCCCGCGCGATCTTCCGGCCAAATCGGACTGACCCGCCATGGATAGCAAAGTCCTCGCGCGCACCGGTGCAGCCGTTTTTGTAGGCCTCGCTGTCGCCATGACGCTCGTGCAATTGCGCGAGGAGCCTGCAGTGCGTCCCGAGGCTGCCACGAGGATCTGGGAGCCTGACGGCGATCCGCTGCCTGCGCAGCTCAGGGCCTGCGCGCAAATGGGCGAGCTCGCGCTGTCCTCGCCCGATTGCCGTGCGGCCTGGGCCGAAAAGCGCCGCCGTTTCTTCGGGGTTGAGCACCCCGACGCTTACGCCGCGGTAGGTGATAAGCCCGTGACGAGCGCTCCTGCGCCTCGATCTCCTGACCCTCAATCGATCGGGGAGAATTGAGATGGGAGGCACCGGCGTCGTCGACCGTTTTCTGGCGATTTTCTCGCAATATATCGACAGCGGGTTCGGCCTGCTTTCGGGCGAAGTCGCCTTCATCGCAACGACGCTGATCGTCATCGATGTCACGCTCGCGGCGCTGTTCTGGAGCTGGGGCGAGAATGACGACATTATCGCGCGCCTCGTCAAGAAGACGCTCTTCGTCGGCATTTTCGCGTATATCATCGGAAATTGGAGCGCGCTGGCCAATATCATATTTCAAAGCTTTGCCGGACTTGGCCTCAAGGCCAGCGGATCTGGCCTTGGCGCAGGCGATCTGCTGCGGCCGGGACGGGTCGCGCAGGTCGGTATCGATGCTGCCGCGCCTCTTCTTGCGTCGATGGCCGATCTGCTCGGCTATATAAGCTTCTTCGAGAACTTCCTGCAGATCATCATCCTGCTGGTGGCCTGGGCCTTGGTGGTCATCGCCTTCTTCATTCTGTCGATCCAGCTCTTCGTGACGCTCATCGAATTCAAGCTGACGACGCTTGCAGGCTTCGTGCTCATCCCTTTCGGCCTGTTCGGCAAGACCGCTTTCATGGCCGAGCGCGTGCTTGGGAATGTCGTCTCTTCAGGCATCAAGGTGCTCGTGCTCGCCGTCATCATCGGGATCGGCTCGACGCTTTTCGCCGAGTTTACCAGTGCCATTCCGGGCGAGCCGACCATTGAAGATGCGCTGGCGATCGTGCTCGCCAGTCTTACCCTGCTCGGGCTCGGCATATTCGGTCCCGGTATTGCCAACGGCATCGTCGCAGGCGGCCCGCAGCTCGGCGCAGGGGCCGCGGCAGGCACCGCTGTGCTGGCCGGCGGGGCAGCCGTCGGCGGCATTGCCGGCGCCAAGCTTGCGGGCGGCGCTGTAGCGAGCGCCGCGTCCTCGGTTGCCAGTGGCGCATCGCGTGCTGCTGGAGGCGCGACCATGGCCTATGCGACAGGTTCGGCAGGCAAGACTGGCGGTGCAGCCGTCGCAGGCGGCATGGCCGGTGTCGGACGCGCCGCAGGCGGGGCTGCCCTCTCGCCTCTGCGCAAGGCGGCGGATAGCGCCAAAGGAAATTTCCGCCAAGGAGCGCGTGCAGCAGCCAGCAATATGGGTGGCCGGGTCGCCTCCTCGCCGCCGTCTTCGCCAGCGTCCAAAAACGGCCCGCCGAACTGGGCGAAATCCATGAAGCAGCGACAGTCCCTGGGACATTCAGCGTCGCTTGCCGCGCACACCGTTCGCTCTGGCGACGGGCACGGCGCAGGTGCTTCCATCGACACACAAGAAAAGGACTGACGGTTCATGTTTAAACGCCCTTCGATCCGATACGGCAAGACACCGCAAGCCGAGACACCGTACCAGCGCGCGGCCCAGGTTTGGGATGAGCGCATCGGTTCGGCGCGCATTCAGGCGAGAAGCTGGCGCTATGCCTTTTTCGGTGCACTTGGGCTGTCGGCAATCCTGACTGGCGGTCTCGTCTGGCAGAACGCGCGGGGAACCATCGTTCCCTGGGTGGTCGAGGTGAACAAGCTCGGCGAAGCGCGCAGCGTTGCGCCCGCCAATGCCGCATTCGACCCAAGCGATCCGCAGATTGCGTTTCATCTTGCCCGGTTTATCGAAAACGTGCGCGCCATTCCTGACGATCCGATCGTGGTGCGCGAGAACTGGCTGTCTGCCTATGATTTCGCCAGCGACAAGGGTGCGCTTGCGCTCAACGACTATGCGAGGGCCAGCGATCCGTTCGCCGCGATCGGCCGCGAACAGGTTGCGGTCGATGTCACAAGCGTCATCCGCGCTTCGCCAAGGAGCTTCCGCGTTGCCTGGATCGAGCGCCGCTACCGTGACGGCTCGCTCGCCGAGACGAGCCGCTGGACCGCGATTCTGGGCATCGCCGTCCAGCCACCCACCAACGCGGATGCGCTTCGCACAAACCCGCTCGGAATATTCGTCACTTCCATCAACTGGTCAAAGGAGCTCGGCTGATGTCCCGCTCGCATACAACACCCACAATCGGCTTTTTCGGCCTTGTCTCGCTCGCTCTCGCCTCGCCTGCCGCAGCGACACCGGCCCCGCAAGCGGCGGCGTCAATCGACGCATTGGGCGCGCTCGCAGGGGCTTTCCCGGCCCTGCAAGACAACATCGGAATTCCTCACCTTTTCAGTTCGCGGCAGGCCTCCCCCACTGCCGCGCGCCGCTCCCCTGGCTCTGGCCCTGCCCCTGACCCCCAAAGCCAAGTGGGAGCGGCGAACGATGCCGCACGGGTCGAGCCCGACGATGTCGGATTCGACAATGCGATCCAGCGTTATCCCTATAGCGAGGGCGCGCTGTTTCAGATCTATACCAAGCCGGGCCAGGTGACCGATATCGCATTGCAGGAAGGCGAAAAGCTCGTCGGTCCCGGACCGGTTGCCGCCGGCGATACGGTGCGCTGGATGATCGGCGATACGCTGAGCGGGACGGGCGAGGCGGCGCGCGTCCACATCCTCGTGAAACCCACCCGGCCCGATATTGCGACCAATCTCGTGATCAACACCGATCGGCGAACCTATCATGTCGAACTGCGGGCCAACCCCAGTGTCTATATGGCGTCGGTCAGCTGGAGCTATCCGGCAGACGAGTTGATCGCTCTTCGCCGGGCCGAAGAAGACGCAGCGCGCGCCGCGCCGGTTGCGCGCGGTTTTGCGGTCGAGAATCTCAATTTCGACTACGGGATTTCGGGCGATAGGCCCGACTGGCGGCCAGTGCGGATATTCGATGACGGGCAGCGCACCCTGATCGAGTTTCCGCCCGATATTGCGCAAGGCGAGATGCCGCCGTTCTTCGTTATCGGCGAGGATAAGCAGGCGGAACTGGTCAATTACCGCGTTTCGGGCCGCTACCTGATTGTAGACCGCCTGTTCGAGAAGGCCGAACTGCGGCTCGGCGCCAAGCGCAGGCAGGTTCGGGTCAAAATCACCAATCGAGCGTGGGGCCGGTCATGAACAGTGAAGCCAAACCGGACCGGCCTAGTGATGCTGAATCCATCGTTCGCTTGCGCGGAGAGGGACCGCGCGTCGTTCGCCTCTCGCGCAAAGCCATCGGCATCGCCAGCGCCGCCGCGCTGACGCTGGTCGGCGGCGCCATGATTTACGCCCTGCAACCGGTCTCGGAGGCAGGGCCTGATGAGCTTATTGGAACCGAAACAGTGGCGGTCGCCGACGGTCTTGCTTCGGGCCCGAGCGACTATTCGCAGGTGCCGCGTCTCGGCCCGCCGCTTCCTGGCGATCTCGGCGAGCCCATCCTCAACGCTCAGGATCGCGGAGCTGTCGCTGCGCTTCCACCAGTCGGAGCGCAGCCCGCGCCGCCGCAAACGCAGAGTATAAGCCCCGCAGAGGCAGCGCGCCAGCGCATCGAGCAGGAGCGCGAAGTAGGCCGTGCCAGCGCGCTGTTCTTTGCGGGCGCTACGGCGGTTTCAACCACCGATGCATCGCCAACAGTCAGTTCTAACGCATCGAAGCCTGTGACCGCGACCGAGGCCGTGAGATCTGCGCCCGCTTTCCTCGACCGCCCGGTCGATCGGCGCATCTCTGCATTGCAGCAGGTTGCCGCCGCGCCGACCGATGCGGTGCTTCAGGCGGGTTCAGTCATTCCTGCCGCACTTATCACTGGCGTCCGGTCAGACCAGCCCGGCCTTGTGACTGCGCAAGTCACGCAAAATGTCTATGACAGCCTCACAGGGCGGATTCTGCTCATTCCCCAAGGCGCGCGCCTGATCGGCGATTATGCGTCCGATGTCGGCTTCGGGCAGCGCCGCGTGCTGCTGGCATGGAATCGTCTGATCCTGCCTGACGGTCGCTCGCTGGTTCTCGAACGGCAACCTGCGGCCGATCCCTCAGGCTATGCCGGACTGGAAGACGGTGTCGACTATCATTGGGGCGGCGTGTTCAAGGCGGCGCTGGTTTCGACTCTGCTAGGCATCGGCGGCGAGCTTGGTTCGGGAAGCGACAGCGATCTGCTGCGTGCCGTGCGCCGGGGAGGTCAGGACAGCGTCAACCAGGCCGGCGAGCAGGTCGTCTCTCGCGAACTTGCCATCCGTCCGACATTGACGATCCGGCCCGGTTACCCGGTGCGCGTGCTGGTCACGCGCGACATTATCCTGGACAGCCGCTCATGACCCGGCTGAAGCTATCCGACATCGAGGATCAAAAATCAGTCAAGCTGACCGTCGAGATACCGGTCCGGCTGCATCGCAAACTGGCCGAATATGCACGCGTGATAAATGGCGGAACAGTGGAGGGCGCACCAGACCCCGCCGTCCTCGTAGCGCCGATGCTGGAGCGGTTCATCGCGAGCGACAGAGACTTCGCGCGATTGCGAAGGCGAGCCGCCGCCAAACCAGACCAGTAGAGGATCGAGTACCCGGCTTTGTCACGCTAAACATCTATCGTTTCGCATGAATTGCTCGTCTACGTAACTTTACGGTCCCTTTGCATCAGTCGTGTTTCAGCGTAATACTGGAGCGGGAATGCAAGTTCCTGGCGACCGGGCGCCGATACAGATGTCCAGGCGAAACGCTAAAAGTATCGATACACTCGCCAACGGGTGTTTCCATCTCCCGGTCGCATCTTCGACCCAAGCGGCATTTATAATTTCATTATAAGTTGGCCTGAATTTCCTCACGCGATCACTCTCTTCTCGCGACAATTGAGTCGCGATACCAACCACAGGAGTGAATCATGAAGGATTTTGACCATACCCAAGATGAGGTCATTGACCTCGGAAAGGCCTCGGTTGAGACCAAGGGCAACGCCCTGTTCGACATTGATGTGAGCAGCGGCCGGTTGTCCTACGCGACCGGCCTCGCCGAAGACTGAGCCTCGCGGGGGCGCGCGTTCTTCCAGGACCGCGCCCCTTCGCTGCAATCCTACTAACGTGACCGAGTTCAGCACCAGCGATATCGCATGGGCCGAGTGCAGCGGCAGGTTCGTTTTTCTCGATATTGCGCAAGATCGCTACTTTCAGCTTCCGACGCCGCGAGAGAGAGCTTTTCGCGCCCAGCTTGACGGGCAAGCCTGGTATCAACCACGCGCTTTCCCGCGCCCACCTGAATGGGCCAAACCGCGTATTGTTTCGCCGGAGATCCACGAGGGCCCCTTCCGGCTTGCCCGCGTTTCTGCGGCAATCTGGACCCAGCGCCGGGTTGAGCGCCGAATTGCCGCGCGTTCTTTCTGCGAAGTCCTGCTGGAGCTGAAAAGCCTGAAAGGTCCGCTGGTGACCAGTGATACAAGTGACACGGAGCGGGCTATTGAGCTACGCGCCTTTGAACACGCCCGGCTCCTGCGCAGTGCAGCAGATCGCTGTTTGCCGCGCTCGATTGCGCTAGCGCTGCGGCTGGCCCGGCGCGGCATCCACGCCCATATCGTTATAGGCGTCAGAAGCGATCCATTCGGCGCCCATTGCTGGGTCCAGCACGGCGAGGCCGTGCTCAACGACACTGCCGAGGAAGTGCTGCGCTACACGCCGATACTGGTTGTATGACCACACTGCGCTTTGCACTCGCATTGCCGCGCCAGAAATCAGCGGCGTCTGCTCGGCTGCAGAACACGCTGAGCCTGCAGGATCTGTGCGGCGATCTCCCGCGGCTCTGGATAGCGAAAGGCACGAATGTTGCCGATCTTGGCTCTGCTGGATGTGTGATCGGCACCCTCTTCGCCGGAGCCACGTCGCAGCGTGTTTATCAGCTGCCGGAGATGGGCACGCACTCCGCTGAAACGCTCGCCGCCGACCTCGCCGCAAACTTCTGGGGTGCCTACCTGGCGATCATACCCGATCGTGATCGCTGCGATTTGGCCGTGATGCCGGATCCTTCCGGACTGGTCCCGATCTACCGACTGGTGACGACGACCCACGTGCTGCTCACCTCTGATCCGAAACTTCTCGAGCAGGCCTGCGCAAAGAGAATGAGTATATCATGGGGTTCTCTGGGCAGTTTTTTGACGCGTGCCGAATTGCGCAGGAGACAAACCTGTCTGACCGGTGTCGACGAGCTACGGCCAGGTGCCTTGACTTATCCGGCGGCTTGCGATCCCGAAGAATTCCCAGTCTGGCGCGCGCAGCAGTTCCTGCCGGGCAGACTATCGCTCTCCTATGATGAAGCGAGAGCGCAGCTTCGTGACGCGGCGATCCGTGTCATGGGTGCGTGGGCAGAAGAGCTTGGACCCGTGTCAGTGGCGGTGTCGGGCGGCGTCGACTCTTCCCTCGTCTGCGCCGCGCTTTCGCGGGCGCAAAAGCCGTTTTCCTGCGTCACGCTCGCGACGGCTGACAGAAGCGGCGACGAGCGGGACTATGCTCGCCTTCTGGCGGAGCACCTCGGTGCAGAATATGCCGAACGGATTTACGATCCTGCGCGTTTCGATCCCCAGGTCAGCGCCTCGGCCGGTCTTCCGCGTCCGAGCCGCAGATCGTTTTTGTCGACCATCGACGCGCTGCTCGCCGATGCCGCAGATAACCTCGGAGCGCAGATCGTCTTCGATGGCAATGCTGGCGACAATCTGCTCTGCTTTCTTCATTCAGCAGCGCCGGTCGTCGACCGCTTGCGGGTCGAAGGACCCGGACGCGGCGCGGTCGAAACCCTGCTCGACATGTGCCGCGTTACCGGCTGCGATTTGCCTACTATGGTCAAGGCGACTCTAAAGCGTTTGGTGCGCCGCCCACGCGGCGAATGGCCTTGCGACCGGCGCCTGCTTGCCGATCATCTCGCATTGGATGAGGCGTTGGACCCCGTAACAAACTGGCTCGATATCGATGTGGGGCGCCATGGGGGGAAACACGATCATCTAGCCCTGATCATGCGTGCCCAGCACCATGTTCACGGGCTTGGCGTCGGGCCTGAACGCTTCTCACCACTGATGAGCCAGCCTTTGCTCGAATTGTGCCTGGGCATCCCCACATGGCTGTGGGCCAGAGGCGGTCGCAACCGTGCGCTCGCGCGCGATGCATTTGCCGCCGACCTTCCGCCAAGCCTGTTGGCACGCACCTCCAAATCGGGACCGGACAGCTTCATTCGCCTCGCGTTTCACCACCATCGAAGCGCCCTTCGCGAACTGTTGCTCGATGGTCTGATCGACCAGAATGGATTGCTCGACCGCGCAAGTGTCGAAGCGGCATTTGAACTCGACACGTCGCTCGATGGGTCGACCATTTACCGGCTTCTCGATCTGGCCGAGGCCGAAAACTGGGCCCGGTCATGGCATTGAGGATTGACCCTCGAAACATTGCAACTCTTCGGGGGAGGGGGCGCCTTCCATCGCGCTCCACCGCCGGTATTGCTGCGCTCGTGCCGGATCGCAGTTGATGCGACTCATCAGCCAGAATTCGAACCATTCGGTCGATCGCTCGTAGATCGCCTGCCGGTGGGCGGGCTGCCATTTCACATGCGTTTCGTTCTCCAGCACGTAAAGTTCGATGGCCCGCCCGCGATGCGAATAGGTTTCTATTACATCGAGGCCGCCTTCATATTCGCTATCGCCAGTCTGGATGAGGATCGGCACATCCACCGTGTCGACATTGAGGATGAGAGACATGGGTCTCCAGAATTCTTCGGTACCGGGTTCGAAATGGCGGTAGCCCATCGCGCGAACGAAATCTGTAAACCGGGGTCCGGCTGCCGTCGGATAGGAATACATATCTTCGCAACATGACCCCATAGAGGCCACTTGGAACAAGTCCGAGTTGATAAGAGCCCACTGCACTGTTGATCCGCCGTCGCTGAATCCGCTGATGCCCATCCTCCCGGCATCGACCGCGCCTGTCTCAATGGCGAGCTCGAGCGCGATCTCCAGCGACGACTGCACTCTGCGGCGGTCGATCCAGTCGGCGCGGTTGGCGCGGACAAGCTCCTCCTCACTCGTTGCGGTGAGCGATGCAGCCGAGAAGGTCGGGCGATCAAAACTGAGCACAGCAAAGCCGCGGTTCGCCAGCGGGTGGATCGGCACTTCGTCGCCGGTCCCGCCGCGCAGGAACCCGTCGCTGGTGTATTGCACGACCACCAAAGGGTGTTGCTGCCCGGGTCTGTGATCGGGCGGCAGAACAAGATCAGCGAAGCTTTCCGAACCATATGCATTGCGAAACCGGAGCCGCTGCACGGTTCCGAAAACTGCGTTCGCCAGGTCTGGGTTGGGATCGTAGACCACCCGCTCGGCGCCCGTTCGGATATCGATTGCGACAATGCGCCGGGGCCTCGCAGCCCCTTCGCGCGCGCAGATCAGTTCGTTTGCAAAAGGGCCGCACCCGATCAGAACGTCAACGGTTGTCAGCAGCGAATGGGGCTGGCCCTCCTCCATATCCCAGCGCAGGATCGCCATCTGGCTGTTCGCCCAGCCCGTTCCCTGAAGGGCAAGCAATGTCCGGCCTTCGGCTGCCCACCACAGATGGCGGATACCTTCGCACGCCTCCGCATCGCAGGAGATCCGGCTGCCGCCGGGCCGCATCACTGCGATGCGCGACCGACTTATCAGCCGGTCGGGATGTTTGGGCTCAAGCCACGCTGCATATCCGTCCGGCCCTGCGGCATATTCGCGTGCTTGCGCAGGCAGAGTGGCAGGCCGGTGGGCAGCGAGAAGCTCGGCCTCGCTGGCTGTCGCCGGACGGACGCTGCCATCGCCGAGGGCCACGAAGGCATATTCCGGGGCAATCTCACCAGTCGGGATCGGGCGGTCGGCAAATTGCGGGGAGAAGCGATCGTCAAACAGGAAGCCTCGCGCAGCCTCTTGCGCAATCGCTTCTGCCTGCTGGCGAATCCCCGGACGTGTTTGCACGATGAGGCCATTGCCGTCAGCCGTCCAGGCAAAGCGGTCGACATCGTCGGGCATGGCCGTTGCCCGATGCGTTGGATTTCCGCCTGCTGGATCGGCAATCCATACCTGCGTCGAACCATCGATGCGCTTGAGATAGCCGATGCGCGTCCCATCCGGAGACCAGCGGGGCGCATTGGGCCTGTCCCAGCCACCCATGATCGCCGGAAAATCGCGGAGCGGAAAGTCATCCCGGATAAACTCACCGCCTCTGTCGATTTCGGTTTCAGTCTCGCTTCCATCCATCGCGGTCACCACGAGCCTCAGGCAATACGCATTGGCTTGCGGGTTTGCGCGCTTCACAACAAAAGCGATCCGTTCGCCATCGGGTGAGATTTCGAACGCCGAAGGCGCGCCGGTCGGAGCTGCCCTGCCAATGTCCGCAATCCGGACCTGGTCGTCGAGCGTGAATGCCGATCTTTGCGCTTGCGCGCTGCTCGGCGTTTCATCGAACAAAGCACACGGGTCCTGGTCGCCAGGATCGATATATGTCGTCGGCACGATCGTCTGCGAAAGAGCGGCGGCAAGCAGTATGATTGTCACCAGTGCCTCCGGATGCCGAAGGTGACGAACCGCCCGATCGGCGAATAATTGGTTGAATCATAGGGTGTGTCCGTCGGCCCGGTCTGGCCGAGCGTTTCGGGTTCTTCGTCGAACAGGTTCTGGATCGTGAGCGAGATTTCGAGGCCTGGTTCGCGGCCCTCACCGCGAACAATTTCATAGCTCAGGCCGAGATCGACCGTGGCGCTGGGCGAAAGGCGGCGCTCTTCCTCGAAGCGGCGGTCGCGCAGCGCGCCGATATAGTTGGCGGCGATATTGGCCGCGAACCCGCCAGACTGATAGCGCGCCGTGCCCCGCGCACGGTAGCGTGGTGGATTGAAAACCGTTCCGGCTAGCTGAACCTCGGGCAGATCGGGCGTGACCTGTTGCTGGCTATCGAGGAAGCTGCCCGAGAGATCGAAGGAAAGTGACTGTTCGTCGCCCAGGTTCTGGTTCCAGGCGATCCTCGCATCCACGCCTTCGATGGCCCAAACCGCAACGTTTCTGTTCCGGTTGTCGACAAAGGCGGCAACATTGGCGGGATCGTAGGGGGAGCCCGAGAAGTTTTCGAGACCGAATAGCGATCCAGCAATGAGCTCGGATAAAGTTGTCGGATCGGGAGAGAAATCGATCAGGTTTGCAAACCCCGGGTCGCGGAAAGCAGCCGCAATCGAGCCCGCAATCGGTCGCACCACCCGGTCTTGATAGCGAATGTCGTACCAAGTGGCCGAAATCGTCAGTTCGGGAATGGCGACCGGCTGCAGCTCCACACCGGCGGTCCAGCTGCGCGCGCGTTCCGATGTCACGTCCGGATTGCCGCCGCTTGTGAAAAACACCGTGTCGGACCCCGCTCCGGCGCCGAATACGGCCGCTGGCAGCAGAATGGTCTGATAGGGTATGAAACGCTGAAAGAGGGTCGGAGCCTTGAACGAGCGCGCCCAGCTGCCGCGCAACGTCAGCCCTTCGACCGGTGCGTAGCTCAAACCAAAGCGCGGCGTCGTCTGTTGATCGAGGCCTGGATAATCTTCGTGACGCGCCGCCGCCGAAAGGGTCAGCTCGGCGACTCCATCGATTGCATTACGCGGCGAAACGACCGGCAGGAAGAGTTCGCCATAGGCGAAACGCGCGCGCTGCGTCTTGTCGAAAGCGATCAGTAAATTTCCCGCTTCGCTGCGGCTGAAATCGAGCGTGTTGTTTCGCAGACCCGCGCCGACAGCCAGACGCGCCTCGCCTCCGGGAAGCGTGAACAGCGGACCCTCCAGACCCGCTTCGAGTGAGAAAACCTCATTGCAAAAACACCCCTCGGTCACGCTCGACGACCCGTCCTGCAGCGCGAAGGCGGTCCGGTAGTGCGTCCGGTCGCGGCCGAACACTCCCAGCACTGTTGCCTGCCAGTCTCCTGCGACGTCGAATTTCAGTGACGGGGCGAGCGTATAGGATTCCACCTCCGGATCGGCTTCCGATCGAAATGCCGATGATGCGGCCACGAGCGTTGAGCTTCGGCTTGAATAAAGCGCGTCGATACTGGCCTCGAGGCCGGGCGCGAGTTCGTGATGTGCCGAAAGCGTAACGGCATGGCGTTGCTGCGAGGGGAAGAGCGTGGTCTCCGGATCAAGCGAGCTGGCATAGGAGCGCTGGCCAGCCTCGATCGCCGAATTGTTTGCAAAATCGTAAGCGACGAAGAACCCGCCCCCGCTCCAGCGCGTGCCCGCCACTATATCGGCCTGCTGGCGGAAATTGCCGCCATCCGTGCTTGCGCCGATCTGCGCGGATGTCGTGATGCCTTCAAAATCGCGGCGAAGGATTACATTGACCACGCCCGCGACCGCATCTGAACCGTAGAGGGCCGAGGCTCCGTCCGGAACGATTTCAATCCGGTCGACCGCCGCGAGCGGGATGGATGAAATGTCGACCCCTGCAAAAGCGGAATCATAGGGTAGCCGGTGGCCGTTGAGGAGTGTCAGCGTCGCATCTGGTCCGAGACCGCGCAGATTTGCGCTTGAGGCCGAGTTTACGTTGCTGTTGGCGAACCCTGCGCCTGATCCAATACCTGGATTTTGCCCGCCGGAAAAGTTCTGCGGAAGTGTCCGGATCGCTTCGCCCAGATCGATCTGGCCCGCTTCGACGATCGCCTCGCGGTCGAGCGAAATTGTATCGCCAATGATCCGCGCGCCCCGGATCCGCGTTCCTGTAACGACGATCGCGTTGTCCCCGCTGGCGACATCCGAATGATCGTCCTGCACTTCATCGACTTCACTCTGGGGCGGCCCTGCGGATTGGGCGAGAAGCGGCGAAGAAAAGCCTGCCAGGGCGGTTCCTGCCAAGAGCGCCGTAATTGTCCGGATTGTCGATTGCATTGTCATCTCCCTGATCTGTTGCGATTATGTCGCCACAGGGAATGACGCAGGCATTCACGAGCACCTTAGTTTCAAATGAAATTAAATTTGCAAAGCCTGATCTTTGTGCGGTAAGTCTGTCGCGCGCATTCAGGCCCGATCAGCGAAAACCGTGCGAAGATGCGCGAGCGCTTTCATCATGTGATAATCGACTGTCGGCAGCGCGATGCCCAACTCTTGGTGGATCTGACGGTAGGATTTTTTCTCGAAGCGGTTCATCCTGAAGATGCCCGCCGTTTTCTCGGGCAACTGCGCCAACGCGGTCTCGAAGCGCCCGGTCGTCTCTTCCACCTCAATTCTGTCTTCCTGCTTAGCGCAGCACGGCGCATCGGTGTTTTCGACCAGTGGCACCGTCCTGATGCGGCATTTCTGTCTGCGGGCTTCATCGACCAGCAGGTTGCGAGCGATCCGGAATAGAAATCCTGCCGGGTTCCGGAGATCTGTCAGTTGCGGGCTGGTCGCAGCGCGCACGAAAACGTCCTGAACCAGATCGCGGGCTCGCTCACGACCGACGCAGCGCGAAAAATAGGCAAGCAGGCATGCGCTCTCTCGGCGGTACAGGGCGTCGAGCGGGCAGGGCGAGCTTACCCGAGCTTGCGGTGCCGGGGTTCGCAGCGCGGAGCTCGATAGTTGATGATCGTCTCGCCGGGTGTCGGCAGAAAGCTGGTTCATGCAATGGACTGGGAGGCAACCGCAATCGGCGGCTCCTCATCGCAAGCCGAGTGCGGGATCCAGTACTGTGCCGCCGTTCAGGACGTATCGACGTCCCTTGACCGGTTGGGCCGCCGGGCCTTGAGCGGACCGGCGTGCATGATGGCTGGCGGAAATATCCACGCGGTCGGCGCCAGAGTTTCAAACCGCGCGGGTCGAATGTGCCCAAGACAAAAGCAGCTTGCAAGGGGCAAGTGTCTCCATTTTCGAGGCATCATGATACCCGCCCGGCGTTGCGGTCGCGCCGATATAGGGCACTCACATGCCTAGTACTGGGGAGGGCTCCTCCACATGCTTGGAATGTCCGCTGTTATCCCGCGGCGCTAGCCATCCGAGCCGAAAGGAGGTGCTCTATGGCTCAATCATCTGCCGACGATACTGGTACAGGCGACTTCGATTTTTCGGACTTCGCGCAGGAATTCCTGCGACGCAATCCGGCGTACAAGGATCAATATGCCAGACTTCATTTGCGCGATACCGGCGACAAGAAACCATCCGCCGCGCGGCAAATAGCTCGGTCATGGGGCCTAGAATTTCCCGTTCGATCCGAGTGTTTCGGCCACAGACAGCCCGGCGATCTGGAGAAGCGATGCGAACGCAAGCGTCGTTATCGTGGCTGGCGGCGCCCGGGACCTTGCCGGAATCAGAGGCACATTGGCTGAGTGCAGGGTGATTGCCCAGCACGAGAACGATGCCGGACAGCACATGGTGGTTTCCGATACGCGAAATCGTCACCGCGTCCTGTTGGCGCGCGAGCCAACTCCCGGCATTGATGGCTATGTCGTCCCCGACGATGCCGATCTTGGTGTCCGCGTAGCAGCTCTCAGTGAATTCCACCGGTCGAAAGAATGCGCGGCGACAAAGGCGCACCATCGACTCCTCAAGCCATCTGCTTACAAACGCTACAGACTGAGCATCCTGCTCGCCATTCTCGATCTGCTCGAAGACGCCTCACCCAAGCAGGTGACATTGCAAGAGCTCGCCAAGGCGCTGATCTATCCAGGCCTCAAAGCGGGCCGCGCGATCGACTGGAAAACATCATCGCATCGCCGGCAGACACAGCGCCTCGTCGCCGAAGCGCATCGCATGGCGGCTGAGGGTTATCGTGAATTGCTCAATCCCTCACGGGGCAAGCGTTGTGCGAATTAACTGGCGTCGAAATCGTATTCGCCCGGCTGGCCTACCAGTCACAGGCCAGACGAATATCAGGCCTACGTCCTTGCAAAGTCATCCCAAATTCGCTGAAGTCGTTATGCCTCTCCTTGTGGCGCGATCTGCATCTCGCGACCGACGCCGCAAGGAACCCGACCTTCGGGGGCGCAACTGCAGCAGCCGGAACCGGTGCAATGGAAGCGCCGGGACTGGCCACCAGCAGGCGATCGGACGGCGGCGTGTTGGATAGCGCCCTGCCGATCGGACGGGCAGGGCTATGCAGGCTTATTTCGCGGAGGAATTCGCATCCGAACTGGTCAATGTCCAGTCAGACGAGGAACTCGACCAGGCGCTGAAGCAAGTCTGTCGGCGGCTTGGCTTCGACCACTTCGCCTTGAGCCTCGAGCTGCGTTCAGGATCGTGCGAGGCTCCCGGTTTGCTCCTGCATGATTATCCCGACGAATGGGCCAAGGTGTATGTCGGGTTCGATCTGGCCGGACAGGATCCGGTCCGGCGAGCCTGCGACAAGTCGTTTGTCGGCTTTGCGTGGGGCTCACTGGGCGAACTGATCCCGCTAACTCGCGGTGATCGCCAGATGCTGGCGGTGGGGCGCGAATGCGGAATCGGTGATGGCTACACTGTCCCGCGACATTTGCCCGGTCTTGCGCGCGGAACGTGTACATTTGCGGTCTGCCCCGACCGAGACCTGCCACACAGTCGCTTTGCGGTCGCAGAAATGGTCGGTACGCTCGCACTGAGCTGTGCACTGGGACTGGGCTCAGCTCAATCCGACGAATCCGTGCCTGTCCTGAGCGACCGGCAGCGCGAATGTCTTCTGTGGGTCGCACGAGGCAAGACCTCAGCCGAGACGGCCATGATCCTTGGGATTGCGACCGAAACAGTAATCCAGCATCTCAAAATGGCGCGAGAACGCTATCAGGTTCACTGTAAGCAATCTTTGATCGTTTCGGCGCTGTTCGATGGTCTGATCGGGTTTTCCGATATCATCCGATGGCGCGATGCGGGATGATTGGCGAAACAGAAGCTCTAAGGCCGGAACCGCTCGGAGGCCGTCAATTGCTGACCATCAAGCTCGATGGAAAGTGAATATTCTACGCCCCAAACCATGCAAGCAGCTAACGTCTTCACCAGAAGCCGACGATCAACAGCTGGTATCGAGCAGATTACAGCATGGACCCTAAATCCGAGCCAACCGAGGGGTAGGCCGCGACCAATTTCTTCAGATCTCGAGTTGTCAGTGACAGCCTCATTGCAAGGCCGAAGAAATTGATAATCTCCCCGTATTCGGGTCCAAACAGATGCGCGCCGAGGATAGTGTCGGTGTCTTTATCGATGATAATTCTGGTGGCAGCACAGGTCTCGCCAACGCGAAGATTGGAATACCAATTGCCTGTGTCGTTTTCCGCGACGCGGATATTGTGACCGGCTTCCTCTGCTTCTTCTTCGAGCATTCCGACGCGGGTTAATTCCGGAATTGTAAACACAGCGCTGGGCACGCCGCGATAGTCTGGCTTGGTCTGATTGCCCTTGAGCATGTTGGAGGCAGCGACCTTGCCTTCGAATACTGCGACAGGTGTCAACGGAGGCCCGTGCGTGTTGGCCGCATCGCCTGCGGCGTAGATTTTCGGGTTGGACAGGCTCTGCAAATATTCATTGACTGCTATTCCCTTGTCTCCCGCCTCGATATTGGCAGCGCTCAGGTTCAGGCGATCGATTTCAGGCACGCGTCCCGCACCGTGCACGACCAGATCGGCGTGCAAGTCTTCGGTTTCACCATTCTTTTCGACAGTGACGATGAATTCGACGCCGTCAGTGGCGATAGATTTCAGCGATGTGCGCCGACGCAATCCCACCCCAATTTCCTCACCTCGTGCTAAAAGCTTTTCGACGAGGTTTGTGTCAAAGGCCTTCAATGGCCTGTCACCGCGATCAATGATCTGCACCTCGCTGCCAGCTCGTGCAGCGATATGACCGAACTCGAACGAGACGAACCCGCCGCCGATAAACAATATACGCTTCGGGAGGGCGTCCATCCGCATGAATTCGGTGCTGTTGGTGAGGTGTTCGGCACCTGGAATATCCACAGGGCGGGGCTTGGCGCCAGTCGCGATCAGGATATTGTTGGCTTGAAACCGCCCTTGGCCCTCGATTTCGATCGTGTCTTCGCCAGCAAATTGCGCCGTCCCGTGAAGCGTGGTGACGCCGTTACTGTCGAGACCGCCCTCGATCTTCTCGGGCATTCTGTCGGTAAAGCTCTGAGCGAAGGCGATGAGATCAGCCCAGTTGATCGCGATATCATTCGGTTCAATACCCTTGCCCTGCATCAGCCGAGCTCCATCGATGATTTCGGCGCCTCGCCGCAGCATCTTCTTGGGGTCGCAGCCGCGCAGCGCGCAGGTGCCGCCATAGGGAAGTTCGTCAACCACTGCGACCGACCAACCCGCAGCGGCGCATTTGTTCGCGGCATTCACCGCCGCCATTCCGACGCCGAGTACGATAAGATCGAAGCTGCGTTCGTTCATGTCATTGACCTCAGCAGCATTCAACGCTTGTGCCATTGGCACGCGCTTCTTGAATTGGCGGGCAAGGCACTGTGCCGAACGAACAGAAGACACAGCAGTCGCCTGCATTGGGTTTCAGCTTCATTCCGCAGCCCTTGCAGTCGTAGAAAAACCAGCATGCGTCGGTCGGCATGGTTTCGATTTCCTGGTGTCCGCACTGAGGGCACGTGAGCGTGGATTGTAATTGCATCAGAGGTCGGTCCCGCTAAATTGTGTTTGGGCAGGATAGCCTGCCTCGGTCGAAGCAGTGGCGATGTCGCGCATGGTGGTTTTGGCAGGATCGAAATGCGCTGTAGCAGTCTTGGCTTCGTAATCGATTGTCACATCATGCACACCTGCAACGCCTTCCATTGCGCGCCGCACCGTGATCGGACAGGTCGCGCAGGTCATATTTTCAACCGCGAAGCTTGCCGTTTGCAGCGTTTCAGCACTTTGAGCGGTTTTCTCGTTCGAGGACTGCGGCATGAGCGTCGCTGCCCCAATGCCTGCTCCGGCGATGGCCAATCCGGCAGCAACGGCAATCATTGTTTTTTTCATCCGTCTAACTCCTAATAAAAATGCGGCGCCCACCAATCGACCGTGGCCGAGGCAGCAACCAAGGCGGTTGCCAGCCACAGGGCGCTTTTTAGGATCGGGCCCGCTTCAGCACGCGCGCAATATGTACTGTCCTCACAAGTCTCGACTTTTCGGGAATGAACATGCCAAAATCCAAGGCCCAGACAAGCGACCGCTACGGCAATAAAGATCCACTTATAGGGTTCGAGCGCGGTCAGATTGCCGATCCACGCGCCACTGACGCCGAGGCTCAACAGGAGCAGCGGAGCAATGCAGCAGGAGGCTGCAAAAACCGCACTCAATGCGCCACCGCTCGCCAACAATCTCTGGGAGGTCTTTTGCGTTTGATCGGCCATGGAGTTCAATATAATCTCTGTAGTCACTACAGGTTCAAGCACAAATTGGCACGCGGCATATGACGACATCAAAAATGATCAAGCGAGGCGAACTGGCCAATCGGTCAGGCTGCAACCTTGAGACCATTCGCTATTATGAAAAGATCGGTCTGCTGAAGCCGCCCGAGCGCACGGCCAGCGGGCACAGGCTCTATTCGCGCGATGACCAAGCGCGGCTTGGTTTCATCCTGCGTGGCCGTGATCTCGGCTTCTCGATCGGAGAGCTCATGAGTCTGCTCACTCTCGTCGATTCTCACGACTACAGCTGTGGTGAGGTTTTAGAGTTGACTGACGGCCATCTAGCGAGCGTTCGGCAGAAAATTATTGACCTGAAGAAGCTCGAGCGAACGCTTGCCGATGTCTCGGCTCAGTGCGACGGCGGCGACGTTCCCGAGTGCCCCATCATCGACGCGCTTTACGGGCATAAGGTCGTTGTGCCCAATTGAGGTTTCACGTCGCCAAGGCCCGTAAATTGGCTGATTAAGATTTGAAGAGAGGAACAGAACAGAGCGAGCTCGCCGGTGCGACTGCGTCCGATGACACGATTATGAGCACCCCAAAGTCGCAGCATCCCCAGTTCTTGGTATGTCTGCGATCGCCCCGATCTGGTGAATGGCGACCTGTCTTCAAATCGCCAGGTAGCCGCCATGCAACACTCCCCAGTTTCTCTCCAAGCTTGCCCTTCGGATCCAGCACTTCGCGTAATGTTCGAGGCGCGCAAGCGGGTATTCGTCGATCTTCTCAAATGGGATGTTCCCGTTTTGGATGATGCATACGAGATCGACCAGTTCGATACGCCCGATGCGAGCTATTTGGTGCTGACCGACGGAGAAGGCCGTCATCGCGCTTCAGCGCGCCTTTTGCGGACTGACGGCGCTCACATTCTCGGGGAGCTATTCCCTTGTCTGTGTGATGGTCCGATACCCTCTCGGTCCGATTTTCGCGAGATCACGCGTTTCTGCATCGAACCCACGCTCTCGCGGTTTGAGCGCCGCACGGCACGCGACCAACTTGTGACCGCGCTTGCCGAGCATGCCCTAAAGACCGGACTGTCGGGCTACACCGCTGTGGCCAATAGAGTTTGGTTCCGCCAAATCGAAAGCTTCGGCTGGCAATGTCGCACACTTGGCGGCGGCTGCAGGATTGACGGTGAGGACCTTGTCGCACTGCAGATCGATATAGATTGCGACACGCCGGACGATCTCGCTCGCGGCGGTATCTATCGAAAAGGTGTCTACCGGGTCGCCGAGGCGGCATCGGAGGTGGTGTCATGAGCGATATCAAATCAATCGATTGGCTCGAACGGCTACAGAAGGATGGCTATTGCATCATTCCGGACCTCCTTCCTCAGAGCAGCATCGCGGCGCTCGATGCAGATCTTGAACGGGATTTTACCGAAACCCCTATGGGTCACGGCGATTTCTACGGGTTTCGCACGAAGCGTTTCGGTAGTTTGTTGCGCCGCTCACGCTGGGCCTGTGACCTTGTTCTGCAGCCTCTCATCCTTTCGCTGGCCCGCGAAGTCCTCGGTAAGGCTTGCGACCGAATTCAGCTTAACGTTGCCCAGGCAATCGCCATTCATCCCGGCGAGATCGAACAGTTCCCGCATTGTGATCACGACATGTGGGCCGGTGCCAAGGGTGAACACGAATATCTGCTCAATGTCATTTGGCCGCTCACCGACTTCAACTCATCCAACGGCGCGACCCGCATCTATCCCGGGACACATAAACGTCCTGTCGAGAGCCTCGATCAACTTGGTGATCCGATTGTTGCGGCAAGCAAGCCAGGTGATGCGATCTGCTTTCTTGGTTCGACCGTGCACGGTGCTGGACCAAACTCGACCGAAGACGTCCGACGCGGCGTTGTGATCGGCTACAGCCTCGGCTGGCTCAAGCCGTACGAGAACCTTTGGCTGGCATATCCGCCAGAGGTCGCGCGAAATTTTCCGCCCGAACTTGCTGAATTGGCAGGTTATGCGCAGCACCGACCGAATCTTGGGAACTACGAAGGTCAGTGTCCATCCATTCTGCTCGGTGAAGAGGTAGCCAATTATCCGCAGGCTACCGATGCGCTTCGGCCCGAGCAGCTTGCAGCTGTCCATGAATTTGCGGAAGCTCGTCGCTCCAAGAGATGAGCCCCGCACACGTCCTGGAACCGACCTATCGCCGCCTGAAAAGGGCATTGATGGAGGGTACTTGGCCGATCGGCCAGAAACTCGAAGCGATGCGATTGGCAGACGAGTTCGGTGTCAGCATGACACCTGTGCGAGACAGCCTCAATCAACTTGTCGGCGAAGGTCTTGTCGATCTGACCCCTGGCGAGGGGTACCGGGTCACGCTCCTGACCGAACATTCGTTGCGCGACATGCTCGCAGTAAATGTTCTTCTCTTGGAAAGCGTGGCCGATCCAGCACCACGGAAAATCGACACGGCTGATCTAGCCGCACCGATCGACACCTACGCTGACCGCGTTGGCGATGTTTTTTCGATTTTTGCCTTGGGTTCGGAAAACAGATTTCTAAGGCAGACGGTCGACCTGATTAGCGACCGATTGCACATCGTAAGAAGGCTGGAGCCTGACGTCCTGCCAAACGCTCTGGAGGCGCTTGCGGAGCTGGAGGGCAGTGCTTTGGCGACTCCGTCGAAGCGCGTCCAGGCACTAAGGCGATATCATGACCAATGCCTCGCGAACGTCTCCCGGCTGATTGCAGTGCTCGCGGAACAGGGATCGACCTGAGATTTGCAAGCCATGGCTCCTCAAGCGTATGCTTCAAGTCTGTTCGGAGCCGTTCAGTATCTGGACCAGATGCTCATTCCAATCATCGAGCGCTTCTCTCTTCTCGTCTTTCCAGTCGTGGCGCTGGTAGATTCCTGCAACGCCTGCTCTTGAGCCGCTGACATGGTTCAAAACTGCCTCTGTAACCTCGAAGCGAACGCCGAGGCGCTGGAAGTTGGTCGCAAGCGTGCGCCGAAGATCGTGCAGGCGCCAGGGTTGCAATGGCTCACCAAGCTTTTGCTCTATGAGACCGTCCAGTTTCTTCTTGCCCTTGGCGTAGCCGGTAAAGCCTGCCCCGCTTGACGTGGCAAAAACGCGCCCTTTCTTCGGCCAGTTCGCGCCGCCTGCCTGCCGATCGAGTTCGGCAACGGCAAGGTCGTTCAGTGGGATCGCGTTTGGTTCATTATTCTTTGTTCGTGAACCTGGCAGCGTCCAAAACCGGTCTTTCCGATCAACCTCTTGCCAATGTATTCCTGAAACCTCTTCGCGGCGTTGCCCTGTCGCAATGAGCAAGCGGACAATTGGACCAAAGCAAAGATAGCAATCGGGAGCTGCTTCCCAGATGTGTCGAAGCTCGTCGTCCTGTAGCCAGCGATCCCGCGGCCTTACCGGCGGTGGTGCCTCCATTCCCTCCATGGGACTGCGCTCGATATCGCCACGACTGACAGCCCATCGGAATAGGCGCCGCATCACCGCAAAGACATTCCGGCGATTGGCAACCTGATGCTCGGGCATATTGTCCAGGACGGCTACGATATCCGGCCTCGAAACTCGGGGAAGCGGCTTTTTTCCGATAACCGGTTCAAGGTAAAGCCGGATGACGCGTTCAACGAGCCTCGCCCAGCCAACACCCTTGCAGGACCGAGCGAAATGCGACGCATAGTTGTCGAATGCGAGATCGACGGCTTCGCGGCGCCTCTGCTTATCATCGTCTACAGGGTCGATACCTTGCGCAATTAGTAACTGAAGGCGTTCCGCCTCCACTCTCGCTGTCGTCGGTGTCCACGGCGACCCGTGCGCCCCGATAGTATAGCGTCTTGTTCGAGCTTCACGGCCGCCCATTCGGAACTGCAGCACATAGGATATCGAGCCGGCTGGAGTGATTTTCGCACCGAATCCTTTGAGGTCCGTATCCCAAAGGAGCTGGCTCGAGCTGCTTGCCTCCAGCGCATCTATCGATTTTTTCGTGATTTTTCCTGTTGCCATCCGAAACCTCGTGTCCCTTTTCTGGCAATCACCGGGCAATCACGCAAGCGGAAAAAGGGGCGAAATGGAGGCAATTCTAGCGTAAGGTGAATCTGCTAAGTACATTGTTTTACAATGATTTCGTACTTTAGCGTCGTCTGAATCGAAAGTACCAGGTTTCCTGGTCCGCATCCTGCAACGGCCAGCCGTGGCGGAAGCGCGCCACCAGATCGGGATTGCCGATGAACGGGCGGCCATAGCTGATTGCGTCGGCTTTTCCCTCGGCAATGGTTTTTGCTCCCTCTGCCGCGTCATATTCGCCGTTCAGGACCAGAACGCCATCATATAGCTGGCGGATCAGCGGGCTCATCGGGGGCTCGTCAGACTGGTTGAAAGTTCCGTTGGCGCGCGGCTCTCTCAGTTCCAGGAATGACAGGCCGCGTCCCGACAACATTCGCGTCGCCTCGCCGAACACCCGTTCGGGGCGGGAGTCGATCGCGCCCTTTACCTCGCCGGAGGGGGAAAGGCGCACCGCTGTCCGGTCCGCCCCCACTTCGCCGGTGACGGCCTCCACCACCTGCCTCAGGAAGCGGACGCGGTTTTCCGGGCTGCCGCCATATTCATCGTCCCGATGATTGGTGCTGTCTTTCAAAAATTCGTCGATCAGATAGCCATTGGCGCCATGTATCTGGACGCCGTCAAATCCTGCGGTGCGTGCATTTCGGGCTGCCCTTACATAATCCTCCAGTGTCGCTTCGATCTCTGATTTGGTCAGCGCATGCGGAACAACATAATCTTTCTTGCCGTCCGGCGTATGCGCCTGGCCCGGGGCCGCGATGGCGGATGGGGATACCGGCGTTTCGCCCGAGGTCGCGGGATGCGACAGGCGGCCCATGTGCCATAATTGCGCGTAAAAATGGCCGCCCTGCGCGTGTACGGCCTCGACGATGGGTTTCCACGCTTCCACCTGCGCATCGTTCCAAAGGCCGGGCGCGTTGGGCCAGCCCAGCCCCACGCGGCTGATGCCTGTCGCCTCCGACAGGATCAGCCCCGCAGCGGCGCGTTGTGCGTAATATTCGGCGACGAAATCCTGCTGAATGCCGTCCGCATCGGCGCGGGCGCGGGTCAGCGGCGCCATGAAAATCCGGTTGGGCACGGGATTGGCGCCGATGGTGATGGGGTCGAAAAGCGGATCAAGCGTCATGCCGAAATATCTCCTGGTTCGTTTCAGAACAGATAGTGTGCGCCGGGCAGCCCACCAGCATGGCTTTGCTTGTGCACGTGAAAGCGCGCATTGGTCCTATTGCCGTGGCGGCGCGTTCGTCGCAGGAGGCGCAACATGAGCGATGGAATGTTCGGCCTGGATCCCTATCACCTGCTGCTGCTGGGCGCGGGGATCGTTATCATTCTCGCCTATTGGTTGCCCCGTTTCGTTTCCACACATGAACCTGCGGCATCCGGGCTCCTGATTCTCGGCGGGCTGGGCGCCTTTGGTTTCCTGTCGGGCATGCCGGAATTGTTCAGTCCGGTCGAACGCCCGAAAATCTGGGAATTGGCAAGTGAACTGGCGGTGATCATTGCCTTGTTCGGGACCGGGCTCCGGATTGATAAACTTGCCGATTGGAGCGCCTGGCGCCCGACGACGGGGCTCCTCCTTATTGGCATGCCGCTCACCATCCTGGGTGTCGTCCTGCTCGGTTTGTGGGCTGGCTTTGGCTTGGCCGCTGCGCTGCTCCTGGGGGCGGTTCTCGCCCCGACCGACCCCGTTCTGGCCGCTGATGTTCAGGTCGGCCCGCCGCTGGAGGGGGGCGAGCATCCGGTTCGTTTCGCCCTGACCAGCGAGGCGGGGCTCAACGATGGCCTGGCCTTTCCCTTTGTCTATTTGGGAATTCTCGTTGCGTCGGCGGAGTTCGCGCTGGGTGAGTGGGTCGGCTTTTATGTGCTGTACAAGATTGCGTTTGGCGCAGTCGGCGGTGCGGCAGCGGGCTGGCTGTTGGGCAAGCTGATGTTTGCCGTCCCGCGCGTCAATCTTCTGGCGGACAGTGGATCCGGGGTCGTTGCGCTGGCGGGTGTCCTCGTCACCTATGGCCTGTGCGAACTTTCAGAAGGTTACGGATTCATCGCCGTTTTCGTCATGGGCCTCGTCCTGCGCCGGCAGGAGGCGGATCATGCATTTCACAAGCGACTTCACACCTTCTCCGAAAGCCTGGAACATGCGGTAACGTCGATCCTTCTGGTGATGCTGGGCGGCGCCCTGCCGCTGCTCTGGCCATTTCTCGACTGGCGCATAGCCGTTCTGGCGGTCGCCCTGATCTTCATCGTGCGACCGCTGGCGGGCATGTTGTCTATGGCCGGCAGTGCGCTCAGTTATCCGCAACGTGCGATTGTGGCCTTTTACGGCGTGCGGGGTATCGGATCGATTTACTATCTCGCCTATGCTGCGGGCAGTGCGGAATTCGGGCGGATCGATGCGTTGTGGGCGACCGTGGCATTTACGATCCTCCTCTCCACCATCGTCCATGGCTTTACGGCCGGCAGCGTGGTCGGCCCAGCCACGCGGGAAAAGAAGGCGAAATAGCCATTATGTGAATTTTTTGTGCAGCGCACAAAGCTGTAACATCCTTCTGCCTTAAGCCGAGCGACTCCGGAGCAGCGGGATAAACGACATGCTTGGCAAAATTCACGGCGCGGGAGTGCGTGATGTTCTGGCGGAGATAGAGGCCGGACCCTCCATCCCCGAACGATGCTGGAATTCGCGCACCCGCTATCGCACGATCTGGATTTCCGACGTCCATCTGGGAACGCGCGGCTGCAATGCCGACATGCTGATCGATTTCCTCGACAGCGTCGACAGCGACACGATGTATCTGGTCGGCGACATCATCGACGGCTGGCGCCTTCGCAAGACCTGGCACTGGCCGGTCAAGCATAACGACATTCTGTGGCGCATCCTGAAGCGCGCCCGGCGCGGCACCGGCGTCGTCTATATCCCCGGCAATCATGACGAGGCATTCCGCCAGTTCGTCGGCATGAATTTCGGCGGCGTGGAGATCAAGCGCAAGGCCATTCACGAAACCGCCGACGGCCGCCGCCTGCTCGTCTGTCATGGCGACGAATTCGACGCGGTCGTCCTTTATGCGCGGTGGCTCGCCCTTCTTGGCGATGCCGCCTATATCGGCATGATGAAGCTCAACTGGCTGCTGAACAAGGTCCGGAACAGGCTTGGCATGCCCTATTGGTCGCTATCGAAGCACGCCAAGCACAAGGTCAAGAACGCCGCACAATTCATCGGCCAGTTTGAGGAGGCTGTGGCAAAAGCCGCAGGCATACGCGGCCTCGACGGCGTCGTCTGCGGTCATATTCACACAGCAGAATTCCGCCAGATCGACGGCATCGAATATTATAATGACGGCGACTGGGTGGAGGGGTGTACCGCCCTTGTCGAACATTTTGACGGCCGCATGGAAATTCTGCACTGGGCTGACATCATGGCGGCGCGCGATGCGCCGGTGGAATTGCGTACCGCCGCCTAGCCCGTGGCCGCTAGTTGCGGGTAAGGTCGCCCTCGGACCAATGCTGGAAGAAGGCTCACGATGAAGATCACCATCGTCACCGATGCCTGGGCACCGCAAGTGAACGGTGTCGTCCGAACCTTGGAAACCGTGCGGCGGGAACTCGAAAGCCGCGGCGATCGCGTCGACGTGATATCGCCGGACCTGTTCCCGAATTGCGCCTGCCCGTCATATCCGGAAATCCGCCTGGCGCTGGTCTGGTCGGGGCAGATCGGCGCGCGCTTCAAGCGCTTTTGCCCGGACGCCGTCCATATCGCGACGGAGGGGCCGCTCGGTCTCGCCGCGCGCCGCTGGTGCCAGCGCAAGGGGCTACCGTTCACGACGGCATATCACACCCAGTTCCCGGACTATGTCGCCGCGCGCACGGGATTGCCGGCCCGCTGGCTATGGCATTTCGAACGCTGGTTTCACCGGCCCGCCAGCGCGACACTGGCGGCGACGCCCAGCCTGCGTGCCCAACTGGAGGAGGAGGGGATCGGCCCGCTTCTGCCGTTCGGACGCGGCGTCGACTTCGCCGCATTTCCAGATCAGCCGCCACCGCGTCCCGCCGCCTTTGCCGGGCTTCCCGGTCCCATCCAGCTTTATGTCGGACGTATCGCGGTCGAGAAGAACATCGAGGCGTTCCTGGAAATCGACTCGCCAGGAACGAAGGTGCTGGTGGGAGATGGTCCGGCGCGTGCCGATCTGGCGCGGCAATACCCGGCTGCCCGCTTTCTCGGCCCTCTGCATGGCGAGGATCTCGCCGCCGCCTATGCCAATGCAGATGTCTTCGTATTCCCCAGCCGCACGGACACGTTCGGCATGGTGATCATAGAGGCGTTGGCCTCGGGAACTCCCGTTGCCGCGTATCCGGTACAGGGACCGATCGACCTCGTGACGCCAGAAGTCGGGTCGCTATCCGAGGATCTGGCGGTCGCCATCCAGCAGGCGCTGACGCGGGACCGTACGCAATGCCGTGAATATGGCCGCAGCTTCACCTGGGAAAAGGCCACCAGCGAATTCCGCAGCGCGCTGGCGCGTTTTTCCACCGATCAGCGTGCGGACGCATTTGGCGTCGCCCCCCTGGCCGCTTGATCGGCGGGCCCGCGAAGCCTATATCATTCCCATGCGAGGCCGTTCCGAAAGGGGCGGCCCTTTTTATATCCGAAGGATTGGCGCCATGGCCCGCGAACACCCCCTGATGCCGCATGCGACTGCAGAATGGCTGGTCGACAATTCGACGCTCAGCTTCGACCAGATCGCCGATTTTTGCGGCCTCCATATTCTTGAGGTGCAGTCGATCGCCGACGAAACCGCGCAGCACAAGCATATCCCGCGCGACCCGATCGAGGCGGGCGAACTGACGCGCGACGAGCTGAAAGCCGGTGAGGCCGATCCAAAGCACAAGCTGGTCATGAGCCACGGGCCGGAGCAGCAATTGCGTACCCGTGGACCGCGCTACACGCCGGTATCGAAGCGCGTCGACAAGCCCGACGGCATTGCCTGGCTGGTTCAGAACCATCCCGACATTCCGGATTCGAAGATCGGCAAGCTGATCGGCACGACGAAGAACACGATCCAGGCGATCCGTTCCAAGACACACTGGAACATGGACAATATCACGCCAAAGGATCCCGTGGCGCTGGGCCTTTGCTCGCAGCGCGACCTCGACGTTCTGGTCGAGGCGGCGGCGCAGAAGGCGGGGGTCGAGATTTCCGATCCGAAATTCGAAAGCGACCGCGCCGCGCTGCTCGCAGAGCTTAAGGCCGAACGTGAGGCCGCCAAGCTGGCCGCGCAGGAAGCTGCCGATGCCGAAGCCATGGGCCTTGAGCCAGGGGCGAATGCGGCCGAGGCTGGCAAGAAGCCGGACTTCGTCGATCCCTGGGCCAAGAAATAAGGCGCGTCGCCCGTTCGGCGTCGGTACGGTCGGTACGCAAACAGATAGGCTGACGCGGCGCGTGACGGGCTTAGATCACGCAGGATGACGGATCATCAATCCCCCGCCCTAGCTGCCGCCACGCCGGAGGTGCGACGTCCAGAAGTGCGACGTGGCCTGCACTATCCCCTTGGGCGGTGGCATCCGGAACCCGGGGTTCTACACCCGATTGCCGATGGTGTGCGCTGGTTGCGTATGCCGATGCCGTTCAGCCTGGATCACATCAATCTGTGGGTCATCGATGCGGGCGATCACTGGGCGCTCGTCGATACGTCGCTGGCGGCTCCCTCCTGCCGCGATGTGTGGCGCGGTGTGCTGGATCAGTTACAGGCGGAAAAGCCCATCGGTCGGGTGATCTGCACGCATTTCCATCCAGACCATATCGGCAATGCCGGCTGGCTCGTGAAGAAGACCGGCGCCACGCTGGTCATGACGCAGACCGAATATGTCATGTCGCGCATGCTGATCGGCGATATGGGGGATGAGCCCCCCGAGGAGGCCGTCCGCTTTTACGAGCAGGCCGGATGGCCGCCACAGGCGCTGCAACGTTTCCGCGACGCCGGGTGGGGCCGGTTTCGGAACGCAGTGCCGGACTTTCCGCGCCAATATGAACGCATGCGGGACGGCGGCACCCTGCAGACGGGCGCGCGGCAATGGCGTGTCGTCATCGGGTCGGGCCATACGCCGGAACATGCCTGCCTTGTCGACGAGGCGGCGGGCCTGATGATATCGGGCGATCAGGTGCTGCCCCGCATCACGTCCAATGTTTCGGTTCACATGACAGAACCGATGGCGGACCCGCTGGGCGACTGGCTGGACAGCATCGACAGCTTGCGTGCCCTGCCGGACCATTTGCTGGTGCTGCCCGCGCATGGTTTTCCCTTTACCGGCCTGCACGAACGTCTGGACCAGTTGGCGGAGGATCACCGGCAGAAGCTTGAGGCGCTTACGCGGTTTCTGGCCACGCCGCGTACCGCCCTCGACACGTTCGAGGTGCTGTTTCACCGTACCATAGAGGAGCAGGATTTCGGCATCGCAACCGGCGAGGCCATGGCCCACCTGCGCTGGCTGGAGGCGCGCGGACAGGCTGTTCGGGAGGTACGGGACGGCGCGGCGGATCTATGGAGCGCCGTCCGGATTTAATTGTCATCTATGCCAATAGTGCGTATCACGGGCGCATCGCCATCAGGGAGCGAGTTGCATGATCGAAGCCCTCACCGACCCCGCGGCTCCCGCCCCAGCGTGTCCCGGCCCATGGGCGCGCGACTATGATCATCCCGTTCCATGGGACCGCGCATTTACCCCGATGGCGCTGCCGGACATGCTGGCACATACCGCGCGTCGCTATCCCGACCAGATTTTCCTGCATTTCCTGGGGCGCCGGTTCAACTATGGCGACATCGCGGCGAAGGTAGAGGCGGCTGCCGAGGGCTTTCGTCGTTTGGGCGTACAGCGCGGGGTGAAGGTCGGCCTGTTTCTGCCGAACTGTCCGCATTATGTGATCGCCTATTACGCCATCATGCGCGCCGGTGGCACGGTGGTGAATTTCTCCCCGCTTTATACCGCTGACGAACTGGCGCATCAGGTGGACGATGCCGGTGTCGAAACGATGGTCTGCCTCGATCTGGAGCAATTATTTCCTGCCATTGCGGAGGTTCAGGCGCGGGGCACGCTGAAGCGGCTGATCGTCGGCAATCTGGCGGAAGTTCTTCCGCCACTGAAGGCGCTGGCCTATCGCATGTTCAGATCCGCCGATCGTGCAAAGGTCGGCTATGGCCGCTCGCGTCTGCGTTTTGCCGACCTGTTCACGCATGGCCCGATTACCGCGGCGCCCGAAATCGACGTGCATCAGGATATCGCCCTTATTCAATATACCGGCGGAACCACCGGACGGCCAAAGGGGGCATTGCTCAGCCACGCCAATCTTTCCATCAATGCGGCTCAGGTGCACGCGATGGACGATACGCCGACCGCGCATGACCGGATTCTGGGCGCCCTGCCGCTGTTCCACGTCTTTGCGAACACCTGCGTTCTCAACCGCACGATCCTTGCCGCGGACGAGATCGTCCTGATGCCGAAATTCGAGCTGGAGGACGTCGTGCGTATCATCCCGGCGATGAAGATCACGACCTTGCCGGGCGTGCCCAGCATGTACCGTGCGCTGCTGGAACATCCCGATATCGCGCATGTCGACCTGACATCGCTGCGCATCTGCATTTCGGGCGGCGCGCCCATGCCGAAGGAATTGCGTGATGCTTTCGTGGCGCAGACCGGGGCAAAGCTGGTGGAGGGCTATGGCCTGACGGAATCATCCGGCGTCGCCTCGGTCAATCCCTACGATACGGGCGGAAAGATCGGCTCCATTGGGCAGCCCATGCCGGGGACCTGCATCGTCATTTGCGACAAGGAAGACCCGACGCGCATTCTCCCCGACGGAGAGAAGGGCGAAATCACGCTGCAGGGGCCGCAAATGATGCGCGGCTATTATAATCGCCCTGACGCCGACGATGAAACCTTCGTGGAGGGGCGCCTGCGAACAGGCGATGTCGGCTATATCGACGAGGACGGATATGTATTCATCGTCGACCGCATGAAGGACCTGGTCCTGGTCGGCGGCTTCAACGTCTATCCCAGCGCGCTGGAGGAGGTGCTCTACGCCCACGAAGCGGTGAAGGAGGCAATCGTCATCGGTATTGACGACAGGCGCTTAGGGCAGCGCCCGAAGGCGTTCGTAACGTTACAGGAGGGCGCGCATGTGTCCGAGGCGGATCTGCTCGGCTATCTGAACGCTAGGGTCGGCAAGCACGAACGCGCCGCCGCTGTCGAAATCCGCGCGGAACTACCGAAAACCATGATCGGCAAGCTGAGCCGCAAGGAACTGGTGGAGGAAGAGAAGGCGCGTGCAGCGACGGCCGAAGTTGTGGCGCACGCGAAAGAGGGGTAGCGGCGCAAAAAGTCAGGCGCAGCCGCATCTGACAGCCTTTATCCGAATGCCGCTCTATCTTGTGCGATCCGGCGACAAGTCACCCACGCGCCATGCTGCGCAGGAGGGAGCGACAGCCGTTATACTGATTTCAGATGAACCGGCGCGTTCGGATTCTTGAACGCGCAAATATTAGGGCGGCGGTGTTCCGACCGGGGGTCAGAAGCTGAACGAAGTGCCGAGATAGACGGTGCCGGATTCCTCGGCCTTGTCGGCATCGCGATTTACGAAGTCGCGGCCATAGGCCTCTGGATGCAAGCGATCATATCGGACGCCACCCTTTACCGACAGACGAGAGCTAAGTGCATAGGCGCCGCCCAGTTCGACATGTTCCGCATCGCCGATACGATCGGGCAGGATACGGCTGCTGTCGCTTGAAACGCTTGCACCCGCTTCTACGGCGGCGCGCCAGCGTTTGCCGCCATAGGCGATGCCGACCTCCGTGCCCGCTCTTTCGGTACCGAGAGTGCGATCCGTCGCCTTCACGACGCCGCCCGACAGGCTGAAACCGCGATAGCCGACGTCCAGTTTCGCCTCCACCTCTGCAGGGGTGCGCGGCGTACGTATGCGCGCTGTTGCCACCTCAGCAGAGGCGGGGCCTTCGCTGTCGGCGACGACACGACTGGTCACGCCCACACTGACACCGCGGCGCTTCGCGGCCTTCTTGTCGGCGGGCGTGAAGGAAAAGCGGCTCTCCGCCTCCGACAGGCGCGAATTTCCACCCGAGGGCGTGAAGCTGCCCACCGTGCCGCTTTGCGGTTTCGCAAGCTGTGCTTGGGCAGGGGCTGCCACGAACAGGCCAAGCGCGGCGGCGGCGAGAGCCGAAAACGCGGTGGCCGTCAAGGGCCGAAAGGCAAGTGTCCGTGTCATTTGTCTGATCTACGCGTCTTTGTGCCGCATCCCCCTTGTGATTCCGAGTCTTTCTTGCGTCCCGTGAACGCTCAATCGGCTTTTATCGATACCCTGTTGCATCGATGTGACAGCATTTCCCCGGATATCGAACCGGAGCGCCCCCACGCATATCAACAAAGCACCCCTTAGCCACCATGGCAACGTTGGCCGAGGGGGGCTAGGCGGCTTTGGCGTATCACCCTATAGACCACCCGATACGCCAAGCCACATGATGCCAAGGTAGTTCCATGATCTCATTCCGCGCCGCTTTGTCCCTGCCGCTTATTGGCGTAACAGCCCTTGGACTTTCTGCGTGCGGCGGCGGTCGCGATGCGCCCCAGGTGGATATTGCGGCCGCGCAGACGACGCAGATCGGCGTCAACGCATTCCTGTGGCGGGCAAGCCTGGAAACGCTGGCCTTCATGCCGATGGCACAGGTCGATTCCGATGGCGGCGTCATCGTCACCGACTGGTACGCAAATCCCCAGGTGCCTGAAGAGCGCGTAAAACTGACGGTCTATATTCTGGACCGCACGCTGCGCGCCGATGGGCTGCGCGTCGCGGCTGTGCGGCAGCAGAATAATGGCGGGAACTGGGTCGACGTTCCAGTGCGCGCGGGCACCGTGCAGAAACTGGAAGAAGCGATCCTCAGCCGCGCGCGCGATCTGCGCCGTTCGCAGATAGGATAATGGCGGAGCGTTTCGACGCCGCCGCCGCAGAGGCGCGCTGGCAAAAGACGTGGGATGAACGCGGTACATTTGTCGCCGACAGCACATCGGCGAAGCCCAAGCGTTATGTCCTTGAAATGTTCCCCTACCCATCCGGTCGTATCCATATGGGGCATGTGCGGAACTATACGATGGGCGATGTCATCGCGCGCCAGCGCCGCATGGCGGGCGACGAGGTCCTGCACCCCATGGGCTGGGACGCGTTCGGCATGCCGGCGGAAAATGCCGCCATGGAGCGCGGCGTGCATCCAGAGGGGTGGACGCGCGACAATATCGCGGCAATGCGCGCACAGCTGAAGACGCTGGGCTTTGCGATAGACTGGAGCCGCGAATTCGCCACCTGCGACGCCAGCTATTATGGCCATGAACAGGCGCTGTTCCTGAAATTTCATGAGGCTGGCCTGATCGAGCGGCGCGAAGCCTATGTGAACTGGGATCCGGTCGACATGACCGTGCTGGCCAATGAGCAGGTGATCGATGGCAAGGGCTGGCGGTCCGGTGCCGAGGTAGAGCGCCGCAAGATGGCGCAGTGGTTCCTGAAGATCACCGATTTCGCCGACGATCTGCTGGATGGCCTCGACGAACTCGAAAACTGGCCGGACAAGGTCCGCACCATGCAGGCCAATTGGATCGGCCGGTCGCGCGGCCTGAAATTCCGCTTTGCGCTTGAGGGGCGGCAGGACACGCTGGAGGTCTATACCACCCGGCCGGATACGCTTTACGGTGCCAGCTTCGCCGGCATCGCCGCAGACCACCCGCTGGCGCTGGAACTGGCGCAAACCGATGACCGCATCGCCGGATTCATCGACAGCCTGCGCGGCGGCGGCACGACCGAGGCAGAGCTGGAGACGGCGGAAAAGCGCGGCTATGATACCGGGCTGCGCGTGGTGCATCCACTCGACAGCTCGATCACCCTGCCGGTCTTCATCGCCAATTTTGTGCTGATGGAATATGGCACGGGCGCCATTTTCGGCTGTCCCGCGCACGATCAGCGCGACCTGGATTTCGCGCGCAAATATGCCCTGCCCGTGCCGCGCGTCGTCGCGCCCGAGGGGGCAGAGGGCGACGGCATCCACGACGAGGCCTATATCGGCCCTGGCAGGCTGGTGAATTCGGACTGGTTGACCGGCATGGAGGTCGCCGATGCCATCCCCGCCGTCATCGAAAAGGCGGAGGCCGAAGGCTGGGGCGAGGGAACCACACAATATCGCCTGCGCGACTGGGGTATCAGCCGCCAGCGTTACTGGGGCACGCCGATCCCCTTCGTCCATTGCGACGCGTGCGGCGTGGTGCCGGTGCCGGAAAGCGATCTGCCCGTCGAACTGCCAAAGGACGTCAGTTTCGAAAAGCCGGGCAACCCGTTGTTGCGGCATGACAGCTGGCGCAATACCGAATGTCCCAAATGCGCCGGCGCGGCGCAGCGGGAAACCGACACGCTGGACACGTTTGCCGATTCGTCCTGGTATTTCCTGCGCTTTGCCAGCCAGCCGGGCGGGCGCCCGTTCGATCCGGCAGAGATCGCCCAATGGCTGCCCGTCGATCAATATATTGGCGGCGTCGAACATGCGATCCTGCATCTGCTCTACGCGCGGTTCTGGACGCGGGCGCTAGCACATGTCGGCCTGGTCGACGTGAAAGAACCGTTCCGGCAATTGTTCACGCAAGGGATGGTCACGCACGAGACCTATAAAACGGCGGACGGGCGCTGGATCGAGCCGGGCGCCATCGAGAAACGCGGCGATTCGCTGTTCGAACGCGGCACGCAAACGGTCATCACGGCGGGTCGCGTTGAAAAGATGTCCAAATCGAAGAAGAACACGGTCGATCCTGAACCGATCATCGCGCGCTATGGCGCCGATGCGGTCCGTTGGTTCGTGCTGTCGGATTCGCCCCCTGAACGCGATCTGGAATGGTCGGAGGCCGGGATCGAGGGGGCGAACCGATTTGTGCAGCGCCTGTGGAAACTCGTCGGCAAGGCAAATGAGGGCGAAGGCGCCGACGAGGCGCTGACGCGCAGCGTTCACAAGACCATCGCCGGGATTACCGAGGATATCGACGCCCTGCGGTTCAACAAGCTGGTGGCGCGTTGCTACGAGCTTGCGGCGACGATCGAGAAGGCAAAGCCCAGCGCCGCGCGGGCCGAAGCGATCCGTACATTGATCCTGCTGGCCGCGCCCGCCATGCCGCATCTGGCGGAGGAGGCGTGGACCGCGCTGGGCGGCGAAGGCTTGGCATCGGAGGCGGCATGGCCCGTGGCGGACCCCGCCATGCTGGTCGAGGACAGCGTCACCATTGCGGTGCAGATGAACGGAAAGCTGAAGGACACGCTGGACCTGCCCAAGGGAATGGCGCGCGAGGATGTCGAGGCCGCCGTCATGGCGCGCGACAAGATCAGCCAGGCGCTGGAGGGGCGGACGCCCAAGAAGGTGATCGTGGTGCCCGATCGTCTGGTGAATCTGGTAATATGAGGCGGGAATCCGTGCCTGCTGCTGCGAAGGGGCTCTGTCGGCTGATGCTGCTCTGCCTTACGCCCGCCGTGCTCGCCGCCTGTCAGTTGACGCCGGTTTACGGTGGTGGCGCAAACAGCGCGGCGGCGCAGACCCTGCGCGGGATCAGCATTCCGGCAATCCCGGATCGTTCCGGCTATCTTGTTCGTCAGGCGCTGCTGGATCGTATGGGCGGCGGCGAAGAGGCGCGCTACCGGCTGGACGTGGCACTGGACGACCAGATTACCGGTCTCGGCATTCGCGGCGACGATTCGATCACGCGTGAGCGGCGGACGCTGCGCGCGCGTTATCAGCTGGTGGAACTGTCGACCGGCAATACGCTGATCGACGAGACGGTGCGTACAGATTCGGGTATCGACGTCGTTTCGTCGGACTATGCGGTCGTCGCCGCCGAAACCGATGCGCTGGAGCGTCTGTCGGACGATATCGCGACGCAAATCGCTACCCGCATCGCCGTGTTCACGGCGGCGAACGAGCGGTGAAGGCAGACAAGCTACCCGCCATCAATGCGGCCATCGCCGCCGCCGATCCGAAAATCCGTGTCTGGCTGTTCTATGGACAGGATGTTGCGGGCGCAAAAGCCGCCGCTGACCGTCTGACAAGGGCGCTGGTCGGCGATGACGCCATGGCGCGCACCGATTTCACGAATGCGGACCTGCGCGAAGATCCGTCGCGCCTCGCCGCCGAAGCCGCCGCCATCTCCATGTTCGGCGGCAGGAGCGTCATTCGCGTCGATCAGGTGTCGGAGGCACCGGGCAACAATATACGTGATGCAGTCGAGCTGCTGCTGAACGCGGCAGAGGCAGGCAATCCGGTGGTGCTGTCCGGTGGCGACATCAAGGCGACATCGGCGCTGGTGAAAATGGTCGGTGGCAGCGTGGCGGGCGCGGCGCTGCGCTTCTGGCAGCCCAATGCCCGTGACGCGGCTGGGATGGCGGATGAGATGTGCAAGGCGGCGGGCCTGTTACCCGACCGGGCGGTACGCGCGACGATCGCGGCGATGATCGTAGCGAACCGCGCCATTGCCGAACAGGAAATCGAGAAATTCGCATTATATCTCGATGCGTCCCCCGACGATCCGAAGCCGCTGGGCGAAGACGTGATGGATCGTTTGGGCGCGGCCTTTTCCGAGGGCGATTTCTCGCAATTGACAATGGCCGTCGCAGGCGGCGATCCCCGGGCCGTCGCGCGCGAACATGCCCGCCTGATCCATGACGGCAAGGTAAGCGTGGCACAGCTTCGGGCGGTACAGCGGCGTTTCTCTCAGCTGGTATCGCTGGCGAGGGGGACCGCGCGCGGACAAAGCGCCGAAGCGGTCATCGAGGCGGAGGGTAGACGAATTTTCTGGAAGGAAAAGAATGCCCTGACGCGAGAGCTGAAGCTGTGGAGTGCGAGCGACGCTGAACTTGCGCTGGAGCGGCTGCGCGCAGCGGAGGTCAAGTTCAAATCGAGCGGGACCGCCGATGGCGATCTGTTGACGGCGGACATATTTCTGACCCTGGCCCGCCGCGCCCAGGCACGCGGACGAAGGCTATAGCGGCAGCGTTTGCTGACGGCCTCCTAGCGCCTCTGACGACGCAGCGCAGTTTGACGACCGTCCCTGCCGCGCGGGCGGAGATAGGCGACTGCATGGAAATATGTGTGGGGTGGAAGCCGGAACGACCTGCGACGAATTCGTTACGGCTGCTTCCTTCCGGACCTGACCGGGTTGGCGAGTGCCGCACCCGCCCGACTTCCGCGAGCGCATATGGGCGAATCCAGCTGATTCCGCAAGGCGGGCATTCAACGGTGTGGGAATAGAGGTCTATTCTGCGGCTGCTTCTTCCGCGCGCGCTTCGGCGATTGCGGTCTTTAGGGCTTCATATCCGACCGCCCCTTCCAGAATCTGATCGCCGATTACATAAGCGGGCGTGCCACCAAGGCCGAGCGCGCGGCCGAGGGCGAGGTTCGAATCGAGTTCGTCTTCCAGCGCCTTGCGTTTCAGATCGTTGGCAGTGGCGACTTCATCCAGGCCGGTCTTGCGGATGACGTCGAACAGCTTTTCCTGCGACAGGCGGCGTTCATCGGCGAACATGAGATCGTGATAGCTGCGATACTTGTCCTGCTTCGCCGCCGACAGGGCGCCCATGGCGGCACGTCGGCTTTCGGGGCCGAGCACGGGGAAATCGCGCCATACGACTTTCAGATTTTCGTCCTCGGCCAGCAATTTCTGCACGACGGCGTTGGACTGGCGGCAATAGGGGCAATTATAGTCGAAAAATTCGACCAGCACGACGCTGGCGTCCTCCTTCCCCGCCCATGCGCCCTCGAACGGGGTCTCAATATCCTCACGGTTCGAGTCGATCATGCGCGCGACTTCGCGCTGCTGCAGATTGTTGATCGCCTCTGGAATGATTTCGGGATTTGCCAGGATATAGTCGTGAACGATGCTCTCGACTTCCGCGCGCTCGGCAGCGGACAGCGCGCCCTTCGCGGCCTGCGCCTCGACCGGCTGGCGCACAGCCAGCAGGGCGGCGAGCGCAAATCCTATGAGCGCAACCAGGCTGAGCCCGGCCACGAAATTCCTGCTACTGGCCATAGATTACTTCTCTGCGTCTTTCAGATCGTTCTGGGCGACCAGTAACACATCCTGCGCCCGTAGCCAGTCCGGCGATCCGCGCGGCAGCCCCGCCATGGCGACCTGGGCATTGGACGCGGCGAGCCGAGGCTCCCGCGACATGGAATATTGTTCGGCGGAGGCGAGAGCAGCGCGCGCATCGTCGCCCAGTTTCGAATAGGCGATGCCAAGCTGGTACCAGCCGAACGGGTTCTGCCGGTCCTGGCGCACCGCCTCCTTAAGGACCTCGGCGGCGCGCGGAACATTCTTTTGGTCTTCCGTCGCCAACAGGGCATGGCCCAGCAGTGTGGCGATGAGCGGCTGGTCGGGCGCAAGCGCGACGGCGCGTTCCAGCGGCACCAGTGCCTCCTTTGGCCGACCGGATTCCAGCATGACCTGCCCTTTCAGCTCCAGCACATAGGGATCGTCGGGATTCTCCGCGAGCAGGGCATCCGCCTCTCGTGCGGACGCGTCGGGAAATGCGCCCTTGTGATAGGCATAGGCACGCGCGACGTGTGCCGCAGGGCTGGTGTCGCTTTCCGGATATTTGCTGAGCGTGCGGGTCGGATCCTCGATAAAGCCATAGAGCTTCGCCTGGATGCGCTCGAAATCGGCTTCCAGCTGCACGTCGGCAGGCTTGTCCCAATAAGGCGATCTTACGAGGATATTCTCCAGCGCCTGGATTCGGTCGCCGGTCAGCGGGTGGGTGCGGACATAATCATTGTCCTGCGGTATCGCGAGGCGATATTCCTGGTTCTGGATCTTCTTGAAGAAACTGAGCATGCCCTTGCCGCTGACGCCTGCGGTCTCCAGGTAGCGGGCGCCGGCCTGGTCGGTGCGGCTTTCCTGCTGGCGACTGAAGCTGAGCATGGTGCCGAGCGCCGCGCGCTGGCCAAGCCCAAGCAGCGCCATGCCCGCCTCTCCACCACCCATCGCCATCGCGGCGCCGGCGGCGAGCAGAGACAGGATCGAGATGCTGCTGGCTGCCTTGCCCCCCTCCGACCCGAAGCGGATCGAGTGGCCGGCCGCGATATGGCCCATTTCGTGCGCGACGATGCCCTGGATCTGGTTGACGTCGTCAGCCTGCAGCAGTGTGCCGGAATGAATGTAGATCCTTTGCCCGCCCGCGACGAAGGCGTTCAGACTGGGATCATTCACCAGAACCATTTCAAGATTCCGCGGATCGAGCCCGGCGGCGGCGGCGAGGGGCGATGCCAGGCGGTGCAGCCATGCCTCCGTCTCCGCATCGCGCAGGATCGACTGTGCAGCCGCCGGCCGCGCGACCAGCAATAGCGCAAGCGTCAGAATGAGAAAATGACGAAGGGCGGTCATGATAGGCGCCTTACTGCCACAGCGTGAATGCAGAATGAAATGATTACGGTGCAGCGCGGGGCCACCCCCCGGTCTTGCAGCACTCGACCCCTTGCCCGCGTGTGGCTAGACGAGAGGCGGGAAGCACCCCCAGGGAAACAGATGGCGCAGACAGGCGTTTGTGCCTCACCTGCAAGGAGGGCCGGCATGGCATTCAGTCTCGAAGGCGACATGATCGTCGCCATCATCATTTCATTGCTCGTCGGCCTGCTACTGGGCTGGCTGTTGTTTCGCGGTGCGGGCAGCCGCCGTGCGCTTCAGGCGGAATTGGCCGAGCGCAACGCGGAACTGGCGGTCGCGCATGAACGCAATGCCGCGCTGGAGCGGGAGGTCGCCTCCAGCCGCGACCAGATCAAGCCGTTGGCAGATGAGGTCGATCGCCTGCGCGCGATGAAGGCGCGGCCCGCCCTTTCAGAAACACCCGCGACCGCAGCTCCGGTTACCCCCCGGGCAGACACCGTGACTGTGCCCGATCCGACGAAGCGCATGGATCCCACTATGTCCTCTGCCGAGGGGGAGCCCGACGATTTGCAATTGATCAAAGGGATCGGGCCAAAGCTGGAATCGATCTATAATGATCTCGGCGTCTGGCATTTTGCGCAGATCGCGGACTGGTCGCCGGACGATGTGCGGACCATCGATGCGAAACTGGGAACATTCAAGGGACGTATAGAACGCGATCAGCATGTCGAGCAGGCAAAGCTGCTCGCTGCGGGACGAACCACGGAATATGAGGCGCGGTTCGGAAAGCTGGGCCGGCCAACGTGAAGGCGGGACTGCTTCTGATCCTGCCGATGCTGCTGGCCGGCTGCTTCGAACCCGATTCGCGGGTGACGGAGGAGCCGGAAGTGAAAACCGTTCCCGCGCCAAAAGCGCCGCCCCCCGATCCGCGCCGCTATATCGGTCGCTGGGCAAAGACGGCTGGGCAGTGCGAAAGCGACTGGTGGCGCTTTTGGGCGGACGAGCTGAGGACGAAGACGGCGGGGCTGTTCTGTGAAATTATGCCGCCGGATGCGCGGTTCAGCGATACCGACCTGCGGACCAGCTGCGTGGATGACGGACGCCGCGTGCGCGAAAGCTGGACGATCAGCTATGGCCCCGACGCTGCCAGCATGACGATCACGGGCGAGGACGAGGATGCAGAGCCTGTCGAACTGGTCAAATGCACCTGAAGCCCCGGCTGTACCACTGCAAGGGTGCACGCAGCTTCCGGCCGCTGTGGGCGCTGGAGGAAATGGGGCTGGAATATGAACTGGTCATGGTGCCCTTCCCTCCGCGCATTCATGAGGAAGACTGGCTGCAGATAAATCCGTTCGGCACGATCCCCGCCTTTTTCGACAATGGCGAGGTGATGACCGAATCGGTCGCGATCTGCCATTATCTGGCGGAAAAATACGGGCCGACGTCGCTTGCCGTGGCGCCGCAGGAACGGGATTATGGTCGCTATCTGGACTGGATGTACCGGTCGGATGCCACGATGACATTTCCGCAGACGATCGCGCTGCGCTACCGCGTGTTTGAACCGGAAAAAGGCCAGCAGCAGGCCGCCGACGATTATGCGCAATGGTTTTTTTCGCGGTTGAAGGCGGCGGGCCGCTTGCTCGACACGCGCGAATTCCTTGCTGCCGACCGCTTTACCATGGCCGATATTGCCTTTGGCTATGCCCTGAAACTGGCGGAAGAGCTGGACCTTGGCGCGTTTCCGGACAATGTTGCCGCCTATTGGCAGGCACTGAAAGGGCGCGATGCCTATTCGGCGGCACTGGCCGCAGAGCCTGTCGAGGCGCCGACCGCCACCCGTCCCGCCCTTGACTAAGGGCGCCGGGCGGGCGAAGCGCGGGTTTCCGCCTTATTAATGGATAACCGCGCTTGAGCTTTCTCCCTCTCGGCCTTTCGGACGAGCTTCTCTCCGCAGTCGTCGATTCAGGTTACACTGAACCGACCGACATTCAACGCGGGGCGATCCCCCTGATCCTGATGGGGAAGGACGTTGTCGGCGTCGCACAGACCGGCACGGGCAAGACGGCCAGCTTCGTTCTGCCCATGATCGACATTCTGGCACAGGGCCGCAGCCGCGCGCGCATGCCGCGCAGCCTGATCATCGCGCCGACCAGAGAGCTGGCGATGCAGGTGGCCGAGAATTTCGAGAAATACGGCAAGAACCACCGCCTGACCATGGCCCTGCTGATCGGCGGCGTGGGCTTTGCCGAACAGAACAAGCTGCTGGAAAAGGGCGTCGACGTTCTGATCGCGACGCCGGGCCGTCTGCTGGATCAGTTCGAACGCGGCAATATCCTGCTGTCCGGCGTTGACATATTGGTCATCGACGAGGCCGACCGCATGCTCGACATGGGCTTTATCCCCGATGTCGAAAAGATCTGCAGCCTGCTGGGCCGCAATCGCCAGACGCTGCTGTTTTCCGCCACCATGGCGCCGCCCATCAAGAAGCTGGCGGACAAGTTCATGGATTCGCCCAGGCAGATAGAGGTCGCACGCCAGTCCTCTGCCAATGCGAATATCGAACAGGCGCTGGTCGAGGTTTCACCGCGGTCAAAGCGTTCGACGCTGACCAAGATGCTGTCCGCGCCCGACGTCAAATCGGCGATCGTCTTTTGCAATCGCAAGAAGGACATCAAGGATCTGGTCGCGGATCTGAAATCCGCCGGCCTGCGCCCCGGGCAGATCCATGGCGACATGGAACAACGCGATCGCATGGCGACGATGGAAGCGTTCAAGTCGGACGAGGTCAATATCCTCGTCGCTTCGGACGTGGCCGCGCGCGGTCTGGATATAAAGGGCGTCAGCCACGTCTTTAACTATGACGTACCATTCAATGCAGAGGATTATGTCCATCGTATCGGTCGTACGGGACGCGCCGGTGCAACGGGCAAGGCATTCACCTTTGCGATCAAATCGGATCACGAACTGGTCCAGGACATTGAAAAGCTGATCAAGACCCGGATTCCGCGGCTGGGCGACACGCCTGTCGACGATGTTCGCAAGACCGAAGCCGACAAGACAGAAGGCCACGAACCTGCAGGCGAAAAGGACGCGGCGCGGGCCCCGCGCGGGCGCAGGACGCGCGCGAAACCGGCGGTGGACAAGAAGCCGGATGCCGCCAGCAAGGCTGAGGCCGTTTCGGACACGCCGAATTCCCAGAACGAGCCCACCGCAGAAGACCGTTCCGGCGCCGATGCAGAATCGGCGCCCCGCCGCCGCCGTCCTGCAGCCGCGAAGGCGCCGCAGCAGGAAAAGCCGAGGGCGCGGGATAGCTCCTCCAGCGCGTCACAGTCACCGCCGCGCAGGGCGCATGAGGACGATGCAGAAGAGGCCACGCTGGCCGACGATGCGTCGCCAGACTGGAACGGGCCGGTGCCGGGGTTCCTCAGCAGGTAAATTGCCGCACGGATAAATGCAGGCGCCAGAGGGCGTCTGCGTCCTGTGCATTGCGTCGCGATCCGCTGACAGGCGGAACGCGGGGAAGCGTCCGTGCGTTTCGGGGGTCGAGACAGTTCCTTTCGCAGGCGGGCTTCCGATGCCCTTATCCCGAAGGGACCAGGGGGCGCGGGGCGGGCCGTTCACTGGCAGGCTGATTGATCCACCCGTTGGAGACGGAGCTTTTCGCATGAGCAAGAACATAGAAATTTCACTGTCTGATGGCACCTTGCCTGCCTATCTGGCCGAGCCCGCCGGGCGCGCCGAGGCGGCCATCGTGGTCATTCAGGAAGTCTTTGGTGTGAATGCCGGCATCCGCCGCAAATGTGACGTGCTGGCAGAGTCCGGCTATCTGGCGATAGCGCCCGATCTGTTCTGGCGGGAGGAGCCCGGCATCGAACTCGACCCCGACGTCAAACCGGAAATGGACCGCGCGCTTTCCCTGTTTGGGGAATTCGACATCGACAAGGGCGTTCGCGACATTCAGGCCGCGATATCCGAGGCGCGCAAGCTGCTGCGCGACGACGGCAAGGTCGGCGCCGTTGGCTATTGCGCAGGGGGGCGTCTCGCCTTTCTGACCGCGACCCGCACCAATATCGATGCGTCGGTGTCCTATTACGGCGCCGGGATCGAACAATATCTGAATGAGAAGGACGCAATCGCGCGTCCGCTTATGCTGCATTTTGCCGGCGAGGACACGTTCGTTCCGGGCGAGGCCGTCGCCGAGGTTCGCGCCGCGCTCGACGCGCATTCAGATGTCGACATTTATGAATATGAGGGCGTCGGCCATGGCTTCGCCGCTGAATTCGGTAATCGCCGGGACGAAGCGGCAGCCTCCCTTGCCGATGAGCGCACGGCGGCGTTTTTTGCCCGTCATTTGCAATAAGGCCTGAATCGGGTCGCTCCGCTAGCACGCCTCGCGTTTCAGCAGGGCGCGCTTCCGCTCCACGCCCCAGCGATAGCCGCTCAACTGGCCGTTTGCACGGACGACGCGGTGACATGGCACCGCTACAGCAAGCGGGTTGGCGGCGCAGGCCGTCGCGACCGCGCGAGCCGCTGATGGCTGTCCTATGAGTTCGGCAATGTCCGAATAGGTCGCGGTCGTTCCGGCGCGGATGCCACACAGGGCGCGCCACACACGCTCCTGAAAGGCTGTCCCGCGAATATCGAGAGGCAGGTCATGTTCGCCCGCCGGCGCCTCCAGCAGAGCCAGCGCCTTTGTAAGCCACAGGTCGAAATCGGAACCGGGTTCGGCGCGCACAAGACGAGCGGCGGGGAAGCGGGCGCCGAGGTCGGCGATCAAGCTATTCTCGTCGTCGCCCAGCAGAATGGCGCAAATACCGCGTTCCGTGGCGGCGACCAGTACCGATCCCAGCCATGATTTCGCGGTGCCATGTCGCAGGAGCGTTCCAGGCGCGCCGGACCGATAGGCCGAGGGACGCATGCCGAGGCGCTGCTCCGCACGTTCGTAAAAGCGGCTAGGGGCGCCGTAGCCGGCGGCATAGAGACTCTCGGTGACGCCGGTCCCAGCGCGCAATTCCCCCGCCATGCGGGCGGCACGGGTCGCGGTGGCATATTGTGCCGGTGTGATGCCGGTCGCCTGCTTGAAAATGCGGTGAAAATGGCTGGTGCTCATCTGGGCGTCCCGCGCCAGAGCATCTAAAGACGGGGCAATGTCATCCGCCTCAATCGCCCTGCACGCGCGTCCGACGATCTTTGCATATTTCTGCGCGAGCGAGGGGGAGGCCGGGCGGCACCGTTTGCAGGGCCGAAATCCGGCAGCCGCCGCCGCTTCGGCGGTATCGAAAAACACAATATTGTCCCGCTTTGGCTGACGCGCGCCACATGAGGGGCGGCAGTAGATGCCTGTAGTCGTGACCGCGAAAAAGAAGTGGCCATCGGCCGCCCCTTCGCGATCGCAGACCGCCCGCCAGCGGGCGTCCGCCCCCGCATAATCAGCGGGACGCGGAGTGGATTGGTCCAGATCTGCAGCATGAGCCATCATCATTCTCCGGCGGGTGTCACTGGTCCTCGGATAGAAAAAATCGGCTATGGCCGCGTCCCGCTTCTTGCTTTTGAATTTCGCGCGCGCCCGGTCGGGGTGGCTATGACAAAATCCAGCGCTCGAACAGGGCCAGGTCGATATTGCCGCCGCACAGGGGCATGCCGACGCGCTTTCCAGCCAGCATCGCCTTTTCGCCCATCGCGGCTGCCAAAGGCGCGGCGCCTGCCCCCTCCGCCAGATTGTGCGTGTCCGTCCAATAGGCACGCACCGCCGTGGCAATGTCCGCGTCCGTCACGGTGACGATTCGCGCGACGCCCCGCCGGATAATATCCAGCGCATCGCGGTCGGGCGTGCGCACCGCCAGACCATCCGCCTTGGTGTCGGCCGATGACAGTGTGACGACCGTACCCTCCTGCACCGAACGGGCATAGGCGGGCGCGGCGGCACTTTGCACACCGACGATCTCCGTCTTCAGACCAAGGAGGTCACGCGCCATCACGGCGCCGCAAATGCCGGAACCGAGACCGATGGGAACGTAGAGCGTGTCAAGATCGCCCGCCGCGCGAAACAGTTCCAGTGCCCAGGTCGCGACGCCCAGGACGAGATCGCGGCCGAAGGAGGGCGCGAACCATAAATCCTTCGCCTCTGCAAGTTCCATGGCGTGCGACCGTGCCGCGTCGAAATCCTCGCCATGTTCCAAAAGGGTCGCGCCGAGCGCCCGCATGGCGGCGTTCTTTTCGCTGCTATTGCCGTGCGGCACGACGATGGTGACCGGGATGCCGAACCTTTTTCCCGCAAAGGCGAGCGACTGGCCATGATTGCCGCGCGTTGCGGAGATCATTCCGCGCGGTGCCAGTTTTTCCTTTGCCAGCCGTTCGGCGTAGATCAGACCGCCCCGCACCTTGAAGGCGCCGGTTGGCGTGTGGTTTTCGTGCTTGGTCCAGACTTCGGTATCCAGACGCTGACACAGCAGTGGCCAGCAATATTGCGGCGTCGGCGGAAAAACCGCGTGGATCCGCCGCTGTGCATCCTCAAGCTCGGCAAGAGTGAACATGCCGATGGGCCGCACCTACTCGCTTGTTTCGGCGGACAGGATCTTTACTGGTTCCGCCAGCATCTGGCCTCGCATTGCGCCCTCGCCCTCATTGGGGTCGGTGGGGGCGTCGAGCAGGGCGCGGACCATGTCCATCCCCTCTTCCACATGACCGAAGGCGGCAAAGCCGGGTTGGCCGTCGCCGGCGTCCAGACTGATCAGATCGCCCACAATGATAAAGAAATCGCCGTCTGCCGTGCCCGGCTCTCCCATCGCCATGGAGACCGTGCCGTCCGTGTGGCTCAGCCCGGTCTGGCTGGTCGGCTCATGCGTGATCGGCGGCAGTATCATCTCGGGATTGCCGCGCGTTCCGCCCTGCACCAGGCCATATCCGCGGCCCAGATTGCTGGCGCGGTAAAGCGTCATGCCGTTAAAGCGCCCCTCCCGCACATAGCGCAGGAAATTCTTTGCCGTGATAGGCGCGCGCTCCACCTCCACCGCGATGACCAGGGGGCCGTTTTCGGTTTCCAGCGTCACGCGCTCCGTCTGGAAGGCGGGTTCCGGCGCGGGATCGGCGGCGTCTTCGCCCGTCGATTCGCTTGGCGGGGCGGCACCGTCCGGCAGGGTCGTGGGCGGTGCGGTTTCGACAGGGTCGACGGCGGCGGGATCGGTGGGGACCGTTTCGGCCGGCGGTGCCTCCTGCGGGCTGGCAGCTGAGGGGGCAGGCGCAGCCGTGTCATCTTCGACAGGCTGGGCCAGGGCGGGGGCGGCGATGAGAGCCGCGAGCGCAAAAAGACGAATCATGGTGTGGACCATAGCCTTTTCTGCCTGAACACACCATGTGCGGGCGGCATGTACGGTGGCCCGTGCCGCCTTTTCGGCGTTCGCTCGTTCATGCGCGGGCAATTCAATTCCGGTTCAACCGGCGTCCGCTATATCGCTATCCAGATTTCAACAGGAGGACCGATGTCCATCATTCGCAACTGTCTTGCTGCGCTGACCGCGCTGATGCTGGCCGTCCCCGCTGCCGCCACGCTGCCGGAACTGACACGGCATTTGGAAGAGACGCGTACGATGACGGCGAATTTCACACAGGTCGCCGCCAGCGGCGCGACCACGAAGGGCCGTGTCTATCTGGCGCGTCCGGGTAAAATTCGCTTTCAGTATGAAAAGGGTATCCCGCTGCTTGTGGTGGCCGACGGCAAGAGCGTGAACGTCATCGATTATGAGGTGAAGCAGGTTCAGCGCTATCCGATCAGATCGACGCCGCTGAGCGTTCTGTTGGACCCGGAGGCGGATCTGGCGAAGTTCGCCCGCGTGAAATCCTCGACCGCCAATGCGCTGGTCGTCGAGGCGCGTGACCGCGAACATCCGGAATATGGCGTCATCACCATCTATTTCGAGCGGGATAGCGCAGCGCCCGCCGATCTGGCTCTGTCAGGTTGGAACGTGATCGACGCACAGGGCAATACCACGCGGGTCGCGCTGTCCGATGTGGAGTTCAATGGCGGCGTTCCAAAGAACGCCTTCCGCTTTAACGACCCGCGTCCTCAGACCCGGCGTTGAGACCGCCGCCGGGTCTCTTGTTTCGCAGCCGTTACTGAAGGGGGGCGAAGTGCGTCCTTTTTGGGGCAGGTCGAGGAAGCACCGGATTGTCGGCCGATGACGCCCCCCCTATCTTCGGCGCATCGGGTCCAGCGAGGGCGCTTCGGGATTTTGCCCCCTGTTGCCCGGGGTGTTTGAACCGGATCCGTTTGCGTGACGAGCGCAAGAACGACCCTCGCTCCGTTCTTCGGAAAGGAGTGGGGGTCAATTCTTTTGCGGGCGCCGCGTCGCCGCGTTAGCAGCAGCGGCATGAGCCTTACCAAACTTGTCAGCTGGAATATAAACAGCGTCCGGATTCGCCTGCCCCTCATCGAGCAACTGGTCACGGCGGAACAGCCCGACATCATCTGCCTGCAGGAAACAAAGGTGCGGGATTCGCAATTCCCGCACGAGGCGTTCCACGCGCTGGGCTACACTACGCGCATCCTTCATGGACAGCCGATGCACCACGGCGTTGCGATTCTGTCGCGTGTGCCGCTGGTCGAGGACCGCCGCTATGACTGGCAGGATAATGGCGAGGCGCGCCATATCGGTGTTCGGCTGCCGAACGGCATATTGCTGGAAAATGTCTATATCCCCGCAGGGGGCGACATTCCGGACCGTGACGAGAACCCCAAATTCGGTCAGAAGCTGGATTTCTATGAACGCATGACCCGCTGGTCGGAGGGGCTGCGCGAACCGACGATCATGATGGGGGACTTCAACATCGCACCGCTGGAATCCGACGTGTGGAGCCACAAGCAATTGTTGAAAGTGGTCAGCCATACGCCCGTCGAGGTGGAAACCATGCAGCGCCTGCGCGATGCCCACGACTGGCAGGATATCGGCCGCCATTTCGTGCCCGCGCCAGAGCGGCTTTATACCTGGTGGAGCTATCGATCGAAGGACTGGACGGTCGGCGATCGCGGTCGGCGGCTGGACCACGTCTGGACGTCGCCGGAAATCCTGCCCAATATCCGGTCTCACCGTGTGCTGGAGGCGGCGCGCAGCTGGGACCGGCCCAGCGATCATATCCCCCTGATCACCGAGATCGAGTTGTGAACGCAGACGCATGACCATCGCCGCCGAACGCGCCATTGATGAACTCCGCCGGGGTCGCGCGGTCATCGTTGCGGGGGCAGAGGCGCTTGCGATCCTGCCGATCGAGCTGACCGACGCGCAGCGCCTTGCCCTGTTTGAGGGTGAGGTCGTTGCGGAAATCCTGATCACCGACAAGCGCGCGGCACAGCTGGCGCTTGCCAATCAATTGGCGGCGGCGGGCATGCGCGCGGTTCGGATCGCGCGCCCGGAATGGATCGACGCGGCCTCTGCCATGGCGCTGGCCGATCCGACGCTGGATTTATCGACCCCGTTGAAGGGGCCGTTCCAGACCCGGCCCGTCGATGATACCGACACGGCGCTGGCCGCGCTGCAGGCGGCAAAGCTGGCCGGTCTGCTGCCGGCGCTGCATGTTCGTGCAGCGGCGGAGGGTGACGATTTTCTGCAGGTTTCCATTGCCGACATCATGGCCCACCGGGCGCCAGACAGCCTGCGAGAGGTTACGCGCGCGCGACTGCCGCTAAAGGCCGATCCGAACACGCGCGTGGTGGCCTTTCGCAGCCCCGGCGGACCAGAGCATCTCGCCCTGCTGGTGGGAAGGGGCGCGGACGGTGCCGAGACCTCACGCGAAAAGGCCCCGCTGACGCGATTGCACAGCGCCTGCCTGACCGGCGACGTTCTGGGCAGTCTGAAGTGCGATTGCGGCGATCAGCTGGTCGCTGCGCTGGACGCCATTGCGGCGGATGGCGGTGGCATCCTGCTTTATCTGCAGCAGGAGGGGCGCGGCATTGGCCTGCTGAACAAATTGCGCGCCTATCGCCTGCAGGATCAGGGTTTCGACACGGTCGATGCGAATCTGCGCCTGGGATTCGAGGTGGACGAGCGCGATTTTGGCATTGCCGCCGCCATGTTGCGCGGCGTCGGTGCCACCCGCATCCGGCTGCTGACCAACAACCCGTCAAAGGTGGACGGGTTGGAACAAGCGGGCATCACCGTCGAAGCGCGCGTGCCGCTGATCGCCGGCCATGGCGCGCTGAACGCGGACTATCTGGCGACGAAGCGGGACAGGACAGGGCACCAATTCTAGCGGCGACCGGAGCTGCTTGCAGGTCTGCTGCTGCGTCAGTCGGCGGCTCCGCCGGCCAGATGCGCCACCAGGTCGGGCAGGTGGGAAAAGCCCTCTCCGCGCATGCCGGAGGGGACGGCATCGCGGGCGGCCTTTGGTGTCAGCGCGCGGGTGAAACCCAGCTTGTGTGCTTCCTTCAGCCGTAATTGCAGATGCGCGGCGGGCCGCAATTCTCCGGAAAGGGATAATTCGCCCAGCGCGACGGTATCCAGCGGCACGGCATTTTCGGTCAGCGCGCTGACCAGCGCCGCCGCCACCGCGACGTCCGCCGCAGGGTCCGATACGCGAAGGCCGCCCGCGATATTCAGGTAAACTTCGGCATTGGCAAAGCTCATGCCGCAGCGGGCCTCGAGTACCGCAAGGATCATCGCCAGTCGCCCGGAATCCCAGCCTACAACGGCGCGGCGCGGCGTCGCGCCAGAGGCGAGCCGGACGACCAGCGCCTGTATCTCGACCATGACGGGCCGCGTCCCCTCCAGCGCCGGAAACACGACGCTACCCGCCACCGGCCGTTCGCGTTGCGTCAGGAACAGGCTGGAGGGGTTTGAGACTTCCGTCAGTCCGGCGGCTTCCATGGCGAAGACGCCGATTTCATCGGTGCCGCCAAAGCGGTTCTTCACCGCGCGCAGGATACGATATTGATGGGAACGCTCGCCTTCGAAATAGAGCACGGTGTCGACCATATGTTCTAGGACGCGCGGGCCGGCGATGCTGCCATCCTTTGTCACGTGACCCACCAGGACCAGCGCGGTGCCGGTCTGCTTGGCGAAGCGGATCAGTTCCTGCGCGGCAGCGCGCACCTGGCTGACCGTGCCGGGCGCGCCCTCCAATATGTCGGAATGCATGGTCTGAATCGAATCGATCACCAGAAGCGCGGGCGGCGTGCCGTCGGTCAGCGTCGTCAATATATCCCGCACCGATGTGGCGCTGGCCAGCTCGACGGGCGCATCGCCCAGCCCGAGCCGCCGCGCGCGCAGGCGAACCTGGTCCGCCGCCTCCTCACCGGAAATATAGACGATCCGATGACCCCGTGTCGCCAGGCGGCCCGCCACCTGCAGTAGCAGGGTCGATTTGCCGATGCCCGGATCGCCGCCGATCAGGATCGCCGATCCGGGCACGATACCGCCGCCCAGCGTGCGATCCATTTCTGCAATGCCCGTACTCGTGCGCGGGGGCAGCGGCGTATCCGCATCCAGCGTTTCCAACGCGATGCGCGTCCCGCCCCGTTGCAGTGAATGTTTTGCGCTGAAGGGCGTAACCACCGCGCCTGCATCCTCGATCAGGGAATTCCATTCCGCGCAGTCGGGACACTGCCCCTGCCATTTCGTCTGGACGGCGCCACATGCCTGGCAGCTATATCGTTTCTGGGGCTTTGCCATGCTTAGCGCGATAGCAGAACAATAAGGGAACGGGAAGGGCCGGTGGGCGGTGGTTCGCCTGCGTGCCTCAGCCGACCCACTCGGCGCCCATGCTCCCTGCCTATGCGGCCCGCGAAAAGGCGGGTAAACTTCCTGAATGGCCGCTTCCTCCGAAATTCTCACGACCATCGCGCCAGCCATATCGCTGCTGGGCTTGGGCATCGGCGCGGCGCTGGCGTCCAAGGTTCTCCGGCTTAGCCCCATTGTCGGTTATATCGTGCTTGGCCTGGCCTTGGGCGCATTCGGCTATGCCGACCGGTTCGAGGGGCCAGTCGTCGAGGCGCTGGCAGAGGCGGGGGTCATGTTCCTGCTGTTCAATCTGGGACTGCATTTCAGCCTGACGCGCATTCGCGAGGAGGCGGGCAATATATTCGGGTTCGGCGCCCTGCAGATGACGGTCGCCAGCGCCGGGTTCGGTGTGGCTGCATGGCTGCTCGGTCAATCGGTAACGGCCTCCATCATCATCGGCGCGGCGCTGGGCCTGTCATCGACCGCCGTGGTCATCGGCCTGATCCAGCAGCGCGGGCAGGCCGATTGTCCGGTGGGGCGCGCGGCGCAGTCGATCCTGATTTTTCAGGATATTGCCGCCATTGCCCTGCTGATCGCCGCGACCGCCCTGGCGGCGGGTTCCGGCTCTCTTGCCGGTGATCTGGGATGGGCGGCGCTGAAGGCTGTGGCCGCCTTTGGGGTTGCCGTCATCTTCTCCCGCTATCTGACGGCGCCGCTGTTCCGGCTGATCGCCAATGCCCGGTCGAACGAGGTATTCACCGCAACGGCGCTGTTTCTCGCGCTGGCGGCAGGCTGGGCGACAGGGGCCATCGGCCTGTCGCTGACGCTAGGCGCGTTTCTGGGCGGGGTGGCCATCGCGGAGTCGCGCTACCGCGTTCTCGTTCAGGCCGAGATAGAGGCATTTCGCGGTCTCTTCCTGGGCTTCTTCTTCATGACGGTTGGCTTGTCGCTGAACCCGGCATTGCTGGCAGAGCGCGGGCCGCAGGTGCTGGGCATTGCCGCCGCCTTGATCGCCATGAAATGCGCCCTGAACGTCGCCGCGGCGCTGGCCAATCGCTGGTCGGTGCCGGGATCGGTTCAACTGGGCTTCCTGCTGGGACAGGGATCGGAATTCGCTCTGGTGGTCTTCTCGCTGCCTGCTGTCGCCGTGCTGATCGGGACGGATGTCGTCGCCATGCTGGTCGCCGCCATCGCCATCAGCCTGGCCGCGACGCCTGCAATTTCGGATGTTGGGCGGACATTGGCCGGCAGGCTGCGGCGAGGACCGCCCGACAGCAAGATTGCGGGCGACGATGCCCCCGTCATCATCGTCGGCATGGGGCCTAAGGGCCGCGCGCTCGCAGATGCGCTGGCACAGCGGGACGTGGGGCATGTGGGGCTGGAATTCGATAACCGTCTGTTCGAAACGGCGGTTGCGGATGGCTATGACGTGCACTTCGCCAGTCCGGCGGACCCGCGCAGCTGGCAGCCGCTGTCGATGGGCGATCGGCAGGTTATCGTGCTGACACGGTTGGATTACGAGGCGGCGCGCGACCTGCACCCCATTGTTGAGGAATATTTGCCCGGCCTGACCCGCATTGCCGCCATGGTGGATGGCGAGGATGGTGCCCGGTATGGTGCCGTCGGGATGCAGGCCGTCGATGCACATGGGGAAGAGGGCGACCACCGCCTCCTCGTTCATGTATTGCGATCGCTGGGGATGGAAGATGAGGTGCCGCCGCAGGAAACTGCGGGCGTTGCTATCGCGGCCTAGCTAGAGCCGGTTGCCCTGGCCGTCGATCAGCACTTCGCGGCGACCGACATGGTCGGCGGCACTGACGATGCCCATTTCCTCCATCTGGTCGATCAGGCGCGCTGCCTTGTTATAGCCGATGCGCAGGTGTCGTTGCACATGGCTGGTGGATGCCTTCTGTGTATCCTGCACCACCTTGATCGCCTGCCGCAGCAGCGCCGCGTCGGGGTCGTCGTCCTCGCCGCCCATCAGGTCGGGCGTGGGCAGCGGTATGCCATATTGGTCCAGCTGCGGCGGCGGCTCCTCCGTCACGGCGTCGACATAGTCGGGCGACCCTTGCGTGCGCCAATGATCGGCGACGCGCTCCACCTCCTCGTCGGATACGAACGGGCCGTGCACGCGGGTCAGGAATTTGCCACCGTTCATGAACAGCATGTCGCCCTTGCCCAGCAGCTGTTCGGCGCCCTGTTCACCCAGGATCGTGCGGCTGTCGATCTTTGATGTAACGGAAAAGCTGATACGGGTGGGCAGATTGGCCTTGATAACGCCGGTGATGACGTCGACGGAGGGGCGCTGTGTCGCCATGATCAGGTGGATGCCTGCCGCGCGCGCCTTCTGCGCCAGCCGCTGGATCAGGAATTCGACCTCTTTGCCCGCCGTCATCATCAGGTCGGCCAATTCGTCGACGATAACGACGATCAGCGGCAGGGGATCATATTCCAGCGCCTCCGTCTCATAGATGGGCTGGCCGGAATCGGGATCATAGCCGGTGTGCACGCGGCGTTCGAACGGCTTTCCGGACGCCTTGGCCTCTGTCACCTTGTCGTTGAAGGCCGCCAGCGACCGCACATTGACGCTGGCCATCATGCGATAGCGTTCCTCCATCTGTTCCACCGCCCATTTCAGGGCGCGGACGGCCTTCGATGGCTCCGTAACGACGGGGGACAGAAGGTGGGGGATGCCGTCATAGACGCTCAGCTCCAGCATCTTTGGATCGATCATGATCATGCGGCACTTGTCCGGCTCCAGCCGGTACAGCAGCGACAGGATCATGGCGTTCAGACCGACGGACTTGCCCGATCCGGTCGTGCCCGCGATCAGCAAATGGGGCATGGGGGCAAGGTCGGTCACGACGGGCAGGCCGGCAATGTCCTTGCCCAGGACAAGCGGCAGGGCGCCCTTCGCCCGGTCGAACGTCGCGTCGGACAGCAGTTCCGACAGCACCACCGTCTCCCGGTCGCGATTCGGCAATTCGATACCGATGACGTTGCGACCCGGGACCACGGCGACACGGGCCGACACGGCAGACATCGAGCGGGCAATGTCGTCCGCCAGACCGATGACGCGGCTGGATTTGATGCCGGGGGCGGGTTCCAGCTCATACATGGTCACGACCGGGCCGGGCCTTACCTCGACGATTTCGCCCTTAACGCCGAAATCATCGAGCACGGTTTCCAGAAGGCGCGCATTCTGTTCCAGCGCCGCCTCGTCGATCCTGGTGCCCTTGGCCGGCGGAGCGGCGGCAAGCAGCGACAGCGGCGGCAGTTGTGCACGGTCGCCGAGGGCGAGGCCGGACTGACGTTCTCGCGCGGCGCGCTTCGACGGTTTTGTCGGCGTCTCGGCCATCTTGACCGGACGCTTCGGCGTGGCGGGAGCGGGCCGGTCTGGTACGTCCGCGTCGGGTTCTGCGCTCATCTCCGGCTCGGCGGTGCGGCGCGGCTTTGCCATGCGCTGATCCGCCTCAACATCATCGGCGCGCGAAAGACGGGCGGCGATCCAGCCGCGCGGCAAGGCAAGCCCCTTCATCGTCAGGAACAGCACCACAACGCCCAGGATCGCCGCCAGCGCATAATTGGTGGCAGTGGCCGAAATCTCAGGCGGCAGAACGTCACCAATCGCACCGGTGGCAAGCGCGCCCAATTGTCCAACCAGACCGCCCGGACCCGCAGGCGGTCCCAGCAGCGGGAGCATACCCAGCGCCAGCGCGCCGAGCAGGATCGCCAGAAAGGTCAGTGTGGTACGCCAGCCCGGATTCGGCTGCTGCCTTCCCATTGCCAGCCGCAAACCGGCAGTGATGGTCAGCGGGATCATCAGCGCGGCGGCATAGCCGAACAATTGCAGCACCATGTCGGAATAAAGCGCGCCGCCGCTACCCATCCAGTTTTCCGGCGCTGCGATTGTCGCACGGTTCAGTGATGGGTCGGCGGGCGAATAGCTGATCAGGGACAGGATCATGGCGACGCCGAGGAGGGCGAGCAGGATGCCGAGCAGCTGCCGGACTGCGCGGGCGGCTGCGACCTTCACGGCGACAGGGATCAGGCCCGTCGGCGCCGCCTGTTTCTTTGCCATTGCCCGTGTCATGCGGTCGCATTTCGCAGAACGGGGAGGCTGCGCCAAGAACGAATAGGGAATCCGCAGATAAAAAAGCGGCCGGCGCTCTTTTTGAGCCACCGGCCGAAGTCATATCGGATTCCTTGGGGAGGATCGATCCGAGCGAGCAAGAGAGCGGGACCCCCCGCCTTCTCAAGCCGATACTATACAAACCATGTGCCAGTTTTAGCATCTAAAGTATTATCAGTTACTTAAGGAGCACGCGCCTCTCCGAAGTAATCATGTCATGCCTAACTCGTAGGCAAACAGAGGTCGCTGCCTCAGGTTTTTGCATTCTTTGGCGCGCTGCGAAGGCGACCTGCGGCAAGCTGCGGCTTTCACGCCCGGCCCGGTCCGCATAAGGAGGGAGCATGGAAACCCACAGCGATGCCATCATAATCGGCGGCGGTCTCGTCGGAATGGTCACGGCCCTTGCGCTGTCGGCCTTCGGGGTACGCACCACGGTCATAGATGCTGCCGATCTGGAACAGACGGTCAGCCAGGACTTCGACGGTAGGGCGACCGCGATCGCCAGTGCATCCTGGCGCATGTTTGGCGCTCTCGGTCTGGCGGACCGGCTGCAGGGCCTCGACTGTCCCATCAACGAAATTCGCGTGACCGAGGGGCTGCGGCCGCAGCATCTGCACTTCGACGGACGCGCGGGCGGCCAGGACGGCGGCGAAGCGGAAGGCGAGCCGCTGGGCCACATGGTGGAAAACCGTCATCTGCGCCGCGCGCTGATCGATGGCGGGCGTCAGGACGCATTGATTGATGTGCGCGCACCCGCCAAGGTTGCGCGGATAGAACGCGGCGAACATGGCGTGTGTGTCACCCTGGCTGACGGCGACACAATCCGCGCGCCCCTGATCATCGGTGCGGACGGGCGCCGGTCGAAACTGCGCGAGGATGCCGGTATTCGTGTTGCGCGGTGGCAGTACCGGCAAACGGCGATCGTCGGCATGATCGACCATGAGCTGCCGCATAATCATGTGGCATTTGAACTATTCTATCCGTCCGGCCCGTTCGCGATTCTGCCGATGCTTGATGGTGAGGGCCAGGATCTGCCGCACCGTTCGGCCATCGTCTGGACCGTCGAAGGCAAGCATGCGTCCGCTTATCTGGACCTGCCGCCGCGTGCCCTGCTGGCGGAAATGGATAAGCGCATAGGCGGCTTTCTCGGAGAGTTGCGGCTGGCGGCGGAGCCGTCATCCTACCCGCTGGGGTTTCACCATGCCGCATCCTATACGGCGCACCGGCTGGCCCTGGTGGGCGACGCCGCACATGGTATTCATCCAATTGCGGGACAGGGCCTCAACATGGGCCTGCGCGATGCAGCGGCGATTGGCGAAGTTTTGGGCGAGGCAAAGCGCCTCGGCCTCGATCTGGGCGAAGAGGAAGTCATTTCCCGCTATTCGCGCTGGCGCGGCCTCGACAATCTGGCGGTCGCGGCAAGTACCGACATATTGAACCGCCTTTTCGGTCTCGCCCCGCGACCAATGCAGCGTCTGCGCGCCATCGGGCTGGGGACCGTTGAACGCGTCGCGCCGTTAAAGTCATTCTTCATGACCGAAGCACGGGGCGCCTCTGGCGACCTGCCGCAATTATTGCGCGGCGACCGTCCGTGAAAGGGACGGGCGATTGCAGGCAGGCATTTTAACCGAGCGCTTCTAGCCGAGGGCTTTTTTCAGGGCCTCTTGCAACTGGTCTTCATCTACCGGCTTTTGCAATACGCCGACATTGGCGAAACGCTTCGTCAGGTCGCTTCCCTCGCCATAGCCGGTCGAAAACAGAAACGGCACCTTTCGCTCGGTCAAGGCTTCCGCCACCGGCTCGCTGGTACCGGACCCCAAATTCACGTCCAGCATGGCAAAGCGAAGTTGATGTTTTTCCAAGGACTTCAATGCCTCTTCGACGGTTGCGGCGATGTGGACACGCTCCGCCCCCATCCGCTCAAGGGCGTTCTCGACGTCCATTGCGATGATCATATTGTCTTCCAGCAACAGAACGTCGCCAGACAAGGGCGGATGCATATCTTCCTCCTGCGGCGCGGGGGCCGGTTTGGCAGCAATGCGCGTCATGCCGTCGATCTGATCGCCGGGGATGACGAAACGGGCGCGCAGGCCCGACACGTCATAGCGGATGTCTGCCTCCCCCTTCAACTCGAAGGGGACGGAACGTTCTATGATCGTCGTTCCGAAACCGCGCCGGGTCGGTGCAGTGACGGGCGGACCGCCGCGTTCCTGCCAGTTCACGATCAACGCCTCTTCCTCGTCGCGGGACAGAGTTATTTCCACCGAGCCCCTACTGTCGGCCAAGCCGCCATATTTGGCGCTGTTGGTCAGAAGTTCGTGGATCACGAGCGACATGGTGGTGAACGCCTGCGGCTTCAGCAGGACATCGGGACCGGAAATGCGCACCCGGTCGGCCTTTTCGGACAAATAGGCCGCCGCTTCGGTACGGATCAGTTCCGACAGGCTGGCGGGTGCCCATTGTTTCTTTGTGATCAGGTCATGGGCGCGGGCCAGAGCGTGGACCCGGCCGCCGATCTTTGCGGTGAAACCCTCGACATTGTCGCCCTCTGAACGTGACTGGGATATCAGGCCGCGAATCAGCGTCAGTATGTTGCGAACCCGGTGGTTCAACTCAGCGATCAGCAATTCCTGCCGCTCAGACGCCTGCTTCGCCTCTCCCGCCGCGCGGTCGGTCATCTTCAGGACAACCTCCAGCAGGGTAATCCGCAGCCATTCGGAGGCGCGGATCTGCTGCGGCGTCCACGGACGGGAACGCCCGCGCACTTCCTGTTTCCATTCGGTGAAGGAATTGCGCGGCCGCAGCTGGCCACCGCCTTCACCCGCTTCCACCGGCTTGTCGGGGTTGCCGCTCCAGGTGACAGTGTGGGCATATTCCTTGCGGAAACAGACGATATGGTCGCGCGGCTTGCGCGAAACCGGTATGGCCAGCAGCCCGGCAACGTCCGCTTCAATCGAGGCGGCGGCCGGATAGACCTCCTGCAGCCGGTCGGTCGTATAGATCTTGCTGGCGGCGGCGGTATTCAGAAAGCGGGCCAGCGGCTCGAATTCCTCGCGCGAGGGGACGGTGCCGCGCGTCTGGTACTCGCCATCGATCCACGCCGCCATGCCGTCGCATTCGCTGACGTCGCACAGGGCCTCTGCGATGGTGTCGAAATTATCCTGCAGCGTTTCGCCGCCTGCCAGCTGCGCCATCAGCCGGTCGTGCAGGTCGCGGGCCACGCTGTCATGGTCGCGCTGAGACGCAGCTTCCCTTTCCCCCAGAACGAAGGCGAACAGCTGCCCGAACAGCTCCGCCGCGCTTCTCACGTCATAGTTCAGGACGCGGGGCGACTCATGGTGACAGGCGAAGAGGCCCCACAATTTCCCTTCCCGAATGATCGAGACGGACATGGATGCGCCAACGCCCATGTTGCGCAGATATTCCAGATGGATCGGGCTGACCGCACGCGTCGCCGACATTGTCAGGTCGAGGGCTTTGCCGTCCGGCCCCTGCTGCGGCAGGATCGGCACTGGCGTCGCATCGACATCGCTGATGATCCGCAGGGTGCTGCGCAGGTACATGCGGCGCGCCTGCTTCGGAATGTCGGTGGAGGGGAAAGCAAGCCCGAAGAAACGCTCCATATGCGCTTCTCCCGCCTCTGCAATGACGGTGCCGTGGCCTTCGCCATCGTCCGACAGGCGATAGACCATGACACGGTCGAATCCGGTCAACAGCTTCATCTGCCGTGCTGCTCGGTCGGTCAGCTCCTGTACCGTCGTCGCGCGCGACAGCCGATCCACCATCGCGCGGACGCTGGCGGCATATTCGCCCGGCGCGCCGCCACCGTGGCGTTCAGCCTCCAGGATGAAGTCGCCGCCCGCGACATGCAGCGCGAAGTCGAACAGTTCCCCGCCCTCGACGATGGGAAGGCCGAACAGGCGTTCCACCGCATCCGGATCGATCAGCATGCGCATGCGTCGGCGCAACGCCTCGTTCAGGGGCTTGCCGAGCAGCTGGTCCAGCGGCGTGCCGATCAGCTCCTCTGCAGCAACACCGTAGACCTCCGCGACATTGGCGCTGGCGCGGGTAACGATCCAGTCTGTGGTGAAGGCGATCAGTGTTCCGAAAGGCTGGACATGCCCCAGAAACTGTATTTCCTCCCGCTCGCAGTTCGTCAGGTCGACGGGTGCGCCGCGGCTCGGCATATCCATTGGTACAAAACCCTAAACAATATGGGCGGCTGCCTGAGCGGCGGCCGCGAAGGTCACGAACGTCGCGCGGGCCCCGGCAAGACAGGCTGGCCTGTCCGCCACGCGAAGCTGATCCAGCGCGTTCAAGACTTTTTGGCCATGAAGATCAAGCGATTGCGCCTTAATGTAGGTTAAGGATTCATTCGTTTCCGGCGTACCGTTTCGGGCGACATGTTTGCGAATCAGTCGATTGCCCATGCGCGAACCCGCCAGAACATAAACTGGCCCGACAGGATCGCTCGCGGCAACGGGATCAAGCCGTATGGCTGGGCGAGCGTGGCCCAAGGCGGCCAGGTCGGCCAGTATCATTTCGCTCGCGGGCGGTAACGACGGCAAGTCCTTCGGCCAGTCCATGCCACCTAGCGCCGCCTCCACCGCCTCGATGGCCAACAGATGCGCAGTCAGAAAGCCCGCCAGTCCGTTCGCGGTCGTCACATCGAAGGGGGCAAAGACCGCTTCCGTATTGTCGTGATCGGCGCGGGTGCCTGCGCGCAGATAGGCGCGGAGAGACTCCGGGTTCTGTGCGAAGGCCATGCCTCAGTCCTCGATCTCGCGTGCTTCCTCGATCAACATGATCGGGATGCCGTCGCGGATCGGGTAGGCGAGACCCGCCGATTTGCTGATCAGCTCTTGCGCTTCCCGGTCGTAGCTCAACGGCTGCTTGGTCAGCGGACAGACCAGAACCTCCAGCACGCGCGGGTCGACTTCCACCTTTTCACCCCAGCCGGACATCAGTGCACCCCTCGGCTGCCGGGGGCCAGCGAATCGCCGGCAAAGCGCATCAGCGCCTCCAGCGTGGCGGCCCGGCGGGGCAGGTCTTCCGCCTCCAACAGGGCCTGTTTTTCCGCCGTGTCGAAGGGGCACACAGCGGACAGTGTGTTGACCAGGCTTTCATCGTCGGCCTGGTGGATCGATTCCCAATCGGCGGACAAATCCTCTGCATCCAGATAGGCGCGCAGTACTTCCTCCAGGCTTTGCCGGCTGGTCGCATCCAGGACGGTCGGCTGCCGGAAATCATCCAGGAAGTCGGAATAATCTGCCTCTATCTGCCGATAGGCGGTGGTGGCGCTCAATTCCTGCACCGTGCGGAACCGCGTCAGGCCCGCCAGCACGATCATAAAGCGGCCGTCATCGGTTTCGGTAAACTGGTTGATTCGGCCCAGGCCCCCGATGCCGTATAATTGCTCGCCGTCGCGCCGTTGCACCATGCCGATCAGTCGCTCGCCTGCCATGGCGTCGCGGACCATATCCAGATAGCGCGGCTCGAAAATATTTAGGGGCAGGGTTCCACGCGGCAGCATCAGCGCACCATCCAGGGGAAAGATCGGAATGCGCCGGGGCAGGCCGTCTGCGGAAATACTGCTCGTCAACCGGTGTCCCTCTCTTATGAAAACAGAATGGCCGACAGCTTTCTTCTGGCTGCCATGACCCACGGACTACCAACGCCCGAGGCCTCGAACAGTTCTAGCAGCTTCGTTTTTGCCGCACCTTCGCCATGGGTGCGGTCACGGCGGATAGACTCCAGATACTGCTCGGCGGCCTCTTCGCCGCGTCCGGAACCGGCCAGCGCCTCTGCATAATCGATACGGGCGTCATGATCGTCCGGACGCTCCTCAACCACGTCCGCCAGCGCCTTCAGCTCCGATTCGTCGACCGCATTCTCGCCCAGCACCAGCGCGGCGCGTGCCTGAACGACCTCTGCGGTGGTCGATGTTTCCGGCACACGCGCCAGCAGCGCCTTGGCCTGCTCCTCATCGCCCAGCGCAATCAGCGACACGGCCGCGCCGCCCAGGATTTCCTCATCCTCGGGTGCCTGCCCGATCAGCTGCGACAGGATTTCCAGCGATTCGCGGTGCTGTCCGGCCGTCGCCAGTTCCTTAGCGCGGGCCTTCATCTCGGCCAGTTGGTCATTGGCGTCCGGCTCTCCTTCGGCGCCCAGCTTCGGCAGAATTTCGTCCAGGAACTTCGTCAACTGCGTTTCCGACCGCACCTGCGACAGGTCGGCAAGCGGCTGCCCCTTGTGAATCGCATAAATAGTGGGGACGGATTGAACCCGGAACTGCGCCGCGATCGCAGGCTGCTGATCGACGTCGATCTTCACCAGCGTCACGCCCTTTGCGGCATAATCGGCGGCCACCTTGTCGAGGATCGGGCCCACCTGCTTGCAGGGACCGCACCATTCGGCGTGGAAATCCAGAATCACCAGTCCTGTCATCGACGGCTGGATCACGTCGCGCTCGAACGCCTCGATCTGTGCGCGGTCGCCTTCGGGGGTCATCAGCGTGGCCAAGGGAACGTCTCCTGAATCTGGTATGTGACAGCGGGGACTATATGGGCGTGCAGTCGTGAATCGCAAAGGGCTTGCGATCCGGCGCATCCCCGGTTATCAGCGCCGCTCCCCGGAAGAGGCTCTGCCCCTTCCTCCTACGACTTGTTGAGCGGGCGTAGCTCAGGGGTAGAGCACAACCTTGCCAAGGTTGGGGTCGGGCGTTCGAATCGCCTCGCCCGCTCCATTTTTCTTTAGAAAATTGAACCGCTTAAGCGGATCGCAAGTTGGCGAATTCTGCTTCCCCGCTCTGTCGGTTGCTCCGGGGAAGCGCGGGGGAAGCACAAATCGGAGTTTCGTGGCGCACTCTGGCGTTTGCATTGCGACACACTGAACCTCCCGATTCCAAGGTGCAAGGATTGGTTTGGCGTGTGTCCAGCTTGGAGTGCGATCAGTGAAGGTGTCCAATCTGATTACCCAATTCGCTTGTAATTTGAAGCGGCGGAATTTGGGCCGTTTCCAGACCGTCTGCTTCCAGTCCGACAAAGGCGAAAAGCAGCCATTCGGCAAACGACACTAATTACGGTCATCGAATCCCACAAAAAAGCCGAAAAGTAGACGTGACCTCTTCAACGGATCGCCTTATATTGTCGGTGTCGAAAATAGAGCAGCAGGGTGGTGGCTCCTGCGCCCGCTACAGCTGGTTCTTCTCTGCCTCGGCATCAATCGAACTGGGTTCGGTGTGACGCGATGAGGTTTCGCGCTCCCGGACCAAATGTGGAGCGCGAGTATGAATTACGTTTATTTGAGTTTGGCCATAATCGCTGAAGTGATCGGCACCACCTTCATGAAGCAGTCGGAAGGTTTCACGAAGCTGGTGCCGGGTCTAATCACCGGTGCCGCCTATGTGATTGCCTTCTACTTCCTGTCGCTGACACTGAAAACGATCCCGACGGGTGTTGCCTATGCAATCTGGTCGGGCGTCGGCATAGTTCTGATCGCAGCCGTGGCCTGGGTTTTCCAAGGACAGAAACTTGATGCTCCCGCCATGCTGGGCATGGGTTTGATAGTAGCTGGTGTCGTAGTGATGAACGTATTTTCGAAGGTCTCGGCTCACTGAAAAACGCGAATGTCCGCTAGTTGACCAACAACGTCGCCAGCGGACAGTCTGCAAATGACCCCAATCTCCGCCATCGAAGCGGCTTTTGTCGGACCTGAAAGCAGCCTCGAGTCAGCAAGCTGCGGAGCGGCGCGAACTAGGCCGTAAGGCGACAGTCTGCTCTTGGATTACCAGCGGCTGAAACCGGACTGTCCGATTTGGAAGCGATTGGTGCTAATTGCGATTGGTCCTCTCGGGGCGGACAGCGATCAACTTGCACGGTCTTGCTAGTCTCGAACCAAGATTGAGGTGTCGGGATTAAGGTCATCGTTCGGATCGGTCAGAATCCCTGCAGGAAACGCCGCCGAGATCGGCTTATCTTTTGTGTCCAGACACAGCACATGGTTGTTGTCCCCGTCGCCCAGATCAGCGAGCGCGACCGGCACAACCTCCCGACGCTCTCCTTCCACTGTCTGTAGGGTCACTTTCTACAGTTCGCGTTCTTTGTCACCGGGCTCATCACCATTTCCGAGAGTTGCGCTGCCGGCCCTGACGACGCGCGCCTTCCGTCGTCGTCGTGGTGGCCAGCTCCTCCGCCAGCATCTTGCAGAGAAGGCGATCGATGTGGGATAATCTCAGCGCCGAACAGAAGTAAGATCCGTGGGAGGTCTACGGATTATCAAAGATCGCCGCGGAGCAATTCCGCGACGGGTTGCGCTAGCGCTTGGCGTGGATGTCGCCTGCCCCGAGCATCAAGGTGCTGACAACCCATTCGGGACTGACGGCCGCGCCCCTGTTGGGCGTGCCGCGCGGCCCTGTCGCCTCGGCCTTCAGAAGCATCGTGGGGCACTTCACGATGACGCCCAGGCAAGGCGCCTAGTCGACCCTCTTGTCCACGCCCTTGCCCACTGTCCGGGCCGAGCTGGACGAATCGATCCCCGATAGCAGCTTTCTGGGGACGGGGGGGATGGACGGGCTTCCGTCGGCTTCGCGAGATCAGGAAGGAATACAACCAGAAACTGGCGCTGGATCCGGACCTGCGGCGAAAAATGCGGGCCTCTTGCGATACTTGGACGGGGTCAGTCTGGAAGTTGTGACACAGGAAAAAAGGGGTTGCGCGCCAATAACGGGTCAGTGTATTGCACCTTCTGGCAGGCCTGCCGTCCTCAGAGTGTGGCCGCCATTGGGAGCAGGCAATACAAGAGCAGTATTTGTCTCTGCGCTTGCGCAGCGGGCTTTCCGGAATTAATTTTTTCGCCATCACCTGGCGAACTATCGATCAGATCGAAGTTGGTCAGTTCATCCCCCATTTTGACCACTACTTATCCATAGGCCCTGAAATTTTGGCCGTGCAGCCGCAATCTGCTCGAAGCGTTTGGAGATTCACTTTGGCGTCTATCTTCGTTCGGGAACCCTGGCGGCGGCATGCTGCCCTGCTGGCGCTCGCGGGCGCGCTGCTCGTCCTCGCCGCCTGCGGATCGACCGAGGTGGAGCCGGTGGACGCACCGCCGCGCCCGGCCAAGCTGGTGACCGTCCAATCCGCCAATTCGCAGACTTCGGGCAGTTTTCCGGCGGTCGTCCGCTCTGTCCGCACCACCGATCTGGCATTTCAGGTCGGCGGGCAGATCATCGAGTGGAACGCGATCGACGGTGCGCGGTTCAGCCGCGGCGATGTGATTGCGCGGATCGAGCCGACGAGCTACGCTGCGGCCGTCAACCAAGCCGAGGCGCAGTACCTTAACGCCAGCAGCGAATATGAACGCGCGCAGCGCCTGATCGAACAGGACGCGATCTCCAAAAGCGTGGTCGAAAGCCGCCTGGCCCAGCGCCAGGTCGCCAAGGCTGCACTCGACACCGCGCAGAAAAACCTCTCCGATACCGTTCTGCGGGCACCGTTCAGCGGCGGGGTCGGGGTGACTTATGTCGAGCAGTTCCAGAATGTCGGCCCGCAGCAGCCGGTGCTGGTCCTGCAAAGCCGCGCGGTCGAGGCGGTGGTCAATGTGCCCGCCAGTTTCGTGCTGGTTTCCAACCAGCGGCGCTTTTTCAATATCTTCGTCGAGCTGGATGCGGCCCCCGGTCGCCAGTTCCCGGCGGTTTTCCGCGAGGCGCGCGGGCAGGCGGACAGCTCCACCCAGACCTTCGAGGCGCATTTCAGCTTTACCCCGCCTTCCGAATTGCTGGTGCTCACCGGGATGACGGCGACCCTGTTCTACGAGGGCGAACCGATCGGGGAAAGCGAGGGCCCCAATGGCGTCGAAGTGCCGCTGGCGGCGATCATGTCCGAGGGCGGCAAGCGTTTTGTGTGGGTGGCCAAGGGGCTCGACAAGGTGCTTGAGCGGCGCGAGATCACGATCGAGGACGGCGTCGGCGAAACCTTGCGCGCGATCACGGGGCTGAAGGCTGGAGAGACCATCGTGGCCGCCGGCGGCAATTACTTCCGCGAGGGCGACAAGGTTCGCCCCTGGGGCGAATAGCCGCGGGTCGGCGTTGCAGATATGGATATCGCAGCCTTCAGCATTCGCAACCGGTTGATCATGTGGATCGTGATCGCGCTCTCGCTGCTGGCGGGGTGGACTGCCTATCAGAACATGCCGCGCTTCGAGGATCCTGAATTCACGATCCGCACCGCGCAGATCTTCACGCAATATCCCGGCGGCTCGCCCGAACAGGTCGCGCGCGAGGTGTCGGCCCCGCTCGAAGAAGCGCTTCAGGACATGGCAGAGGTCGACGAAGTGCGCTCGGTTTCCTCGGCGGGCTTTTCAGAGCTTTCAGTCGATATCAAGTTTTCGGCCAGCCCGGACAAGGGCGCGCTGCAGGACATCTGGAACAAGCTGCGCAACAAGGTCCGCGATGCCGCCGGCGACCTGCCGCCTGGCGCCGGCCCGAGCATGGTGTTCGACGAATTCGGCGATGTTTTCGGGATCTATTACGTGCTCACCGGCGAGGGCTATTCGATGCCCGAACTGCGCACCTATGCCAAGGCGCTGCGGCAGGATCTGCTGGCGGTCGACGGTGTGGGCAAGATCAACATCGCGGCCGAACGCCAGGAGGTCATTTATGTCGAGATCTCGCGCCAGAACGCCGCCGCGCTGGGCGCCACGGTCAACGCAATCTTCCAGCAACTTTCGACCCAGAACACCGTCGTGCCCGGCGGCACTGTCGAGGTCGATGGAAAGCGCCTGATCATCACGCCGAGCGGCGATATCGATTCGGTTGCGGCGATCTCCAACCTGCTGGTTGCATCCAGCAATGGCAGCGTGGTGCAGTTGAGCGATATCGCCACAGTCACCCGGGGCCTGCGCGATCCGCCCGACTTCCTCGCCTATTGGGATGGCGAGCCGGGCCTGATCATGGGCGTGGCGGCGGTTTCGGGCAGCAATGTCGTCGCCGTGGCCGAGCGGCTTTCGCAGCGCCTTGCCGAGGTCGAAGGCCAGCGCCCGGCGGGAATTGAGATCCACGAATTCTACAACCAGGGCAAGGTGGTCGACAAATCAGTTTCCGACTTTGTGGTCAACGTGTTCCTCGCGCTGGCGATCGTGATCGGTGCGCTGGTGGTGTTCATGGGGCTGCGCTCGGGGCTCGTTATCGGGATCGGGCTGCTGCTGACCATCGCGGCAACGCTGGGCACAATGTATATGAGCGATATCCCGATGCACCGCATCTCGCTGGGCGCGCTGATCATCGCGCTGGGGATGCTGGTCGACAATGCGATCGTGGTTGTCGATGGCGTGCTGACCGGGGTGCAGCGCGGTCAGAAGATCATCGAGATATCGAGCACCATCGTCAAACGCTCGATCTGGCCGCTGCTGGGCGGGACACTGGTCGGCATCCTCGCTTTCGCGCCCATCGGCCTTGCGCCCGGCGACACCGCCGAGTTTACAGGAGACCTGTTCTGGGTGATCCTGATCTCGCTGCTTTACAGCTGGGTCTTCGCGATCACGATCACGCCGTTCCTGTGTTCGCTGCTGTTCAAGGAGGCGGCGCAGGCGTCCGAGGCTGAAGGGGGCGTGGCCGCTGAAGAGGCTCCGCAGGACAAGACCGACGGCCTGATGCAACGCTTCAAGGATATTATCGAAGTGCTGATCGCGCGCCGGGTGACCACCATCGCGGCGGCAGTGGGGCTGTTCGTCGCCTCGGTGTTCGGCTTTGGCTATGTCACGCCCGGTTTCTTCCCCGCCTCGACCACGCCGCAACTGGTGGTCGATTACTGGCTGCCCGAAGGCACCGACATCGCCCAGACCGATGCCGACATGCGCAAGCTGAGCGAATATATCAGCACGCTCGAAGGGGTGGAGCACGTCCACACGCTCGTGGGCCGGGGCACCTTGCGCTACATGCTGGTCTATCAGTTCGAGAGCACCAACGCAGCCTACGGGCAATTGCTGGTGAAGCTCGATGATTACAACCGGCTCGATACGCTGGTGCCGCAGGTGCAGCAATATATCGATGCCAATTTCACGCAGGCGCAAGGCAAGGTTTGGCGGTTTATCCTCGGGCCGGGCGGCGGTTCGAAGATCGAGGCGACCTTCAGCGGGCCCGATCCCGAAGTGCTGCGCGACCTCGCCCGGCAGGCGCAGGAGGTGTATCACGCGGATGGCAAGGCAATCGCGATCAAGGACAATTGGCGCCAGCGCGTGCCCGCGATCGAACCGGTCTATTCCGAGGTCAAGGGGCGGCGCGCAGGCGTCAGCCGGTCCGATCTGGGCGCGGCGCTGGCGCGCAATTACTCGGGTCAGCAGGTCGGCGTCTATCGCGAGAATGACGATCTGATCCCGATCATGTCGCGCGCGCCTGCGGATGAGCGCGAGAGCGTCGAGGGCCTGCCGCTGATCCAGGTGCTCGGTCCGACCGGCGCAGCGGTTCCGGTCGAACAGGTCACCGACGGCATCCAGACGATATTCCGCGACAGTCGCCTGCGGCGCACCGATAATGTCTGGTCGATCAAGGCGCAGGCCGATCCTGCTCCCGGCGAGCTGGCCGGCAATTTGCAGGCGCGGGTCCAGCCGCTGGTCGAGGCCATTGCGCTGCCGCCGGGCTACTCGCTTGAATGGGATGGGGAATCGGGCAATTCGGCAGAGGCCAACGAGAACCTCGCCAGCACGATCCCGCTGGGCTTTGGCGCGATGGTGCTGGTGACGATCTTCCTGTTCAATGCGGTGCGCCAGCCGCTGGTGATCTGGTCGGTGGTGCCTCTCGCGCTGGTGGGCGTTGTGTTCGGTCTGATCGTGATGGGCGTGCCGTTCGAATTCATGGCGATCCTCGGCGTGCTGTCGCTGGCCGGGCTGCTGATCAAGAACGCGATCGTGTTGGTGGACCAGATCGACCTTGAAATCGGCGAGGGCAAGCCGCGCATGGACGCGCTGCTCGATAGCGCCGCCAGTCGTGTGCGCCCGGTCCTGTTGGGGTCAGGCACAACGGTGCTTGGCGTGCTGCCGCTGTTCACCGATGCCTTTTTCAAATCGATGGCGGTGGTGCTGGTGTTCGGCCTGACCTTCGCGACCGCGCTGACGCTGCTGGTGGTGCCGGTGGTCTATGCCGCCGTGTTCGGCATTTCCACCGACGAGCGCGCGGACAAATCCGGCACAAGGGAAACCGGCGGGGAGGCGGCGGCATGATCGCGCGCAGGCTTCTGCTTGGCACAGCCCCGGCGGCGCTCGCGCTCGCACTGGCGGGCTGCGCCAGCCTGAGCACCCCCGAAGACATCGCCGCCGCCACCGCGCAGAGCCTGCCCGCCCTGCCGCCGCAATGGGTGGTCGAAGGCACGGTGCCGGGGGAGGTGCGCATCGGCTGGATCGAGGCGGTCGGCGATCCGGTGCTGAGCGAACTTGTGCTCGAGGCGCAGGCCAACAACCCCGATATCCGCGCCGCCGCCGCCAATCTCGACGCTTCGCGCGCGCTGGTGCGGCAAGCGCGTGCGGCGCTGTTCCCGCAGATCAACGCCAATGTGAACGCCGACCGGACCGAATCGCCCAATCCGTTCGCGCTCAATCAGGCGGTCTACACTGTCGCGGGGCAGGCACAGTGGGAGGTTGACCTGTGGGGCCGGGTGCGCGCGGGCCGCAACGCCGCCTATGCCAGCGCGCAGGCGGTCGAGGCGGATTTGCGGTTTGCGCAATATTCGCTCGCAGCCGGGGTCGCCTCGGCCTATTTTGCCAGCATCGAGGCCGCTGAACAGGTCAGTGTGGCACAGCGCACGGTCGAAGCCCTCGCTGAAATCGACCGGATCGTGCAAGTGCGATACCGCGAAGGCTTTGCCTCGCGCCAGAACACCGCGACGACCGGGGCGGATTATCAATCCGCGCTGGACAGCCTCGCCCAGACGCAGATCGCGGCGCGCAACGCCCGCCGCGCGCTGGAGGTGCTAGTCGGGCGCTATCCGGCCAATCTCGTAACCGTCGGGCGGAGCCTTCCCGAAGCACCGCCCGCGCCGCCCGCAGGGCTGCCCGCCCAACTGCTCGAACGGCGTCCGGACGTGATTGCAGCCGAGCGCAGGGTTGCCGCAGCGTTTGCCAACCTCGATCAGGCGCGGGCCGCGCAACTGCCGCAACTTGTGCTGACCGCTGTCGGAGGCGTCGCTTCCACCGATCTCGGCGACCTGCTCGATACCGATAACATTCTCTGGTCGATCATCGGCGACGTCCTGCAGCCGGTGTTCGATGCGGGCCTGCGCGGCGCACGCGAGGACGAAGCCGATGCCAACCGCCGCGCGGCGGTCGCGCTTTATGCCTCAACCGCTCTTGCCGCCCTGCGCGAGGTCGAGGACAATCTCGACGCCGTCACCGTGCTGGAGGAACGCGAACAGATACTCGCGGCCGCTGCCGACGAGGCGGGGACCGCCTACCAGCTTGCCCAGTTGCAGTACCGCGAAGGCGAGATCGACCTGATCGATGTGCTCAATTTCCAGCAGCGCCTTTTCCAGACGGAACGCAACCTGGTGAGCGTGCGCCGCCAGCGGATCGACCAATGGGTCGGGCTCAACCTCGCGCTCGGCGGATCGTGGAGTGCGGATGGTCTGCTTCCGGTGTCCACACAATAGCACCCCAATGACCGAAGTTGGGGCGCGTAGCTGCCATAGCCAGAGAGCCTAGGATCGCTGCGAAAGCGCAATCACCAATCTGGCGGCCAGCGCTTCTTCTGCGTTTGCACGCCGCGCTTTGATCTTCGAGACCAGCTGACGTTTGGAATGATCTGGCATGCTCACGATTGCGGCAAGCACCACAGCTTTCAGCAAGTCAGGATGCGCCGTAATCATATAGCGGTCCCCGGTACCTGATCGGCAGGACGACGTAGCCGCTCAACCAGCGAGCGCAGGCTGGCTGTGAGCACGAGGGTTGCGCTCCCCATCTTGATGATCTCGATCTCGTCTCTGGAAATGAGCACATAGAGTGTGCTGCGTCCGATCCCGAGATAGCGACAGGCTTCGGGTACGCGCATGGCGATCGGTTCGATGGCCTGGGGCCCGCATTGCTCGCAAGGATGCTCTGTCGTGCTCGCAGATGGCATAGCCGTCGATCCTTTCATCTTTCGGGTGATGACGGACCGACCTTGGGAAGCATGGAGGGAACAGGCCGGCCCGCCATCAGCACTGAGTATCGATCGATTAGGGCACCCTGCGCCACATGACGTTCCTACGCCGCAGCTGTCGTTCTTTCGCCGCAGCGCAGAGGCGTGGGGGCAAGCACTCCAGTCAAATGCACCGATGCTCATCGGGACGGCGAAGGACGTCCGGGCGAAAGCGGGTTACCGAACGAAAACAGCGCAGAACGCCAAGCGCCGTCGCCAATCTGTTTGATAGCAAAGAACTTTTTGAAATGAGCGCCGCAGGGGCAATATGGGTGCCGTCGCATATTACTGAACGAAACCAACCACCTGCGCCCCGACCGACGGCGGCGCTTTTATCTCGCCCTCATTTTCTTTCTTCAAATCAGACGCTTACGGACAAATACCCCACGCCGATTACGCCTGCAAGCGGAGTGCATCGCGACTGTATCCGGCGCTGCCAGCGACCTGCAGTGATAGCGTTGCGAGTGTGCTTCTGATTAGCAACCAAGCTGCAAAGTTTCTGTAGCGGCAGTGTCTAAGAGCGTCGCTAAATGATGCAACGCCAAGGCAGCGCAACGACGCGATCATCGCACACCAAGCGCCAGATATTCGGATTACGAGCGCACACGGGATACTCGACGATTGGTTGCAGCCACGCTCGTGGACGGCCTATGTGTCAGCTTCTGGGTCAATAATGTTGACGCTTTAATGTCGTGGTTTAGGGTGGGTGTGCGACGGTCGGCTTTTAGGCCGCGCATTCAATATAGAGGACATTGAACCGGCGACGAAGTTGGACCGTATGCGATCTGTCCGGCTTGCGCATTAGAAACTAAAATGCTGCCGTACGGCTTCCGACACCATTCGCGATATTTAAGAAAGGGTTGAGAATCGATCTCAGACGAAAGCGAAAGCTGGTGCCAATCCAAAGGTCGACGGATCAACATCTGGGCATTTCAGTTGGTGACCTAAACAGATACGATGGATTAAGTTCACCTACCCCCTAAAACGGCGACCATCGTCTTGCTGCGTTGCTCTGGAACTGCGCGCTTGCCGCTCATTCGACCAAAGTCTATGAGACGAGCGTCGGCAGAATCAAATGTCGATAAAGCGTGCCGGTAACGGGAACGCAGTGAGGTCTCGATAGGCCAATTCTGCGGCTGTCCCTGCAACTGTAAGCGGCGAGCGCGTAACATGGGTGGGGTTGGCTCCACAACCACTGGGCGGCAATTGTCGTCTGGGAAGGTATGTTTCGTGCGACAACCCGTGAGCCAGGAGACCGACCGGCGCGTGTCGCTCTTGCCGGGCTCATGGGATTGGCCAGGCGCGAAACGAATTTCGTCCGGGCGACGAGTAGCGGTTGGAGCCGCATCGGCAGGACTGCCGGGGGATGCACGCGTCCGTCCCTAGCAGTCTCGTCGACCGCACTCGTGCGGACGCTCCGGCCAAGTCGCCCGGCGCCCCGGAAATTCGTTCTCATGAAATACATTCACCTGTCGCTTCTGTCTTCCGTGCTTCTGCCGGCTCCATCGCTCGCTCAGACCATCGATCCCGCTGCCGATCCAGAGACATCCAACACCTCGATCGTCGTCACCGGGAACCGCGCCACCGATCCCATGCCGCTCGACCGGATCGGCGGATCGGTCACCGTCCTCGACGAGCAAATCCTCGACCGGAGGCAAGTCCGCGAGGTGTCCGACGTGCTCCGCGACGTCCCAGGGGTCGCGGTCGGACGGGTTCCCGGTCAGACACAGCTTCGGTTGCGCGGTGCTGAAGCCAACCATACGCTCGTCCTCGTTGACGGGATCGAGGTGTCGGATCCCTATGCCGGCGAGTTCGATTTCGGAACGCTTATCGCCGACGAGGCTTCGCGGATCGAGGTGCTGCGCGGACAGCAGAGCGCGATCTACGGGTCGGACGCGATCGGCGGCGTCATCCAGTACATCACTCTCGACGGCCGCGATGCGCCCGGGGCGGTCGCGCGGATCGAAGCCGGTTCGTTCGGCATGGTGAACGGTGCTGCCCGGATCGCTGGATATAGTGGCGATCTCGACTACGCGCTGTCCGCCACACTCAATACCACCGATGGCACGCCAGGCGCCCGGAACGGCACGCGCGATCTTGCGAACGACAGTGGTGCGGTGTCGCTGAAGACGACGTTCGCGCCATCAACCAATGCACGCCTCACTGGTGTATTACGCTACGCGCGCACCAATGCCGAATTCAACGACAGCGATTCCGATCCGGGAAGTCCGACCTTCGGATTCCAGGTCGATAGCCCCGGCAACCGCTTCGAGAACGAGGCTATCTATGTGCTCATCAGGGGCGAGCTAGACTTGCTCGACGATCGCTGGACCCAAGCGTTTTCGGCCCAGATCGCGGATACCCGGCGCGACGGTTTCGCTTCGACTGGACGCAGCTATGGCAGCGAGGGCCAGAGGTTGAAAGGGTCCTACGATACGACGTTGCGTATCGAGGCTGGCGGTCTGACCCACCGGGTCACGGCGGCTCTCGATGTCGAACGCGAACGCTTCCGTAACACCGATCCGACCGGCTTCGCATTCACCGGTCGCCGACAGATCGACAATGTCGGTCTCGTCGGCCAGTATGCGATCGATCTCGGAGACCGAGCGAGCGCGTCCGCATCCATCCGCAGGGACTGGAACGACCAGTTCGCCGATACAACCACGTACAGGCTTCAGGCGAGCTATCGGATCGCTGCGGCTACGCGAGTGCGCGGGGCCGTCGGATCGGGGGTGAAGAACCCCTCGTTCTACGAACTATATGGGTTCGTGGACGGCCGTTTCATCGGCAATCCCGACCTCAGGCCCGAGAAGTCGAGCGGATGGGAGATCGGGATCGACCAGTCGCTGTTCGGTGAGCGCGCTTCAATCGGGGTCACCTATTTCGAGAGCGAACTGGACGAAGAGATCTTCACTTCTTTTCCGCCCCCGAACTTCGTCGCCAGCCCTGGCAATCGCGATACCGTATCCAAGAGAAACGGCGTCGAAGTGTTCGGCGAGGCGCGCTTCGCGGAAGCTTGGCGCGTCAATGGAGCCTACACCTATCTGCGTTCCCACGAGGATGGCGCGCGCGAAGTGCGGCGGCCCTCCCATACCGCCAGCCTGGCTGTCGACTGGCGCGCTCCCAAGGATGCCGGAGGGGTCACGCTCGTTGCGCGCTACAATGGAGAGACGATCGACAGCGCTTTCATCGATCCCTCGTTCGTGCCGGTTCGCGTGCAACTGGACGACTACTTTCTGCTGAACGTCAACGCCGACGTGAGGGTGATGGATAATGTCGAGCTGTTCGGCCGAGTCGAGAATTTGACGGCCGCCGATTACGAGGATGTCTTCAGTTTCGCGACGCCCGGACGCTCGTTCGCCATTGGCGCGCGCGCGCGTTTCTAAGGAGAATTTCGATGACGGATGAAATGATAGCAAAGTCCGACATTGCGAGGTTCGCATGGCCTGTCACACTTGCCTTGGCGACGGTGGGCGGATCGCTGGTTGCCGCCTGCATGATGCCGTTCGTGGCTGTTACGATCGTGACCGCCGCGACCATGCGCCGCTCGCTCGCGTTAACGACGATCCTCGCGATCTGGGCGACCAACCAGTTGCTGGGGTTCACCGTCCTCGGCTACCCGCACACGGGATATGCGTTCGCCTGGGGCGGTGCGCTGGGCATCGCATCTATTCTCGCCATGCTCGCCGGTGCCATCATCATGGGAGAACAAAACGAGCTGAGCACCCTTCGGACATTTGGCGCCTTTCTGATCGGCTTCGCTGTTTACGAGGCTGCGCTATTCGGGTTTGCTTTGGTGGTAGGCGGGACAGAGACTTTCACGATGGCGATCGTGGGACAGATCTTCGCGAACGATGCATTATGGTTCGCAGGACTGTTGTTGGCGTCCTGGCTCCTCGCCAGAGCCGCTCCCACGCTATTCGGACCTTCTCCGCGAATACGGTTCGCCTGACATGGCGCAGCCGCGCATCGTGTCCCTCCTGCCGAGCGCGACCGAAATCGCCGTCGCACTCGGATTGGGAGAGAGCCTCGTCGGTCGCTCGCACGAATGCGATTATCCGCTTTTCGTAAAGGCATTGCCGGTCGTCACGTCGACCAGACTCGAGAAAGGACTGACGTCGCGGCAGATCGACGACCGGATCCAGGAAATCGTGAGGCAAGGACTGTCGGTATACGAAGTCGATACCGCGCTTCTGCGGGACTTGCGGCCCGACCTCATCTTGACCCAATCGCAATGCGCGGTCTGCGCGGTCACCCCTGCCGATCTGGAAGAAGCACTCGGCGACTGGATCGGAACCGCCCCGACGCTGCTGTCGCTGGCACCCGATACATTGGAAGATGTATGGAGCGATTTCGCTAAGGTCGCCGAAGCGGCGGGAATTCCCGAGCGTGCATCATCGGTCGTCGGTGACTTGAAGGAGCGGATGTCAGGGCTATCCCGAAGTAGCGCGGAGAGGATGGATCGCCCGCGTGTCGCCGCGATCGAATGGATCGATCCGCTGATGGCCGCAGGAAACTGGGTACCCGAACTAATCGAGGCGGCCGGCGGTCACCCATTGTTCGCGCGAGCCGGAGAACATTCCTCGTGGCTGAATTGGGACGACTTGATTGCCGCCGATCCCGATCTGATCGTTGCGATGCCCTGCGGATATCTGTTGCCACAAACGCTCGCCGATCTGGGGTCGCTCGTCGACCACTTCGGTTGGAAAGACCTTACCGCGGTTCGCAAAGGGAAGGTCTTTGCCGTTGATGGCCACCATCTTTTCAATCGTCCTGGCCCACGACTCGTCGAGTCGGCTGAACTGATCGCGCAGTTGGTTGGGGCGACGCCAACACAGGCATTGGAGATGGGACGGGATTGGATCTCCATCGATGGGGTTTGACGATGTTTTTCGCGCTATTCGACGCGAAACGAGCGCATCAGCCCTTGTTTTCAAAGCTGCGTACCGATACTCAAAATCAGCTGCATGCAAAGTTGCGCGCATTCAGCTTCAAGTTCGCACCGGTAACGGGAACACAGTGAGGCCCTCCAAGGTCAAATCTGCGGCTGTCCCTGCAACTGTAAGCGGCGAGCGAGAAATACTGGCGGGTCACTCCGCAACCACTGGACTGATTGTTTGGTTCGGGAAGGTGTATTTCAAGTGATGACCCGCGAGCCAGGAGACCGACCGGAGCGAGTCGCTCTTGCCTGATTCATGGGATTGGTCGGGCGCGGAATCATTTTCATCGGAGCGACGATAAGCGGCTTGGATTGCTCCGAGCACGCCCGGTCGGCGTATCGCGTCCGTTGACCAGGCTGCTCGGCCGAGGTCCGGAGATCCAAGCCACTATATCGGCGTGAAGGGCTCAGAGCCCACGGAGAAAATGCCATGTTCAAAACTAGGGTCCGGACTCATTAGAGCCACCATGTGACGAATGCTGCGATGGCGATGGTGGCCATGAAGGTCTTGATATTGCGGTCGAAGCGGGTGGCGACGCGGCGCCAGTCCTTGAAGCGGCAGAACATGCGTTCGACGACATTGCGCTGGCGGTATATCTGCCGGTCATGCTCGATCTGCACCTTGCGGTTGGACTTCGACGGGATGACCGGGGTGGTGCCGCGTTCGATCAGCCAGGAACGCAAAGCGTTGCTGTCATAGCCCTTGTCGGCGACCAGATAGTCGGATGGCGGTACGGCATTGATCGTCTGGATAGCGACCTTGGCATCGTGCGTGTTGCCCGGCGTCAGCAGGAGGACGTGCGGGCGGCCCTTCTCGTCGCAGACGGCATGGAGCTTGGTGTTGCGTCCGCCTTTGGTGATGCCGATACCATGAGCCAAGGCCCCCCTTTTGCGCCGCCGGCGGTGCGGTGGAACTTGATGCAGCTGCTGTCGATGAAGAGCCTTTCAGGGACGCCATCGACCCCGGCGAGCTGGGCGAAGATCCGTTCCCACACGCCGCGTTCGGCCCAGCGCCGGAAGCGGTTGTAGAGCGTCTTCTTCGGACCGTAGACATGTTCCGGGCAATCGCCCCAGCGACCGCCGCTCTTCAGAGCATGGACAATCCCGGAGAGCACCCGACGGTCATCGACCCTCGGCATACCACGCGTATCCTGCGGCAGAAGCGGTTCAATCCGCGCCCACTGCTCATCCGAAAACCAGAAGAAATCCGCCATCCACCACACCTCCTCACTGGAGGCAGGTGAATCACATCTCGATGCTGCTGTGAATCCCGTTTATGGGTCCGGACCCTAAAACGAAGGTTCTGGCACTCTCGGCTGCAATCGCATTTGGCTCTTCTGCCGCGGTTGCTCAGCAAACGGATATCGGGCCATTTCTACCCGAAGTGGGACAGGCCATAGCTGCGGCCGAGCAAGGTGCGCAAAACATCTGTGCTTCGAATGGCGGTCTGGCATCTTTCAACGTCATTCGCATAATCCAGAACGCCGGTTATTTCGCGGCGCAATTTGAGTATTCATGCAACGGTTGATTCTCAGGCCACTTCGCATTGAATGAGAACGATGAACGGCGCTGGCTTAAACCCGGCGCCGTTTTCGACTGCGGTTCGCGACCGCCCTTTTGTCGACCGCTGACATTCTGAATTTTTCGCGACGATTTGTTGTGTCTCGGAGAGTGTAGCGCGTAGCTGCCGCTATACGATCAACTGTTTTTGGGCGTTCAGATCTCGTACCAGAATGGCTGGGATTGAGGCGCGTTACCAACGACAACCGGTTCTTCATGAACGACCGCTTTTGGCGATAGGTCGAATGCGCTGCTACCACCGAAATGGGGTCGATAGCCGAAGGTCTGCTTCCGGCAAGCCAGATCGATAAGCTGCCGGCCAATCAAATCGGCGTCTACTGCTTATCCGGGCACGATTTGGCATCGGCTTGAAGCTTTTCGAGGCGTTCTGTGCATACATCGTGGACGACGCGACCCAGCTCTTCGACTTGCTCACCGAGCCAATCGAGTTCTTCCTTGTTGATGCGGTAGTGCTTCGAGTAGCGCGCCTTCACGTAAGCTTCCTTGAGCTTCTCGAAGCGTGCGCGATCACGCTTCGTTTCACGCGGCCAGACGTAAGTAAGACGCGGGTCGATCCGTTCAGCCTGGGTGCGCAGGAATGCAAGATTGTGGTTATGCGGCGTATAGAAGGTGCAAACGAGCAGAACGCAGTGATAAAGGCGCTCAGCCGCTTGGTGCAGTTCAAACGCTGCTTTCTTGTTCCAGCCTCTTTTCGTGGCCTCGTTCCCCTGGATGAGAAACTGCTCGGCTGACGGCATCCACTCGTCAAAATACTCCTGAGCCATCGCCAGCGCCTGTTCCAGCGTCTTCGGCTTGGGCGTATGCAGGTCGGTGTCGTCGGATTGGTAGAGCGCAACCCCGTCCTCCTTCACATCCATGAAGAAGTAGCGCCCATGTGCCAGCCCGTTATTCACCTCTTGCAGGGTATGCACGATAAAATTGACCGGCGTCTGGAGCGTACCGGTAACGCCATATTCGCGCATTAGCCGGTCATCGAGCTTCGCCCAGTACTTCACCCTGTCAGTGAGTCGCTTGTCGTTGACGATGATCAGAAGATCAAAGTCGGAGCGGTATCCCTTGGCCGTGTGAGGCTCGTCGACCCAGGTCCCGCGAGCATAGCTGCCGTAAAGAATGACCTTAAGTATCCGCCCGGCCTTCTTCCACTCATGCTTAGCGAGCGCGAAGGCATCGTCGAATTCTTCGAAGATAAGCTGCACGACGCGCTCGATCTCGCGCTGCTTTTGCGGGGGAAGATGATCGAGGTCGGTCTTCATCGTTTAATCTCTAGCAAGCAGCCGCGAAGCTTGCACCTGCCGAGTGCATAAGGCGCGCAGTGACGGCGCACCCCAAAGCGCTGAGGAGCCGCGCGCCGCTGTGCCTAGTGTTAGCAACAATCCGAGAAGGATTGTCGTTAGCATTGTTAAGGGATGCTGGAGCCAAGCATTTCTGCGGGTTTGAGGCCTGTTTCGGTTCCTGATAGTCCGAGCTTTGGGTTCCTGATAGTCCGTGAATCCCGGTTCCTGATAGTCCGAACAGACCACAGGCTTATCCACAAGGCCCATCCCCATTTCTGGAGACGGGCTTTGATTTGGAGCGCTATCCACGAGCTACCGCAGTTTTTCAATCTGACTTTTGGGCAATCTTAGCCAAGTAGGCGTCATGCAACTGCACGCAAAGCTGCCAGTGTGCGCGCTTGCTTGATCTCCCGCACGCTCCGCAACTCGCCACCGTCCAATAGTCGCGCAATCTCTGCCGCCACTTGATCCGCCGCGATGATGAGCGCGGTATCCAGGTGCACATAGCGCTGGGTTACGCCGCGCGGGGCGTGACCGAGTAGGCCCGAGATGGTCAGTTCACTGAAACCTTGCGCCGCTGCCATGCTGGCAAAGCTGTGGCGCAGGGTGTGCGGTGTCACTTTGTCCAGGCCTGCACGCGCGCAGACTCGGCCCAGCACCCGAACGACGCCTACGAAATGCCCATCGCCCCAATCCGCCGGGAAGATGAAGGGCGAATGACTGGACAAAGCCTGAGCCTCCAGCACGTGCATTGCTGAGTCTCCGGCCACGCGGATCTGCGGACCGGACTTGGTATCCGGAAAACGGACGAGATTGTCGTCGGGCTGAACCCATGCCTTGCGCATTGCCAGCACTTCCGTGCGGCGAAAACCGGTGAGAAGCATGACGCGGATCGCAGCGAGGCCGGCCGGGTGTTCGCCCTCGCGTTCCATCTGCGTCATCACCTTGCCAAGGTGACGGATTTCGCCAGCGCTCAGATATCGCTTCACCTTCTGCGAGGCCATGATGCGCACGCCTGTTGCCGGACTAACCTCAATAATGCCGAGGCGGCGGGCGTGATTGAGTAGAGCGCGAAGCGTGCTGATGGCGCGGGCAGCAACGCCTGAGCCGCCGGCCGTTTGCCCACCTCGGCTTGTGCGCCTCGCTCGGGCGGTTCGACCAGCCGCAATATCACCTTGCAAGCGTTCAATATCTGCCAATTTCAATTGGCTGACCACGCGATTGCCGATCAGCGGCTTAATGTGGAGTTCAATACGGCTTCGATCACCTGCGACCGATGACGCCTTGATGGGGCGGCGGTTTCGTCCGATCAGCCGACCGGATTCGGCCTCGGCAAGATACCAATCGCAAACTGCTGCGATTGTCAGCCCCGTACGGACCGAGTGCCGTTCGGCGGATGGGTCGGCCCCGTCGATCACAGCGGCGAGCTTCTTTTGGGCGAGGTCGCGGGCTTGCTCGACAGTCAGAACACCATATTGGCCTATAACACAGCGACGGGTCCTCGCCTCTTGGTTTCGATATTGGATGATAAATGTTTTGGTGCCGCTGGGTTTAACGCGAACGCCAAAACCGCGCAGTTCGCTGTCCCAAAGAAAGGTGTCGCGCTCTCGGTTGGATTTGAGCGCCTCGACGGTGCGTTTAGTTAGTCTGGTCATGCGATTTGTCCTTGATTTGAGTTGTCATTCCTTTCGAAGTTGCTCCTGCGCTCCGGTGGCCCACGCGCTTGATATTTGCTTCCCCACACAGGTGCAGCATGGCCGGGGAAGCAGGGGGGAAGCAGTAGGAGGGAAACCGCCGGAAATCGCAGCGTACCAATGGGGACTCGATGTGAGAAACAAGCAATTGATATTGCCTGGAATATCGTAGATTTTACTGAATACGAAAACGATAGCGAAAATGCCGAGAGGCAGTTGCCAAGGTTGGGGTCGAGGGTTCGAATCCCTTCGCCCGCTCCAGTTTCACAAAATTCGCGAGACGTCGCCGTCAGGCGCTGCCGATTCGCTGCGCGTGTCGCCGGATCAGTCGTCCACAGCGGCGCTTCTACGCGGTAGCACACCCAGCCAGCGGGCGAGGCGGGGCATGCGGGGGAGGGCTTGTCGTTCGAAGAACCACAACGCCGCCAGGGAGAGGGCCAGCAGCGGCAGTAGCGCGGCCAGAAACAACAGGATTGCGGCGACCCCGCCCATGCGCGCGGGCAGGGCGGACGGCGAAGGCGCCCCTAGGGCATCTGCCGGTTTGCGCCGGCGCCACATGACGAATCCGCTGACCGCCATCAGGATCAGGCCGGTGGCGGTGATGACACCCACGGCCTGGCTGATCCAGCCAAACAACTGTCCCTCGTGCCATGCAATGCCATATCCGACGGCTCGATCGATGATGTGGCTGTCGGCAAATCTGTCCCGCGAAATTTCCTGCCCCGTCGCCGCGTCATAGGTGATATTTGTTCGCAGCGGCGGAACCGCGGCATCGGAACGGATCGTCCATGCCATGGGTCCGGGCGCGCCAAACCTGCCGGGGGCGCCGGGCGGCGTGATGATGACGGGAAAGGCGAGAGCTTCCTCCCTCGCCCGTGCCACCATGTGGTCGATGCTGGCGCTTGCATCGGCGGCATTCGGTGGCGGCATCATCGCCATCATGGCTGCATGGTCGTGTCGCGGGTGAAGCCCGACGACCGGTGGCCGGGGCCCCTCGTCAGTCGCAGCTTCGCCGCCGAGGGTCCATTCCTGCGCGCCCTTCACAAGCCCAAGTTCGGTTCGGATGCTGCTGAAGGCGCCGCCCCATATGCTCGTCCAGGGCAGACCGGTAATAAGCAGGGCCAGCACCAGGCCGGAAATCCAGAACCCTGTGACTGCATGCAGGTCCCGCCACAATACCCGCCCCCGACCCTTCAGTCGCGGCCAGATCACGCCAGCGAACATGCGGTCGCGCGGCCACCACAGATAGAGACCGGAGAGAATGAGGAAGATCGCCCAGCAAGCGACCAGTTCCACCAGCCAGCTGCCCCGCGCGCCCATCAGCAATTGTCCGTGGATGCGTTTATCCACCTCCATGATGCGGGACTGGCTGTCCATGCTGCCCAGCAGCTCTCCTTGTGGAGAGATAAAGACATCGCGCATCGAACGACCGTCGGGCATGGCCAGATGAATCATCGCAGCATCACCTGCCTGCCGGGGAAGGCGATAGCTGTCGAACCGCGCCCCCGGAAATGCCGCCAATGCGGTGTTCAGCTGTTCCTGTGGCAGGACATTTTCTGCAACGGGCAGGTCCCGATAGGCGCGCTCCTCCCACCGTTCAATCTGCGGCTTGAACAGATAGAACCCGCCCGTCACTGCCAATAGCAGGACGAACGGAATGACGAACAGCCCGGCATAGAAATGCCAGCGCCACATGGTGGGATAAAGGCGCCCGGCCTTCATGACCGATCGCCGCCAAAGCGGTACGCAACGCGCAGGCTGAAGGTACGCGGCTCGCCCGGCAATACGCGGTCCTCCGTCCCCAATGAATAGCGGGAAAGGTTGTCGCTGTAATAATAGGTCTCGTCAAAGATATTGGTCAGGGTCGCATCGACCCTGACCGGGCCGAATTCCGTCCCCGCGCCCAGGTCGGCGGTGATATAGTCGGGCAGCGTGACCGTGCCGCCATTGACCATTTTTCGCGCACCGACATAATTGGCCGCCGCACGCAATTCGACGAGTCCCAGCGACAGGCGGGTTGCGGCGGTTGCGCTGTGTTCCGGCGTTTCGGCCAGTCGTGCACCGTCAATCGCCGGATCGGTCGAACGCGTTACATTTGCGTCCAGATAGGCATATCCGCCCTGCAGCCACCAGCCGGGCATTGGCGACCATTCCCCCTCGAACTCTACGCCCTGCACGCGGAACTGCCCCTCCTGGATCTGGAATCCCAGATTGTCCGGGTCGGGAACGCCGATGTCGTTGCGCCGCATGCGAAAGGCGGACAGGCTGGCCTGTACGGTGTCGCGCGACAGGCGAAACCCGGCCTCTGCCTGGTCGGACGTTTCCGGCTGGAACGCGGACCCATCCGTGCTGCGCAGCCCGGTCACCGCGCTCAGATCATAGCCGGTATTATAGCCCCCGAACAGCGACAGGCCACTGCCCAGCGCAAAGGTCGTTCCCAATTGCCAGGAGGTGTTGGCCAGCTCTGCATAGCCGCTGGGCGAGCCATTGAAATAATTATGATTGTCGGAGACGGAATGCCGTATTCCGGCAAGTACGTCCCATGCAGGCGTCAGCGCGATCTGATCCTGTGCATAAAAGCTGAAGCCATCCAGCACCGCCTCTGAAACGAAGCCGAAATTGCCGGTGGGCGCGCCGCAGCCATAGGCCGGGTCCAACGCGTCGATGGGGCCGATGCCACAGGGAACCGTGGCGGACATGCGGAACGGCACCTGATCGTGATTATATTCCACGCCGAACAGCAACCTGTGTGCGATGCCAAAGGTCTGGGCCGTCCCCGCCAGATCGAGCTGGGCGAGGTAGAATTTGTCGTTCTCGCCAGCATTGCGGCCAACGCGCGGGATCAGCGTCGGATCGTCCTGGCTGGACGGCAGCAGCGTGGTCGACCGCGCCTTATTATTCCATTCGCTATATTGCAGGCGCGGGGTCAGCGTCCAACTGCCCCCCATGCTGATATCCGCCCAGAACTGTACAAGTGGTGCATGATTTTCCTGCAGCGAAAAATCCGGTTCGCCCAAGAATGTCGACCGGTCGACAGTCGCCACGCCGTTGCTGATGATGGTCCCGACTGTCGGCAATCCGGGATTATTCAGCGTCTTGCGGTGAAGATATTCGGCAACCAGGTGCGTGGAAACGCCCTCGCTGGGCTGCCATGCCAAGGTCAGCGCCAAATTTTCACGATCGACGTCCAGTAAATCGGTGAAGGAGCCTGAGCGCTCAATCTCTCCCGTCAAACGGATGCCCAGCGTGTCGGTGATAGGCCCGCCAACATCAATGGTCGCCTGCTTTTGATCGAAACTTCCCCCCGTCAGCGCGACATAGCCACCGAACTCCTCGGTTGGCTGTTTCGTGATGATGGAAACGATGCCGCCGACGCCCGACTGGCCATAGAGCACTGCCGACGGCCCCTTCAGCACCTCTATGCGGGCGACGTTTGACAGGGCGGACGGGTCCGTACCGTCATAAAAGCGCTGAAACATGCCATTGCGGATCTGTTGTGCGGCGAACCCGCGTATCCGAAGCGTATTGCCGCCAAAGCCGCCAATGCGGCTGCGCGCCACGGTGGCGGAGGGAACGGCCCGCAGGGCGTCCTCTATGCTGCGGGCGCCGCGTTCGATGATGTCGTCGGCATCAAGAACTTGTACGCTCTGCGGCATCCGGTCGAGGGGGATACCGGACTTCTCGCCAAAGCCGGATTTCGTGCCTGTGACGATTATCGTGTCCGGAGAGTCCGCATCATCGGCGCAGGCTGGTGCGGACAACAGGAGGACGGTCGCGATTGCGGCAACAGAACACAAGGGTCGGGACGTTAACGCCCCGCGAATTGCTGAATAAAACATAATATATCCTGATCCGGCCCACGCACCGCCGCGGCGGCGCATGGGCGCATTTCGGCTTTTTTTTAAGAAGGATCAGATGAGTGCGGGCGGCCCTTGGGAGGGGGGGCGGACCTGAATGCCGCGCCATAGCAGGGGGGTCGCGGCCACGCGAAACCCGGCCGCCAGGATGAAGGCGATTGCGATGGCCAACAGGACGGGGTCGGCACCGGCGAGCGACGGCGTCGCAAGGCCCGAAAATGCGCATGGCATGTCGGTCTTTTTGTGCTCGCCCTCGTCATGATTGCCGGGAATTGCCATCAGGGCGGTTTCGACGCCCTGGCCGGTGCAAAGCTGGATCAGCATCATGCCATTCGCGCTGCCGGGCATGAACCCGGGGGGAACCAGCACCTTCATCAGCAGCGCTGCGCCAAAAACAAGCGCAGCGAGCCGGCGATTACGTAAGAAAAGGCGGCGTACGGCTCCCACGAGCGGGGCCGATAGCTTCTTTGCCCGCCACTGTCATTGGGGATAATCGCCACAGGCGGGGTGGGGGCGGCATTACCTCCGTGGTCGGCCGCGACGGCCCCGCCCGCGCGTAAGTTATGGCTCCGCATCCCCATGGGCATAGGTACCGATCAGCTCGCCCCTGCCCAGCACATGTCCCTTCATGGCTGCGATCACTTCATCGCGCCCCGCGCGCGGCAGAAGATCAAGTTGCCGGTCGAGCGCGAAAATCTGGAAATGATAATTATGCGGTGGATCCCCTGCCGGGGGGCGGGGGCCGAACCAGCCCAGTGAACCCCGAGCCGTAATCCCCTGACGCATGCCTTTGGGGTCGGTCAGCTGCGGTCCCCCGCCCATGCCCTCGGGCAGGCGAAGCACGTCCGCCGGAATATTCCATGCCAGCCAGTGGACGATGGGGGCAGGCGTGCCGGCGTCGGGATCCTCGACGATGATCGCATAGCTTTGCGTACCAGCAGGTCCCTCGGTCCAGCTGAGCGCGGGAGAGATGTTTTCGCCATAGGCGGAATGGGCGCGCGGAATTGCGTCGCCCTCAGTAAAACTTGCTTTCACTTGCATGTCGGCTGCGGCGCCTGCCGAAATTCGTTCCAGCGCAAGCGGCTGCGGCCGGTCCGCCGGACTGACCTCCGCGCTTCGCAGCGGTGTCGCGGCGGCATTCCCGCCGGCATAGCTGATCCGGTAAAGTGCGCCGTTCTCTGGATCGGTGACCAGCATGGTTCCATCTGGTGCGAAGGCGAGACCCGTCGGACGACCCGTCCACGCCGTCTCCCCCTCGATCTGCTGCAGGAAGCCCGTCAGGAACGGCTCCGCCGACTGGGCCTGGCCATCTTCGCCAAAACGAATGCGCACGACCTCATATCCGGCGGGTGCTTCGCGGTTCCAGGAACCACGATAGGCGGCAAAGATATCGCCCTGCATGTCGACAGGAAAGTTCGTGCCGCGATTGAACGCCATCTGCATTGGCGCGGCGTGGGCGGTGTAGCCCAGCACCATCGGCGTGCTGATCGCCTTCCAGTCATCCATCGTCAGGCCGCCGGGGGGATAATCCTGCGGGTTTTCACCATCCGCACCCCAGACATAGGGCCAGCAATAGGTGCCATTCTGAACGATGTGATTGACCTCCTCCGGCTGCACTTCGTCGCCCAGCCAGTCGATCCCGTGATCCAGACCCCACAGCGCGCCATTGCGGGGATTCCAGTCGAAACCGATCGTGTTCCGCAGGCCAGAGGCGAATATCTGTCGGCCGGAGCCATCGGCTCTGATCCTGACGATCGTCGCGTTTTCAGGATTGTTTTCGGCGCAGGCATTACAGGTAGAACCGACCGAGATGTAGATGCGACCGTCCGGTCCCACGCCCAGCGTCCGGTTCGGGTGCTGGCCCGCGTCTGGCAGATCGTCGACGATCAGTTGTAGCGGCCCCAACCTGCCATCCGGGCCGATATCGGTTTGGTACAGTTCCTTTATCGTGACCAGGTACATGGTGCTGCCGTCGATGGCGATGCCATGCATATAGGGGCGCGACGCGACGGTTTGCTTCCCCTCGTAAACGCCATCGCCGTCCCGGTCCCTCAATAGCTGGACATCACCTTCGGTGCGGCGTGTCACGTAAACGCGCCCCTCGTCAGAAATTGCCAGCATGCGCGCATTGCCAAGATCGTTTGCAACCAGTTCGACCTTGAAGTCTTCCGGCACCTTCAGGCTGCGCGGGTCGGGATCAGCCTGCCGGAATTTGTTCACATGACCCAGGATGGTTGCCTCTGGGCCGGGCTCCACCTCTCCTCCGGCGGATTGCCCCACGGCCGATGTCGCCACGAAGGACACGGCAACAGCGGTCAGGAGTGCAGAGACCTTCATGAAGGCTTCGCCGTTTGCGATGCTGCGGGAACGTCGCGCGGCAGTTCGTCCGGTATCGTCGCTTCGTCGGCGATTCCAGCTGCGAAGGAGGCGGAGGAGTCGGTGCCATCCGGCTGATGCGCGCGTGCGGGTGGGGCAGGCGTAAATGTTCTGCGTTCTGTATTGCGAGTACGATCCGCTGTCTTGCGGGTGTCATCATTTCCGTTCTTGGTGCCACGCCTGAACCATAACGCCCCGGCCGCCAGTCCGGCGGCGCCTAATATTCCGGCGGTGCGCCATGGATGCATCTGTGCTTCCAGCGCCATGCTCTGTCGGCGGACATAGACGTCCTGATTGCTTTCGATGCGGCCATCCCGGCGCGCCTCGAACAGGTTATCGCGCGTGCCCGGCGCCGGCGGCTGATCAGTGGACTGGCCCTTTTCCATGAACAGCGCCTCCATGATCTTGTCGGTCAGGCGCGGTGCGGCGTTGCCGAATTTCGTTATCGCGAAGCCATTGCCGCCGACGGTCAGCGACCGTTTGGGATGTTCTGCGGCAAAGCAGATCGCCTTTGCCACCAAGCGCGGATCGTAAAGAACCGGCGGTACGCGTGCCGGCTTGTCCATCTTGTTGCGCGCATGTTCGGGATAGGGGGTGTTTATGGAGGCTGGCTTGATCAGCGTGACGGAAACCGGAGCGTCCTCTTCCTCCAGTTCCATGCGCAGCACGTCCGTAAAGCCTAGAACCGCATGCTTCATGGCGCTGTAGCCGCCCTGAATGGGGATCGCGCGTTCGGAAAGGATCGAGCCGACATTGATGATCGCGCCGCCGCGCCCGCGCAGCTTCTCGGCGGCGTAAAGGGACGCTGCCACCGTGCCGAAATAGCCCGTGTCGAACAGCTTGCGATGCTCCTCCATCGTCATGTCCGCCATCCGCGCATAGACGGCAGCGGCGGCATTGTTCACCCAGGTGTCAAAGCCGCCAAAGGCTTCCTCAGCCTTGGCTCCGATGCGCTCGGCCGCACCGTCCTCTGCGATGTCGACGGCGATATATACCGCGCGCCCTCCGGCGGCCTCAACGCGGGCGGCGGCATCCTTCAACGCTTCCTCATTGCGGGCAACAAGAACAAGATTGGCTCCCGCCTCAGCGGCACGAAGTGCGGTGGCCAGACCGATTCCGCTCGACGCGCCGGTCACGACCATCGTCTGCTGAGAGAGGGGTTTCAGGGAAATTTTCATGCGCCGGCTCCTAATCCTGATCTGACGGCCACGGGGGGACCTGATCCAGCAACGGGACCACGGACGGATTGTTCCGACTAAACCTATGTAAATATGAGGGGAATGGATCGCCTTGGCCAGAGCCGACGGCTCCGTAATGACCCTGCTTAACCATTGCAGGGCCTAGAAATTGATCCTCGCCAAAGCGACCTGCGCGGGCGTCTAGCCGGCGTTGGCGGCCTCGTCCTCGACGTCGTCATTGCTCGGCGACAGCGAGCGCAAACGTGCCATCTGGCTCTGGAATTGCCGCAGCTCCCCGCCCGTCAGTTCCAGTCCGGTCGGCAGGGTCTGGGATTTGGGGTTTACCGCCCGTCCGGCTACCAGCACTTCGTAGTGCAGATGGGGGCCGGTCGACATGCCGGTCGACCCGACATACCCCACCTTGTCCCCCTGGTTCACATGCGCGCCAGATCGGATGCCAGGGCCGAAATCTTTCATGTGGCTATAGCTGGTGACGATGCCGTTGGCGTGGCGCACGCGCACCTGATTGCCATAACCGCCATTGCGGCCTGCGAAGATGACGGTCCCTGCGGCGGTCGCCTCAATGGGGGAGCCAGCGCGCGCGGCATAATCCAGCCCCTTGTGCATGCGTGTGCGCTTCAGGATGGGATGGTTCCTGACACCAAAGCCGGAGGATTCGCGGGCACCGCGAACCGGCGTGGCGGACATCCCCTCCTTCACGCCTTTTCCGTCGGGCAGGAAATATTCCAGTTTGCCGCCCTTCTCCCACGCCGCGATTTCCAGGTCTTTCTTCGGTCCTGCGAGCCGCGCGTAAAGGAGATCACCCGTTTCCGATTCGCCCGTTTCCGCGCGACGATGCGCGACGACGACATCGAATTCGTCTGACGCATAGACGTTGCGCTGGAAATTAACGCGCGGAGACAGCGCCTTGATGAAATTTGCGACGACCCGGCTGGGAAGGCCGGCGGCACGCGCGGATTTGTACAGGCTGTCACCGACCATGCCGGTGATGCGCAGCGGCGTATCGTCGATGCGAATGGGGATGCGGCGTGCGAACAGCTTGCCATCATTGCCGCGCGATACGTCGATCTTCAGGTCGAGCGCGGCCCGGAACGACAGCGCATCGAGCGGGCGCGGCTGCGTCTTGTCGCTGCGGCGGCCGAGAACGATGTCGAATTCGGTTCCAGGCTTCAGATTGCCGATCTCCGCAAAATCCTCGATCAGCGATGTGGCCTCGGCGATGTCCGCCATGCTGACTCCCGCTCTTCGCAGAGCGCCGCCGAAGCTGTCGACGCTTCCCAGTTCCGCGGTCAATTCGATGTGCGGGCGCTCCGGTGTTTCGGACAGCGGCTGGACCAGCACGGTGGGGGCAACACGGGCGCCGGTGCGTCCTCCGGCACTGAGGGGCGCAATGCTGATCGCTGCCAGTGCCGCCATCTGCGCCTGAGGCAGCGGCGCATAAGCCCGTGTCGGCAGCTTGGCGGGGCTTGTCGCCAGCAGAAACGCCGCGACCAGCATCACGACCAGGCTGACCATGCCACGCCACCAGGCGGAGGAACCGATATCGTTGCCCAAGTCGACAAAAAACCCGTTAGCGGGAGTCTTCGTCGCCGCGATGGCGAACGGGCTTAGCTCGTCGAGCGCGGCTCCCTTGTACAAAAGACCCCTCCTTATTCGGTCGCCTTCATGGCACCTGCATGGCACCTGCGGCCGAAAATCCTGCCAATCCACATAGTCGGCAGGATTCTTTAATGTCAAATAAACGGAATCGCCTGTTCGTCGCTCCTGCGTTCAGCCGTTGTTGTGTCGCGGCGAACCGATGCCCCGTCGCAGAGTTTGCCGCACGGCAGTTGCGCCCGCGCCCTATCGGACTAATTCCGCATCATGGATATTGTCAGCACAGATGCGCAGCCGCCCGCCAGTCAGCCCGCCGTCACGCGGCGCACGGAGTACCGCCCGCCCGCCTGGCAGGTGCCCGATGTTGCGCTGACGTTCGATCTTGGCGCAGGGGAGACGCGCGTGGCTGCGCGCCTTTCCATCGTGCGCGGAGAGGGCGAATCTGGCCCGCTCGTCCTGAATGCGGAAGCACTGGAGTTTGTGCGGGTGGCCGTCGACGGCCGGGATCTCGATTCCGGCGACTATATGTTCGCCGACGATTTGTTGACCGTGCCGATCGATGGCGACAGTGCGATCGTCGAAACGGAGGTTCTGCTGAGGCCGGACCGCAACACGCAATTGATGGGCCTTTACGCCTCTGGCGATATTCTTTGCACCCAGTGCGAGGCGGAGGGATTTCGCCGCATTACGCCCTTTCCAGACCGGCCCGACATTTTGTCCCGTTATACGGTGACACTGCGCGCGCAGGCGGATGAGTACCCCGTGCTGCTGTCGAACGGCGATCCCGGCGAGTTGCGGACGCTGGGTGATGGGCGACATGAAATCGTCTGGACGGACCCGCATCCGAAGCCCTGCTATCTGTTCGCCGCCGTCGCGGGGCGCCTGGGTGTCCTGCGCGACAGTTTCACCACCATGTCCGGGCGCCTTGTGCAGCTGGGCATATGGGTACGTCCGGGGGACGAGCCGCGCTGTCGCCACGCCATGCAGGCGCTGAAGGACGCGATGAGCTGGGACGAGCGGGTTTATGGCCGCGAATATGATCTGGATGTCTTCAACATTGTCGCCGTCGATGATTTCAACTTTGGCGCAATGGAAAATAAGGGTCTGAACATATTCAATTCCAAATATGTTCTCGCCGACCGCGACGTAGCCACCGACCGCGATTTCGACAATATCGCAGCCATCGTCGCGCATGAATATTTCCACAATTGGAGCGGTAACCGCATCACCTGCCGCGACTGGTTCCAGTTGAGCCTGAAGGAAGGGCTGACCGTGTTTCGCGATCAGTCGTTCAGCGCCGATCACGGCAGTGCAGCCGTCACCCGGATCAACGATGTGCACACCCTGCGCGTGGCGCAATTTCCGGAAGATGCCGGGCCGCTGGCGCATCCGATCCGGCCTGATTCCTATCAGGAAATCTCCAATTTCTACACGGCGACCATCTACAATAAGGGCGCTGAGGTCATCCGCATGATGGCGACATTGGCGGGCCCCGAACGCTATCGTGCCGGCACAGATCTTTATTTCGAGCGGCATGACGGCCAGGCGGCAACCTGCGACGACTGGATTGCCGCCATAGAAGACGGCGCGGGTCTGGACCTGTCGCAATTCCGCCTGTGGTACGAACAGGCGGGAACGCCTGTCGTAACCGGGCGACTTCGTCGGAGCGGAGAGCAGGTGACGCTGACCCTGTCGCAGCACGTGCCGCCGACACCGGACCAGCCCGTGAAGCGTCCCATGCATATTCCCCTGCGCGTAGCCCTGCTGGGCCGGGAAAGCGGATCACGCATTACGGAAGAGCGCGTCCTCGAACTGACAGAATCGATGCAGGATTTCGTGTTCGAAGATGTTCGCGAAACGCCTGTGCTTTCCCTCAATCGCGGCTTTTCCGCCCCGGTAGAGGTGCGGACCGACCGCACGACGGAGGACTTGGCGTTTCTGGCGGCGCACGACGACGATCCGTTTGCGCGGTACGAGGCGACGCAGGAATTGATGTCCTTGTGGCTTGCGTCGCGCGCCACGGGCGGCGAGCCGGGTGCCCCCCGCGCCATCGTTGAGGCGGTCCGCAAAACCTTGTCCGACCAGTCGCTTGACCCCGCCTTCCAGGCAGAGGCGATCCAATTGCCCGCCGATACGATGATCGTCGACCGCATCGGTCATGATGCCGACCCCGAAGCAGTCGTTGCCGCACGCAAACAGCTGATGCGTGCGCTGCTTCACGGCGTCGGGCGCGAGCGGGTGACGGACCTGTTCACCAGTTTGGGCGGGGGCCCCTTCGGACTGACACCACATGCGAAGGGCCGTCGCCGACTGCGCGGCGTCGCCTTGCAATTGCTGTTCGCCGATGCCGACGAGGCCGCCTGCCGCGCCGCCGCGGACCTGTACGACAATGCGGACAATATGACCGATCGAATGGCAGCGCTCGGCGTGCTCGCCAATTCCGAGGCGCCGCAGCGGGAGGGGGCGCTCACCGATTTCCAGGCACGCTTTGCCGGAGACGCAAATGTCATCGACAAATGGTTCGCGGTGCAGGCATTGGCAGAGGTAGGCGATCCACTGGCGACGGCGGTGGCGCTGATGCGGCGGGACGATTTCTCGATTTCCAACCCCAATCGCTTTCGGGCGCTGATCGGTGGCTTCGTTGCGAACATGGCCGGGTTTCATCGCCCGGATGGCGCGGGCTATCGCCTCCTGGCCGATCAGATCCTGGCCGTCGACCGTCTGAATCCGCAGACGGCAGCCCGGTTCATCGCGCCGCTGGGCCGCTGGCGCCGGTTCGAGACGAATCGCGCCGCCCTGATGCGCGGCCAATTGGCCCGCATCCTGGCGACGAAGAACCTGTCGAAGGATGTGCGCGAGATGGCGGAGAAATCACTGGGCGAGGCGGGCAGGTAAGCGCCGGTCGCCTGGTATCGGGGGTTCAGCGGTGTACCTCCGCCAGCAGGGCGCGCGCTTCGTCCGCGTCCTCGTCCAGCACCATCAGACGCGATGGCATCATCGCGCCGCCGAACGCGGACGACAGATTATGATCCAGCAGCAGTGCCTCGATGCCCGCCGCGTCCAGTCGCGCGCGTGCCAGATCGGCCTCTACGGGGCCATGAAACCGCGCGATCTCGACCATCGGCATCAGAGGCTGTTGGCCCCCTGGCCACCCTCTGGTCCGAAATAACGGTTGGTGGGCCGGATCGGCAGGCCATCGATGGATTTTGTGCGTCCTCTTACCGTTTCGACCCATGCATCGCCGTCGGCATTCGCATGCGCCTTTGGCAGCGTCGCGCGTGGCCGCTCGACATGCATGATGGGGACACCCCAGCCGCAGCTTGTCTGCACGCTTTCCACCTCGATGCGGAATATCTGCCGCGTGCCCGGCAGAATCTCAAAATGCCGAACGAGGTCTGGCCATTCCTTGTCCTGCGGCAATACGGGCACGCCGCGCCCATAAATGCGCAAAATATTCGCAGGATTTTCGAACGCGCAGAACATGATCGTAATACGGCCGTCGGCGGAAAGATGAGCGTGCGTCTCATTGCCCGATCCGCCGAGGTCCAAATAGGCAATTTTGTCGTTCGAGAGGATGCGGAAGGTGTCCAGACCCTTGGGGCTGAGATTGATGCGCGCGCCCGCCGCCGCCGTCGCCGTGAAGAAAACGGCCTGCGCGCGGATGAACGCCATGTGCTTTTCCGTCAGCGTGTCGGTGAAATCGGCCATGGTCAGTCCTGCATCAATTCGAATTTCAGAAGCAGCGTGCGCTGCAATGGCGAGAAATTGTCGTCGCTGACGATATAGAGGAACGTGCGCCCGTCTTCGACCCTCACGGCCAGCCCCTCGAAATTATCGACTGTTTCAGGCGGATGGAGAATTGCGAGATTGCGCAGCTGTTCTGTCGGCGGCGCGCCCGCGTCGCCCTCGACCACCAGATCGACCCGCGCGCCCACCCCCTCCAGCAGTGAAAAGGATCTGCCGAGCAGCAACTGCCCCTGCGGCGCCCAGTCGGCATCGGTCGGTTTGAACGGCGATGGCATCGCCACGCCGAAGGGCGTTTCCCTGTTCGGCCAGCCATCGCAGTCGACGCAGCTTAGGTCGATCGCCGCCGCCAGATCATCTTCGTCGCGCACATCCTCCGCATAGATGCGCAGGTGCGGCGGCGAACCTGCGATGGCCTCCGCGCCGCCATTCGACGGCTGTACCTTCAGAAAGGCTTCGGCAAGGCCGGCGTCGCTGGGCACCCCGCCCGGTGCGCCGTCCGGCAGCAGATCATAAACCAGCACCCGATGATCGTGCTCGAACCCGATGATGGCACCTGTCGCGCGGCAGGCCGGGCGGGCGCCGTCACAGCCCTCGATCAGGGTCAACGATTCGGCGTCAGCATTGGCCTTGCCCTCCAGAATCTCGCCCGATGGTCCGCGCAGATCGCCCATCCGTGCAGATCTGATGCCGGTCAGACGATGCGCGTCCTCGATGGGTTCCAGCAGCAGCCAATTGCCTGCATCGGTAATCCCCAGCAGACTTGGCACATCCGAATTCAGCCAGCGAAGGCCGGAAATGCCGCCGAAGCGCGCGTCATCTGATTGCAGCCGCAGGCCGCCGCGATATTCCAGGCGCCCGGCGCGCTGCTGCGCGGGATCGCGCTCGTTAAGCGGTACCGGCGTCGCAGTAACGGAAATCGCGTCCGATGACGCGCTAGCCGCCGCGGCGCCCTCCTCCCTTCCGGCGCAGGCGGTTGCCACGAACAGTAGCGCCGCCAAAAGGCAGGCCCGCCGGGCGATGGGCATGTTGCGGCGGACGAGCATTCGCTGGGACGACTCCGGGTGGCGGTTCACGCTCAGCCTAGCTACATCGCCTGCCAATGTCCCGCACCCCTCTCGACATATTGCAGCAGGTCTTTGGCTATCCTGCATTCCGCCCCCTGCAGGGCGACATTATCGCGGCGGTCACTGCGGGGGAGGACCGGCTGGCCATCATGCCGACGGGCGCTGGCAAGTCGCTTTGCTATCAGATCCCGGCCATGGCACGGCCGGGCACCGGGCTGATCATCTCGCCTTTGGTGGCACTGATGCACGATCAGGTGCGCGCGCTCCGCGCCGTGGGCGTGACCTGCGCGGCGCTAACCGCCGATACGGACGCGGATGAGCGCGGCCGCGCATTCGACGCGCTGGACGATGGAACGCTGGACCTGCTCTATGTTGCGCCGGAACGGGCGACGATGCCGCATTTCCAGGATCGTCTGGCGCGGGCGCGGCTGTCCCTGATCGCCATCGACGAGGCGCATTGTGTCAGCCAGTGGGGACATGATTTCCGCCCCGACTATCGGCAATTGCGTCCACTCGCCGACCGCTTCCCCGGTGTGCCGCGCATCGGCCTGACCGCGACGGCGGATAAGGTAACGCAGGCCGATATTGCCGAGCAGCTGGGCATCGGCGCGGGCAATGTGGTGGTCGCCGGCTTCGACCGTCCGAATATCACCTATTATGTGAATCAGGGGGCCAGCCGTACCACGCAGCTGACCGACTGGCTGGAGGATCGTCGCGGGCGGTCGGGGATCGTCTATGCGCCGACCCGGGCGAAAACGGAGGCGCTGGCCGCCGCCCTCGAAAAGCGCGGCCACCGTGCACACGCATATCATGCCGGTCTGGACCATGCCGAGCGGCGCGCCAATCAGGAGGCGTTCGTGCGCGCCGACGATGTCATCATGTGTGCGACCGTCGCCTTTGGCATGGGCATCGACAAGCCCGACGTGCGCTTTGTTGCGCATATGGCCCTCCCGAAAAGCATCGAGGCCTATTATCAGGAAACCGGCCGCGCCGGTCGCGATGGCGCGCCCGCGGAGGCGGTGATGTGGTGGGGCGCTGCGGATGTCGCCCGTGCGCGCTCGCAACTGGGCGAGAATGGTTTGGGCGAGGCGCAGGCGCGGGTCGAGGAGGGAAAGCTGAATGCGCTGGCCGCCTTTGCCGCGTCGACCGCATGCCGCCGTATCGCGCTCCTCACCTATTTCGGAGAACCTGCACCGCCGCCCTGTGGAAATTGCGACAATTGTCTTCACCCGCCAAAGGTTACGGACGTCACTGAGGATGCGGTGAAGCTGTTGTCTGCCGTCTATCGCACAGGGCAGCGGTTTGGGCTGGGCCATGTCGCTGCGGTGCTGGCGGGCGATGCCAATGAACGGGCGGTGGGCCTGGGCCATACGGATTTGGGGGTCTTTGGCCTGACGCCGGACAAGGACATGGGCGACTGGCGCCCGGTACAGCAGCAGCTGGTCGCGATGGATGCGCTACGGGCGGATGCGCGTCATGGCGGCATTTCTCTGGGGCCGTCCGCGCGGGCGATCCTGAAGGGGGAGCGGACCGTCGAGATCACGCCGCCGCCGGAGGGAAAGCGCCGGAGCCGCTCCCGCCGCGGAAAGGGCGACGCGCCAAAATTGTCAGCCGCAGACAATCCCCTGTTCGATGCGCTGCGAGAGCGGCGTCGGCAGATTGCGGAGGAAGCGGGCGTGCCGGCCTATGTCGTATTCCACGACGCCACCCTGCAGGAAATGGCCGCGGCGCGTCCCGTTACCCTTACTGATATGGGCAGGATCGGCGGCGTGGGTGCGACAAAGCTGGAGCGATTTGGCGACGCATTTCTGCAAGTGATCGATGGCTTTAACGCCTGAGGGTCAGGCGACCAGCAACAGCAGGGCAACGCCCATCAGGATACGATAAACGACGAAGACCATCATTGAGGCGCGCTTCAGGAAGCGCATCAGGAAGACCATGGTCAGGATGGCGGCAATGAAGGTCAGGCCGCCGGCGATGAGCGCATCCTGCTGCATTGAGGCCGTCGCATCGGCGAGGTCCAGCACCGCGAGCAGGCCAGCGCCGGCGATGGCGGGGATCGACAACAGGAAACTGAACCGGGCGGATTCCACGCGGCCATAGCCGAGCAGGCGCGCCGCGCTCATCGTGATACCGGAACGGCTGGTGCCGGGGATCAGCGCCAGTGCCTGAAACAGCCCGATGATGACGGCGTCCTTCAGGCTTGCATCCTCGAAGCGTTTGACATGCTTGCCGAACCGGTCGGCGAGGCCGAGGATGACGCCCCAGAAGATCAGGTTGATAGCGACCAGTTGCGTCGACCGGAAGCCCTCCAGATAGCCGCCCGTTTTCAGGAACAGACCGACGACCACAGCGGGGATGGTGCCAGCAACGATGTACCAGAACAGGCGGCGTTCCCTGGGAGAAGTGTTGCCGACCCCGACGCTGGCGAGGCCGCCGCGTGCCAAACCGCTGACGTCGCGCCAGAAATAAACGATGATCGCGGCCAGCGTGCCGACATGGACGGCGACGTCGATCAGGGGGCCCTGGTCGGGCAGATCGGTCAGCTTTGGGATCAGGATCAGATGGCCCGACGAACTGATCGGCAGGAACTCCGTCACGCCCTGAACGATGGCGATGATGAGGAGTTGAACGAAATCCATGAGGGCCCCCGCTGGCGAGAAAGCGCGGCGCATAGCAGGCGGACAGGGCCTTGTCGCGGCGAAGTTGGCGAAGGTGCCGCGCTAAACGACTCCCGCAGCAATGGTCGCAAACCGGTACTAAGACATAGCCAATCACGTTAGATTTCTTTTTAAATTCGTTATAACAGACGCAGGTAAGTCAATACTACTGTCATAAAACCGGTAACGCGCTGGACTTTCAGCCAGTTTTGTGGCAAAAGGCGCGCGAAATAGACAGTGGGGACCCGTTGGGATCGTTATGGCCGCATCAGACATGCTGAAGTTCACCAAGGTGGATCAGGATTATCCAACCAAAAGGCCCGCCGGGGAGCGGGACGATGACTTCCTGGAGATCAGCCGTCCGTTCATTCTGGATAAGGCGGAGGAGCAATCGTCGCGCTGTTCCCAATGCGGCGTGCCCTTTTGCCAGGTGCATTGTCCGCTGCACAACAACATCCCCGACTGGCTGCGCCTGACCGCCGAGGGTCGGCTGCAGGAAGCGTGGGAGATGGCGGAATCGACCTCCACCATGCCGGAAATCTGTGGTCGCATCTGTCCGCAGGACCGCCTGTGCGAGGGCAATTGCGTCATCGAGCAATCCGGCCACGGCGCGGTCACCATCGGCAGCGTGGAAAAATTCGTCACCGAAAATGCCTGGGAACAGGGCTGGGTGAAGCCCATCAGCATCCTGCGCGATCGCTCCCACCGCTCCGTCGGCATTATCGGTGCCGGGCCCGCCGGCCTGACGGCGGCGGAATTACTGCGGCGCAAGGGGTATAAGGTGACGGTCTATGACCGCCATGATCGCGGCGGCGGCCTGCTGACCTATGGCATTCCGGGCTTCAAGCTGGAGAAATATGTCGTCGGGCGCCGACTGGAGCGGCTGGAGGCGTCGGGCATCGAGTTCAAATATGAATTGCAGGTCGGCACCGACGCCACCATGGACCAGCTGCGTTCGCGCCATGACGCGATCCTGATCGCGACCGGCGTTTACAAGGCGCGCGAATTGCAGGCGCCGGGCGTCGGCAGCGGCGGCGTCATCAAGGCGCTGGACTATCTGATCGCGTCGAACCGCAAGGGATTTGGCGACGAGGTTCCCGGCTTTGACGACGGCACGTTCAATGCGCAGGGCAAGCGCGTCGTCGTGATCGGCGGCGGCGACACGGCGATGGACTGCGTCAGGACAGCGGTACGGCAGGGCGCGAAGAGCGTGAAGTGCCTCTATCGCCGCGACCGCGCAAACATGCCGGGCAGTGCGCGCGAAGTTGCCAATGCAGAGGAAGAAGGTGTCGATTTCGTCTGGCTGACGTCACCCGCCGCATTCCACGATGAGGGCGGCCAGGTCAGTGCCGTTCAGGGTACGCGCATGAAGCTGGGCCAGCCCGGTCCCGACGGCCGCCGCGAACCCGAACCCGGCGGCGAGGATTTCCGCGAGGATGCCGATCTGGTCATCATGGCGCTGGGTTTCAGTCCGGAGGATCTGCCGCAGATGTTCGGCACGCCAGACCTGGGCGTCACCCGCTGGGGCACGCTGCGCGCCGATCACAAGACCATGATGACCAGCCTGGACGGCGTATTCGCCGCCGGCGACATCGTCCGCGGCGCATCGCTGGTGGTGTGGGCCGTCCGCGACGGCCGCGACGTTGCGAAGACGATGCACGAATATCTGCTGGCGATGGACGCGGAAGAGAAGGCGGCGGCGTAATCCCGCCTTTCCGACAAAGCAGCGAGGGTGCCGACAGGAAGAGGCAGCCGGGACGAAGAGAAAGAAACAGACGATGACCGATATTCAGTTCGAACGCGCCCGCCTGGCCGAAACCGGCATGTACCGGCCCGACATGGAATCCGATGCCTGCGGCGTCGGCCTGATCGCGGCGACCGATGGGAAGGCGTCGCGGCGCGTGGTGCAGTTGGGCATCGATGCGCTGAAGGCCGTTTATCATCGCGGCGCCGTCGATGCGGATGGCAAGACGGGCGACGGCGCGGGCATTCATGTCGAGCTGCCGGTCGCCTTCTTCAATCAGCATATCGAGCGCACGGGTCACCGGCCGCACCGGGATTCCCTGCTGGCCGTGGGACAGGTGTTTCTGCCGCGCACGTCGCTGAACGATCAGGAAACCTGCCGCGCCATCGTGGAATCGGAAATCCTGGAATTCGGCTATCGCATCTATGGCTGGCGGCAGGTGCCGGTGGACACGTCGGTCATCGGTGAAAAGGCGCGCGTGACGCGGCCCGAGATCGAGCAGATCATGATCGCCGGCCCCAATCCCGGCCCGGATTATGAGAACCAGACCAAGTTCGAAAAGGATCTGTACCTGGTGCGGCGGCGCATCGAAAAGCGGGTGATCGCCGCGCAGATCAAGGATTTCTACATCTGTTCGCTGTCGTCGCGGTCCATCATCTACAAGGGGTTGTTCCTGGCCGAAAGCCTGGCCGACTTCTATCCCGACCTGCTGGACGACCGCTTCACCAGCCGTTTTGCCATTTTTCACCAGCGTTATTCCACCAACACCTTCCCGGAATGGTGGCTGGCGCAGCCGTTCCGCTGTCTTGCCCATAATGGCGAGATCAACACGGTGCGCGGCAATAAGAACTGGATGAAAAGCCACGAGATGCTGATGGCGGCGGAAGCCTTTGGCGATCATTCGGGCGAGGTGAAGCCGGTCATTCCGGCGGGCGCATCCGATACGGCGGCGCTGGACGCCACGTTCGAGGTGATGGTCCGGTCGGGCCGCAACGCGCCCACCGCCAAGCTGATGCTGGTGCCAGAGGCATGGTCGAAGGATTCGACCCTGCCCGACGCGCATCGCGCTATGTACGCCTTCTTCGCCAGCGTCATGGAGCCGTGGGACGGCCCCGCCGCGCTGGCCATGACGGATGGCCGCTGGGTCGCAGCCAGTGTCGACCGCAACGCGCTGCGCCCGATGCGCTATACGATCACGGGCGACAATCTGCTGCTGGTGGGTTCGGAAACCGGAATGGTGCCGGTCGCCGAGACCAATGTCGTCGAAAAGGGGGCATTGGGCCCGGGTCAGATGATCGCCGTCGACCTGGACGAGTGCAAATTCTACCACGACCAGGAAATCAAGGACCGCGTCGCCGCGGCGAAGGATTATCCCGCGCTGATCTCCAACTTCACGCGGTTCGAACATCTGCCGGGTGCCGGTGCGCCGCAGCCGGCGCGCGCCTATGACAATGCCGAACTGCGCCGCCGCCTGATCGCGGCGGGCATGACGATGGAGGATATGGAGCTGATCCTGGCGCCGATGGCGGAGGAGGGCAAGGAAGCCATCGGGTCCATGGGCGACGATACCCCCCTGGGCGTGATCAGCACGAATCCGCGCGTATTCAGCCATTTCTTTCGGCAGAATTTCAGCCAGGTGACCAATCCGCCGATCGATTCACTGCGCGAAACGCGGGTCATGTCGCTGAAGACGCGCTTTTCCAATTTCACCAATGTTCTGGACGACGATGCAGACCAGAAGGGCGTGATGATCGCGCAGTCGCCGGTTTTCACCAATCGCGACTGGCACCGGCTGCAGGCGCATTTCGGCATTGGTGAAGAGGATGGCAGCGCAGCGGAAATCGACTGCACATTCCCGGTCGGCGGCGACGAGAACGATTTGCGCGATGCGATCCGCCGGGTTCGCGAAGAGGCGGAACATGCCGTTCGTTCCGGCAAATCGCAGCTGTTCCTGACCGACGAGCATGTCGGCCCGGACCGCATGGCGATTACCATGATCCTGGCGGCGGCGGGCGTTCACACGCATCTGGTGCGTAAGGGGCTGCGGTCCTATGCCAGCATCAATGTGCGGTCCGCCGAATGTCTGGACACGCATTATTTCGCGGTCCTGATCGGGGTCGGCACGACGACGGTGAACGCCTATCTGGCCGAGGAAGCGATTGCCGCACGGCATGCGCGCGGCCTGCTGGGCGACCGGACGCTGGACGCCTGTATCGCCAGTTACAAGGCCGCGATCGACGGCGGCCTGCTGAAGATCATGTCGAAGATGGGAATCTCCATCATCTCCTCCTATCGCGGCGGCTATAATTTCGAGGCTGTGGGCATTTCGCGCAGCCTGGTGCAGGAATTTTTCCCCGGAATGCCGTCGAAAATTTCCGGCGAGGGATTTGCCAGCCTGCATCAATCGGCGCGGCGGCGGCATGAAACCGCCTATGACGAGGATGTGCTCGCCCTGCCGGTGGGCGGCATGTACCGCTATCGTTCCGGTTCGGAACCGCATGCCTATGAGGCGAACCTGATCCACCTGCTGCAAAAGGCGGTAGAGACGGGCAGCTATTCGCAATATCAGCAGTTCAGCCGCGGTTGTGCCGATCTGCAGCCGATCTATCTGCGCGACCTGATGGGCTTTACCAGCACGGCGGAGGCCATTCCGGTCGACGAGGTGGAGTCCATTTCCGAAATCAGGAAGCGTTTCGTCTCGCCCGGCATGTCGCTGGGCGCGCTGAGCCCGGAGGCGCACGAGACACTGGCCATCGCCATGAACCGCATCGGTGCCAAGGCCGTGTCGGGCGAGGGCGGCGAGGACAAGAGCCGCTACACACCCTATGCCAATGGCGACAATGCCAATTCCACGATCAAGCAGATCGCGTCCGGCCGCTTTGGCGTAACGGCGGAATATCTGAACGCCTGTACGGAGATCGAAATCAAGGTCGCGCAGGGCGCCAAGCCGGGCGAGGGCGGCCAATTGCCCGGGTTCAAGGTCACCGAACTGATCGCGAAGCTGCGCCATTCCACGCCGGGCGTAACGCTGATCTCTCCGCCGCCGCACCACGACATCTATTCGATCGAGGATCTGGCGCAGCTGATCTATGACCTGAAGCAGATCAATCCGGTGGCGCGCGTCTGTGTGAAGCTGGTGAGTTCTGCCGGCATCGGCACCGTCGCGGCGGGCGTCGCAAAGGCGCATGCCGACGTGATCCTGGTGGCGGGACATACTGGCGGCACTGGCGCCAGTCCGCAGACCAGCATCAAATATGCCGGTACGCCGTGGGAAATGGGACTGAGCGAAGTCAATCAGGTGCTGTCGCTGAACGGCCTGCGTTCACGCGTGAAGCTGCGCACCGATGGCGGGCTGAAGACCGGCCGCGACATCGTCATCGCCGCCATATTGGGCGCTGAGGAATTCGGCATCGGTACGCTGAACCTGGTCGCCATGGGCTGTATCATGGTCAGGCAGTGCCATTCCAATACCTGTCCGGTCGGCGTCTGCACGCAGGACGAGGCGCTGCGTGCGAGATTCACCGGGACGCCCGAAAAGGTCATCAACCTGGTCAGCTTCATCGCCGAGGAGGTTCGGGAAATCCTCGCCTCGCTCGGCATGCGCAGCCTGGACGAGGTGATCGGCCGCACGGAATTGTTGCGGCAGGTGTCGCGCGGTGCGGAACATCTGGACGATCTGGACCTGAACCCCATTCTGGCAAAGCCCGACCTGCGCAAGAACGCGGAGCGGCGCTTCAACATAAAGGGGCACCGGAACGAGGTGGCCGATACGCTGGACGCGCAGATGGTGAAGGACGCCGCGGCCGTGTTTGAGCGGCGCGAGAAAATGCAGCTGACCTACGCGGTCAGGAATACGCACCGCGCGGTCGGCACGCGCCTGTCGCACCATATCGTCAAGACGTTCGGCATGCAGGGGCTGGACCCCGGCCATGTGCATGTTCGTCTGCGCGGATCCGCCGGTCAGTCGCTGGGCGCCTTTGCCGTCCAGGGCCTGACGCTGGAGGTTCTGGGCGATGCCAATGATTATGTCGGCAAGGGCCTGTCGGGTGCGCGGATCGTCGTGCGGCCGGTCGTCTCCTCTACGCTCAAGTCGAACGAAAATGTCATCATCGGCAATACCGTCCTGTACGGCGCGACGGCGGGCGAGCTGTTTGCGGCGGGGATCGCCGGCGAACGCTTTGGGGTGCGCAATTCGGGGGCGACGGTGGTTGTCGAAGGGTGCGGCGCGAACGGCTGCGAATATATGACCGGCGGGCTGGCGGTCATTCTGGGCCGCGTCGGCGACAATTTCGCCGCCGGCATGACGGGGGGCATGGCCTATGTCTATGACGAGGCAGGTGATTTCGCCCGCCGCGTGAACCCGGAAAGCGTCGTCCACGGCCCGCTCCGCTCCGCCCATTGGCAGGCGCACCTGCGCGACACCATCGAACAGCATGTCGAGGCCACCGATTCCAAATGGGCGCGTGGCCTGCTCGACGACTGGGACGACGTGCTGCCCAAATTCGTGCAGATCGTACCAAAGGAAGTGCTGCACATGCTGGAAGTGCCGCTGGAGGAGAACACTCTGGTGGCGGCGGAGTAGCGGTGGGCCTTTCGCGGGGGCGTGGGCGGTGAGGCTGACGAAGTATATTCTTCTGCTTTCCGCCCTCGCCACTGGCGGATGCACGGCGACGCACTATCCCGGCATTTCGGGCGTGGACGTGACGTCGCGCGAGCAGCAGCGCCTTGGTGATCTGGTCGCGGCTGCGGAACGGGGCGAGAAACACGCGCAAGTGAAGCTGGGAGATCTGTATCTTTGCGGAACGGGGGTTCCGCGCGACCGCGAACTGGCGAAGAAGCTTTATGAAAGCGCTGCAAAGCCCGGAGGTGGCCGTACGCACATATTCGTTCCGGGTACTTCGCTATATCCTGGACATGTTCAGGTACTGGACAAAGGGCCGGTGCAGGTTGGACTGCCCGAAGCGAGGCTGCGGCTTCACATGTTCGATGAGGAGTTCTGCCCATGAGCGTATTGTTATATTTGCTTTTGTCTTCTGCCTCTCCGGCAGCGCCCAGCCCCGCGCCGGAGGTCCCGGCAAAGATCGTGAAGGACTGCGATACTTGTCCTGAACTGGTCCAGATTCCTGCCGCAGAAGAGGGCGCGCCAACCCTGCTAGTCGGGCGCTATGAAGTGACGTGGTCGGAATATCTTCCCGCGATCGAGGAAGCGGGATGCCCGGTCCCTGAACGGCCGGGGGGCAAGAAGATCGATGTCAGCAGCCCCGCCGTCGATGATCGTGTCGCAATGCACAGCATCACCATCCTGGCCATGGAGTGCTATCTCGACTGGATCAGCGACAAGACCGGGCATCAATATCGCTTCCCCACCGAAGCAGAGTGGATGCATTTCGCCGCTGCCGGCGCAACGACGAACTATCCTTGGGGCGATGAGATCGGTTTCAACAGGGCGTTTGTGCAAACGGCAGATGGACAAATGTTTTATGACCCCGGTCGCTTTTCCATAAAGGGTTTTGGACGACAACGAGGCCCAGCGAACATTCGAGAGGTGGGACTCTTAAGCCCGAACTCGTGGAGTTTATTTGACGTGATCGGTAATGTCGCTGAAGTCGTATCGGATACAGAGCCCTATTATCCAATCATGCTCAGAGATGGTCGTGAGATCCGGCATGACAAATGTGTAAAGGGGACGGATTTTTGTCGATATTACAAGGTTAAGGGCGAGAGGGTGTTCAGAGACTCAACAATTCCTGACTCATCAAAAGTCGCAAATGTAGTAGCTGCCATTCATATTGGATTTCGAGTGGTTAGAGAGTAATTGGCTGCTCGCGATTAAAATCCCTTTTTTACAAGTGCAAGGCGAGAGGCGCATTTAGAGATGCTTGGCGGGTCTCTAAGGCACCCGCGGTCAGGATGTTGAAGGTCGCTCCGCTACCTCCGCTGCTTTAGTAGTGCGAACGACTGGAACCTTCCAAGAAGGTCGAGCGGCTCGTGGCGGGGGCGCTGCGAACAAGGTCCGATCTGGCAGCATGTGAGGACGTTCGGCTTCTCCGATAGCGGGGGAGGGCCTTTCTCTTTGCCGAAGGGGAAGAATGGCGGACTCATCTTGACCTCCCGACCGCGATGATTAGAACAATAAGTGAACATAGGGGTTTCACTCTTGCTTATGGCCGGGGGCGGCGCTGCCTGGCTTCCTAGCTGCTGAAGCTTTTGAAACGGGAGACGAGATGATGCCTGCCCCCACCGCTTTACTCGCTTATGTGGAACTGCCCGCCGTCGATGTTGCGGTGGCCAAGGCGTTTTACGAGGGTGCGTTCGGGTATGATTTTACCGACTACGGCCCGACCTATGCCGGCTCTACCAGCGGCGGCACCGAGATTGGCCTGATATCCGAGGGGGCGCCGCCCGCGCCCATGCCCGGAATCAAGGTCGAGGATCTGGAGGCGGCCCGTGCCCGCGTCACGGCGGCGGGCGGAGAGATCGTCAAGGACATCTTTGCGTTTCCCGGTGGCCGCCGCTTCGAATTCATCGATCCGGCGGGGAACCGGCTGGCGGTTTTCGTTTACGAGGAGTGAGCCCGCCGGGCGGTGCGCAAGATCGGGCGCGAACTTGTTTCGGTGGCCTGCCAGCTTAGAGGTCGTCGAATGTGGGCGCGCGCTTTTCCAGTTGTGCGGCGATGGCCTGCTGCATGTCGTTGCCCTGCAGGAAGGCGGCGTTCCAGACGGCGACATTGTCGAGGCCCTGTTCGATTGACTGGTCGCGGCCCCTGTTCAGGATCGTCTTGGTGCCCATCATCGCGACCGGCGACTTGGCGGCGATTGTGCGCGCCAGGTCCATGGCGGCGGCGATGACGGCGTCATGGTCGGCCGCGATGCTGTTGACGAAGGCATAGTGCGCCGCCTCCTCCGCCGGGAAGCGGCGGCCGGTATAGGCGAGTTCCCGCACCAGGCCCTGCGGTAGTAAATGCGGGATACGCTGCAGCGTGCCGACATCGGCGACGATCCCCACATCGATTTCGGCAATGGCGAACCATCCGTCGGCGGTAATGACGCGCAGGTCGCAGGCGGTCACGAGATCGACGCCGCCGCCGATACAGCCGCCCTGAATGGCGGCGATCACCGGCACGCGGCACTGGTCGATGACCGTGAAGCTGTGCTGCAGGCGCTTCACATGGTTCAGGAAATGGACGCGCTGCCGCGCCGGATCGCGGCTGTCGCCAAAGGGATTGCTGGCCGACTTCAGGTCCAGGCCGGCGGTGAAGTGACGACCTGTCGAGGCGATGACCACCGCCCGCACGCTGGCTTCGCCCTCGATATGGGTGAAGGCGGTGATCACATCCTCCCAGAATTGCGGCGTCATGGTGTTGAATTCATCGCCGCGCGTCAGCGTCACCCGCGCAATATGGTCGGCGGTCTCGACGCGGAGCGTTTCAAGTTGCATTGCGGCCTTCCCAAACTCTAGTTTCGGCAGACCATGACCCGCTTCACCGTCAACGGCAATCCTGTCGAATATGATCTGCCGCCGGATACGCCGCTGCTGTGGGCGCTGCGCGACGCCAGCAATCTGACGGGCACGAAATATGGCTGCGGCGTGGGCCTGTGCGGCGCATGCACCGTGCATGTGGACGGAGAGGCGCAGCGGTCCTGTCAGGTTCCCATCGGGGACATAGAAGGAACCTTCGTCACCACGATCGAGGGGCTGTCGCCGGATTCCTCTCACCCCGTTCAGCGCGCCTGGGTTGCGGAGCAGGTGCCGCAATGCGGCTATTGCCAGTCGGGCATGGTGATGGCGGCGGCGGCGTTCCTGAAGGATACGCCCGATCCGACGATCGAGGACATCAACCGGGGCATGACGAACCTGTGCCGGTGCGGCACCTATACGCGCATCCGCAAGGCCATCATGCGGGCGGCGGGCGGGGATGAAGGGCGTGCCGAGGGCGGCGGGGGCGATTGATTCGGGGCGATTGAAGGGCGCGCATGATCGGAACCGGTGGGGGTGCCTGTTCATTCACAAGCGAAACGATGGGTTCTCGAGGGGGCAATATGCAGGACAGCGCAGCGCAGAATGCAGATGCAATCCGGGAATCGGGCGAGGGTGTGATCGATGCGGTCGGCGATAATCTTTCCCTGCTGGGTACGCTGACAGGCCAGTTGACCGAAATGGCGCGCGGTCTGATCGAGGCCCTGCCGACGCTGGCTATCGCGGTCATCGTCCTGATCATATTCGGCTTTCTGGCAAGCGGCCTCAGCAAACTGGCGTCCAGGGCGGCGTCGAAGGCGGGGGAGCGCCCCTCCCTTGTCAATCTGACGCAGACACTGGTGAAGGTCGGCGTTTGGATCGTCGGCATTCTGTTGACCATGACCATCGTTTTCCCGTCGATGACGCTGGGCAGCCTGGTGGCCGCGCTGGGTTTGGGTTCGGTCGCGATCGGTTTTGCATTTCAGGATGTGTTCGAGAATTTCCTCGCAGGCATCCTGCTGATGCTGCGCGACAAGATGCGCGTAGGCGACCATATCGAGTGCGAGGGAATTTCCGGCGAGATCATGCACATCAGCCTGCGCGAAACCTATATCCGCAAGCTGTCCAACGAAGTAACCATCATGCCGAACAGCATGTTGTTCAAGAATCCGGTCGAAATCCATACCGACTTTCCCATGCGGCGGCACGAGATCGTCGCTGGCGTATCCTATGACACCGATGCCGACATGGCGCGTGACCTTATCCAGAAGACGGTCGAGGGCTGCGAATTGGTGGCAAAGGACAAGCCGGTGCAGGTGTTTGCAGCGGAATTCGCCGATTCCTCAATCAATTACACGGTGCGCTGGTGGGCGGGATCGAAGCCGGTCGACATGCACAAGAGCCGCGATCAGGTGGTGCGCGCGATCAAGCGGGCGCTGGACGATGCAGGCATCGAAATTCCGTTCCCCTATCGCACGCTGACCTTCAAGGAGCCCCTGCCGCTGAAGCGTCTGACGGGGGGCGACGACGAACCCGCGAAAGATGCCGCCTGACGGGTCGCGGGTTGCGCCCGTCGAAGGTACATGAAGCCGGGCCTGCGCCGCACCCAGGCAAAAGCGCCGCACGGAAAAGGTAGTGGGAGCGGGGGGCATTTCGCCGTATACCTGTGCCATGAAAACGATTTTCCTGGCCGCCAGCGCGGCGCTATCGCTTGTCACCGCAATCGCTGCAAATGCCCAGGGGCCATCGCCCGAGCTGGTTGCCTCTGTCGACATTCCCTATGAAAGATTCACCCTGCCCAACGGCCTTACGGTGATCACCCATACCGACCGTAAGGCGCCAGTCGTGGCGGTGTCCGTATGGTATCATGTCGGATCGAAGGACGAGCCGGAGGGGCGGACCGGCTTTGCCCATCTGTTCGAGCATCTGATGTTCAACGGCAGCGAGAATTACGACGATGAATGGTTCGTCGAACTGCAGGACATGGGCGCGACGGATTACAATGGGACGACCTGGTTCGACCGCACCAATTATTTCCAGAACGTGCCGACCCCCGCGCTGGAGCGGATGCTGTTCCTGGAATCGGACCGCATGGGGCATTTGCTGGGCGCCGTGACGCAGGAGAAGCTGGATGCACAGCGCGGCGTCGTTCAGAATGAAAAGCGCCAGGGCGACAACCAGCCCTTTGGCCTGACCGAATATCGCATCTTGGAGGGGCTATTCCCACCGGGCCATCCCTATCGCCATTCGACCATCGGTTCGATGGAGGATCTGGACGCCGCCAGCCTGGAGGACGTGCAGAGCTGGTTCCGCCAATGGTATGGCCCCAATAATGCCGTGCTGGTGCTGGCGGGGGATATCGACGCCGCCACCGCACGGCCGCTGGTCGAGAAATATTTCGGCGACATCCCGCCCGGTCCGGCCCTGGCCGGCCGCGTGGAAGACTGGGTGCCGACGCGGCGGGAAACCGTGCGTGAGGTGATGCAGGATCAGGTCGCCAACCCGCGCGTCTATCGCGCCTGGGCGGTTCCTGGCCTGGAATCGGATGATGCGCGGTCGCTGAGCATTGCCGCGGCGGTGCTGGCGGGCGGCGAATCCTCGCGCCTGTACAAAAAGCTGGTGCGCGAGGAGCAGGTCGCCACGTCCGTCGGCGGATATTTGCAGCCGCTGGAAGTGGCAAGCATGCTGCAGATCCAGGCCGACGTGAAGCCGGGGGTCGATCCTGAACGGGTCGAGGCGCTGATCGATGCGGAGATCGAGAAATTCCGGCAGGACGGTCCGACCGAGGACGAGGTGGAGCGCATCGCCATGCGCGTTGTTTCGTCCATGATCCGCGGCCTGGAAAGTGTCGGTGGCTTTGGCGGCAAGGCAGTGACGCTGGCCGAGGGCGAGGTTTACGCCGACGATCCCGCCTTCTTCAAAACGGAAATGAACGATTATGTCGCCGCGACGCCCGAAGAGGTGCAGGCGGCGGCATCGGAATGGATGGGCGCGGGCGGATTTCAACTGTTGGTGAACCCGGTCGGCGACCTGGCCGCCGCCGGTGCCGGCGTCGACCGTAGCAGCCTGCCACAGGTGGGGGACCTGCCCGCGCTGGATTTCCCCGATGTCGAGCGGGCCACACTGTCGAACGGCATTCCCGTGACCTTTGCCCGGCGCGCCGCCGTGCCCGTGGTCGATATCGCCATGGCGTTCGATGCCGGCGATGCCGCCGACCCGAAGGACAAGCTGGGTACGCAGGCGCTGACCCTGTCCCTGCTGGACGAGGGCACGGAAGACCGGACCGCCATCGAGATCGCAGAGGCAGAGGAACGGCTTGGCGCGGGGATCAGCGCAGGCAGCGATCTGGATACGACGACGCTGAGCCTGTCGGCATTGAAGATCAATCTGGGGGAATCGCTGGACCTCTACGCCGATGTGGTGCGCAATCCGAAATTCGATCAGGCGGAACTGCAGCGCGTGCGCGATATCCAGCTGGCCCGGATCGATGATGAGCTGAAGCAGCCAAGCAGCCTGGCACTGCGCCTGTTGCCGCCGCTGATCTATGGCGAGGCACATCCCTATGGCGCGCCGCTGACGGGATCGGGCACGCCGGAAGGTGTGCAGGCGGTGACGCGCGAGGATCTGGTGCAATTCCACGATCGCTGGCTGCGGCCCGATACGGCACAGATTTTCGTCGTCGGCGACACCACGCTGGCCGAGATCGTGCCGATGCTGGAGGAGCGGTTCGGCGACTGGCGCCCGGCGGGCGTTCCCAAGGGCGTGAAGCAGTTTGCCACGGTGACGGCGCCTGAATCCGCGCGTATCGTGCTGGTCGACCGCCCCGGCGCGCCGCAAAGTTTCATCTTTGCGGGCTACCCGCTGCAAACGAAGGGCACGGATAATAATACCGCCCTCAGCGTTGCCAACATCCCGCTGGGCGGTGTGTTCACGTCGCGCCTGAACAGCAATCTGCGGGAGGAGAAGGGCTGGAGCTATGGCGTGCGCGCCTCGATTTCCAGCGCTGTGCAGCAGGAGCCATTCTATGTCACCGCGCCGGTGCAAAGCGACAAGACAGGCGAGGCGGTGGCCGAGCTGCGGCGCGAAATCGCCGAGTATGTCGGCGCGCGGGGCATCACCGAGAAAGAGGTTGCGGACACGACCAAGTTCCTGTCCGGTCGCCTGCCCGGCGCCTATGAAAGTGCCGATGCCGTCATGGCGGCGATCACGTCGAACGCCACGCTGGGCCGGCCGGACGATTATCAGGAAACCTATGCGGCGAAGCTGGCCGCGCTGACACCGGCGGAGGTGGCCGCCGCGGCGAAGGCGGAGATCGATCCGAGCCGCCTGTTGTGGGTGATTGTGGGCGATGCCGACGTGGTGCGGCCGCAATTGCAGGATTTGGGGATGCCGATCGAGGAGCAGTAGATACACAGTCTTCCCCCCGCGTCCCTCTGAACATCGTTCCGGCAGCGCAGACCCTAGTCGACGGGGTTTTTACACGCTAAGTGGCCGCCACGTCTGAGACGGAAGATTACAATGACACGCAATAAGGTTTTCCAACTACACGTTCCGGAACCGCAGTGCCGGCCCGGCGACACGCCGGATTTTTCCGCTTTCGACGTGCCGAAGGCGGGCGAAGTCGACCGCCCGGCGGTGGACGTGGATGCGGAGGATATCCGCCACCTGGCCTATGAAATCGTCCGGGTGACGGATGACGAGGGCAAGGCGGTCGGCCCCTGGGCACCGGACCTGACCGAAGAAGAGGCGCTGAAGGGCCTGCGCGACATGATGACGGTGCGCAGCCTGGATGCGCGCATGCTGATCGCGCAGCGCCAAGGGAAAACCAGCTTCTATATGCAGTCGCTGGGGGAAGAGGCGATTAGCTGCGCCTTTCAGGCGGCGCTGTCGCCGGGCGACATGAATTTCCCGACCTATCGTCAGCAGGGCCTGCTGGTCACGGCCGGCTATCCCATCGAAGACATGATGAATCAGGTCTATTCCAACAGCGCCGACCCGCTGGAGGGACGGCAGATGCCGGTCATGTATTCGGCGAAGGACCATTCCTATTTCTCGATTTCCGGCAATCTGGGCACGCAGTTCGTCCAGTGCGTCGGCTGGGCCATGGCATCGGCCATTGCGGGCGATACGAAGATCGCGGCCGGCTGGATCGGCGATGGCGCGACGGCGGAATCCGATTTTCATTCCGCCATGGTCTTCGCCTCTACCTTTCGCCCGCCGGTCATCCTGAACATTGTCAATAATCAGTGGGCGATCAGCACGTTTCAGGGCATTGCGCGCGGCAAGGCGGCCACGTTCGCCTCGCGCGGGCTGGGCTTTGGCATTCCGGCGATCCGCGTCGACGGCAATGATTTCCTGGCCGTGCATGCGGTCGCGAAATGGGCGGCGGAGCGTGCGCATCTGGGCCATGGCGCCACGCTGATCGAGCATGTCACCTATCGCGCGGGACCGCATTCGACATCCGACGACCCCGCCGGCTATCGCCCCAAGACGGAGGCAGCAGACTGGCCGCTGGGCGATCCCATCCAGCGCATGAAGGCCTATCTGATCGCGCGCGGCATATGGACCGAGGAACGCCATGCGCAGGCACAGGCGGAAATCGATTCCGAGGTTCTGGCCGCGCAGAAGCGGGCGGAAAGCTGCGGCACGTTACACGACGGACCGCACCCGAGTTCGAAGGGCATGTTCGACGACGTATTTGAGGAGCTGCCCGCGCATCTGATCCGGCAGCGCCAGGAAGCAGGAATCTGACCATGGCAAGAATGACCATGATCGAGGCGATTCGCGACGCCCACGACGTATCCATGTCACGCGACGAGAAGGTCGTCGTGTTCGGACAGGACGTCGGCTATTTCGGCGGCGTTTTTCGCTGCACTAAGGGGCTGCAGCAAAAATATGGCATGCAGCGCTGTTTCGACACGCCGATCAACGAAAGCGGCATCGTCGGCACGGCGATCGGTATGGCCGCCTATGGCCTGCGCCCCTGCGTCGAAATCCAGTTCGCCGATTACATGTACCCCGCCTATGACCAGCTGGTGTCGGAGGCGGCGCGCCTGCGCTATCGTTCCAATGGCGATTTTATCGCCCCGCTGACGGTACGTATGCCGACGGGTGGCGGCATTTTTGGCGGCCAGACCCATTCGCAGTCGCCCGAGGCGCTGTTTGCGCACGTATCGGGCCTGAAAACTGTCATTCCGTCCAACCCCTATGATGCAAAGGGGCTGCTGATCGCCAGCATCGAGGATAATGACCCCGTCATCTTCCTGGAGCCGAAGCGGCTGTATAACGGTCCGTTCGACGGCCATCACGATGCCGCCGTCACGCCCTGGTCGAAGCATGAACTGGGTGAGGTGCCGGAGGGGCATTATACCGTGCCGCTGGGCAAGGCCGCGATCCGGCGGCCCGGCGCCGATGTGACCATCCTGGCCTATGGCACGATGGTACACGTTGCCCTGGCGGCCGTTGAGGAAACCGGCGTTGATGGCGAGGTAATCGATCTGCGCTCCATCGTGCCGCTCGACCTCGACACCATAACGGAATCCGTCGCGAAAACGGAACGGTGCGTTATCGTGCACGAAGCGACGCGTACCTGCGGCTTTGGCGCAGAACTGGCGGCGCTGGTGGCGCATCACTGCTTCTATTCGCTTGAGGCGGCGATCGTTCGCGTGACGGGCTATGACACGCCCTATCCCCATGCACAGGAATGGGATTATTTTCCTGGGCCAAAACGCGTCGGCGCGGCCCTGACCCAAGTGATGGAGGCCAGCTGATGGGCGAACATGTCATCAAGATGCCCGATATTGGCGAAGGCGTCGCCGAGGCGGAACTGGTCGAATGGGAAGTCGCCGTTGGTGACGAGGTGCGCGAGGATCAGGTTCTGGCCGCCGTCATGACCGACAAGGCGACGGTCGAGATCCCGGCGCCGCGCGACGGCAAGATCCTGTGGCTGGGCCCGGAGATCGGCGAAGTGGTCGCCGTCGGATCGCCGATCATCCGCATGGAGATCGAAGGCGAGGGCAATGTAACCCCCGGCGAAACATCGGAAGTGATCGAGGCCGCGCCCGCCGATGCGGACGAGCGCGAGAAAAGTGATGCGACGCCGTCAGCGCCTGAATCGCCCGAAGAGGATGCGCGCGAGCATGAAGGCGCGGCACCAGCAACAGCGCCCGCCGCCAAGCCGTCCGCCTCAAAGGCATCTGCCGCAAAAACGCCTGCCGCCCCGCAGACAGCACGGTCGGCGGCGAAACCGTCTGCGACCTCTACGCCGCAGCGCGCCGTGCCGCGCCCGGTGGGCGAAAAGCCCCTGGCCTCTCCTGCGGTGCGGAAGCGCGCGCTGGATGCTGGCATCGATCTGCGCCGCGTGCCGGGAAGCGGCGAGGCGGGCCAGATCAGTCATGACGATCTGGATGCCTTTATCGAATCGGGCGGCGAAGCGGTCGTGCGCGGCGGCTCCTCCCGTATGCCGAACATGGCGATCGACGAGATCAAGGTGGTGGGCCTGCGCCGCAAGATCGCGGAAAAGATGCAGATCGCCAAAACGCGCATTCCGCACATCACCTATGTCGACGAGGTGGATGTGACCGCGCTGGAAGAATTGCGCGCGAAACTGAATCGCGAAAAGCGCGACGATCAACCAAAGCTGACCTTGCTGCCGTTCCTGATGCGGGCAATGGCGCGCGCCATCGCGGAGCAGCCGCAAATGAACGCGCGCTATGATGACGATGCCGGTGTCATCCACCAGCATGGCGGCATGCACATGGGCGTCGCGGCACAGACGGATAAGGGGCTGGTGGTCCCGGTCGTGCGCCATGTCGAGGCATTGTCCGTGTGGGACTGCGCGTCGGAGCTGACGCGGCTGGCGGAGGCGGCAAAGGACGGCAGTGCCACGCGCGACGAGCTGACAGGTGCGACGATCACCATTACGTCGCTGGGCGCCATGGGCGGCCTGGTGACGACGCCGGTAATCAACTATCCGGAGGTCGCAATTGTCGGCGTCAACAAGATGCGGGTGATGCCGGTCTGGCAGGATACGCAGTTCGTGCCGCGCAAGATGATGAACCTGTCATCCAGTTTCGACCACAGGGTGATCGATGGCTGGGATGCGGCGGTCTTTATCCAGCGTATCAAGGGCCTGTTGGAATCGCCCGCGATGATCTTCATCGAGGACTGACACCTGCCCCAACGCCTCCTGCGCGGTTATAAATGCCCGCGCGCCGCAATGACGATTTTCAAGTTCGGGACATCACGTCATGACCAATCTTACCTGTAAATTCCTCGTCATCGGTGCCGGTCCCGGCGGGTATATCGCCGCCATACGCGCCGGACAGCTGGGACTGGATACGATTATCGTGGAGGCGGCCCCCGTCGGCGGCACCTGCCTGAACGTCGGCTGCATTCCCTCCAAGGCGCTGATCCACGCCGCGGAGGAATTCGAGGCGGCCGCGCATTTTTCAGGCGACAACCCGCTGGGCATCAGCGTCACGGCGCCCGCAATCGATCTGGCGCAGACGATCGCGTGGAAGGATGGTATTGTCGGCAAGCTGACCGGCGGCGTCGCTGCCCTGCTGAAGAAGGCAAAGGTACGCACGGTAAAAGGCTGGGCGACGTTCCAGGACGGCCGAACCGTTCATGTCGATAGCGAAGACGGCCCGGTGACCATCGTGGCGGAAAAAGTCTGCATCGCGACGGGCTCCGCGCCAGTCGAACTGCCCTTCCTGCCATTCGGCGGGAACGTGATCTCCTCGACGGAGGCGCTGTCGCTGGAGAGCGTGCCCGCCACCATGGCTGTCGTCGGTGCCGGTTATATCGGCATGGAACTGGGCATGGCCTATGCCAAGCTGGGGTCGAAGGTGACCATCGTGGAAATGGAGGACCGAGTCCTGCCGCTTTACGACAAGGACATGACCAAGCCGGTCATGAAGCGCGCCGAGGCGCTGGGCATCGAATTGCGCCTGGGGGCAAAAGCGAAGGGACAGGCGAAAGACGGTCTCGACATAGAAACCGCCGATGGCACGGCGGAGACGATCGCTGCAGAGAAGGTCCTGGTAACGGTCGGTCGCCGCCCGGTGACGGAGGGCTGGGGCCGCGAAGCGCTGGTGCTGGACATGGATGGCCGGCACATTCGCATCGACGACAAGTGCGAGACCTCGATGAAGGGCATTTATGCCATTGGCGACGTGACCGGCGAGCCGATGCTGGCGCACCGCGCCATGGCACAGGGTGAAATGGTGGCGGAAATCGTCGCGGGCGAAAAGCGTATCTGGGACAAGCGTGCAATCCCCGCCATCTGTTTCACCGACCCTGAGATCGTCAGTGCGGGCTTGTCACCTGCCGAGGCGGAGGCAGAGGGCTATGACGTCAAAACAGCGATTTTTCCCTTTGCCGCCAATGGCCGTTCGCTGACGATGGAGGCGGATGACGGGTTCGTGCGGGTGGTGGCACGGGCGGACAATCATCTGGTTCTGGGTCTGCAGGCCGTGGGGAAGGGCTGCGCCGAATTATCCGCCGCGTTCGGTCTGGCGCTGGAAATGGGCGCGCGCGTCGAGGATATTGCCGGCACGATCCATGCACACCCGACACAGGGCGAGGCGCTGCAGGAGGCAGCGCTGAGAACGCTGGGGCACGCGCTGCATATTTGATTGCGGCGGCGCGTTTTTGGGGAAAGGGTCCGTTCAATTAGCTGCGGCGAACCCGGGCCGGGCTCGCCGCAACGTTGCGCCATCAATCCTGCGCCATCAATTCTTGCCCATCAGTCCTGGGCTGCCAGCCATTCCTCCAGCCATTTGATCGAATAGTCGCCATTGATGAAATCCGGCTGCTCGATCAGCGCGCGGTGCAGGGGGATCGTCGTTTTCGGCCCCTCAATGACATATTCTTCCAAGGCGCGGCGCAGGCGCATCAGGCAATCGTTGCGGTTCGCGCCATAGACGATCAGCTTTGAAATCAGCGAATCGTAATGCGGCGGGATCGTGTACCCGTCGTACAGCGCGCTGTCGGCGCGGACATGCAACCCGCCCGGAGCATGATATTGCGTGACGAGGCCGGGGGAGGGCGCGAAGGTGCGCGGATCCTCCGCGTTGATCCGGCATTCGATGGCGTGGCCGGAGAACTTCACCTCTGACTGTGTGACCGAGAGGGGGAGGCCCGCTGCAACGCGGATCTGTTCCCGGACCAGATCGATGCCGGTGATTGCCTCCGTCACCGGATGTTCCACCTGCAAACGGGTGTTCATCTCGATGAAGTAGAAGCGGCCATCCTCGTACAGGAATTCGATGGTTCCGGCGCCGCGATAGCCCAGATCGGCAATCGCCTGGCGGCAGGTTTCGCCCATGTCCGCGCGCTGGTCGGCGTTCAGCGCGGGGGAGGGCGCCTCCTCCAGAACCTTCTGATGGCGTCGCTGCAGCGAACAATCGCGTTCGCCCAGATGGATGGCATTGCCCTTGCCGTCGCCGAATACCTGAAATTCGATATGGCGCGGATTGCCGAGATATTTTTCGATATAGACGGTGTCGTCGCCAAAGGCGGCCTTCGCCTCCTGCCCAGCAGCCTTAAGGGATTTTGACAGATCCTCAGGCCGTTCGACGACCTTCATGCCGCGTCCGCCGCCGCCCGACGCGGCCTTGACGAGGACCGGATAGCCGATTTCGAATGCGACGGTTTCCGCCTCTTCCAGGTCGGTGATCGCGCCCTCGGAACCCGGCACCAGCGGCAGGCCGACCGCGCCGGCCGTGCGCTTTGCCTCCACCTTGTCGCCCATGATGCGGATATGTTCGGGTGTCGGACCGACAAAGGCGATGTCGTGCGCCTCGACGATTTCCGCGAATTTCGCATTCTCGGACAGGAAGCCATATCCCGGGTGGATGGCGTCGGCGCCCGACACCTCTGCCGCGGAGATGATATTGGCGATGTTCAAATAGGAATGCGTCGCGGACGGTGGTCCGATGCAGACGCTTTCGTCCGCCAGCCGGACATGCATGGCATCCGCGTCAGCGGTGGAATGTACCGCCACCGTCTTGATGCCCATTTCATGGCATGCGCGATGAATCCTCAGCGCGATCTCGCCCCGATTGGCGATGAGCAGCTTTTCGAACATTATTCTACGATTGCCAGCACTTCGTCGAATTCGACCGGTGCTTCATTGGTAGCGCAGATCTTCGTTACCGTGCCTGCACGGGGGGCCACGATGGGGTTCATGACCTTCATCGCCTCCACGATCAGCAGCGTGTCGCCCGCCTCGACCCTGTCGCCTTCCTTGACGAAGTTTGCCGCACCCGGCTCGGGCGACAGATAGGCGGTGCCCACCATCGGCGACTTCACGGCGCCGACATGGCTTTTCAGATCTGCGGCTGCATCGTCCGCAGCGGCAGTGCCCGTGCTGGCGGATGCCGGTGCAGATGCCGCCGCCGGGGCAGGCATGGGGGCTGCCGCAAAGCTCTGCTGGGCCGCCATCATCTGCCGCGCCACGCGAATCTTGCGGTCGCCATCTTCGACCTCGATTTCACTCAGGCCAGTGTCGCCCAGTAGTTTTGCCAGTTCTTTCACCAGCTTCGTATCGACGTTCATACCGCCGGATCTCGGGCTTTGCGCCATTATACTCCGTCCCTTTAAAGCTGCGCCGCAGCCTGAAGCGCCAAGCTGTAACCATGTGCGCCAAGGCCCGCAATGACCCCCCGCGCCACCGGACTGATGTAGGACCGGCGGCGAAAGGACTCTCGTGCATGTGTGTTCGACAGGTGAACCTCGATCACGGGCGTCGGGATGCCGGCAACCGCATCCCGCAGTGCGATGGACGTGTGCGTCAGCCCGCCGGGATTCAGGATGACCGCCTGGACGCCGGATGACGGACATTCGTGCAGCCAGTCGATCAAATGCCCCTCATGGTTCGATTGCCGCATGTCCACGCGGACCTGCAGCGACCGGGCCTCATCCTCCAGGCGGCTGGCAATGTCATCCAGCGTTTCCGACCCATAAACGTCGGGTTCCCGCGTGCCGAGCAGGTTCAGATTCGGCCCGTTCAGGACCATGATCAGGGGCATGTCGGCCATTGCCGTCCTATCCGGTTGGTTCGCTGTCTCCGCCTGCCTATATCGTCGGGGACAGCAATAGGGAATCCCATGGACAAGACGCTTTCGATCACGGTGAATGGCGAACATCGCCGCATCCGCAAACCGGCAACGGTCGTCGACCTTCTGAATGTGCTGGGGCAGGATCCGGCATCTGTGGCGGTCGAGCGCAATATGGAGATCGTACCGAAATCCGCCTATGAGCAGACCGGCCTCGAATCCGGCGACGAGATAGAGGTGGTGCACTTTGTTGGGGGTGGCCAGGACAATGCTGGTCAGGATGAGGGATGGACGGTTGCGGGGCGGCATTTCAAGTCGCGCCTGATCGTCGGCACAGGCAAATATAAGGATTTTGAAACGAACGCCCGCGCGGTCGAGGCTGCGGGTGCGGAGATCGTCACGGTCGCCGTGCGGCGCGTCAATGTTTCCGATCCGGGCGCGCCAAAGCTGACCGACTATATCGACCCGAAGAAGATCACCTATCTGCCGAATACGGCGGGCTGCTTTACCGCCGCCGACGCACTGCGGACGCTAGGTCTGGCGCGAGAGGCGGGCGGCTGGAAACTCGTGAAGCTGGAGGTGCTGGGAGAGGCGAAATCGCTTTATCCCGACATGGAGGCGACGCTTTCCGCCACCAAGGAATTGGTGAAGGACGGCTTTGACGTCATGGTCTATTGCGCCGACGATCCCATCGCCGCGAAGAAGCTGGAGGATGCCGGCGCGGCCGCGATCATGCCGCTGGGCGCACCCATCGGGTCGGGCCTGGGGATACAGAACCCTGTTACCATTCGCATGATCATCGAGAATGCCTCCGTTCCCGTGTTGGTTGATGCCGGCGTCGGCTGTGCGTCGGACGCGGCGGCGGCGATGGAACTGGGCTGTGACGGTGTGCTGATGAACACGGCAATCGCAGAGGCGAAGGATCCCGTCCTGATGGCAGGCGCGATGAAGCGCGCCATCGAGGGCGGGCGCATGTCCTACCTCGCGGGGCGCATGGCGAAACGCCGCTACGCAGACCCGTCCTCGCCCCTGGCCGGACTTATCTGAACCACTTTCCTGCAAACTACGACGCCTTTCGCCGTCGTTGCAATGGAACCTTCTGGCTTTTTAACCATTGGTAGGATGAGCGGTAGGACATTGTAATTTAAAGGAGAGTTTCGATGGGCGAATTTAGCGACAAGGCAAAGGGCCTGGCGAACGAAGCAGTCGGCAACGTCAAGCAGGACATCGGCAAGGCGACCGACAACCGGCAGATGGAGCAGGAAGGCTATCAGCAGGAACGCAAGGGCGAAGCCCAGCAGACGGTCGGTAAGGCTAAAGGCAAGGTAAAGGGCGTCGTTGACGACGTCTGATTCCCTAGCAGACTGACGGAAAAGGCCTCGAACCCTGATAGGTTCGGGGCTTTTTCTATGATGCTCGTCGAGAAACTTTGAGCAAGAGTTACCGGGAAGGCTGCACCCGCCGGGCGACGAAAAATTCCTTCAACATCGCGGCTGACAAACGCTCGCCGATGCCCGGATATAGTTCGGGGCGATGGTGACAGGTCGGATGTGCAAATACTCGTGCGCCGTGCATGACGCCCCCGCCCTTCGGATCCTCGGCCCCGAAATAGAGCCGCCGGATGCGAGCGTGGGAAATCGCGCCGGCACACATCGGACAGGGTTCCAGCGTCACATATAGATCGGCGCCTGTCAGCCGTTCCTGCCCAAGGGCAGCGGCTGCGGCGCGTAGCACCAACATTTCGGCATGTGCTGTTGGATCGTTCAACTCGCGTGTGCGATTGCCGTCCTTCGCTATGATGTCTCCGCCATGCACCAGAACGGCACCGATCGGCACTTCGGAACGCAAAGCGGCCGCCCGGGCTTCAGCCAGGGCGGCCGTCATATAGTCATTTGCCGGTGTCACGCGGCTACGTCACTTATCTGAGATAATTGACGTAAACACCGTGTACCGCGCCTGGCAGCCAGAGGATGAGGGTGAGGATCAGGTTGATCCAGAAATCCTTATCCAGGCCATGTTTTAAGAAAACGCCAAGCGGCGGTACGAGGATCGTCAGGATTAAAATCAGAATGCTCATCGTGTCGTTCCTCGTACCCGTCCGTTGGACAGGTTTTAATTATTGAACCGAATCGTCGTCCTCGGCGCGATCGACTTCAACAGAGGGCAGATCGACGTTCATGTCGACATCGCCCTCTTCGACTGCGATATCGGCGGTGTCCACATCGACGTCAGGCAGATTGCCGCCCGTCGCGCTGGCTTCAACGTCCACATCCGGCATCTCGACATCGCCGCTGGTGTTCACGTTGAACAAACCAAGTGCATATGCGATCACTGCAAGCACGATCAAAACTATGACGATGATGATGACGGTACGGCCGCCGCTGCTCTTGCGCTCATACTCTGCCATAATCTTACACCCCTTTTTGTTGTTAGGTCGGCTCCCAACGCGCCGATTGCACCTTGGTTGCATCCTACCTATGCGGGGCGCTTTCCCCTTCCGGCAAGGATGATGAACATGACTGCACCCCGCATGAAACCCTGGATCGAGGCGATCCACGCCTATGTACCCGGGCGATCGGGAGGGGGCGCGGGCCGCACCGTCAAACTGTCGTCGAACGAGAACCCGCTTGGCACGTCGCCCGCGGCGCTGGCGGCGATGCGGGCGGCGGCGGACGGCAGCAACCGTTATCCGGATGCGGCGAGCCATGAGCTGCGTGACGCCATCGCCGCGCTGCACGGACTGGAGGCTGACCGTGTCGTATGCGGAACGGGGTCGGACGAACTGCTGCAATTGCTGGCGCAGGCCTATGCCGGGCCGGGCGACGAGGTGCTGTATGTGCACCGCGGCTTCATGGTCTATCCCATCGCTGCCCAGCGCGCGGGCGCGACGCCGGTGGCGGCACCGGATCGCGATTATACTGCGGACGTCGATGCCCTGCTGGCCTCGGTCACGCCCAGAACGCGGCTGGTATATCTGGCCAATCCGAACAATCCGACCGGAACGATGATCGACCGCGAGGAGGTGGAGCGGCTGCATGCCGGTCTGCCCGACGATGTTCTGCTGGTGCTCGATTCCGCCTATGCCGAATATATTGACGATGCTGCCTATGAAGATGGCATCGCGATGGCGCGCAAATATGAGAATGTCGTCACCACGCGCACCTTTTCCAAGATCTACGGCCTTGCCGCCGCTCGCGTCGGATGGGCCTATGGTCCGGTGGAGGTAATTGCTGCGCTGAACCGCATCCGTGGCCCCTTCAACGTCAACAGCCAGGCGCAGGCGGCCGCCATCGCGGCGCTGTCCGACCAGGAATTCGTTGACCGTTGCCGCCGTGACAATGCGGAGCAGCGCGCGCGCCTTACCGATGCGGTCCAGGCGCTGGGCAATCACGGCCTGCGGCCGATCCCGTCTGCGGCGAACTTCGTACTGGTCGAATTCCCACCAGAAGGGGCGCTGACCGCAGAGCGCGCCAACGAGTTTTTCACCGGCCAAGGCATATTGACGCGCTGGCTGCCCAGCCAGGATCTTGCCCATGCTCTGCGGATTTCGGTGGGTACGGAGGAGGAGATCGGCATCGTTATCCAGGCGTTGCAGGACTTTGTCGGTCAGGCCTGATGCTGCCCTTTTCCCGCGTAACGATCATAGGCTTTGGGTTGATCGGCTCCTCCCTGGCGCGCGCGGTCAGGAGAGAGATGCGCGATGTTCGCCTGACCGGCTATGACGCCGATGCAGATGTGCGTGCGCGCGCCGACGCGCTCAATCTGTTCGACGACATCACGGACAGTGCAGGCGCCGCCGTCTGCGACGCCGATCTGGTGATCCTGGCCGTTCCCGTGCAGGCGACGGAGGCGGTGGCGAAGGAGATTGCCGCCGATCTGCCGGATGAGGCCGTCGTCAGCGATGTCGGCAGCGTCAAGAATCGCGTGGCGGGATGGCTGAACGACAATATTCCGCATCCAGGGCGCATCGTCCCGGCGCACCCTGTTGCGGGAACGGAGAATTCCGGGCCGGATGCGGGGTTCGCCGAGCTGTTTCAGAGCCGCTGGTGCATTCTGACCCCCGCCGACGCGGCCGATCCCGTTGCGGTCGAGCGCCTGTCGGAATTCTGGCGGCGGCTGGGCAGCGATGTCGAAATCATGGACGCTGCGCATCACGATATCGTGCTGGCGGTGACCAGTCATTTGCCGCACCTGATCGCCTATACCATCGTGGGTACGGCGTCTGATGTCGAAGAGGTCACCAATTCGGAAGTTATCAAATATTCCGCTGGCGGCTTTCGCGATTTCACCCGCATTGCCGCCAGCAATCCGACGATGTGGCGCGATGTGTTTCTGGCCAATAAGGATGCCGTGCTGGACGTGCTGCAGCGCTTCACCGAGGATTTGACGGCATTACAACGCGCCATTCGCTGGGACGATGGCGATACGCTGTTCAGGCATTTCGAAACGACGCGGGAAACGCGCCGCCGCGTTATCGACGCAGGTCAGGACACGGCGGCTCCTGACTTCGGACGCTCCCCCCCGAAGGGCCGGGCAGACGCTGAAGACTGATCTGTGTGGGCGAGCCGCCAAGGGCGAATTCCGCAGGTCGGCGCTGACGAAATTCCTGGGCTGGCAGGGCGGAACCCTGGATCACCGCCGCGACGGTGGCGGGGCAATCGGTGCTAAGCGTTCCCGCCAGCTGCAATTCGCCCCCCGGCAGCGGAACCAGCGTCACGTCGAACCCAGCCACCGCGTCTCCCGACGCAGAACTGAGCGTGCCGCCATCAATCTCCATGGTGCCGCCGTTCGTCCAGCCGGCCAGCGAACTTAGCGGGGCATCCGCAGTAATCCTGATGGGAAGGGCGAGCGCCAGCCGCCGGTCGGCCAAGCTGAATGTGCCGGCAATCCGCGCCTCCGCCTGTCCCGGCCCGGTGGCAGTGTCCGCCGGTGTGGGGTTCGGCGTCTCGCGAAAATGGAATTCCATGGGCGCGGCCTGGATCGGCCGGTCCAGCAGGGAGGAGTCTATTTCGGCCTCCTCGAACTGCACCGACAGGCGGTCGATGAACTCGTTCGCCCGCAGGCTGGCGCGGGCGTCGGGCGCGGTCAGGCGTAACTGGCCGATGCCTGCCGCCTCTGCATTTATGCGGATCTGGGTCAGATATCCGACATAGAGCGCGCCACGCAGGGGGCCGCTGTCGATCTGGCTGTGCGCAGCCGAAAGATTGACCCGTGCGCCGTCGCCGCCGCGACTTAGCTGAATGGCATTCAGATCGGCGCTCAGGCGATAGGGAAATCCGGTAATGCCAGGTGTGTTGCCGGTGATCCGTTCGATCGACGTTGCCAACATCTCGGCCTGTCCCCGCCAATATATATAATAGGCGGCCAGCCCGATCAGGAGCGGCGCCAGTGCCAGCAGAAAGGGACGTGCGTTTCTCATGGTGTCTCGTTGATCGCGGCGTGCAGCCGCTCCTCGAACGCCTCGCGGCCCAGGCCCGGCGGGATGGGGTCCAGGAAGCGCACACGTACCACGCCGGGGCGCTTCGCACCCGATTTCGGCCACACATGCGCGCTTTCCAGGGCGACGGGAATGACGGGTAGCTTGAGCAGGCGGTATAATCCGGCAATCCCTGCGCGTAGCGGCGGCGCTTCTCCGGGCGGAGTCCGCGTTCCCTCCGGGAAAATGACGATCTGGCGTTCCTCCTCACGCGCCCTTTCCGCTGCGCGCAGCATCACGCGCATGGCGGCGGCGCCCGCCTGCCGGTCGACGAACAGCGATCCGTGACGACGGGCGATCCAGCCCCAGACGGGGATCTTCTCCAGTTCCGCCTTCATCACGACGGCGGGCCACGGAAACAGGGAGGGGAGGGCCATCGTTTCCAGGTTCGATTCGTGCTTTGCCGCCACGATGACGGTTCCTGCCGGAATGGTGCCTTCGATCTCGAACCGGATGCCCAGAATGATGCGCGCCAGCCAGATGACATAGGCGGACCAGGCCGAGGCCCCCTTCTGCGCCTGCCTGCGGGAAAACAGCGCACGTATGGCCGCCGTCACCACCATGACGATGCTGCCCAGATAGAAGAACAGCGTGAAAATCACATTGCGAAGCAGGATCATGTGCTGCTGTCTCCCTGCTCAACGGTGGCCACCGCCTCGGCGATGCGCCGCGCGGAAAATTTGGTATATTCGCGCAGCAGCGATTTGATGCCACCCGCGACGGGGACTGCGTCGGGCAGGATGCGGACGCGATCCTCCAGCCGCCGTTCCAGTTCGATCAGCGCACGCGGCATATGGTCCGCGGCCGTGACCACCCGCAGCGAACTGTAGCCACGAGTGCGGGCCCAGGCGGCGATCTCCGCGCCATTGCCGGCCGTGTCGGCGGCGCGCTTGCCCAGGTCGATGCAGCATTCAAACAGGCGCTGGTCGACTTCCAGCTCGGTGGCCAGGTCGACGGGCCGCACGACCGGGTCGACACCGGAAACCAGCAGGCGCTCCGCACTGCCCTCTCGCAGAACCTCGACACCCCTTGCCAGCCGCCCGGGACCACCCGTTAGGACGACGATGCCGTCGGTCTTCTCGTCCAGCGGCGCGGGATCCGGCAGCGTCAGCATGAAGGCGACGAAGCCCGCGATCCACAGCAACAGAACGGCCAGCGCAAGTTTCAGGAGCACGCGCATCTAAAGCACATCCGCCAGACTGCGTTCGACCGTGATGCGGGCGGTGATCGTGGACAGCATGACCGCCACGACCGGCACCATCACGACCATCACCCAGCCCCACCATGGCAGACCCGCCGCCGCCACCAGACCGCTGCCCAGCGCGGTGATCAACCTGCCTATTGCGAAAATCAGCAGCAAGGCCACCAGGAACCCCGTTACGGCGCCAAGTGCCGCCACCATGCCGAACCGATACTGGAATAATTGGGTAATCACGCGATCCTCCGCGCCGATCAGATGCAGGACATCCACTGTCTCGGCATGTCGCGTCAAGCCCGCGCGCACACCCAGGACAATGATCGCCGCCATTGCCGCCGTCAGCAGCAGTGCTGCGGCCAGGGCGACAATGGCCAATACCCACGCCAGGCGCGCGACCGGTGCCAGCCAGCCGGCATGATCATCGACGCGCGCGCCGTCCACATCCCGTTCCAGGCTGGCGGCGACTTGGTTCAGCAGGGCAGGCGATTCCGCCTCTGCATCGATCATCGCCGGCAGCGGCAGATCCTCTCCGACATTGCCGCTACCCAGCCATGGCTCCAGCAGCTTGCGCAGCTCCGCGGTTTCCAGAACGCGAATCCGGGAGATGCCGTCTCTGCCTTCCAGCGCGGCGACGGTCGCGGCCACTTTATCGGCCCGTATGTCTGGGTTGGGCTCCACGATCTGCACGGTGAAGCGCTGTGCCAGCCCATCTTTCATCACGCCGACGCCCGAGACGAGCGAAATGCCCGCCGCCATTCCCAGCACCGCCAGGGCAACCATCAGGGCGACGATCCACGGCAGCGACCCGCGTGCGGCCTGTTCCGCCGGCAGGAAGCGAAAGCGTTCGGCCCGGGGCCGAATCCAGTCGGGGATCATTCGGCCGCCCTTTCGGCTTCATGGATGGCCGCTTGCCTCTGGCTGCCCGGGGGGTGACGCAGCGAGCCGGTGGGGTCGCGCATTTCACCCCGGTCCAGCCGCAGCACCATGGCCGTTGGCACCTGCGGCAACAAATGTACGGCATGGGTGGCCACCACCACCGTCGTTCCCAGCCTGTTCAATTCCTGGAACAGGTGTAGCAGGCGCTGCGCCATTTGGGGGTCGACATTGCCGGTCGGTTCGTCGGCCAGCAGCAAATCTGGCCGCGCAATGACTGCGCGCGCGATGGCCAGCCTCTGCTGCTCACCGCCGGACAGGGTATGCGGGCGGGCATGGGCACGTTTCGTCAGGCCGACCCACTCCAGCAGTTCGCCGACATGTGCCTGCACCTCGCTTTCGACGACGCCCTCGATCCGCAGCGGCAGGGCGACATTGTCGAAGCAGCTGAGATGGTCGACGAGACGGAAATCCTGAAATACGACACCGATGCGGCGGCGAAGTGCGGGCAGTTTCTTGCGCTCTATGCTGCCGATATCCTCTCCGAAGAGGGTGACACGCCCCCGTGTCGGGCGGCGGTTCAGATACAGCAGCTTCAACAGCGACGTTTTGCCCGCACCCGACGCCCCGACCAGGAACATGAATGTCCCGGCGTCCAGCCGAAAGCTGATGTCGCGCAGCACTTCGGCATCCGTGCCATAGCGCAGACCCACATTTTCGAAGCGCGCCAGCGGCCGCATCAGGGGGTCGGCATCCTCACGCGGTCAGCCCCTTTTCTTTGAGCCATTCCGGGTTCCAGATGGTGGACAGATACCGGAAGCCGCTGTCGCACAGCATCGTCACCACGGTGGATCCCTTGCCAAGTTCGGTTGCCAGACGTTCCGCACCGGCGATATTGATGCCGGACGACAGGCCGAGGCAAAGGCCTTCTTCGGCATTTATCTGCCGGATGACGTCCAGCCCCTCCTGATCGGAGACACGGAATGCCAGGTCGATGGGCGCCCCTTCCAGATTCGCGGTGATGCGTCCCTGTCCGATGCCTTCCGCAACGGAAGAACCCTCAGACTTGAGCTCCCCCTCGGTGTAATAGCTGTAGAGCGCGGCGCCATGGGGGTCCGTCAGGGCAATGGTCACGTCTTGGGAGCGTTCTTTCAGGCCCATGCCGACGCCCGCAATGGTGCCCCCGGTCCCCGCCGCGCAGGTGAAGCCGTCAATGCGTCCATTGAGGGCGGTCCAGATCTCTTGCGCCGTCGTTTCGATATGTGCCTGCCGATTGGCGACATTGTCGAACTGCCCCGCCCAGATGGCGCCCGGGGTCTCCTCGCCCATGCGGCGGGACCGGTGCTGAAAATGTTCAGGGTCTGCGTATTTCGTCGGCGGCACCAGCACCAGCTCGGCGCCAAGCGCCCTCAGAGTCGCCATTTTCTCGGGCGACTGATTGTCGGGCATGACGATGATGGTCTTGTACCCCTTCGCATTCGCCACCGTGGCGATGCCGATGCCGGTATTGCCTGCCGTCCCCTCGACGATCGTGCCGCCGGGTTGCAGGCGCCCGTTGCGTTCCGCGGCCTCGATCATGAACAGCGCCGCGCGGTCCTTCACGCTGCCGCCCGGATTTTCATATTCGCACTTGCCCCAGATTTCGCATCCGGTTCGGGCCGACGGGCCGGCCAGACGGACGAGGCGAGTATTGCCGATCAGATCGAGTGTGTTGCGCACCAGGGTCATGCTTGCGGCTCTAGCAGCAGGTGGAATCCCACGCAAAGTCGCTTGTGGCATGTGCATGCCCTCCCCTATCTGATGAACATGCGTGTCGCCCTCCTTTTGCTGCTGTTGTTGAGCGCGTGCGATATGTCGACGCCGGACAGCGATGGCGATGCGCCGATTCGCATCACGATGCTCAGCGCGGAGGGTACGGAGGCGCCGGGCATGTTCGGTGCGGACCTTTATCGTACCGAGGCACTGCATACCGGGCTGACGGCGCATGCGGCCGACGGGCGCATCGTGCCAGCGCTCGCGTCCAGCTGGCGCGTCCTCGATCAGGGCCGGACCTATATTTTCAGGCTAGAGCAAGCATCCTGGCCCGACGGGCGGGAAATCACGGCGGGCGACGTGGTTGCGGTCATGCGACGTAATCTGGCGCCAGCCTCTCACCAGCCCATGAAGCCCTATTTGATGGCCATCCAAGAGGCGGATGCGGTCGCCAGCAACCGCAAGCCGCCCCGAATGCTGGGCGTTGACGACCCGCGTCCGGGCGTCGTCGTCATTACGCTGGATCGACCGGACCCCCTGCTGCTGTCGCTGCTGGCGCATCCCTCCATGGCGATCGTGCGAAAGGAAGAAACGCCGCCGCCCTCCGGCCCCTATGCGCAGGGACGGAATGATGGTTTTCTGGTGGCGAACCCCTATTGGTTCGACGATGAGGAGGAGCCGCGCAAGCCGATTTCGCTGGACGTGTTGCCCGTCGGGGAGGCCATCCGCGCGTTCGAAGAGGGGCGCACGGATATCGTCACCGGGGGCAGCATTCAGGGTCTGCGCCGCTCTCGCACGGATGCTCTTGTTCCCGCATTGCGTCTTGAACAGACGCTGGGCCTTTATGGCTATCTGGCCCGTACGTCCGGCGGCCCCCTGACCGATGTCCGCATTCGGCGGGCGCTGGCCATGGTGGCCGGTCGCCAGATCCTGGTGCGGGATTATTTTGCGCTGGACGGAATGCAGCCTGCCTTCGGTCCGCTCGCCCCCACCCTGCCGGAGGCCTATGCCGGCGCCGTGCCCGACTGGGCAGTCTGGTCGCCAGAGGTCCGGATGGGGGAGGCGCGGCGTCTGGTGCAGGAGGCCGGATATGGTCCCGATCGTCCCCTGACGCTGGACGTCGCCATACCGCAGGGTGACGCGCATGAGGAGGTTCTGGCATGGCTGGCCGATGACTGGCGTTCGCTGGGCATCTCACTTCGCGCCTATAAGCGTTCGCCGGAGCAGCATCGACGCGCGATCGAAAGCGGCGACTATGATCTTGCCCTGACCGAACGCATCGCGCCCGCCGCTATTCCGGAATTCTTTCTGGAACCCTTCACCTGTGCCGAACGGCTGGGCGGTTATTGCAATCCAGACGCCGACAGCCTGCTGGCGGAGGCCGCACAGCAGGTCGACGGCGCGGCCCGCATTAACCTGATCCGCAGGGCCGCGCGCCTGATTGCAGAGGATGCCCCGATCATCCCGCTGTTTTCACCCATACGCTGGTCGCTCGTCCGTCCCGGTATTGCCGGCTGGGAGGACAATCTGGTGGGAGCGCACCCGGCTCACTATCTGGAATTCCAAAACACGCAGTAATGCTCGCTTCAGGAAAGGTTTCCCCATGACAGACCCGATCGTAATCGTCGCCGCACAGCGCACCCCGATGGGAGGGTTTCAGGGCGCCCTGTCGGGGGCGAGCGCCAGCCAGCTCGGCAGTGCCGCCATCGGCGCGGCCATGACGCAGGCGGGCCTGTCGGGCGAGGATGTGGATCAGGGTACGATGGGCTGCGTCCTCGGCGCGGGACAGGGGCAGGCGCCCGCGCGCCAAGCGCTTCTGGGCGCGGGCCTGCCGGAAAGCGTCGGCGCGGTCACCGTCAACAAGATGTGCGGGTCCGGCATGAAGGCGGCGATGGATGCGCACGACATGATCGCGGCGGGCAGCGCCGACATCATGGTCGCGGGCGGCATGGAGTCGATGACCAACGCGCCCTATCTGCTGCCGAAGGCGCGGGGTGGGCTGCGCATGGGTCATGGCGAGGTCAAGGATCATATATTCCTCGACGGGCTGGAAGACGCCTATGAACCGGGCAGGCTGATGGGCAGCTTCGCCGAGGACTGCGCGGAGAAATACCAGTTCACGAGAGAGGCGCAGGACGCCTATGCCATCCGTTCGCTGGAGCGGGCGCTGCAGGCCATCAAATCCGGTGACTTTGCCGACGAGGTGACGCCCGTCACCGTCAGCGATCGGAAGGGCGAAACGGTCGTCGAGACCGACGAGCAGCCGGGCGCCGCCCGCGCAGACCGCATCCCGCTTTTGAAGGCTGCCTTCCGAAAGGACGGCACGATCACCGCCGCGAATGCATCCTCCATCTCGGACGGCGCCGCCGCGCTGATCCTGATGCGGGAATCGGAGGCGGAGAAGCGCGGCGTGACCCCGCTGGCACGGATTCTGGGTCATGCCACCCACGCACAGGCACCGGCCTGGTTTTCGACGGCACCCATACCGGCATGTCAAAAGCTGTTGGAAAAGCTGAACTGGAAGGCCGGCGACGTCGATCTGTGGGAGATCAATGAAGCCTTCGCCGTCGTCGCGATGGCGGCAATTCGTGATCTGCAGCTGGACGAGGACCGGGTGAACGTAAATGGCGGTGCCTGCGCTCTCGGACACCCGATAGGTGCCAGTGGTGCAAGACTTCTCGTGACGCTTGTGCACGCATTGAAGGCAAGAGGGGGCAAGACCGGCATCGCCAGCCTGTGTATTGGCGGCGGCGAGGCGACTGCCATGGCGGTTGAATTGCTCAACTGACGGACTTGATGGAAAGTCGTCATTCTGGTGAGAGCTTTGGGATAGGCAAGTAAGTGCATCGTGCGTTCGGTGCATTTATATTGTTAATGTCACTGTCATTTCTGCTTTCTACCGGAATGGCAGATTCTGCGTCCGTAACTGACCCAGATTAATGTGAGTTTTAATAGAAATTAACACGTTCCGCCTTACCATTTGGCGATCGAATGGGGCCGCTTTGTAAAAAGGGCGGAGCGGAATGAAACTTCTAAACGACATGTCGTTGAAGCTGACGCTTATGTTTGCGTCCTTGTTCGGCATATCTTTGATAATTCTGTTTTTTTCGTCGCGCGCGGTTATTCATACCCACGCGGCAAATCATGCCCTTGCGGATGTTCGGTCCGCTACGGACAATCTGGTGCGGGAATGGCAGGCATCTTCGGCCTCCATGCACAAGGAGGCCGCTCTTCTTGCGCGGGACTTTGGGTTCATAAGGGCGGCGGCGAGTTTTCATGGTCCGACGATTGAATCCGCCCTCCGCAATCTTTCCGCAAGAAATCAGCGGCCCCTCGCGCTGTTCATAACGCAGGACGGGGAAGTGCATGGCACGTCGGACGAGATTGACGACCTGGGTTCCCGCCTTAGCGGTACGCTGGAATCCGGACGCCGCACCGGCACACTCAACATTGGCGACGCGACATATTGGGTGTCGGCGGAGCCGGTGCGCGCGCCGTTGACGATCGGCTGGGTGCTGTTCGGCAATCGACTGGACGGAAATGATGGCAGTGGATCGCGCGCTTCGCCGGTAAAGTTTCTGCAGGGCCGTCTGATGAAATCGGTCCTTGGATCTTCGGCTCAGCGAGAATCTGCGGTGGCGCAGAGCCCAACGGCGCCCGTGCGCGGTGGATATGTCGAAAACCTGATCCCGCTGCCCAGCTTGATCGAGGGCGACGATTACGTCATGCGCCTGAGATTTCCCATTTCAGAAGCCAGCAAACATTATCAGACAATTGCCTGGAAGATCGCAGGTCTGAGCAGTCTGATCTTTCTGGTGGTTCTGGCGGCGTCCTGGATATTGGCGAAGCGCATCGTTCGGCCCATTTCGACGCTGGGGCACATGGTGAATCGCGCCCGGGAGGGAGAGGCGATTGCATTGGATGTAAAGGGAAATGACGAGGTCGCGCAATTGGCGCGGGGGCTGACGGGAATGTCGCTGACGATCGCGCAGCTGACCCATGTCGCGCATCATGATCCGCTGACGAAGCTGCCCAACCGCCGCGCCTTCGACAATTGCCTAGCAGCGGCATTCCAGATGCAGGACGGCAAGACGTCGTTTCGCGAAACCGGACTTCTTCTGATCGACCTCGACGATTTCAAGTCGATCAACGACACACATGGCCATCCCGTCGGTGACGTCTTTCTTGAGGAAATATCACGTCGGCTGAATCTGGCCATGACGTCGGGACTTGCAGGTTTGAAAGACCTTCAGGCAATTCATACCGCGCTTCCGGCGAGACTGGGCGGTGATGAATTCGCCCTTATCCTGATAGGGTCGAATGTGGGGGACATGCTGAACACCATTGCGGTCCGTTTCCTGGACGAACTGGAGACCCCGGTTCTGCTCGATGGTCTGTCCCTTCGCGCCGGGGCCAGCATCGGTGCGGCTGTGGCACCATGGAATGGGCGACGTGCCGCCGATCTGCTGGCTGCGGCTGATTCGGCGCTCTATCGTGCAAAAAAGGGGGGTAAGGGCCGCCTGGAAGGTAACGATGCCCCGGATCAGGCGTTCGCACATGCCTGATGCAGCCTGATTGCGCTTTTGCGAAGCTTGAAACGCCTATCTCTGGCGCGCGCGCTCCGGCGCGGAACCTCGCTGCCCTGCGCCTCGTTCAAGAGGAGAGAAATAAACGCATCAGGAGCAACGATTATGGATATCTGGACACAGATCGAAAACGATCATGCAGACATTAAGGCGCTGGGAAAGGACGTGCTCAGCAGCATGGGGGGCTCTGGCCCCGCCAGCCGTGACAATCAATTCGATCTGTTCGATACGCTGCTGCGTCGCCATCTGGCCGCCGTCGAGGACGTGGTGTTCCCGCCGCTTGAAAAGCAGGCCGATACCAGCGCCGTCGTCCACGAGATCGAGCAGCATCACAAATCCATGCGCCGCGACCTGAATGCGCTGGATCGCACGAACAAGGATAACTCGGAATGGACGAAGGAATTCGAGGTCGTGCTGCAGCAGCTCGACAAGCTTTGCGCTCGTCACGAAGCGCTGATCGCCCAGGCCCGGCCGCTGGTCGACGCGGGCGAAGGGAAGACGCTGGGCGAAAAATATACCCATGCCAAGCTGAAGCGTATCCCGGGCGGTAGCTGGGACTGGAACAAGATCGGCATTGGCGCCGGTGCCGCGCTGGGCCTCGCTGCGTTGGCGGGGGGCGTTGCGGCTGGCGCGAAATATAAAAGGCGCAAGGATGAGAGCGGCGAGGATCCGTTCTGGAAACGTCGTGGATCGCATGGCGACGATTTCGAACTGCGCCTGCAGACCGATGAGGATGTCCGCCTGATTTCCTCCGACAAGGTTGAAGGAACGGCTGTCGTTGACCAGTCGGGCCAGAAGATCGGTACCGTCAAGAACTTCATGGTGGATAAATATACCGGCCGCGTCGCCTATGCCGTCCTGCAGTTCGGCGGAGTGATGGGCTTTGGCGCCAGCTATTTCCCGCTGCCCTGGCCTATCCTCGATTATGACACGGAGGAGGATGCCTATCGACTCGCCGTGACGAAGGATCAGTTGGAAAATGCACCGCGGTTCGAAGAGGACGATGCACCGGAGTTCGACAGCATCGAATATCGGGAAGAAGTTCTGGTCTATTATCGGCCATAAACGGGCCGATGCGATCTTCTGAAGATTGCATGACGCAGCACCCTGTTTTGCGGATCCGCAGAACAGGGTGTTTTGCCGTGGGCACGGCAGGCGCCGTGTTCACGTGATCCGCGATCAGAGGCGACCGTGCGTTTTGTTGAAGTTAATCACGCGCCAGATATAGACGATCAGCATCAGGCCGATGACCGCAATGGACAGGGGGCCCAGATACCGGTCGACGACGGCGTAATCGCTGCCCAGGCGATGGCCCAGCCAGGCGAGCGCCGCGTCCCAGATAAAGACCCCCGCGAATGTCAGCGGCAGGAATTGCCGCAGCGGCATGGCGAAAATACCCGCCGGAACGCTGATCAGGGTGCGAATGGTAGGGACACAGCGCCCGATCATTACTGCCCAGCGTCCGCCACGTTCAAACCAGCGATCGATCCGGTCCAGGTCACGCGTGGAGGTGGTCAGCCACCGTCCATGCCGTATTGCGACCCGGCGCAATGTCTCCTCGCCGACCCACAGGCCGACATAATACCAAAAGGTCATTCCGATCAGCGATCCGACGCTACCTGCTATAATGACCCCGAACAGCGACATGTCGTTTCCTTGCGCGGCTGCATATCCGGCCAGCGGCATGATCACCTCTGACGGGATGGGCGGAAACAGGTTCTCCAGAAACATCAGCAGCGCAATGCCGGCATAGCCGGCGTCCGATATCAATGTCTGGATCCAATCGGTCATCAGCGTCCCGGCAGCGTTGGTTGGTGATCAACAGCGTGCGGGAATAGGTGCCGCGCATCCGACTGTACAGGCTCTGGTAATCCGGGGGAGTGCAGCTAGACTCCCCGGCACAGCCAAGGGGCTCACGATCCCGTATGCTGTCCGCCATCCGGCCAGTTCCTATGTATAGGCAATATGTGACACTCCCCCCGCAACGCCAGCCCCAAATTCCGGACTTTCCGTGGATGCCGGCTATCCGGCGCCGGATGTTGCGGGAGCAGGAGGGCGAGGTGACCTATTTCTGCCCCTTCTACGGTAACCCGAGCACCCTGGAGCAGGCACTTGCCCTTTCGGACATGTGGGCGGCACAACAGGGCGTGAATCGCAGGATTGCGCGGGTCGAGGGCGTTCGCGCCTGGAAACGCCGCACCATCGGGCGCTTTCTTTGGCATTCCGGATCATCGGCGGGAGATGCCCGTGCGGTGTGGCCCAGTCGAGTGGCGCCCGCCCCCGGCGACATACAGATAGAGGACGGATTCATCCGGTCGCGCGGCCTCGGCGCAGAGCTGAACGCCCCCCTTTCCATCGTCGTCGATACGCGCGGGATCTATTACGATCCCTCCCGGCCCAGCGATCTGGAGCATCTGCTTCAAACCGCGGATATCGACGCGTCCCTGATTCAGCGTGCGGAGGCGCTCGTCGCGCGCATCGTCGCCGCCGACATCGTGAAATATGGCGCACGCGGTCAAGCCGTTACCTTGCCGCGCGGGCGGCCGTTGATCCTTGTCCCCGGCCAGGTGGAGGATGACCGATCCGTGCGCCTGGGCGGCGGCAGAATCGCGACCAATGCCGCCCTGCTGGTTGCCGTCCGCTCCGCGCGCCCCGATGCCCATATCATCTTCAAGCCGCATCCGGACGTCGAGGCAGGTTTGCGCGCGGGCGGCCCCCGTCCGGCAGAGGCGGACCGGCTGGCGGACACCGTCGTGCGCGATGCCAGCCTGACGACGCTGTTCGGGCAGGTGGATGAGGTACACAGCCTGACCAGCCAGACAGGGTTCGAAGCGCTGCTGCGCGGCATTCCCGTCACCACCTATGGCGCGCCCTTTTACGCAGGGTGGGGGCTGACCCGCGATCTTGGCGAGGTGCCGGCCCGCCGCACACGTCGCCGCACGCTGGCAGAACTGGCGGCGGCCACGCTGATCCTCTATCCCCGTTATCTGGACCCCGTCACATCGCTGCCCTGTCCGCCGGAGGTGTTGGTGTCGCGGCTAGAGGCGGGGCATGCCGCGCCGGTAACGATCCTGACGCGGGCGCGACGCATGCAGGGGCGCGTGACCGCCGCGCTGAGGGGGTTCGCCTGACTATGCGGCGTTTTCTTTTCCTTCAGGGGCCGCAGGGCCCGTTTTTCCGTCGCCTCGGCGCGCGGATCGAGGCGGCGGGCCATGCCGTGCTGCGTCTGAATCTGAACGCTGGCGACCGGCACGACTGGCCATTGGGCCGGAAAATCCGCACCCGCCCGGCCGAGTGGCCCGCCAATATCGCTGCGATCATGGACGGGATCGGTACGACGGACCTGGTGGTCTATGGCGATTGCCGCCGTGATCACAGGGTGGCAATCGATGCCGCAATTGATCGCGGTATCACCGTCCATGTTTTCGAGGAGGCATATTTTCGCCCCGGCTACATGACCCTGGAGCGGGGGGGCGTGAACGGATATTCGCCCCTGCCTCGCACTCCGCAAGCCATTCATTCCCGCGCTGCCCAATTGCCGCCGCTATCGCCGCCGCCCGCGCTGCCGCCTGCCGAAAGGCAGAAGGGGTGGGGCACCTTTGCCTATTATGCCCGCGCGCATGTCGGGGTCGCGACGCGCCGCTTCCCGCATCGTGGATGGCACCGGGGCCTCGCACCCCTGGCGGAGGGGATTTCCTATGCCGGTGGCTGGCTGCGGAATCGCAATGACGGCGAACGCACAAGGCAGGCGTGCGCCGCCATCGCCGGGCGCCGTTATTTCGTGCTGCCCTTGCAAATGGATGCCGATTTTCAGCTTCGCAGCCATTCGCGCTACGGAAATATGCGGAACGCCCTGGCGGGGATCCTGACGGATTTTGCCGAAAATGCGCCGTCCGACGTCTGGCTGCTGATAAAGAGGCATCCCCACGACAATGGCGGCGTCGACTGGCCCGCGCGCCTGTTCGGCGACCGGCTGATCTTCGCGCCCACGGGCGATTTGACCGACATGCTGCACCGGGCCCAGGGCATGGTCACGGTCAATTCGACCGCGGCACTGCAGGGGCTGGCAATGGGCCTGCCGGTAAAGGCCCTGGGCAAGGCGATTTACGATGTTCCCGGTCTGACACATCGGGGATCGCTGGCCAGTTTCTGGACCGCACCGCAGGCACCCGACGCGGATCTGTTTGCCGCGTTTCACAAAATGGTCATCCATGACGCCCAAGTGCCGGGGGATCATGGCAGCGAGGCCGGTCTGGCTCTGCTGGTCGAATCGGCGGCGGCAAAGCTGCTGAAACCCGCCCTCTCGCTTGTTCAGGAAAGAAGGCTGTCGGCATGAGGCGCATTTCTCCGGATGGTGAAACGCTAACCCTGGATATCCCCTCCGCGGCGCGGCCGGTTGTCCGTGCGCCCGCGATTTTTCGGGGCGACGCCAAATTCTATCTCGACCTGTCGCGTCTGATGTCCCGCATGCATCAGCCCGCCCCCACCGGCGTGGACCGGGTGGAAATGGCCTATGCAACGCACCTGCCGCAGATGCTGGGCAAGACCCTCGGCTTCGTCGCGCGTCATCCATCCGGCCTGTTCGGCCGGCTGGACCCCTCGGACGTGGCGTTCTTCCTGGATCGGGAGCAGGCGAAATGGACGAGTGGCAGACCTTGTGGCCTGGCAGCCTCCGTCGAACCATTTTTGCGCACGATACCCCGCCTGTCCGCGCCTGCCCCGGGGGGTACCCTTATCCTTGCCTCTCCCAGCAATCTGCACCGCCCGGCCCGGTTCGCCCGCATGAATCGAACGCTGGGAACGCGAACGGTGGCACTGGTGCACGACCTTATTCCGCTGACCCATCCCGAATATGCGCGGCCGGCGGGAACGGCGCGGCATCACTGTCGCCTTGAAACGCTGAAGCGGCAGACGGCGGCGCTTGTTACGAACAGTGCCGCGACCGCCGTGGAGCTTGCCCGGTTCTGGCAGGGCGAACGACACCCCGCGATCCACGCATCGCGGCTGGGGATCGACGTACCGCCGCCCGGCCACCGGGCACAAAGGAAGCGTCCCTTCTTCATCTGTGTCAGCACCATAGAGCCGCGCAAAAATCACATGCTGCTGCTGCAAATCTGGCGCCGCTTTGCCGAAACCATGCCCGCGGACGCCATTCCGGAGCTGTTGGTGGTGGGCAGGCGCGGTTGGGAAAACGAGCATATATTGAAGATGCTGGAACGCGGACCCCTGACCCGCCCACATGTGCGCGAACTGGGTCCGCTGCCAGAGCCGGAACTGCATGCCCTGATTCGCGGCGCACGGGCGTTGTTGATGCCCAGCTTCGCGGAGGGGTTCGGCCTGCCGGTGGCGGAGGCGCTGTCGCTCGGCACGTCCGTCATCGCCAGCGATCTGCCTGCACATCATGAGGCGGGAGCCAATGTGCCGGAATTTCTTGGGCCGCTGGATGGGGAGGGCTGGGCGCAGGCGATCCTCGATTATACCTGCGATAGTGGGCGGCGGGCCGCACAGATGTCGCGGATGACGAAATGGCGTGCGCCGGACTGGCGCAGTCATCTGGAAACGGTCATTTCCGTGGCAGAGACAGTCACCGCATGACGACAGCTTCCCTTTCTGAAGGACTTTCCGTTCAGCGCAATGTGATCGGCGCCTTGATCCTGCGCGAAATTCACACCCGCTATGGCCGCGACAATGTCGGCTATTTGTGGCTGTTTCTGGAACCGGCGATCCTGGCAGCCATGGTGGCGCTGATCCATATTGGCGGCAACAGCCATCTGACGGGTAGTATCGGCCCCATTCCCTTTGCCCTGCTGGGCTATACGACCTTCATCATGTTCCGCTCCATCTTCACGCGCGCGGACGCGGTTCTGGAAACCAATGCGCCGCTGCTTTACCACCGGCAAATATCCATCTTCGACATGGTTCTGGCCCGCGCCCTGCTGGAGCTGGCATCGACCATCGTCGTGCTGGCGGTCCTGTTCGGGATTGCGGCGCTGGCGGAACTGGCGCACCTTCCGGAGCGTCCCCTCGCGCTGCTGGCGGGTATCGGGCTTCTGTGGTGGTGGTCGCTGGCGCTGTCCTTTCTGATCTGTGCGGCGACGAACGAGAACCGGCTGGTGACGAAGTTCGTGCACCCGATCAGCTATATCCTGCTGCCGATTTCGGGGGCCTTTTACATGCTGGACTGGTTGCCGCGCGTCTATCGCGACATCATGGCGTGGTTTCCCATGACGCAGATGTTCGAGCTGATCCGCTATGGCATGTTCGCGGCAGCGCGCGACGATTATGTTCAACCGATATATGTCATCTTCTGGTGCATGCTTCTGACGTTCCTGGGACTGTTGTCGATCCGGGCAGTTCGCAGACATGTGCATATCGGATAGGGGGGACCACGTGGACAGCCGGACCCCGCCCTATCTGCTGCAGCAGGCCGACATTGTGCCGCGCGCGGGATGGCTGCGCCGTCACCGCTGGTTCATCGCCGTCGTGCTGCTGCCCACGACCCTCGTTGCGCTCTGGCTGTTCCTGTTCGCGGCCGATCAATATGAGAGTGAGGCCCATTTCCTGGTCCGCAAGGCCGATCAGGGGCAGTCGGGGTCCAGCCTGCCGGGCTTTGCCCAGATGGTGGGCCTGGGCGGCGCGCTGGGCGGCGGCGGAGAGGCCGTCAGCGTCGCCGATTATCTCGATTCGCACGATGCGGTCATGGCGGCGGACGAGCGGCTGGACCTGACGGCGCTGTTTCGCCGGCCAGAGGCCGATTTCATTTCCCGCCTATGGTATGCCGATCCCGATGCGGAGGATCTGGTCCGGCATTTCCGTGGCAAGGTGGATGTCGCCTACGACATAGATACCGGCATTACCGAACTGGCCGTTCGTGCATATCGACCGCAAGATGCGGAGGCTTTGACGACGACCCTGCTGCAGCTGGGTGAAGAGCGGGTCAATGCGCTGAACGAGCGCGGGCAGGAGGCGCTGCTGGAATCCGCCAGGCGCCAATTGGACGAGGCGGAGGCCGATCTGGGACGCGTTTCCGGCGCGCTTGCGGCCTATCGCCGCTCTGAACGACAGGTGGATCCGACCCTTTCCGGACGGGCGGGGACTGAGCTGGAGACGACATTGCGCGGGGAATTGGCGCAATTGCGTTCCCAGGATGCCGCGATGTCGGGCATTTCCGCCGATAGTCCGCAGCGCGTGGCGCTTCGCCGCCGCATCGCCGCTGTCGAGGCGGAGGTGGCGGCGGCAGAGGCGCGCATATCGGGCGGACGCGGCCTGACGGCGGCCATCGGCAATTTCGAGGATCTTAGAATGCGGCAGGAATTTGCCGCGAAGCGCTACGAACTCGCTGCCGGCATGTACGAGAAGGCACGCTCCGATGCGCTGCGCCAGAATCTGTTCGTCGTTCGCATCGTCGAGCCCAATCTGCCGGAACGCGCGCTTTATCCCCGGCGAATAACCATCGTGCTGACTGTCCTCGCCGGTCTGGCGCTGGCCTACGGTATCGGTTGGCTGTTACTTGCGGGAATGCGCGAACACGCCGCCTGAGCGAACGCTGCGCCATGGACGGCTTCAAAATCCTCTGACGATCCGGCAGGGAGGTGTGCGATGCGCCGGCTGATCCTTCTCCTGCTGTTTTTCGTCTCCGTGCCCGCCATGGCGCAGGGGCCGCTCGTGCTTGCCGCATCCAGCATGCAGGAGGCGCTGACCGACGCCGCTGATATTTGGACGCGGGCCGGTCACCAGCGTCCTGTCCTGTCCTTTGCTGCGACGTCGGCCCTCGCGCGGCAGGTTCAGGGCGGCGCGCCCGCCGACCTGTTCCTGTCCGCCGATGCGGAGTGGATGGATCATGTGGAGCGGCGCGGGCGGCTGCGTCCCGGCACCCGTCGGGTTCTTGCCACCAACCGGCTGGTTCTTGTGCTGGCGAGGTCCGCCGGTAATCCCGTTCGTTCACGCAGCGCCATTTTGCGCCAGTTAAAGGCGGGGCCGCTCGCCCTTGCCGACCCGGATGCAGTGCCGGCAGGACGTTATGCGCGGCAGGCGCTCGAATCGCTCGGCCTTTGGCGCGACGTGGAAGGGCGACTGGCGCGGGCGGAGAATGTGCGTGCCGCGCTGGCGCTCGTCGAGCGGGGTGCCGCGCCGATGGGGGTGGTCTATGCGACCGACTGGCGCGCGTCCGACGTGGTAATTTTCGCGGGTGCCTTTCCCCGTGGCAGCCACGCACCTATCGAATATCACGCCGCACATCTGGCATCGTCGCGCCATGCGGAGGCGGCGGCTTTCTTAGGGTTCCTGTCCACCTCTGCGGGGCAACGCGCGCTGCGGCGCCACGGTTTTGGGGCGCCGACACCGTGACCGGCGCGGTTTGGGGCGTCGTCCTGCTGTCGCTGAAGGTTGGGTTGGCGGCGATTCTCGTCACTCTGCCGGTCGCCTTTGGCCTCGCCTGGTTGCTGGCGCGCGGCCGGTTTCGCGGCAAGGTGTTGCTGGACGGGGTGGTGCACTTGCCCCTCGTCCTGCCGCCAGTCGTTACCGGCTGGCTGCTCTTGCTGGCCTTTGCGCCCGCCGGACCGGTGGGTCGCGTGCTGAACGACCTTATGGGGGTCAGCGTGCTGTTCCGCTGGACGGGTGCCGCCATCGCGGCGGGGGTTATGGCGCTGCCGCTGATGGTACGGGCGATCCGCCTCAGCCTGGAAAGTGTCGACCGCAGGCTGGAGCAGGCGGCCCGCACCCTGGGGGCCAGCCCGGCGCGCACCTTTCGCACCATCACGCTGCCGCTCAGCCTGCCGGGGATTCTGGCGGGCAGTGTGCTGGGTTTTGCCAGGGCGCTGGGTGAATTCGGCGCAACGATCACTTTCGTATCGAACATACCGGGCGAAACCCGCACCCTGCCGCTGGCAATCTATACGGCGCTGCAGGTTCCGGGGGCGGAGGATGCCGTCTTCAGGCTCGCCCTGATCGCCATCGCACTGTCCTTGGGGGCGCTGATCCTGTCTGAGCTCATCGCCCGGCGTGCGGGCAGGGGTCTGCATGTCCTTTGACGTCGACATCGTACTGCAAAGGGGGGAGGCGCTGATCGCCGCCCGCTTTGCGACGCCGCCGGGCATTACCGTACTTTTCGGCCCCTCCGGCGTCGGCAAGAGTAGCATTTTGGGCATGGTGGCGGGCCTTCTAAGGCCGGATGCGGGGCATATCCGCGTGGGTGGACGCACTTTATTCGATGACCAGGACGATCTGCCGCCGGAGCGCCGCCGCGCGGGATATGTCTTTCAGGATGCGAGACTGTTTCCGCATATGCGGGTCGACGCCAATTTGCGCTTCGGCATGCGCGACGGGCATCAGGAATGGGACGACATCGTCGATTTGCTGGGGGTTCGTCCGCTGCTTTCCCGCTGGCCGCGCAGCCTGTCCGGCGGCGAGGCGAAGCGCGTTGCCATCGGCCGCGCGCTTTTGTCGGGGGCGGAGTTCCTGCTGATGGACGAACCGCTTTCCAGCCTGGATGGCGCCCGCGCCGAGGAGATCATGGGTCTGGTTGAGCGGATTGGCGGCCAGCGCGGCCTGCCCATCCTCTACGTCACGCATGACCGTCAGGAGGCACGACGGCTGGCAACGTCCATCGTTGAGATCAGCCGGGCCAACTGACTATAAGGTTAAAATTTCCTTAAAGCTGGGTTCACGGGAAAGCTCTAGAGACGCCATCATGGCCACCACTGCCCTTTCCGACCATTTCGGTCTGTCGACGCTGCCCTTTGCGGCGGGGGCACCGGCGACGCCGCTTGCCTCCATCGACAGGGTGGTGGCGGACGCCGTTGGCGCCGTGGCGGAGGGTGAGCGCTTGATCGTCCTGGTCGGTCGTGCCGGTGGCGGCAAGACATCGGCCCTGAAGTTTCTGGCCGAACGACTGCGCGATCATGGTGGCACGGTGCGAACCCTGCAGCGGGACGTGCGACTGCCGGTCGGCAGGCGAATCGATGCGGATATATTGCTGATCGACGAGGCCCCCGCCTGGAATGATGACCGGCTGAAGACGGTGCTGGCGACGGCCCGCGGCTGGAACCTGCCCGTTTGCCTGGCGGTGACAGAGGGTAGCGGGCTGGTCGCCCTGCCCGGTGCCCATATCCTGCCGCTTCCCCCGATCGGTGCCGCCGACGTCGAAGCCTATCTGCGCGAAAAGGTGGTGGCCGCTGGCGGCGCGCCGGAATTGTTCGGCGACGAGGTGGCGGAATATATTGCCGCCCGTGCCGACGGATCCCTGTTCCGCCTGCGGCAGCTGGCCGGTGCCGCCCTGATCGAGGCGATGTTTGCGGACCGCGACCGGGTCACGCGGGAAGATGTGGACGCCGCGATGCTGACGATTCCCGGAACGGCGGAGGGGGAGCGGGAGACGATTCGGATTGTCCCCCAACCCGTGCCTGAAGAGTCCGCGGCGCACGCGTCCGCACCCGCAGAAGCCGAAGTTGCGGAGGCTGCGACGGACACCCGTCCCGAAGCTGCGCCTGCGGAGGTCGTTAGCGCCGACGCGGCGGATGCAGGCGTCGCCCCCGACCATCGCACACGCACGGCCATTCTGGCGGCCGGGCTGTTCCTGCTGTCGCTGATTGCCCTGTGGGTATTTGCCGCCCCACCGTCGGAAGAGCCGCGCGAGCCCCAACTGGCCGCCGCGTCGGTGAATGACCGGGAAGGTCCTGCCGAGGCGTCTGTGAACGGCGAGGGAAGCGATGCACTCGTGGACCTGCCGACGCTGGACATGGCGGCAGGTGAGGGGCCGGTGGCGGTGGTGCCCGACGCCGACGCCACGACGGATGGGGATATCTCCCTACGTGACGCGCAGGAGCGAAGGGAGGCGGATGGCGTAAGGGAGGCGCGCACTTCCTCGACGGCGTCTAGCACCCCGGCGCGGCGTTCAGCGGCGCGGGCTGCTGCACCGGATCGTTCGCCAAGATCGGTCGCAGATATGAGCAGTGGAACCGACGCGCCGGCGCCGGCTGCCGTGACAGTCAGGCCTGCCGCCGTGCTGGTCGAATATCAGCGTGGCAATGGGGCCAGCAAACGGCGGGCGCAAAGTCTGGTCAGGTCGCTGGAATCGGCGGGCTGGACGGTGGCCGGCACCCGCGCTGTCAAAGCGCCGCTTACGCGGGCCGCCGTCATCAGCGATGCAGGGCCGCAGGATGGTCAGGCCCGTCAGCTTGCTTCGTGGGTATCGGCCACCCTTGTGGGCGATCTGGCGGCGCAAGGTACGATTGTGCAGCCGCCCGTCCCATCGGATCCGCTGCCGCCGCACGTCATGGCGATTCGCATCCCTTAAATTAAGGCGCGCAACAGCGTCTTCAGCGGCGTCCGAACAGCTTCTCAATGTCGGCGCGGGCAAGCTTCACATAGGTGGGGCGGCCATGATTGCATTGGCCGGAATGCGGCGTCGCCTCCATTTCCCGCAACAGCGCGTTCATTTCCGCTATGGCGAGACGGCGTCCGGCGCGGACGCTGCCATGGCAGGCCATGGTCGCGTAGAGATCGTCCAGCCGCTCCTTCAGGCTATGAGTCGTGCCAAGGCTGGCAATGTCGTCTGCCAGGTCGCGGATCAGGCCCTGCGCGTCGGCGCGGGTGCCCAGAAGGGCGGGGACACCGCGCACCAATATGGCCGTGTCGCCGAACCTTTCGATCTCAAGGCCCAGCGAGGCCAGTTCTTCGGCGTGCGCCTCCAGCGCTTCTGCCTCGACCTCGGTGACGTCGACCACTTCGGGGATCAGGAGCGCCTGCACCTTCGGGTGGCCGGTCGCGGCACTCGCCTTCATCTTTTCCATTGTCAGCCGCTCGTGCGCGGCGTGCTGATCGACCAGAATCAGATGATCCTCCGTCTCCGCGACGATCCAGCTATTGTGCAATTGCGCCCGCGCGGCGCCCATCGGGTGGTGGGCGTGATCCTCTGGACCATCGGCGGCATCGATGGAGGCGGCCTCCGCCACGGGCGGGTTCCGTTCCCCGAAGGGCGTGGTGTCATCCCGTGCGATGGCGCCATATGATCGCTGTGCCTGCGCGTAGGATGGGGGCCGCGTAAAGCTGGCGCGGCCTTCGCTGAACATGCGACGATCGAGAGGCAGCGGCCTATGTTCCGGCTGGAAGCGGGCAAGCGCATCCTGACTGACAGTTGTGGCGGTCCGCGTCGAATCGGCATCGAGCGCGCGGCGCAGGCCGCTGACGATCAGGCCGCGTACCCGCGCGGCGTCGCGAAACCGAACCTCCGTCTTTGCCGGATGCACATTTACGTCGACCTCCTCCGCTGGGACCGACAGGAACAGCGCCAGCACCGGATGCCGGTCGCGGGCGAGGAGGTCGCGATAGGCGCCGCGTACCGCTCCCAGGAGCAACCGGTCCTTCACCGGGCGCCCGTTGACGAACAGATATTGATGGTCCGCCGCGCCGCGATTGAAGGTGGGCACGCCGGCGAGGCCGCCGAGGTGAAACCCTTCCCGCTCCATGTCGACAGCGACGGCATTGGCGGTGAAGTCGCGGCCAAGGATGGTGCCGAGCCGCTCGACACGGGCATGGGTCATGCGGTCTGTCCCCTCCAGCGGCAGACCTGGCGCGGGTGCCTCGAGCATTTTGCGGCCATTATGGCTGAGCAGGAACGCCACGTCGGCTCTCGCCATGGCGAGCCGACGGACAATGTCGCTGATCGCGCCCATTTCCGCGCGCGGCGTTTTTAGGAATTTGCGGCGAGCGGGGATTTTTCCGAACAGACTGCCCACCGTAACGCGCGTCCCCTCCGCCAGCGCGGCGGGGGCGTCGGAAAGCATTTCGCCATGGTCGATCTCTATCGCCCAACCATCCGCTCCGGCCGGGCGGCTGGCCAGTTCGAAACGGCTGACGCTGGCGATGGAGGGCAGCGCCTCCCCGCGAAATCCAAGCGTTGCGATGTGCTGCAGATCGCCGTCCGGCAGTTTCGACGTGCAGTGCCGTTCTACTGCCAGGCGCAACTCCTCCGCCGACATGCCATGGCCATTATCGGTGATGGCGATGCGGTCGGTGCCGCCCTCCTCCAGATCGATGGAGATGCGCGTCGCCCCGGCGTCGAGGGCGTTTTCCACCAGTTCCTTCACGGCGGAGGCGGGCCGTTCCACGACCTCGCCCGCCGCAATTCGATCGACGAGCGTATCGGGCAGGCGGCGCAGCGGGCTCATGCGGCCCAGATCATGCGATAATGTCGGGATTCAAGATATCGCGCAGATGTTCGATGCGGTCCTTCAGCTGCAATTTGCGCTTTTTCAGACGCATCAACTGCAACTGGTCGGGCGATGCCTGCTGTGACAGCGCGGTGATGGCGGCGTCGAGGTCGGCATGTTCGACCAAAACCCCCTGTAAGCGGATTCGCGCTTCGCCTTCTTCCATTATGCCGCCCTTCATGACCAGTTCCGCGACGACCTGCCCCGGCCCGTGGACGGGCGGGGATGACAGACTCATTTTTCTGTGATTGGCTAGCCGTTCCGTGTCACTTCAATCAAGGAGGTTTAGACCATGGGTCAGGCATATTCGGATGCGCTCGCCAGGAAACATGAAGCGCTGGAAACGAAAATTGAGGCGGAAACGCACCGCCCCCTGCCAGACGAGGTCCGCCTGCACGCGCTGAAGAGAGAAAAGTTACGGATTAAAGAGGAAATGCTGGCCACCCGATAAGGGCGGCTCACTCGGTCGTGGTCGCCATCGCGGCGCCCATGCGCTCGGCCGCGCCGATCCTCTCCTGAAGGTCGGCGCGCCAGGGTGCACCCTGTGGTGTGCGCTGTTCCAGGTCACGCCAGACGGCAAGGGCCTGGTCCGGTTCACCCGCCTGTAGATAGGCGAGGCCGAGAAAATAGGGCGGCGCTGGATGTTCCGGCTGCAGCGCCGACGCGCGGCCGAAGGCAAGCCGCGCCGCAGGTGTGATGACGCCGTCGCCATGCGACATCAGGGCGCTGCCAAGCTGTACCCAAAGATCGGCGCTTTGCGGCATGGCGTGTACGGCAAGGCGCAGACCCTCCACCGCCTCCAGGCTGCGCCCCTCGGCGATCAGCGAATCGGAAAATTGCGCCCAGGCGGCAACATTGCCTGGATCGGACAGAAGGGCCGTCTGCGCCTCTGCCTGCCGCGCGGCATTACCGGGCGGCGGCGTGGGGGCAGCGACAGGCTGTGACGGCAGGCCGGGCATTCCGGTAATGGCATAGGCACCGCCGCCCAGAACGGCGACGATCACCACCGCCACCACCGGCATACGCGCGGCGCGTAGCGCGGCCGCCACCAGCAGGATGGCGAGCAGGGGCAACGCGAAGCTCATGCCGCGCAGCTCATGGATGTTTCCGCCTGAACATACGCGCGGCAAGCACACCGCCGCCAAGCAGCAAGAGCAGCGGCGCCAGCCACAGGATCAGGTGCGGCCCGCGCTTTGGCGGCGAGAAGGTGACCCAGTCGCCATAGCGGCTGACCAGATAATTGCGGATTTCGATGGGGTCCTCGCCCGCCGCTATCCGCTCCCGCACAAGAGTGCGCATGTCAGCCGCCATTTCGGCATCCGATTCGGCGATCGACTGGCCCTGGCAGACCAGACAGCGCAACTCATGCATCAGCGACTGCGCCGCCTCCTCCCGCGCGGGATCGGACAACGGGGCATCTGCAAAGCCCGCAAGCAGCAGCGCGGCGAAGGCGATCGGGCCGGAGAAGGGGCGGCGGCGCGTCATTGCAGCCGCTCAACCTCTGCAATGATCTCGTCCACCTGCTCTTCGCGGATGACGCCGATCCATTGCCGGCGGATCACGCCCTTCCCATCGATCAGGAAGGTCTCCGGCACGCCGCTCGCGCCCAGTTCGATCTGCATCCGCCCGCGTGGGTCCATGCCGATGCGTCGGAAGGGATCGCCATAGCGCGTCAGAAACTCGGTGACGGCCGGACCTTCATCGCGAATGGCGATGCCATGGATGACGATGCCGGCTTCGCTCAACCGCTCCAATTGAGGTGCCTCCACGCGACAGGGCAGGCACCAGCTGCCGAACAGATTGACCAGGGTGACGGTGCCCTGCCGCAGATCCTGCGACGACAGGCCGGGATGTTGGGCATCCAGCCCCTGCAGATCGAAATCGGGCACGGCCTGACCGATCATTTGCGATTCGATGGGGCGGTTGGAGTCGGTCCCCAGACCGAAAATCGCCACCGCCACGAAAGTAACGAACAGAAAAAGCGGAATGATGAGGGCGAGGCGCTTCGTCATGCGGGCAATCCCCTTCTGTCACGCCGCCGCTGCACGCGGCCGCCATATATTGCCACGACGCCGCCAAGCGCCGCAATGATGCCGCCAATCCAGATCAGCGCGATCATCGGCTGCCAATTCAGCCGCACCTGCCAGCGCCCATCGCCTGAGCCTTCGCCCAGAACTGCGTAGAGATTGCCGTCCCACAAAGGCAGGATGTCCGTCTCCGTCGTTACCTGCATCGGCGTGATGAAGGCGCGCCGCTCCGGCATCAGCATATATGTGCGTGTGCCGCGGCCGACATCCAGTGTTCCCATGACGCTGGTATAATTCGGTCCAGCGGTCGGTTCCACGTTCAGCATGCGGACCGCGAACCCCGCCATGTTCGCTGTTTCACCGGGCGCAAGACTGAGCGTGCGTTCGATGGAGCCGGCGGCGCTGACACTGACCCCCACCGCGATGATGGCGGCGCCCAGATGGGCGACGGCGGTGCCGAAGATACGGGCGGAGGGCCGCTTTCGAAGGAGGGAGAGGCTTGCAATGGCGAGCCAGACGGCGATGGCGATGCCGGCAATGGCGAGAACCGAGCGCATGCCGCCCAGCCAGATCGCGACGGCGACTACTAATGCGGCAGCGGCAAAGAAAAGCAGCCGCGATTTCAGCCGTGCGACGTTCATCTTGCGCCAGCTGAGCAGCGGCCCCACGGCCATCAGTATGAGGAGCGGCAGGATCAGGGGGACGAGCGCCGCCTCGAAATAGGGCGGTCCAACGGACACACGCTCGCCCGTCAGCCCCTCAAGTGCGACCGGGTAGAGGGTGCCGATGAAAACGACACCCAGAATGGCGGACAGGAGAAGATTGTTGACGACGAGCGCCCCCTCCCGGCTGAGCAGGCGAAATCCCGCGCCCGCGCTGACCGTGCCGGCGCGCAGGGCGTAGAGCGTCAGGGCGCCGCCGACATAGAGGCCAAGCAGCGCCAGCAAAAAGAGGCCGCGCTCCGGATCGACGGCGAAGGCGTGTACGCTTGTCAGAAGGCCGGAACGGACGATGAAGGTGCCGATCATCGAAAAGCTGAACGCCGCAACCGCGAGCAGAATGGTCCAGTTCCGGAGCGCGTCACGCTGCGCCAAGACGCTGGCGGAATGGAACAGGGCGGTGGCGGCCAGCCACGGCATCAGGCTGGCATTTTCCACCGGATCCCAGAACCACCAGCCGCCCCAGCCCAGTTCATAATAGGCCCAGAAGCTGCCGAGCGTGATGCCAGCGGTCAGGCAGGCCCAGGCGGCGAGGATCCATGGCTTTACTGCGCGTGCCCATTGCGGCCCCACCTGCCGTTCGATGAGGGCGGCAACGGCAAAGGCAAAGGCCACGCTGAGCCCGACATAGCCGAGATAAAGAAGTGGCGGGTGAAAGGCGAGGCCGGGGTCCTGCAACAGCGGATTAAGCCCGTTACCCTCCACCGGGGCGGGGTCGAGGCGCAGGAACGGGTTCGAAGAAAGAAGCAGATAGGCGTAAAAGCCGAGCGCAATGGCGCCGGTCGTCTGGATCAGGCGGCCCCTAAACCTGGGGCCGAGCGCGCGGGCGCGATACGCGGCGGCGGCGGCGAAGACGGCAAGCACGCTGACCCACAGCAGCATTGACCCTTCGTGGTTCGCCCAGGCGCCCGTTAGCTTATAGCCGAAGGGCTTCATGGTGTGGCTGTTCGTGGCAACCAACTGCACGGAGAAATCGGAAACCGCGAAACAGTAGATCAGCGCGCCAAAGGCAACGAGGCAAAGGGCAGCCTGCACGATCGCGGCGGGCACCAGCAGCCGCAGCGCGGCGTCGTCATCGCGCCGACGCAGGCTGACTTCACCGCCGACAAGCTGCATCAGCGCGAGCGCCGCAGCGAGCCACAGGGCCAAATGTCCAAGTTCCGGGATCATGTCGGGCGTGCGCTTAGCAGGCTAAGACGCCGAACGGCAGCGCCGAGCGCCGAAATGAGACAAAATAACCGAACGAGGCCGAAAAATGCGGCGCGGAGACGACGCGCCCTAGCGGGCGGCGGTCTTCCCGCGCAGCATTTCGATGATCGCGGAAAAGTCGCGCCCGCCTTCGCCCGCCGAGACCAGCATCTGGTAGAGCGAGCCGGCAAGGCCGCCCATGGGCACGGCGGCGTCGGCGGTACGCGCCGCATCCGCCGCCAGCTTCAGGTCCTTCAGCATCAGTGCGGCGGCAAACCCGCCCTGATAGTCATTATCGGCCGGACTCTGCGGGCCGACGCCGGGCAGCGGGCAATATGATGTCAGCGACCAGCTTTGACCCGACGAGACGCTGGCAATGTCATAGAAGGTCTGCGGATCGAGGCCGAGCTTTTCGGCAAGGGCGAGCGTTTCCGACGTGGCGGCCATCGTGGCGCCCAGCAGCATGTTGTTGCAGATCTTCGCCGCCTGGCCATTGCCGATATCCCCGGCATGGATGACCGCCTTTCCCATCGCCGACAGGATCGGTTCTGCGCGGTCGAATGCCTCCTTTTCCCCGCCGACCATGAATGTCAGCGTTCCTGCCGACGCAGCGGAGATGCCGCCGGAGACGGGGGCGTCGACCATGGCAAAGCCGCGCGACTTTGCATCTTCGCCCACGGCGCGGGCGGTGGCGACGTCGATGGTGGAACAGTCGATCAGTAGCGTGTTTTTTGCGGCTGAATCGAAAACCTCGTTCCCGTAAACCGCGGCAACATGGGTGCCCGCCGGTAGCATCGTGACGACGGCGTCCGCGGCGGCCACAGCCTCAGCAACGGAGGCGGCACGGGTGCAGCCCGCAGATTCCGCACGGGACAGCGCCTCTTCGCTGAGATCGAAGGCGCGTACATCGTGCGATGCCTTGACCAGATTGGCGGCCATACCGCCGCCCATGTTTCCGAGTCCGATAAAGGCGATATTCATGGCCTGCTCCCAAATTCTATGTTGCGCCGCCCTCTCGCAAGCGCGGCGGACCGGCACAAGGGGTGTGGGATATTTACAAGCGAACGAACGAAAATTTCAACAGCGCGAACGAAAAACGGCGCCGCCCGAGGGCGACGCCGTTCATCGAAAAAATCGGCTAAATCAGTCGATGACGTCTTCGCCGGCTTCGCCAACGGATTTTACATCCTCGCCAGCGCCTTTGACAGTGTTGCACGCTGTGAGTGCCAGGCCAAGCGTGGCCAGGGCTACGATCGTAAGTTTACGCATCTCGATACTCCTTCTTCCCAGGAACAGTCCCGCTGTCCTCGTTCACCAGAACCATCGTCCGAACCAATCGGTTCCGGCGAATTCGCACTGTGTGTAATAAGGTGAAGCCCGATCCAGGGCCGTTGGGGGGGGGGTGGCGCTGGATCGGGCCTCGTGGGTGAGATAGCGAGAGCGGGGGGTGTCATTCGCTATCTGCCCCCATCAACGCCCCTTCCAGGGACGGGTTCCCAGCGCCGACCTTTTTTTGCATGAAGATACTGTGACAGCGGCCGACGGAACGGCGCCCGGCTTCGGCGGTTGATTTCGCGAAACGAGAACGGAAGCGAGAGCGAGCCATGGCCAAACCCCCGAAAACGCCTCCCCAGGACAAGGTGCAGAAAAAGGCGCCAAAAAGCGACGAATTGAAGAAGGAAGAGGCCGCGCCCGGCAAAACGCTGAACGACGTTACGAATGATGAGAAGGGTACGCCTCCGGATTCGAAAACCAGCTGGAACTGACGGGCGCTATGCAGCCGGGACCACAAGTTTCAGCACGCCCGGAGCCAGGCCAACCAATGTCGGCGTTTGAGCAAGTACCTCTCCGTCAATAGATACCGGTTGCGGCGGGTCGGTCACGATCTCGAATCTTTTTGCGATCAGCTCGGTGACTTCGCCAGCCTGGGGGGCATCGCCCGTTGCCATATGGGCCCAGGCATGGGCCAACTGCCAGCCGCTGACACCGCGTACCAGTTGGACCGTCAATCTGTGATCTTCCGGATCGGCGTCCGGTACCGCGATCAGACCGCCCAGGTACCGGCCATTGGCGATGCGTACCTCTACGACCTCATATGATCTTTTGCCCGTTCCATCGTCGACAGTACACGTGAACCCCTTGAATTTTATCAGCTTATAAATCGCCCAAAGCAGATAAGCGAGGCGACCGAATATGCGTTTCAGCCCGTCGGGGACGGTGCGACCGATTTCCGCCGGCAGGCCGATGGCGGCGGCGTTGGTGAAATAATGATCGCCGAGCCTGCCGAGGTCCACCAGATGAACATTGCCGGTGACGGCCATCCGGCAGGCGCCCTCCACATCCAGCGGCATTTCGATGGTGCGCGCAAAGCTGTTCGCGGTCCCCAGCGGCAGCATGGACATTTCGACGCCAGCGTCCGCGATCTGCTTTGCAGAAGAAGAGATGGTCCCGTCGCCCCCGCCTATGACGAGCCGCGTCGCCCCTTTCGCGATGGCCGTGTCGATCGCCGCCGAAATCCGGTCCGGGCGTGGTACCGCCTCTGCAAATACGAGCGTGGCGCCCGCCGCCTGCAATGCCTCCTTTGCATGCAAAAACATGTCGGCGCCCTTGCGGCTATGCGCGTTGACGATCAGGCCGAGGCGAGGGGATGGGGAAATGGCGAATCCTGTCCATGCCGCGGGGGCGGCGCAAAGGGTGAGGCGCCCTCTTAACCGTTGGGGCGTTCAGCGAACACGAAAACAGTGCCACCCCAATGAGAAACGAAGGCGGCGTTGCAGATCGAACGCCGCGCCGCCTTATGGCGTCGTTACGCCGGTGCCATCGTCGCGACGTCGGAAGAAACCCTTTCCTTCGCCCCGCGCTCATAGGTGCCGACAAGAATGCCGGCCCCGAGAATGCGGCCCTTGATCGCACTGACAAACGCGCTGCGCCCCGGCGTCTCGCCAAGGTCCGGCGTGTCTTTCAGCGCGAACAATTGAAAGACATAATCGTGCGGGCCATGGCCGGTGGGCGGGTCGGGCGGCAACCATCCCTCCACAAGATAGGAATTGCGTCCCACGTCGCGGCCATCGAGGCTGCCGCGCCCATCCTCCCGAATCGCGCCTTCGGCCAGATAGCGTTCGGACGAGGGCAAATTCCAATAAATGGCATGCACCAAAGGCTGCGGCGATGGCGAATCGGCATCCTCGACAATGAGGGCAAGGCTTTGCGTTCCGGGTGGGACATGTTCCCAGGAAAGCGGCGGCGAGATTCCTTCTCCATCAGCAGTGTAGCGCAGGGGCATCGGCTGGTTCATGGCAAATGCAGGGCTGGACAGTTCGATATCGACGTCGCCCAGCTCCATATCCTCCTGCACGATGGTCAGCTTATTATGTCCCGCGCGGACATTGCCGAGAGCCGATCCGAGCCAATGCGGAATATGTTCTAACATCTTGCAGCCTTTCCCTTACCTGATTCCCGCCAGAAGGAACGGGCGGGTTTGCCGGTATTCCGGTTCGATCTGGCAACGCAGGCGGCGGGGATAAGTTCGCTTCGTGTACCGGTTTTTGCATCCGGGGGAGAGCTCGCTAGGCTGCGGGCCGGTGACCAGGCTGTCGATCATCTATCATTCACGCACCGGAGGCACCCGGCAGATGGCGGAGGCGGCCGCTGAGGCTGCGCGGGACGAAGCGCACGTCGAGACGATATTGAAACAAGCTGTGGATGCCGGCCCCGACGACCTGCTGTCGGCGGATGGCTATATCTTCGCTGCCCCGGAAAATCTGGCGGCGATTGCCGGGTTGATGAAGGATTTTTACGACCGCTGCTATTATCCCGTACTGGGCCGCATCGAAGGGCGCCCCTATGCGCAGATGGTGTGTGCGGGATCCGACGGAGAGAATTGCGCGCGGCAGACCGCCCGCATCGCGAAGGGCTGGCGGCTGAAACCGGTGCAGGATGCCCTGATCGTCAATGTGTCCGCGCAGACGCCCGAGGAGATTCTGGCGGAAAAGCAGATAGAGGGCGGGGAATTGGCACGGTGCGCAGAGCTTGGCCAGGCGATGGCGGCGGGCCTCTCCATGGGCGTGTTCTAGGGTCGGCGTTCCCGGCCGATCGCGGCGCGACCGCTCCTCAGGCGAGGCCGAGAACCCATTCGTCGAGCGCGACGGCATGTACCTGCGCGCCCGCGATGTTTCGGTTCAGTTCGGCGCGGTGGCGCATGATCCATTGCAGGCAGCTCGCCTTGCTGTCGAAGGCCTCGAACGCGTCCCTGCTGGGCTGCAGCGTGCGGCGGTCAGCCATGAAACGCGCGCCCTTGCGGCAGGTGGGCATGCCGCCCCAATGTCGTGCTGGCGCGACGACAGCAGGTACCCAATAGGTTCGGGTCGCATCGAGCGTGTCGATGTCGCGAAGATGCATATGTCTCTCCTCCCCGGCTTCATCGCCGCGACGCGGGGGGCGCCGCGGCGGGAAACCTGTCCCCCCGGCCTTGTCGAGCAGGCCGGTAGGGACATGTAATGAGCTCAGACCAGGTCGAAGCGGTCGGCGTTCATGACCTGAACCCATGCGGCCACGAAGTTCCGAACGAACGTCTCCTTTGCATCATGGGCCGCATAGACCTCTGAAATGGCGCGCAGTTGCGAATTGGATCCGAACACGAGGTCGGTACGGGTCGCCGTCCATTTCTGCTCATCGCTGTGGCGGTCGGTGCCGGTGAACACTTCATCGCCGCTGTCGTCGACTTCTTTCCATGCCATGCCCATGTCGAGCAGGTTAACGAAGAAATCGTTGGTCAATTGGCCTGGCCGATCGGTCAGGACGCCGTGTGGCCGTCCATCATGATTGACACCCAGGACCCGCAAGCCGCCGACTAGTGCAGTCATTGCCGGGGCGCTGAGTCCCAGCAATTGCGCGCGATCGACCAGCAGTTCCTCCGTAGGAACGCTATGCTTCGTGCTCAGATAGTTGCGAAAACCGTCCGCCTTTGGCTCCAGAACCTCGAAACCTTCGATATCGGTCTGCTCCTGGCTGGCGTCGGTGCGGCCCGGCGTGAACGGAACGCTGATGTCGTGGCCAGCGTCCTTCGCCGCCTTTTCAATGGCCGCGCTGCCGCCCAGCACGATCAGGTCGGCGATGCTGACCTTCTTGCCGCCCGACGCGCTGCCGTTGAAATCAGCCTTGATCTTTTCCAAGACGCCAAGAACGCGGGACAGCTGTTCGGGCTGGTTGACCTCCCAATCCTTTTGCGGGGCCAGCCGGATGCGCGCGCCATTGGCGCCGCCGCGATGATCGGACCCGCGATAGGTGGAGGCGGAGGCCCAGGCGGTGGTCACCAGTTCCGCAACGCTGAGGCCGGAGTCGAGCAGCTTTGACTTTAGCTGCCCGACGTCGCCATCGTCGATCTGCGCATAGTCGGCCTGCGGGATGGGGTCCTGCCAGATCAGGTCCTCTGCGGGGACTTCAGGGCCGAGGTAACGAGCCTTCGGCCCCATGTCGCGGTGGCACAGTTTGAACCATGCGCGCGCGAAGACATCGGCGAATTCATCGGGATTATCGCGGAAGCGTTCGGAAATCTTGCGATATTCCGGGTCCATCTTCATCGCCATGTCGGCCGTCGTCATCATGGTCGGCACCTTTACGCCAGGCGTGTGCGCCTTTGGTGCCAGCGTCTCCTCTGGATTGCCGACGGGTTGCCATTGCTTGGCGCCCGCGGGGCTGGTGACCAGTTCATATTCATGGTCCAGCAGCATGGCGAAATAGCTCATGTCCCATTTGATGGGGGTCGGTGTCCATGCGCCCTCAAGGCCGCTGGTTATCGTATGATCGCCAATGCCGCTTTCATGGCCGCTTTGCCAGCCGAGGCCCTGCTGTGCGATGTCGGATCCCTCTGGCTCTGCGCCGACCAGGGAGGCGTCGCCTGCACCGTGGCATTTGCCGAACGTGTGCCCGCCCGCCGTCAGAGCGACGGTCTCCTCGTCATTCATGCCCATGCGCTTGAAGGTTTCGCGAATGTCGCGGCCCGAGCCGAGCGGATCCGGATCGCCGCCCGGCCCCTCTGGGTTGACGTAGATCAGGCCCATCTGGATCGCAGCCAGCGGATCTTCGAGCACGACGTCCTTGTCAGGCTGGATGCGGGTTTCGGCGCCCTGGCCGACCCATTCCTCCTCCGTGCCCCAGTAAATATCCTTTTCCGGTTCCCAGACGTCGGCGCGTCCGCCGCCAAAGCCGAACACGGGTCCGCCCATGGATTCAATGGCGACATTGCCCGCCATGATCATCAGGTCGGCCCAGCTGAGCTTCGCGCCATATTTCTGCTTCACCGGCCATAGCAGGCGGCGCGCCTTGTCCAGATTGGCATTGTCCGGCCAGCTGTTCAGCGGGGCGAAGCGCTGCTGGCCCGAACCCGCGCCGCCGCGCCCGTCGCCCGTGCGATACGTTCCTGCCGAGTGCCAGGCCATGCGTATGAAGAAGGGGCCATAATGTCCGTAATCGGCCGGCCACCACGGCTGGCTGTCGGTCATCAATGCAGTCAGGTCACGCTTGACCGCGTCATAGTCGAGGGATTTGAACGCTTCGGCATAGTTGAAGTCGTCGCCCATCGGGTCGCCGGAAATGCCCTTCTGGTGCAATATGTCGAGCGACAATTGATTGGGCCACCAGTCGCGGTTGGTACGGCCCAGAAGTGCGCGCTTTGCTGCGGGCTTCTTTACCGGACATTCCAGCGGATCGTTCGTGCGGGCGTCCATGACTTCCTCTCCCAGGTTCTTTCAGTCGAGCGAGAGTACCCCCGATCCCGAAATACCGGAAACGAGTTTTCTTGCTCAATGAGAACCAGAAAGTCGATCAGGAGAGGGCGCTATGCCGCGAAGGGGTCGGTCACCAGGATCGTGTCGTCGCGCTCCGGGCTGGTAGAGACCAGCGCCACGGGACAGCCGACCAGTTCCTCGATGCGCTTCACATATTTCACCGCCTGAGCAGGCAGGTCGGTCCAGGACCGCGCGCCGGCGGTCGTCCCCTCCCACCCCTGAAACTCCTCATAGATCGGTTCGGCAGCAAGCTGCGCCTGCGCACCGGCGGGCAGATAATCATATTCGACGCCATCCACGCGGTAGCCGGTGCAGATGCGCAGCGTCTCGAACGTGTCGAGCACGTCGAGCTTCGTCAGCGCCATGCCCGCGACGCCCGATATGGCGATCGACTGCCGCACCAGCGCCGCATCGAACCAGCCGCAACGGCGACGCCGCCCGGTGACCGTGCCGAATTCATGACCGCGCTCGCCGAGTTTCTGGCCCGTTGCATCCTCCAGCTCGGTTGGGAACGGGCCGGAACCGACGCGCGTGGTATACGCCTTTACGATGCCGAGCACATAACCCGCCGCGCTGGGGCCAAGGCCGGACCCGGAAGCTGCCGTGCCCGAGACGGTGTTGGAGCTGGTGACGAACGGATAGGTGCCGTGATCGACGTCGAGGAGGACACCCTGCGCGCCCTCGAACAGGATGCGCTTTCCCTGCAGGCGGGCTTCGTTCAGGTCGCGCCAGACGGGACCGGCGAAGGGGAGGACCTGTTCGGCGATCTTCTCCAGTTCCGCGACCAGCTCGGCCCGATCTATGGGATCGACGCCAAACCCGGCGCGCAGGGCATTATGGTGCGCCTCTATCCGGTCAAGCTGTGGGCCGACACGGGCGAGGTCGCGCAGATCGCAGACGCGCAGCGCGCGGCGTCCGGCCTTGTCCTCATAGGCGGGACCGATGCCGCGCCGGGTGGTGCCGATCTTGCCCTCCCCCGACGCATCCTCTCGCAGCCCGTCGAGGTCGCGGTGAAATGGCAGGATGAGGGGGCAGGTTTCACTGAGCCGCAATTGCGCGGGCGTGATGGTCACGCCCTGTTCACGCAGCGTCTCCATTTCTCGCACCAGCGCCCAGGGGTCGAGGACGACGCCATTGCCGATAACCGACAGGGTACCGCGCACGATGCCGGAGGGCAGCAGGCTGAGCTTGTAGACCTTTCCGTCCACCACCAGCGTATGGCCGGCATTATGGCCGCCCTGGAAGCGGACGACGACGTCGGCACGGGCCGCCAGCCAGTCGACGATCTTGCCCTTGCCCTCATCGCCCCATTGTGCGCCAATAACGGTTACGTTGGTCATGGTCTGAAATGTCCTGATCGCAAAAGAAGAACGTCTTGGTGAATTGTTACACTATCCGGCGGTGCCGCGGCATTCCGGCGCGTGGGGGAAGGTGACCGAAGGGCCTGCGCCTTAACGGATCGGCATGAACAGGCCAAGGATGGCAAGCGCAAGCGCCATCGTTGCCATAAACAGGGCGACCGTGGCGAAGGAGCTGGCACGCTGCGCCGTGGCGCGCAGGTCCCTTGCTTCCTCCTCCGTCACAGGGCCACGGCCTTGCCATCCCAGCGGTGCGTACAGCCCAGCGCCTCTGCCCGGTCCGCATCGGACAGCGCCGCGACGGTAACCCACCCCTCCGCACGTAGAGTCCGTCCGGTGTCAGCGTCCGTGCCGAGCGGCAGGAATATCCGCTGTGTCGTCGCGCCCGCAAAATCTGCCTGCACCAGCGAATCGGTGTAAAGCGAAACGCCGACGGCGGCTTCCTCATGCCCGTCGGGATGGACGACCTTATATGTCCCGCCGCGACCGATCTCACCCGGGACGCCATCGGCAAACAGGCTGAACCCCAGCCATGTCTGAAATTCGAAGCCGCGCCGTTCCGTCGGGTCAAGCGTGACGTTGGCCACGGCGCAGGCGCCGGATGCCAGAATTTCGGCGGCATCGATGCGCCGGTCGAACAGCGGTCCCATGCCCGCCCGCCTAAGCGCCGATATGGCGGGCTTTACCGGCCCTGCGGCATCGATCAGTGGGGCATAGGCCGTGCCGCCGGCTGCCGCCAGAGCGCCCTGGTCCTTGCCATCGAGCGCTGCCTGAACGGCGGCCAGATTCTCGACCGGCCAGTCCGATGCGGCAAGCTCCCCCACCAGCGACGGCAGCGTCAGATCGACGGAAAGGCCGGTGCAGCCGGCAGCCGTCAATGCCTCCAGCGCGACGCCCAGCACCTCGCCGGCGGCGGCGACGGTATCGGCGCCGATCAGTTCGGCTCCGACCTGCATCATTTCCCGCTCCGCCCCCACCTGCGGCGGGCGCACGCGCAGGACGGGTCCGGCATAGGACAGCCGCAACGGACGCGCGCGATGGGCGAGGCGGGTGGCGGCGATACGGCCTGCCTGCGGCGTGATATCGGACCGGATCGCCAGCGTGCGCTGCGACAGCGGATCGATCAGACGCAGCAGATCCTGCGCGCCGCCGTCGGACAGTCGCCCGACGAGGCTTTCCTCGAATTCCGCAAGCGGCGGCTGGATACGGTCATAGCCGTGGGCGCTGATCGAATCGGATAGGGTCCGCACCAGGCGCTCGGCCGCAGCCGCTTTTGGGGCCAGGCGATCGTGAAACCCCTCGGGCAATAGTCCGCGGGAGATGGGGGATTGGGTTGTCATGGCGGAGCGCTCTAGCCCAGCGCGCACGGAATTCCCACAGCTTCGGCGCAGCCCCGATCCGCGCTCTGGCGCCTAACCCGTCCTTAACTAGACGGCGTGCAGGTTTCAGGTTGATCGAGCCAGAGGCCCTTGTACGCGATGGATGACCTTCTTCCTGAATTTCTGTCGGAGACAGCAGAAAACCTGCAGATCGTGGCGAACGAACTGGTGCGGTTCGAGCGCGATCCATCCGATGCCGAGGTTCTGGCCAATATTTTCCGGCTGGTTCACACCGTAAAGGGGTCGTGCGGCTTTATCGCCTTGCCGCGGCTGGAGCGGGTGGCGCATGCGGCGGAAACGCTGTTGGGAAAGCTGCGCGACGGCGAATTGCAGGCGAACGCCGCCATCGTCACTGAAACATTGTCCGCCATCGATACCATCCGGCAAATCACACATAGCATAGGCGTGGACGGTAAGGAGCCTGAAGGCCACGATGGGAAGCTGATCGAGCGGCTGGACCGTCTGTCGCGCGGAGAAACCCTTTGCGCGCCAAACCCGGAGGCCACCGGAAATGCGGGAGATATCGCCGCGAGCAGGGATGAAGGGTCCATGGCGAACCAGTCGATCCGCGTGTCGGTGACCCTGCTGGAAGAGCTGATGACCAGCGTTTCGGAACTGGTCCTGACCCGCAACCAGCTGATCCAGGAGCGCCGGGCCACGGGATCGACCGATTTGGACCTGCCGCTGCAGCGGCTGAGCGCGCAGATCAGCCGTTTGCAGGACAGTGTCATGCGAACGCGAATGCAGCCTATTTCCGGTGCCTGGAACCTGCTGCCCCGTATTGTCCGGCAGTTGAGCGTCGATCTGGGTAAGGAAATCGACCTGGAACTGGAAGGCGGCGACACGGAACTGGACCGCCAGATGCTGGAGCTGATCAAGGATCCGCTGGCCCACATGGTACGGAATGCCGCAGACCATGGCCTGGAAACGCCATCGGAACGAAGCATGCAGGGGAAGTCGCCGAGGGGTACCATCAGGCTGACGGCCGTGCAGGAAGGTGGGCATATTACCCTCACCTTGTCCGACGATGGGCGGGGCCTGAATTTCGGGCGTTTGCGCGAAAAGGCGGTGGAAAGGGGACAGATGTCGCCCGCTGAGGCAGCCGCCGCGACCGAGGCGCAGCTGGCACGCCTGATCTTTGCGCCGGGAATGTCGACGGCCGCCGAAATCACGCAAGTATCGGGCCGGGGCGTCGGCATGGATGTGGTGCGCGCGAATATCGAAAGGATGAGTGGCACAATCGAGGTCGACTCCAGCCCTGGCAAGGGAACGCGCTTTTCGATCCGCGTGCCGCTGACGCTGGCGATCATGCCCGCCCTGATCGTTGGGGTGGGGGAGGCGCGTTTTGCCGTGCCGCAAATGGCCGTGGCGGAATTGGTGCGGACGGGCGACCATGGCGGCCATCGCATCGAAATGGCGGGGCCCGTGCCGGTCCTGAGGCTTCGTGGCCGGTTATTGCCGCTTCTCCATCTGGGGGAGGTGCTGCAGACCGGGGGGACCGACAGCGATCACGTCCTGGTGATACGCGGTGGCGGCACCCAGTTCGGCATTTTGGTCGACACGATTTTCGATACCGAGGAACTGGTGATCAAGCCGGTTTCGCGGCCATTGTCGGCATTGGGCGTCTATTCCGGCAATGCCATTCTGGGCGATGGCGAAGTCATCATGATTCTGGATGTTACCGGGCTGGCAGAACATCTGGGCGACAGCGCGATCGAGGAACCCGAGGAGAATGAAGAGGGGGTCTGCGAGGCGGCGCTGGCCAAGGATGCCATGCTGGTGTTCCGTGCCGGGGGACAGCCGCACCCGCGCGCGGTGCCCCTGGCCCTGGTGTCGCGCATCGAGGATATCGAGCATGACCGGATAGAGCGGTCGGGCCGCGACCACGTCGTGCAGCTGCGCGAAAGCCTGGTTCGGCTGATCGATATGGCAGCCCCCTATGCGCCACCTGACGGCGGGCGGCAGACGGCGCTGGTATTTGCCAGTCGCGACGAGACCGTGGCACTGGCGGTCGATGAGGTCGTCGACATCGTCGACGCGCATTTGGCGCTGGATATGACGTCTGATGATCCGGCGGTGCTGGGCAGCGCGGTGATCGACGGCCAGGCGACGGAAGTTATCGATGTTTCGTACCTGCTGTACGAACGCTATGGCGGCAGGAGCGGACCGCCGCGTGCCGGTAAGGGCGGCAGGGTGCTGATCGTTGACGACAGCCCGTTTTTTCGGAATATGCTGACGCCGCTTCTGGATCGGGCAGGCTATGACGTGACGTCGGCCGCAAGCGTAGACGAGGCGCTGTCTCTGCGCGACGCGGGGGAGCCGTTCGACCTGATCCTGTCCGATATTGAGATGCCCGGAAAGAACGGCATGGACTTCGCACGCGCCATTCGGGCTGGGGGCGAGTGGACGAAACTGCCCCTGCTAGCGCTGTCGTCCCCGGCGGAGCAGGACGACATGGATGCGGGCCTGCTGGCAGGCTTTGACCGCTACGTCACCAAGCTGGATCGCCGCCGACTGCTGACACTGGTGGAATCTAGCATGAGCCGAAAGGACAAGGCGGCATGACGCAATTGGTCACGATGATGTTGGGCGACACCGAAATCGGCATCGATGTCGGCACGGTCGAGGATGTCGTGCGGCTGGGCAGGGTAACGAGGGTCCCGCTTGCCGCGCCCTGGATTGCCGGCGTGATGAACCTGCGCGGCCATGTGGTTACCGCCATCGACCTGAGGACCCGGCTAGGCATGCCCCCCGCGCCGCAGGGGGTGCGGCCGAAATGTGTGGTGGTCTCTATTGGCGGCGATTCATTCGGCCTGATCGTGGACGCCGTCGACGAAGTGATCAATGTCGATGCGGCGGACTGTCGGCGGTGTCCCGCCACCCTGGACGAACGCTGGCGTCAGGTTTCGTCGTGCATCGTCCAGAGGGAGGGGGGGCTGCTGGTCGAACTGGACATCGGAAAGATTATTACGCCGGACCGATTTTTCATGGCTGCTTAACGCGGGGGCAACTTGTCAGCGTTACCCATGTCATCGAGTGTCTATTTGGGATTTTGTACATGCGTAGTTGTCTGATCGTCGATGATTCCAAGGTAATCAGGAAAGTTGCCCGAAGAATTCTGGAGGACTTCAACCTTGAGGTCGAGGAAGCATGCGATGGTCAGGAAGCACTGGATTTTTGCGGCACGGAGATGCCGGATGTCATCTTTCTGGACTGGAACATGCCCGTGATGGGTGGGATGCAATTCCTGGAAAATCTGCGGGCTCGTGATACTGAGAAGCGGCCAACCGTGATTTTCTGCACCACGGAAAACGATATGTCGCATATCCGCGCCGCCATAGAGGCAGGCGCGGACGAATATATCATGAAGCCGTTTGATCGCGACATCATCGCGGCAAAGCTGAACCAGGTTGGTCTCGCCTGACCTTCCCTCTCCTGTGCCGGGGAGGTGGGAGGCGGTGACCCTTCCTGCGCCCGGCAAGGCCCGCCTTGCGGAGTCGGCGCACCCGCGCGTGATGCTGGTGGATGATTCCGGCGTCAGCCGCGCCCTGATGGCGCGCTGGTTGGGGGAAGCAGGCGTTCAGATTGCCTGCATGGCCAGAAATGGCGAGGAGGCCCTGGCGGAAGTGGTCGCCGCGCGACCCGACGTCATCCTGCTGGACATAGAAATGCCGCGCATGAGCGGTATAGAAGTTCTGCCGCAACTGCTTGCCCTGGCGCCACGGGCGAAGGTCGTGATGGTGTCCACCCTCTCTCGCCGCAATGCACGCATCTCGATAGATGCGCTGCGGGCAGGCGCGGTCGACACGCTGGCAAAGCCGGATTCCGGCTGGGCAGGCCAGGGGGCACCCGCCTTTCGCGACGAGCTGATACGCAAGGTTCTGGCACTGGGGACCAGGGTGGATGTGACGGTGCCGCGTGTGGCAATCGACGGGCCTGTGCGGCCAGAGAGGGCCAGAACCCCATTGAAGCGTCCCGCCATCGTCGGCATCGGCGCCTCGACGGGAGGACCGAGGGCGTTATTCGCGCTGCTTCAGGGACTTCGCAATCCACCGCCCGTACCGATCCTGATCACGCAGCACATGCCGCCCATGTTCACCGCGATTCTGGCGGAACATCTGACGCGGCTGACCGATATTCCCGCTGCCGAAGCGGTCGATGGCGAACAGCTGGCGCCCGGGCGGATATACGTCGCGCCGGGCAATTCCCATATGTCCGCGCGCCGGTACCTGGACGGTTCGGCCATTATTTCACTTTCCAACGACGCGCCCGAAAATTTCTGCCGCCCCTCCGTCAACCCGCTGTTCCGTTCCCTTGCCGACGGCTGGGGGAAGGCCGCACTTGGCATCGTGCTGACCGGGATGGGAAGCGACGGGCTGGCGGGCGCGCGGCGGATGAAAGAGGCGGGCGCCGCCATTCTGGTCCAGGACGCGCGGACTTCAGTAGTGTGGGGAATGCCGGGGGCCATCGCCAAGGCGGGACTGGCGAACGAGGTTCTGCCCCTTGATCACCTGACAGTCGAGCTTGCCAGCCTATTGGAATTTCCATGACAGTGCCGCCTGCAAGTTTTCCGGTTTTCGAGCAGGTGTTGCGGCGCAATGCCGGACTGAAATTCAGTCCCGAGAAATCCTATCTGCTGACCGCGCGGCTAAGCGATATTATGGCGCGGGAAGGATGCGCGACCCTCGACGCGCTGGCGGAAAGGCTGGTGAGCGCACCTCATCGTCATGTGCTGGAACGGCACGTGGTGGAGGCGATGCTGAACCATGAGAGCTTTTTCTTCCGCGACCGCACACCCTTCACCGAACTGGAGGCCACCGTCTATCCGGGCTTGCGCGGCGCACGGGCGGCACGACGGCATCTTTCCATCTGGTCGGCGGCCTGCGCAGGGGGGCAGGAGCCCTATTCACTCGCCATGCAACTGATCGAGCAACAGGCGGACTGGCAGGGTTGGCGCATCGACCTTCTGGCCAGCGATATTTCCCATGCGGCCGTCATGCGCGCCGAAAAAGGCGAATATTCCCAGTTCGAGGTGCAGCGCGGCCTGTCGATCCACCGGCTGCTGCGGCATTTCACCCAGGATGCAGACAAATGGATCGTGTCGAAGGAGGTGCGCGACAGCATCAGGTTCGAACGCCGCAGCCTGCTTCAGCCGCCCCCTGTGGCGCCCGGACGGACCGGGAAATTCGATATTATTTTCGCCCGCAACGTCCTCATGTACCTGGCAGCTGAGGAAAAGGCGCAGGCGATCCAGATGCTGCGCCGCGCGCTCGCGGATGATGGCGTCCTGATCATCGGCGCGGCAGAAACCCTGTTCGGTTATGCCGACCTGTTCGTACAACATCCCGCCTGTCGCGGCTTCTATGCGCCGGTGCTGGGCGATGCGCCGTCTGCCGTCGAGATCCAGCCATCCGGTGAATTCAATGAGAAAGAACGCGCCGAGGCCGCCTTTCTGCGAGCGCCGCCTGCGACACATTGATTGCCGCCATATCCAGGCAATTGCATGACTGCCCCGTCGGCACATGCATGGGGTTTTCCATTCCCATATTGCATCGCAGCATCTAGGTCCCCTGCATGCGGCCGCTCCACCTTGCCTTTATCCTGTTCATAGATTTGTGCTGGGCGCTTAACATCATCGCGGTGAAGCTGGCGGTGGACGCGATCGACCCGCTGGCCGCCGTCACGTTTCGCTACCTAATTGCGCTGATCGTCTGCCTGCCCTTCATCCGCTGGGTACCCGGCCAGATGCGGAAGATCGCCGCGACTGGCCTGGTCGCGGGGGCCGGGTTCATGACGCTGGTCAATTTGTCGATGGCGGTTACCGAAAATGTCGCAGCGCTGGCCATTGCAGGCCAGCTGGGCGCGCCGTTCAGCCTGATCATGGCCGTCATTTTCCTGCGCGAGCGGATCAAGTGGATCCGCATCGCGGGTGTCGCGCTGGCCTTTCTGGGTGTGGCCATCATGGGCTTCGACCCGGCAATTCTGCAGGAGTGGCGCGGCGTCGGCCTGACCGTCATGGCATCGCTGCTATGGGCCACCGGGTCGCTGCTGTTCCGGCAGCTGAAGGGTGTCAACGTGATGAATATTCACGGCTGGCTGGCGCTGATCAGCGTGCCGGTCCTGGGCGGTCTGTCGCTTGTTTTCGAACCGGGCGCGTTTGCGGATGTGTCGGATGTGCCGCTTTCCATCTGGGGGTGGGTCGGTTTCTCGGCGATCTTCTCCTCCCTGATCGGTCATGCGGGGATGAGCTGGCTGTTGCAGCAATATGAGGTGTCGACGATCGTGCCGCTGACCCTGCCGACGCCGCTGATTTCCGCATTTTTCGCGGTGCTGTTCTTTGACACGCCTGTGTCCGCCGGTCTGATCACGGGTGCCCTTGTAAGTTTCGCGGGCGTCGCCATCATCACATGGCGCAGCGCACAGAAGCAGCCAGAGCTGACCGAGGAAATCATCTCGCGGGGACGAAGATAGCATGGACATCATCGACAGCCCCTCGCCCAATTTCGACGAGCGGCGAGAAAAAGTGTCGATCTGCGTGATCCACTATACCGGCATGGAAAGCGCCGCTGCCGCGCTGGCGCGCCTGCGCGACCCCGACGCGGGCGTATCCTCCCACTATCTGATTGCCGAGGATGGTACCGTCATGCGGCTGGTGGCGGAGGCGGATCGCGCCTGGCATGCGGGCCGCGCCTATTGGCGGGGCATCAGGGATGTGAATTCCGCCAGCATCGGCATCGAACTGGCCAATCCGGGGCATGACCACGGTTACACGGAATTTCCTGAACCGCAGATGGTGGCTCTGCAGGAACTGATGAAGGGTATTCTGGCCCGGCATGACATCGAGCCGCGCAATGTCGTCGGTCATTCCGATGTCGCCCCAGACCGCAAGATCGACCCCGGCGAACTGTTCCCGTGGGAACGCCTGGCGGCGGCGGGACTGGCCGAGGCGCGGCCGGAGCCCGGTATCGATCCCAAATGGGCGGACATCGGCACGCTGACAGCGCTGCGGCGCTTCGGCTATGAAACGCGTGTTCCGCGCATGAGCGTCAGCGCCTTTCAGCGCCGGTGGCGCCCCGCCCTGCACGAAGGGGACATCGATGTGGAGACGCGGGCGATCCTGCTGGCGCTGCTTCGCAGTTACGAGCCTGATGATCTCGTGCTTGGCAACCACTTCCCCCGGACCTAAGCCGGGCCGGCCAGAGGGTCGGGCGATCGCGTTGCAATTGTGAAATTGTGCCGAGGAAAGTCCGGGCTCCACGAAACCACGGTGCCGGGTAACGCCCGGCGGGGGCGACCCCAGGGACAGTGCCACAGAAAGGAAACCGCCCCCGGCCATTGGCGCGGGGGTAAGGGTGAAAGGGTGCGGTAAGAGCGCACCGGGGCGGCGGCAACGTCGCCCGCATGGTAAACCCCACCGGGAGCAAGACCGAATAGGGGCGGCATATGGGCCTGGTTTCGGCCCGTCGCCCGGGTTGGTTGCTGGAGGGCGCGGGTAACCGCGCCCCTAGATGAATGATCGCCGATTACAGAACCCGGCTTACAGACCCTCTGGCATTCACGCGCTGGCGCCAGGCTCCCGGCTCCAAGCAATATGCGTGGCCGGAGGGCCCGGCGGGCTGTAACCGCTGCGGCCTATTCGCCCGTGGGGAAGCCGCGATTTTTCAGCAACGCATCCACCTCTGGATCGCGCCCGCGGAATTCCCGATAGGCCTCGTCACGCGGGATTGCGTCGCCCGTCGCGAGAATGATGGACTGGAACTTCCGGGCCGTGGCCGGGTCCCAGGGCGAGCCTGCTTCCTCGAAGGCCGACCAGGCGTCGGATGCCATCACGTCGGACCACAAATAGCTGTAATAGCCAGCGGAATAGGCGTCCGAGGAGAATAGATGGCTGAAGTGCGGCAGACGATGCCGCAGCACAATCTCGTCTGGCATGCCGAGTTCTTCCAATGCCTCCCGCTCGAACCGGTCGGCGTCGAAATCGGCCGGCGGGTTCGGGTTCATGTGCAGTTGCATGTCGACGATGGCGTCCGCCAGATATTCAACCGTGGCGAAGCCCTGGTTGAAGGTGCGCGCGGCGTTCAGCTTGTCGATCAGCTCCTGCGGCATTTTTTCGCCGGTCTGGTAGTGGCGGGCATATTGGTCGAGGACTTCCGGCGTCAGCACCCAGTTTTCATGAACCTGGCTGGGGAATTCCACGAAGTCACGCGGCGTGCCGCCCAGCCCCGGATATTCCACATTGTTCGACAGGGCGTGAAGCGCGTGGCCGAATTCGTGGAACAGGGTTTCCGCATCGTCCAGGCTGATCAGCGTCGGTTCGCCGTCGGCACCCTCGGTGAAATTATTATTGTTCGACACGATGGGATGGACCTTCTGCCCATCGATATGCTGCTGTGCCCTGTACGTCGACTGCCAGGCGCCGGACCGTTTTTGCGCGCGCGCATAATCGTCGCGATATAGGTAACCGGCATGGCTGCCGTCCTTGTTCGTGACGTGATAGACGCGCACATCGGGATGGAAGGTGGGAACGGTACCGGTCACCTCCTCAAACTGAAATCCGTACAGCCTGTCTGCCATATAATAGCTGGCAGCAATCATGTTGTTCAGTTCGAAATAGTTTTTGAATTCGTTCTGATCGAGCGCATAGCGGTCCTTGCGAACCTTCTCCGCATAATAGCGATAATCCCAGGGCTCTATCGTGATACCGGCGCCCTCGGCATTGGCGAGGGCCTGCATATCGGCGACCTCTTCGCCGACGCGGGCAACGGCGGGCGTCCACACGCGCATCATCAGGTCCATGGCCTGATCCGGCGTCTTCGCCATGGTGTCGGCCATACGGTAATGCGCGTGGCTTTCGAAACCCAGCAGTTTTGCGCGCTCGGCACGCAGCTTCACGATTTCGGCGATCAGCGCATTGGTGTCGTTTTCATCGCCATTGTCGCCGCGATTGACGAAGGCGCGCCAGACCGCCTCGCGGGCGGCGCGATCATCGGAGAAGGTCAGGAAGGGATCGACCGACGACCGCGTATTGGGGACGGCGAAACCCGACTGGCCCGCATCCTTTGCCTGAGCTGCGAAGCTGGCCCGCAACGCGGCGGGAAGCGAGGCCACCGCCTGCTCGCCAACGGTGATCAACTTGCCCTCGTCGGCCAGAACGCGGTTGGAAAAATCATTGAACAGCGCGGACAGGCGTTCATTGATCTCTCCGACGCGTGCCTGCGGGCCATCGTCCAGCGCGGCACCGGCGCGGACGAAATCGTCATAGTTCTTTTCGGTCAGGCGGATTTGTTCCGGCGAAAGGCCGGACGAATTGCGGGCGTCGTAAACCGCCTTCACGCGCGCAAACAGCGCATCGTTGAAACTGATGGCATTATAAGCCGTAGTCAGCTGCGGCTGAACCACGCTGGCGACTTCTTGAATCTCGGGCGTATTGCGGCTGGATACCAGCGTGAAGAAAACCGTTCCAAGACGGTCGAGTTCGCGGCCCGCCTTTTCCATTTCGACGATCGTGTTCTGGAATGTCGGCGCCTCCGGATTCTGCGCAATTCGTTCCATATCTGCGTTCAGGCGAGCGATCCCCTCATCAAAGGCGGGGCGGAACAGGGTAGGGTTTTCAGGATCGGCGAGGTCGAAGGGTGGCAGACCGCCATTGGAGCCCTCCCATTCGGCCAGAAGGACGTCATGCGGTTCGGTCATGTTGAAACTCGTTTCCATCTGGGCGTCGCTGGCGGCGCCCGGGGCGGCATTGTTGGAGGATGATGTCGCACAGGCGGACAGCGCCATGGCGGCCGCTCCCGTCAGGCAGAAGGTGCGGACAAGCGAGGGTTTTTTCGTGTTGAATGTCTTCATGTACGGTTAAATGGCGTTGTTTGCGTCCCCTGCCAACCCGCGTTGCATCTATTTCTCTTGCGGTGGCGACTCGCAAAATAGCGTTTGCATGCTATTTCGCACGGCAAGATGCACCGCTACGCAAACCCTGCTCGTTTTCTAAGGATCGCGAAGCCGCTGACCGGATGGACATTCTGGAGCGGGCTTCTGATCCTGTGCGCCGGGCTGTACTGGGGGCTGTTTCGCGCACCTGCTGACTATCTGCAGGGGGAAAGCGTGCGGATGCTGTATGTCCATGTGCCGATGGCATGGCTTGCCATGGGCGGCTATCTGGGGCTGGGCATTGCCGCCTTTTCCGCACTGGTGTGGAAACACCCGCTGGCGGAGGTCGCGCTGCAGGCGCTGGCGCCGGTCGGTGCCACCTTTGCCGCCCTGTGCCTGATAACGGGTTCCTTGTGGGGGCGACCGACCTGGGGCACATATTGGGTGTGGGACGGGCGACTAACCTCGGTCCTGGTGCTGTTTTTCCTGTATCTGGGCATCATTGTTTTGATGCACGCCCACGATGAGCCGTCGCGAGGCGCGAAGATGGCCTCTGTTCTGGCGCTGGTGGGGCTGGTCAATCTGCCCATCATCAAGTTCAGCGTCGAATGGTGGAATACGCTGCATCAGCCCGCTTCGATCACCGTCACCGGCTCCAGCATCGATGGCAGCATGTTGTGGCCGCTTCTGACCAGTGCCACCGGCTTTCTGTTGCTGATGGCGGGCATCGTCCTCATGCGCATGCGGACGGTCATCGCGCTGCGAAAGCGTGCGGCGCGTGCCGCGCGACTGGCGGCTTCGGCATGACGGAGCAGGCGGATTTCATACTGGCGGCTTATCTGGTGACCGTGATCGGCATTGGCGGACTGGTGCTGTGGGCGTATCTGGCGATGCGAAGGGCCGAAAAATGAAGCCGAAGCATCAACGTCTGCTGCTGGCAGGTGCCGCCGTCGCGGCGTTGGTTGTCGCCGCCCTGCTCGCCATGCCCGCCATGCGCGAAGGGGCGTCCTATTTCTATGCACCGGCGGATCTTGCCGAAGCGCCTGTCACGCCGGGTCAGGCCATTCGCCTGGGCGGCCTGGTCGAGGAGGGCAGTGTGGAGCGGCAGCCGGACGGTGTCTCGATCAGCTTCCGGGTAACCGACCGGTTGGAAAGCGTGCCAGTGCGCTATGCCGGTCTGGTCCCGGATCTGTTTCGCGAAGGGCAGGGCGTGATCGTCGATGGGCGCATGCAGGCCGACGGCACCTTCGCCGCCGACACCCTGCTCGCCAAGCACGACGAAAATTACATGCCACCAGAAGTGGCCGATGCCGTGGCAAAGGCCGAAGCGAAGGCCAAGGCGCGCGCTGTTCCGCCCGCCCCCTAACCATCCGGCATTAAATCTAATCGAGGGCGGCTAGTGCCTGAGCCTTTGCCTCGCGCTTTTGCGTAAAGCGGATGGCGATGATCGAGCCTTCGTAGAGGATGATCATCGGGACGGCGAGCATGAACTGGCTGATGATGTCGGGCGGCGTGACGAGCGCCGAAATGACGAATGCAATGACGATGGCATAGCGGCGCCATGACACCAATTGATCGACATTGATGATGCCGACCCGCGCCAGCAGCATCAGGGCAACGGGCACCAGAAAACAGGCGCCGAATGCAAAGATCAGGCTCATCGCGAAACTGAGATAATCGCCCACGGCGGGAAGCGCCGTCAGGGCGACACCGCCGGTTTCACCCTGAAAACTCAGCAGGAATGTGTAGACGGTCGGCATGACCGCGAAATAGGCCAGCGCCGCGCCCGAAAAGAACAGCACTGGTGTCATGATCAGGAAGGGGAGCATCGCGCGCTTTTCATTGCGATACAGTCCCGGCGCGATGAAGCGCCAGATCTGATTCGCGATCACCGGAAACGCGATCAGGAAGGCAGCGAACATCGACACCTTTACCTCGGTGAAGAAAGCCTCGTACAGTTTCGTGTAGATCAGCGCCTGATCCGGCTGGCCGATTCGCTCATAGGCGATCCTGAGGGGTTGGGCGATGAAGGAGATCAGCCACTTTGCCTGGCTGAACGCCAGGAAGAAGGCGATCAGGAACGCGCCAACCGACCAGAGCAACCGCGTTCTGAGTTCGATCAGATGTTCTAGAAGCGGGGCTTTCGACGCGTCGAGCTCATCGGCTTCCGAGGAATCGCTCATGATCCAGCAGTCCGATCCGTCGTCGAGGATGGCGTCGTCGAGGACGACGTTTGCGAGGGTGCCGGCGCAGGGGCAGGGGCAGGGGCAGCGTTGTCAGCTGCAGTAGAGGGGGATGCTTTTGCCGGTTTCACGCCGGGGGCGCGAGCGGCGCCGTTCGCGGAGGGTCTTTCGACCGGCACATACTCTTCATTGGGCCGCGTATTGTTCGGCGCCTCAGCCGGTACCGAATCGGCGGCGAAATCGCCGGATTTCGCCTTTTCGGACGCAGAAGAATCCGCCATGATCGCCTTGTTATGGGCGTCCCATTTCTTCTGCATCTCATCCAGCTCCGACTGGCGGACCATTTCGTCGATGCCTGATTTGAAATGGCGGGCGGCGCCCCGGACCTTGTTCATGGCCTGCCCCGCCGCGCGCATAAGCTTCGGCAGGTCCTTCGGCCCGACCACGATCAGGGCGACAATGCCGATCAGCAGCAGCTCCATGGAGCCGAGATCGAAGAACGGCATTGTCTCGCTCGCTTAATTGTTTTTGTGGTCGCTTACCGGCGCGGGGGTAACGGGCGCGCTGGACGCAGACCGCGATTCCACCTGCTTAGGCGGGGTGGAATCATGCTCGTCTTCCGCCAGGCCCTTCTTGAAGCTGGTAATTCCCTTCGCAAGATCGCCCATCATGTCCGAAATCCGGCCCTTGCCGAACAACAGCATGATCACGATTGCCACGATGAGCCAGTGCCAGATGCTGAGACCGCCCATGATCTTTCTCCACAGAATCACGTCACACCGAAATCACGGTGCGTTCGCGTCTATAATAGGGGCCCGAACCGCCGCCTGCAAACCATTGACGGGACGTTCCCCGTGCGCGACTAGAGATATGTTGCTTTTTTTAGGGACCGCCGCGACTAATGGACGATATCGACAGACCCGCTGAAGGCATGCAGGAAGCAGTGCCCAGCCAGCGCGCCGACGGGCATATCGGTCAGATATTGATGTCCGCCAGGCTGGAGCAGGGGCGCGAACTCGCCGATATCGCTGCGCAAACGCGCGTCCCCATGCGTCACCTCGCCGCGATCGAGGAGGGCCGGCACGAAGAACTTCCGGCGCTGCCCTATACGATCGGATTCGTAAAGAATTATGCCCGCGCCGTCGGCCTGGACCCGAACGAGGCGAGTGCGCAGTTCCGAAACGAAACGCACATGGTGACGCGAGAGCCGCGCGTCGCCATGATGGAGCCGATCGACGAACGCCGTGCGCCACCTCGGGGTGCGGTGTTCCTGGGGCTGATTCTGGTCGGACTTTTCATCCTGATCGCGATGGCATGGGGCGCGGGCTGGTTCGGCGGCGAGGAAGCTGTTGACGCCGAATTCGACCCGGTGGTCGCCGACGTGGCCGCCCCGGTTCCCCCGCCTGCCGTTGTCCCCCCGGCCGCGCAGCCGCCCGCCGCCACCGCGCCGGAACCCGCCGTGCCACAGGGCGAGATCGTCATCACGGCCAATGCCAGTGCATCGGACGGCGCGTGGATGCGCGTTATGGATTCCGAAACCAATGAGCGCCTGTTTGAACGCGTGCTGGCACCCGGCGAGAGCTTTCAGGTGCCGCAGGGACGAGCGAATCTGATCCTGCGCGCCGGAAATGCCGGCGTCCTGGACATTACGGTGGGCGGTACGGCCATTCCGAAGATCGGCGCGCCGGGTAGCGTCGTTGGGCCGGTAACACTGACCCCGGAGGGTCTTGTGGCCTTCACATCCGCACAGGGAGAAGGCGCCACCACGCCTTCCGAATAGCAGGAAATTGCGGAAGGTACGGGTGAATCTGATCATGTTTCAGCGTAGCTTCAGCTAACATCCCCCACATTCCCGCCCCTGAACCATATGGGAGCCGACCTAATCATGAAGCGTACGATCATCCTAGCAGCGCTTGGCGCGACCCTCTTGGCCGCGCCGGTAATGGCCCAGACGGTCGATACGCTGGACCGGCGCCTGAACAATCTGGAGAAGGAAGTCCGCGCCGTTCAGCGGAAGGTATTTCCGGGGGCAGACGATCGTTTCTTCGAGCCCGAAGTCACTGCGCCGACCGCAAATCCGGATGGCTTCGGCGTACCTGCCGCAACGCCCTCGGCTGTCCTAACGGAGCGGATCGACGCCCTGGAGGCTCAGATGCAGACGCTGACCGGCCAAATGGAGGAAAACAGCTTCAAGCTTCGCCAGATGGAAGAGAATTTCACGCGTTTCGAAAACGACATGAAGTTCCGCATTAGCGAGCTGGAAGGAAATGGCGGTACGGGGCTTGACGGTTTGACGGACGCGCCATCCGACGACGCCACGGCGCAATATGAGGCGGCCTACGCGCTTTATACGGACGAGGATTTTGCCGCCGCGCAGGCCGCTTTCGAGACGTTCCTTGAGGATCACGCGACGCATGAGCGCGCCTCCAACGCGGGCTATTGGATGGGCCGTTCCCTGCTGGCTCAGGATCAGCCGGTTCAGGCAGTGCAGGCCTTCCTGAACAATTATCAGGATCGCCGCGAAGGCGCGCGGGCCGCCGACAGCCTGTTATGGGTGGGGAAGGCCTTGATGCAGATTGATCCGCCCCGCACGACGCAGGCCTGCCAGGCCTATGACCGGCTGGAGGACGAATATGCCGGTAAACTATCCGACGAAGTCGCTGCCGGTGTCGTCGAAGCGCGGCTGGAAGCTGACTGTTCCTGATTACCCCGCGCTGGCGCTGCCCACCCATGGGCCGCTGGCGCTGGCCGTCTCCGGCGGCGGCGATAGCCTGGGCATGCTGGCCCTGGCGCTGCATGATCAGCGCGAGCGTCTGACCGTCCTTACCGTCGATCACGCTTTGCGTACCGACAGCGCCGCCGATGCCGCCCATGTGGAGGCGATCTGCGCGCAGCAGGGGGTCGGCTGCCGGGTGTTGCGACTGGACTGGGGCGGTGCGCCGCCTGCTGCCAACCGCCAGGCCGAAGCGCGCCGTCAGCGCTACCGCGCACTGACGGATGCATGTGAGCACAGCGCAATTCCCTATTTATTGACCGCGCATCATTTGGACGACCAGGCCGAAACCGTTCTGATGCGGCTGTCACGGGGAAGCGGCGTCGCGGGGTTGAGCGGCATTCGCGCGCAACGGCGGCTGTCGGCAGATGTGACCCTGCTGCGGCCATGTCTGCATCTGACCAGCGATACCCTGCATGCGGCCGCCGCGACGGCCGGGTTTGCCGTGCGGGAGGATCCGTCCAATCGCGATCCAGCCTATGATCGCACGCGATACCGTGCCCTGCTGAATGAGGTGCAGCTGGATGCGGCGCGGCTGGCGGCGAGTGCTGCCCATCTGGCAGATGCGGATGCAGCACTGGACTGGGCGGCAGAACTGGCATTCCAGAGCCGTAGCGTTGAAGGCTCGTCGGAGGGGCGGGAGCGCTATTTAAGCCTGGATATAGCAGACCTCCCATCGGAACTGCGCCGCCGCATGCTCCTGCGCGCCTTTGCCGCGCTGCGGGCGCCTGTTCCGCGCGGTCCTGCACTCGTGGACTTCATGGAGCGGCTCGATTCCGGCGGCACGGCGCAACTGTCGGGCCTGCGTGGGCGGGGCGGGGCACGCTGGACTCTGTGGTCCGAATGAAGGAACCTATTGGTGATAGCGCGCGACTACCTATCTATGACGCGAAGACGATACTGAGGACACCCGTCACATGAGCGACAATAAGGAAAAGAAGCCGCAGACCCCCTGGGCGAAGAATCTCGCCATCTGGGCTGTGATCGTCCTCGGCCTGATCGTCGCGGTGTCGATGTTCTCCGGCGGCGGCGCCCGCAGCGACCAGAGCGTGATCGCCTATTCCGACTTCCTTCAGAAGGTGGAGGATGGCGCCGTAGAGCAGGTGGAAATTCAGGGACAGGAATTGTCGGGTGCCATGACCAATGGTCAGCAATTCGTCACCTATGCCCCGGACGACCCCGGCCTTGTCGCGCGCCTGGAATCGAAGGGTGTGACGTTCAATGCGCAGCCGGCAGAGGGACGCAGCCTGCTTGGCGCGATCCTGATCAACATGCTGCCCATGCTGCTGCTGATCGGCATCTGGATCTTCTTCATGCGCCAGATGCAGAACGGCGCGGGCAAGGGCGCCATGGGTTTTGGCAAGTCGCGGGCCAAGATGCTGACGGAGAAATCCGGCCGTGTGACCTTTGACGACGTCGCCGGTATCGATGAGGCGCGCGAGGAATTGCAGGAGATCGTCGATTTCCTGAAGGACCCGTCAAAATTCGCCCGTCTTGGCGGCAAGATCCCGAAGGGCGCGCTGCTGGTCGGCTCGCCGGGTACCGGCAAGACGCTGCTGGCGCGCGCGATCGCGGGCGAAGCTGAAGTTCCGTTCTTCTCCATATCCGGCTCTGATTTCGTTGAGATGTTCGTCGGTGTCGGCGCGTCGCGCGTGCGCGATATGTTCGAACAGGCGAAGAAATCCGCGCCCTGCATTATCTTCATCGACGAAATCGATGCCGTCGGTCGTTCGCGCGGTGCGGGCCTTGGCGGTGGCAATGATGAGCGTGAGCAGACGCTGAACCAGCTTCTGGTCGAAATGGACGGCTTCGACGCCAATGAGGGCATCATCATCGTCGCGGCGACAAACCGCCCCGACGTGCTGGACCCCGCCCTGTTGCGGCCGGGCCGGTTCGACCGTCAGGTTGTCGTGCCGCGTCCGGACATCGAAGGCCGTGAGAAGATCCTGGAAGTGCACATGAAGAAGGTGCCGCTGGCCCCTGACGTCGTGGCGCGGGTCATTGCCCGCGGGACGCCCGGATTTTCGGGTGCCGATCTTGCCAACCTCGTGAACGAGGCGGCGCTGCTGGCGGCGCGTGAAGGCAAGCGCCTGGTCGGCATGGCCCAGTTCGAGGCGGCCAAGGACAAGGTCATGATGGGCTCCGAACGCAAGTCGATGGTGATGACCGACGACGAAAAGAAAATGACGGCCTATCACGAGGCCGGCCATGCGCTCGTCAGTCTGCACGAGCCGGCGTCCGACCCCATTCACAAGGCCACGATCATCCCGCGCGGTCGCGCACTGGGTATGGTGATGCGCCTGCCGGAACGGGACGAATACAGCTATCACCGTGACAAGATGCATGCGAACCTTGCCGTCGCCATGGGCGGACGTGTCGCCGAAGAGATCATCTTCGGCTATGACAAGGTCTCCTCCGGTGCGTCGGGGGATATTCAATATGCGACCGATCTTGCCCGCAACATGGTGACCCAATGGGGCATGTCCGACAAGGTCGGGCCCGTCATGCTGACGGAGAATCAGCAGGAAGTGTTCCTGGGTCAGCAATTGTCGCAGACGAAGAATGTGTCGGAGGCGACGGCGCAGCTGATCGATGCCGAGGTAAAGGCCATCGTCGAACGGGGCCTGCGCCGCGCGAACGAGGTGCTGAAGGGTCATGAGGACCAGCTGCACCTGCTGGCAGGCGCGCTGATGGAGTATGAAACCTTGTCCGGCGAAGAGATCGACCGGGTGCTGAAGGGTGAGGATTTGGACCGTTCCGACGGGCTGAAGCCGCGCACCGTCGGCAACGCCACCGGCGCCAGCGCAATCCCAAAATCGGGTAATCGCGCCAGCCGAGGCGGGCGCGAGGCGGGCGGCGCTCTGCCCGAGGGCGCCTAAGAACTAGCAGGCGGTCGGGTCCGCTTTATGGCGGATCCGACCGCGCCATATATGCGGCACGGACATCCAATTATTTCGGTAGCCGCAGTATATAGGGTTACGCCGACGTCACCGCTTTTGCGGTTTGTCAGTCACTTGCAGCTTTGGTGACGACGATGTCGGCGATGGTTTCGAACAGTTCGCGCATTGCGACAGGCTTCAGCAGCACCGCGTCGGCACCGCATTGCAGGCAATCTTCCCTGATCGTCGTGCCGGTGTCCGCAGTTACCACTACGATCGGTAGCGATGCCTTGGCGTCGTCCCGGGCACGGATTCGTCGGATCGTTTCAAACCCGTCAATGCCCGGCATGCGCAAATCGACGAGGACGATATCGAAATTCTCCTGATCGAAACGAAGGAGGCCCGCCGCAGCATCCTCCGCGCCGACCATTTCCGCGCCCCCAACATGCAGCATGTCCTCGACAATGCGTCGATTCAGCTCGTCATCTTCTATGAACAATACGCGCATCGGGTTCCTTGCGTGGTCCGGTGCCCCCTTCTTGCACGGAATTGGTTAATTCGAATTTACCGGCGTTGATAGTTCCGCAATCGGTTCGGCGCTGAAACCCGGTGCCTTCAGCTTCTCCACCAGCTTGGCCATTGCTGGAACTTCCGTGACATAGGCACCGCAAAGCTCTTCTGGAGTGGTCGTCGCGTCCTTCGGCCATCCTGCCGCCGCTATTGCAATGTTGGGGTAATCAGCGTGCAAACGCTGCAACGCTGCGATTTGTTCCAAGGTTCCGGTCGTCCCGAATGCCAGCAAAAGGGTCGAGGTTTCCTTCGCAGTATTTAGCGCAGTATCGAAGTCCTGTTCGATGGTAAGCCTACCCGCCTGCGTGCCAAGTGCGCGGGTGGCGATCATTTCGACGAGCGCGTTGGGGGCGTATAGCACCGCCCTTTGCTTCGGATCGGTGCCCGGTGCCGAGGCCTCCTTCGCGCCAGAAGGGTTTGCCTCTTGCAATGAAAGCGGCAGCAGCAGGTCGAAGCGGCTTCCCTCTCCCTCCTGACTTTGCAGGTTCAATTCCCCCGACATGGCGTTAACGAGTTCGCGGCAGATGGTGAGGCCAAGGCCGGTGCCCGAAAATGCGCGGGTGCGCGTACTGTCGACCTGATGGAACGGGGAAAATACGGATGCCTGCTGATCCTCTGGAATGCCGATCCCGGTATCGCTGACGCAGATGTGCAGCACGTCAGGGTCATCCGCCGATGGCGCGGCATGAAGGCGGATATGCCCTTCATTGGTAAATTTCACGCCATTGGAGATCAGGTTGAGCACGATCTGGCGGACCCTCTGTTCGTCGCCAATTGCCTTTTCCGGGCAATCGTTCAGGTCGACGCGCCAGTCGAGGCCTTTGCTGCGTGCCGTATCCTCGAAAATCCGAGCAACCTCGGACAGGGCGGAGCGCAAGTTGAACGGCTCGCTTCGTAGTGCGACCGTGCCGGTTTCCATTTTCGCGACGTCCAGAATGTCGTCGACGATCGCCTTCATGGTATTGCCCGCGCCATGCACCAGTTCGACCCGCTCGCGCACCATCGGATCCAGTTTGCGGTCGGCCAGCATGATCTGCGTCATACCGAGAACGCCGTTGAGCGGTGTGCGGATTTCGTGGCTGGTGGTGGCAAGAAATTCGCTCTTGGCATTCAACGCCTTTGTCAGATCGGCGTTGGTTTCCTTCAGCGTTTCGTTGATCCGGCTAACTTCCTCGCGACGTCTGCGAACGTTATAAAGGGCAAAGAGCGTAAGCGTGATGATGATGGCGGCGCCCAGGACGACTCCGAAGGCGGTGTTCCGACTGACGATGGCCCGTTCGCGTTCTCGCTCGACCTGCGATTCCAGTTGCTGATTGCGCAGATTTGCAATTCGCACTTCCTGTCCGGCGAAATCGAATTGAGCGGCAAGAATGGCATTATTGGCAGACGCAGAGATTTGCGCCGCCAGGTCGTCCAGACGCTTTAGCGCCTGCAAATGTATGAACGCGTCCCGCGGGCGGCCTGTTTGACTATAGACCTCACTGGCGATCGCGTGGAAATCCCGAAACGCCGCCTCAGTGTTTGCGATATCACGATCCCGGAAAACCGCATCGAGCGCCGCCGCTGCCTCCTTGTAGCGACCCTCCTTTGCCAGAATTTGCGCCTCCGTACCGATCACAAAGGGTCGCCAGCCGGCATTTTCCGGTCTGTTGGTCAGCGCATCTGCGCGAAGGGCTTCCCGCTTTGCCGCTTCCAGATCGCCCGCTTCTGCATAAGTGGCCGCAATATTGGTCAGGATCCGCGACTGCAGGAGCTCGTTACCAAGGCCCTGCGCAATGGAGAGGGCCTGACGAAATTCCGTGATCGCCTCTTCGGTCTGCTTCGTTTCGCGAAAGACCAGCGCACGGTTGTTCGCCGCCGCCAGCCGCATCATGGGATCGCCACTGAATGCCTCGTCGGCGTCGCGATAATATCGCAGGGTCCGTTCATAATCGCGCGCGTCGCGATAAAGGCCGCCGATCAGAAGAAGCGCATTCGCCTGAGCCCGCTCGTCGCCGGCATCCCGCAATATGTCATGCGCCCTCAACGCAAGTGGGAGGGCCTCCTCCATTTTCGACTGCCGGTAGCGTAACACTGCAAGCGCAAGAAGCGCCTGGCCTGTCTGGTCATCATCGGCGGACAGGCGTTGCAATCGGCTGCGTGCAGAAAGCAAGAGCGGCTCCGCTTCGCTGTTTCTGTTCAGTGAAACGAGCGCAGTACCTTCAACGCGTTCTGCAATGCCCAAGAGATATTCGCGGGTGGCCGCGTCATCGATCATGTTCAGTTGCGGCTTTAGCCGCTCGATCCGTACCTGCACATTGCCAGGATCAAGCCGAACCTGGTCGGAGAGCGTATCCAGCTGCGCTTCCAGTTCGCTTGGCGACTGTGCTCGTGCGGAAGCGGGGAAGGTCAGCATGAGGACAGCAAGGACCAAGCACAGCCCAAGGGCCCTGAAGGATATACCGCCCCTCAGCAGGTTCTGGTTATAACGAGGAAATAATCCCCTCCCGCAAATCATAGATCCGCTCCGCCCTTCAGGGAGGGAAAAACTTTAAAGGCAGAAACGAAAAAGGGCACCGAAGTGCCCTTAGCCGTTCAAAACAAATAAAGCGTTACGCGTTGAGCGGGATGATGTCGCCATAACCTTCAGCCGTCAGCGGAATGATGTCGCCATAACCTTCGGCGGTCAGCGGGATGATGTCGCCGTAACCTTCGGCGGTCAGCGGGATGATGTCGCCATAACCTTCGGCGGTCAGGGGGATGATGTCGCCGTAACCTTCGGCGGTCAGCGGGATGATGTCGCCATAACCTTCGGCGGTCAGCGGGATGATGTCGCCATAACCTTCGGCGGTCAGCGGGATGATGTCGCCATAACCTTCGGCGGTCAGGGGGATGATGTCGCCGTAACCTTCAGCGGTCAGCGGGATGATGTCACCATAGCCCTTAGCGTTCAGTGGAATGATGTCGCCGTAAGCAGCAGCGCCAGTTGCCATGAGGGCGGTGGCGGCGAGGGCGGCAAAATACTTTACACTACGCATGATGAGAAGGCTCCCGTTGTGGTTAATAGTTTTTTAACCTGTTAACGGCAAGAAATGCAAGGGCGTTCTTCGCAACTCTTTACGTGCGGCAAGATGTTGAAGCGGAAGTTGTTTCTGGTACGGTCACGCAAATTGTGGCCGCCGCAGAGTTTTCGATTCAGAGAATCGCGCGCTAAAAATGGTTAAATTCGGAGCGAATCAGGAAGCGATTCGCAGGCGCCGTCGGCGCGCTACCAAAAGTTGGCGGCGGGCCGGAATCCTAGAGGCGCAGCATCGAGCGCGGTTAGATGTTCGCGATTGCGAACATAGTGCGCGAATTCGGCCAGCGGCATGGGTTTTCCAGTCAGATAACCCTGTACCCTGTCACAGCCCATGACCCGCAGAAGTGCGAGTGCAGCCTGCGTTTCTATTCCTTCTGCGGTGACTTCCATGCCAAGGCCATGCGCAAGATCTATCGAGGATCGCATAAGCATAGGGTCATTGTGGCTCTTGGTAAGCTCGGCACTGAACAGTCGGTCTATCTTCAGTTCTTTTGCCGGTACCCGCTTCAAGTAGGTGAGGGATGACATGCCGGCGCCATAATCATCGATGCTGAGGTCGATGCCCGCTTCCACGAGGCGGGCGAGCCCAGCGAGTGCAGCCGTTGGGTCGTCGATGATCGCTGTCTCGGTGATTTCGAATGCGATCGTACCGGCCCGCCTTTCCAGGCGACGAATTGCCTCTGAAATGAAATTAGGATCAGAGATTAGCCCGGCGGAAATATTGATGCTGATGTCGAGCGGAATACCCTGTTCGATCAAGTTTTTCTGATCCGTTGCCGCGCGCTCAAGCGTCCACCATGTCAGGTCTACGATGTCGCCATTGCGTTCGGACAACGGAATAAAGTGCGCCGGCCCTACGGCGCCGCGTTCTGGATGCTGCCACCTGATCAGAGCTTCTGCACTGTCAACTTCATTGGTGCGGCATTTCATCTTTGGCTGATAGTGCAGCGACACCTCGCCATTATCGAAGCCGGCGCGCAGATCATTCATCAGGCGGCGGTCTTCGCGGCTGATCAGCACTCCGCCGACAGGCTTGCGACGGTTCGGCTGTTCCGGTGCGGCTGAGTGCCTGAGCGACGCAGGCAGCATGGCACCAAGCTGCTGCGCGTTCATAACGGGGAAATAATAAGACCCGGATACAAAGTCACAGCCGGCCTGCAGCGCCATTTGTTCTGCGCCATTTGTCGAGATGCCACCTACATATACATGGCCGCCGCCGCGATGAGCCGCCTCGGTTTCCACGATCAGCCGGTCCTGCGCCATGGTGCCTGCCAGCATAACGTTGTCGCCATGCCGCCTGCGTCCCCTTCCGGTAAAGCGGATCGCGACCCCGGCATTGCGGATCAGCGCTAGTGATTTGCGGCATTGGGCGCGACGGGTGGCTGCGAAAGCCGGAATAAGCAGGCTGACGCGGTCCGCAATGCCCTCCATCTCCTCCAGCCAGGTGGCGATCGCCTTTGTATCGCGCAGCTGCGCCGCGGAAACCGGTACACCGATCATAAGCGAATCGCTTGGCAAGCCTTCGGCAAGTGCGCGTGTCAGAAGCGCGGCCGGTGATGCCGCCGCCTCGCCGTCCCCGACAATGTCGATGGCGGCCAGCGCGCCGTTCCTGGCATCCAGCCACGCCTGATAATGCAGCCTGTGTCCCAGCAATGGTGCCGGGTTCCAGCCAAGGCTGCGGGTTCTCGAACTATGAGATGCCCAAAGCAGCGCCAGTCCGGCAGCAACAGCCAGACCCATCGTCATGGTTGAGGCGCCGCCCATTGCCGCCACGACCGTGGATGCGTTGAGCGCCAGCGGAAACGCTAGTTTCCCGCGCGGAAGGGGCGGAGACTGGGCCATCCCGACTCCCGATACCCCGGCGTTAGTTAATGATTGGTAGAGCCTGTTTCCCTCCCAAAAATGTCGGGGGGAGCTAGTGAACTGCTTGGTGACTGCAGAGGCGCCATGGTCGCATCAGCCCGGCACGGCTGGCAGGTCAGGTGGAATTCTGCGATGAATTGTACATCGACATGCAGCCGACCCGCCCCATTCTTCGCACGATCCTGCGCTGGACGCTGATCGCAATTTATCTGTTTGTCGGCACTGCCCATATTCGCGACCCCGGCACATTCTTGCCGATCATGCCCGGTTGGGTGCCGTTCCCGCGACAGGTTATTCTTGTGACGGGAATCTGGGAAATAGCGGGCGCGTTGATGATGATGACACCGCGGCTGCGTCGCGTCGCCGGATGGATGCTGGCCACCTATGCCGTCGCCGTCTACCCTGCGAACATAAAGCACGCGCTCGACGGCATTTCGATTGGCGGCACGCAATTGGGCTGGGAATATCACGGGCCGCGCCTGCTGTTCCAGCCGGTCTTTGTCTGGTGGGCCCTGTTCGCGGGGAACATCGTCGATTGGCCACTGCGCAGAAAGGCGTGGGCAATGGATACCAATTTGCACAGCCGCTGACCTGCCCAGCAGCGTCGTGTGCCTCTTTCGCGCTCGCGGCTTCTATTTTGCCTTGTCATTAGCCGCTGGTATGAGGGGCCGTACGCTGACCCGGGCGTGGCATTTTCCCCGGCGAACAGGACGAGTCCGCACCCAGGAGACTCCGTTTGTTGACTTCTTATCTGATTCTTGCATGAACGATTATTTCACGGAGGTATAATATGCGAATTGTTGAGCATTTGATCGGCGGCGGCCGCGTATCCGGCGGAACGCGCAAGAAAGACATCTTCAATCCCTCGACAGGAGAGGTGCAGGCGCAGGTCGAACTCGGGACCCCTGCGGACCTCGATCGCGCCGTTGAGCTCGCCAAAGCGGCGCAGCCGGCCTGGGCGGCGACGAACCCGCAAAAACGGGCGCGCATCATGTTCGAATATAAGCGCCTTGTCGAAAGCCGCATGGATGAGCTCGCCGAGCTCTTGTCCTCCGAACATGGCAAGGTTGTTGCCGATGCGCGCGGCGACGTGCAGCGCGGCCTGGACGTGATCGAATTCGCCTGCGGTATCCCCCACGTCCTGAAGGGCGAATATACCCAGGGTGCAGGGCCGGGAATCGACGTGTATTCGATGCGTCAGCCGCTCGGCATCGGCGCGGGCATCACGCCGTTCAACTTTCCCGCCATGATCCCGATGTGGATGTTCGGCGTCAGCGTCGCGGTCGGCAATGCCATGATCATCAAGCCGTCCGAGCGCGACCCCAGCGTTCCCATGCGGCTTGCCGAACTGTTCCTGGAGGCCGGCGCGCCGGAGGGTATTTTGCAGGTGGTGAATGGCGACAAGGAAATGGTCGACGCCATCCTTGACCACCCCGATATTTCCGGCGTCAGCTTTGTCGGGTCCAGCGACATCGCGCATTATGTCTACAAGCGCGGCGTCGAGAACGGCAAGCGCGTGCAGGCCATGGGCGGCGCCAAGAACCACGGCATCGTTCTGCCGGATGCCGACCTTGATCAGGTGGTCAACGATCTGTCCGGCGCCGCCTTTGGCAGCGCCGGCGAACGCTGCATGGCCCTGCCGGTCGTGGTGCCGGTGGGCGAACAGACCGCCAACGAACTGCGCGAGGCGATGCTGCCCGCCATCGAGAAGCTGCGCGTCGGCGTTTCGAACGACCCGGATGCCGATTATGGCCCGGTCGTTACGGCGGAACACCGCACGCGCGTCGAGAACTGGATCAAGACCGGTGTCGACGAGGGGGCCGAACTGGTCGTCGACGGCCGGGGCTTTTCCATGCAGGGCCACGAAAAGGGCTTCTTCATGGGGCCCAGCCTGTTCGATCATGTGAGGCCAGAGATGCAAAGCTATAAGGAAGAGATCTTCGGTCCCGTCCTGCAGATTGTCCGCGCCGAATCGTTCGAGGAGGCGCTCGCCCTCCCCTCAAAGCATCAATATGGCAATGGCGTCGCGATATTTACGCGCAACGGCCATGCGGCCCGCGAATTCGCGCAGCGCGTCGATGTGGGCATGGTCGGCATCAACGTGCCGATCCCTGTACCGGTCGCCTATCACAGCTTTGGCGGTTGGAAGCGCAGCGCCTTTGGCGATCACGGCCAGCACGGCATGGAGGGCGTCCGCTTCTGGACCAAGCTGAAGACCGTAACGCAGCGTTGGCCGGACGGCTCGGGCGTCGGGGACGAAAACGTCTTCGTCATCCCGACCATGGGGTGAGCGGTACGCCCGCCCAGACCCGGATGAGATAATCGCCCGCCCCGCCCGCCCGTCCGAATGGCGGGTGGAGGCGGACGCCGAAGCCATGATAGGATCTTCGCCATGACCCAGTTCGACCTGACCGACGATCAGCGCGCCATCCAGGAGATGGCGCAGAAATTTACTGCCGATCGGATCACCCCTCATGCCGCCGAATGGGACGAGAAGCATATTTTCCCCCGCGATGTGGTGAAGGAGGCGGCGGAGCTGGGATTCGGCGCGATCTATGTCAGCGAGGATTCGGGCGGGATTGGCCTCGGGCGGCTGGAATCGGCGCTGATCATGGAGGCGATGGCCTATGGCTGCCCCTCGACCAGTGCGTTCATCTCTATTCACAATATGGCGTCATGGATGATCGATCGTTTTGGCGGCGCAGAGGTGAAGGCGAAATATCTGCCCGACCTGGTCATCTGCGACCGCATCGCCAGCTATTGCCTGACGGAACCCGGATCGGGTTCGGACGCCGCCGCCCTGAAGACGACGGCAAAGCTGGACGGCGACCATTATGTGCTGAACGGTTCAAAGCAGTTCATTTCCGGCGCCGGCGAGAACGAGGTTTATGTCTGCATGGTCCGCACGGGCGAGGCCGGGCCGAAGGGCATCAGCTGCCTTGTCGTTGAAAAGGACATGCCCGGCGTCTCCTTTGGCGCGAATGAAAAGAAGCTCGGCTGGCATTCACAGCCGACGCGCATGGTGACGTTCGAGGATGTCCGCGTTCCCGTCGAGAACCGCATCGGTGCCGAGGGCGAGGGATTCCGCATCGCCATGATGGGCCTCGATGGCGGGCGCCTGAATATCGGGGCCTGTTCCCTCGGCGGTGCACAACGCTGTCTGGACGAGGCCGTCGCCTATACCAAGGAACGTCACCAATTCGGACAGCCAATCGCCGATTTCCAAAATACGCAGTTCATGCTGGCCGACATGGAAACCGACCTGCAGGCGTCGCGCGCGCTGCTTTACATGGCGGCGGCAAAAGTTACCGAGAACGCCCCTGACAAGACGCGGTTCGCCGCCATGGCAAAGCGCCTGGCAACCGATAATGGCTCGAAGATCGTCAACGACGCCCTGCAATTGTTCGGTGGCTATGGCTATCTGCAGGATTATCCCATCGAACGTTTCTGGCGCGATCTGCGGGTGCACTCCATTCTGGAGGGCACGAACCAGGTCATGCGTATGATCGTCGGCCGCGATCTGCTGCGGCAATAGCGGCGTACCCTCCACCTTTTCGCCATGCGGGAGAAATCATGAGCACCTACGAAACCATCAAGGTCGAACAACAGGGCGCCGTCACGCTGATCACTTTTGACCGGCCCAAGGCTCTGAACGCGCTGTCGAGCGCCGTCCTTGCCGATCTGACGAACGCTTTCCGCGCTTATGATGCTGATGACAGCCAGCGGTGCCTCGTCCTTACGGGCAACGAAAAGGCATTCGCGGCGGGCGCCGATATCAAGGAAATGGCCAGCCAGTCATTCGGCGAGATGTACGGCTCCAACTATTTCTCAGGCTGGGAGGACGTTACCCGCACCCGCAAGCCGTGGATCGCCGCAGTGGCGGGCTATGCGCTGGGCGGCGGATGTGAGGTCGCGATGATGTCCGACATCCTGATCGCCGCCGACAGTGCCGTCTTTGGACAGCCGGAAATCAAGTTGGGCGTGATCCCCGGGATGGGCGGGTCGCAGAGGCTGACCCACGCGATCGGCAAGGCCAAGGCGATGGAAATGATCCTGACCGGCCGCAACATGAAGGCCGAAGAGGCGGAAGCCTCCGGCCTGGTCGCGAAAATCGTTCCGGCAGAGGACCTGGTGGCCGAGGCAATGAAAATGGCGGACGCGATTGCGGCCATGCCGCCGCTGGCCGCCATCGCCGCAAAGGAAGCGGTCAATGTCGCCTATGAAATGACGCTGGCCCAAGGCATCAATTATGAGCGCCGCGTCTTCCACGGTTTGTTCGGCACCGAGGACCAGAAAGAGGGAATGACGGCGTTCGCCGAAAAGCGGAAGGGCGAGTTCAAGGGCCGCTAGTCTTCAGCGGCTTTGCCGGGAGGGGCATTTCTTGTGCCCTTCCAGTCTAACACCCCTGCTCCCCGCTCCCGCGTGCGCGGAATAACGGGCAGGTTTGCCTGCCCTTTATTCCGCCAGCAGCCCCTCCAGCCGCTTGCGGATGATCGTGTCTGCGTCTTTCATGATGCGGTCGATCAGTTCGCCGACGGTGGGAATGTCGTAGACTAGGCCCGCCACCATGCCGCAACTCCATGCACCAGCATCCATCCGGCCTTCCTTCATGATTGCGGGATAGACGCCCGCCACTTGCTCCAGAATGTCGGTGATCTTGAGGTCGGCGCCCTTTTCGCGTTCGATCGCGAGGATTTCGTCGACGCTGTCATTTTGCAGCACGCGCTCCGTATTGCGAAGCGGCCGCATGACGAGCCGTGTATCGAGTTCGCTGGCCGCCAGGATCGCCTGCTTCACGTTTTCGTGCACCGGCGCTTCCTTCGTGGCGATGAAGCGGGTGCCCATATTGATCCCCTCCGCGCCCAAGGCGAGGCTGGCGACCAGAGATCGTGCATCGGCCTGGCCACCGGATGCGACGAAGGGGATGTCCAGTTCGTCCGCCGCGCGCGGCAGAAGGATCATGTTCGGCACGTCGTCCTCGCCGGGATGGCCGCCGCATTCGAACCCGTCGACCGACACCGCGTCGCAACCGATCGACTGCGCCTTCAGCGAATGACGGACAGAGGTGCATTTGTGAATGACCTTGATGCCGGCCTCTTTCAGCCGGGGCAGGTGCTCCTCGGGGTTGCGGCCCGCCGTTTCGACCGCCGTGATGCCGCCCGATATGATCGCGTCGATATATTCCGGATAGGGCGGCTCGCTGAAGGCGGGCAGGAAGGTCAGGTTCACGCCGAACGGCTTGTCCGTCATTTCGCGGCAGCGTGCGATCTCCTTCGCCAACGCCTCCGGCGATCCCTGCGTCAGCGCGGTGATGATACCCAGTCCACCTGCATTGGACACGGCGGCGGCCAGTTCCGCAAAGCCGACATAGTGCATGCCGCCCTGAATGATCGGATGCTGGATGCCGAACAGCTCTGTAATGCGCGTCTTCATGAATAGCCCTTCTGAACCATGTTCGTACGGGGTTCGTACGGCGGTGGGTGACAGGATTAGCAGTCAATAGCGGCGAGGGAAGCCCGCGAGCCGGCCACAGTCCCTTGCCGATACTTCCTGCCCCGCTTTAGAGAGGCCGCAGCCAACCAACAGCCCCCCGAAAAGGTCAGCGTAATGAAGCCCGAATACCGCAAGAGACGATCCGCGCTTTATATGCCGGGATCGAATGCCCGCGCCCTTGAAAAGGCAAAGACACTGGATGCCGATGTGCTGATCTTCGATCTGGAGGATGCGGTGGCGCCCGATCAGAAGGCGGTGGCACGCGACATGGTGACAGAGGCCGTGTACGCCGGCGATTACGGAAAGTGCGAGATCGTCATTCGCGTCAACGGGCTCGACACGCCCTGGGGTGCTGAGGACATTGCCGCCGCGACGGAGGCCCGCCCCGATGCCATCCTGCTGCCGAAGGTGGAAAGCGGGTTTCAGATCGCCGATGCCATGTGCGGCACTACGCCGGTCTGGGCGATGATCGAGACGCCGCGCGCCATTCAGAACCTTGCGGAAATCGCCGCGACCCGCGTGGAAACGCTCGTGGTGGGGATTAACGATCTGGCCAAGGAAATGCGGGCGAGGATCGCGCCGGGTCGCGCCGCGTTCCAGACTGCGCTGCAACTGATCGTCCTTGCCGCCCGTGCGGAGGGCAAGACCGCGCTCGACGGCGTCTGGAACGATATTGCCGACGGGGAAGGGCTGGCTGCGGAATGCGCCGAGGGTGCGGCATTGGGATTCGACGGCAAGACGCTGATCCACCCCAGTCAGATCGAAGCCGCCACCCGCGCCTTTTCGCCCACCGGGGAGGAGCTTGCCCATGCCCGTGCCGTGATCGCCGCCTTTGCCGCAGAGCCGGGGGCAGGCGTCCTGAAGGTGGATGGCAGGATGACCGAACGCCTGCACCTTTCCGAAGCGGAGCGGATCGTGCGCCTGGCCGACTAAAGAGATCTGACGGAGAGCATCATGACCGACGCCGTACTTTACGAAAATGCCGACCGAATTGCCCATATCACACTGAACCGGCCGGAAACGCGCAATGCGCTGTCGGATGACGTCGTACCTGCTCTGATCGAGGCGCTGCAGCGGGCGGATGAGGATGATGCCGTTTCCTGCGTGGTGCTGACCGGGGCGGGGAAGGGCTTTTCCGCTGGCGGCAATCTGAATGAGATCCGCAAGATCAGCGAAGAGAACAGCGCGCTGGAGATCGCCGAATGGTACCGCACAGGTATTCAGCGCATCCCGCAGACCTTTGAACGGCTGAACGTTCCCATCATCGCGGCGGTCAATGGCCATGCCATCGGCGCGGGATGCGACCTGGCGACGATGTGCGACATCAGGATCTGCGGCGAAAGCGCCAGTTTCGCCGAAAGCTTTGTCCGGGTCGGCCTGATTCCCGGCGATGGCGGTGCGTGGCTGTTGCCCAGGACGATCGGCCTGCCCCGCGCCATGCATATGTTGCTGACGTCCGAGGCGGTGGGCGCAAAAAAGGCCTTGGATTGGGGTCTCGTTACGGAAGTGGTGCCGGACGGCGAGCTGTTGGACCGGGCGGGTCAGATCGCCGCCACCATCGCGGCGCAGCCGCCGGCCGCGCTGCGAAAGGCGAAGCGGCTGATGCTGGATGCGCGCGCCACCGCGCTGGATGCCAATCTGGAACATGCCGCGCTGTTGCAGGGGGTGCTGCAAAAATCCCCCGACCATCTAGAGGCGGTGATGGCGATCCAGGAAAAGCGGAAACCCAGCTTCTCCTGATCGCTCAGCCGTCGAAGCGGGTCAGGAATTCCTCCATCCGCTGCATGACCTTATCGGCGACCGGCTGGTGAAAGAGCCAGTGGCCGACGCCGTCCAGTTCGACATAGTCGACCTCTCCGCGCAAGGAGCGGGCGGTCGCACGAGCGATGGCGACGGGGGTAATGCGGTCGCGGTCGCCGACCATGACGAGCGCGGGCATGCCCAGGCGGTCATATTCGACGGCGGAGCCCTTCGCCTGATCCGTGAACGGCATGGATATCTGATAGAGAACGCGGCCCGAATCCCACACCATTTCTTCCAGCGCCTGGCGAATATCATCCTCCGGCACCTCGTTGAAAATACCCCAGCGCGCATGTTCTTCGTCGATGAGCGTCGGGGATTTCCACCATTTGCCGCGCACATTTTTCGTAACGCCAAAGGTCGTCCGCAGCGGCGCCAGGGCGATGCGACTTGTGGAGGCGGTCGGGGCAGGCGACAGCAGGACGAGGCCGCGGGCGCCGATTTCCTCCGCCAGTCGTTGCGCCAGCATCCCGCCCATCGAGTGGCCGATGATGACCGGCGCCTCCCCCACATCGCGGGCCGCTGCGACGAGCGAGTCGACATAGTCGCCGATGCTGACGCTGGCGAGCAGCGGGTCGGGGATGGGGCCTTGCGCGTCGCGTTCGTGAAAGGGGAGCGCGGGGGTGTGCACGACGTGGCCCCGGGCGCGGAAATGCGCGGCCATTTCGTCCCACATCTTCGGCGTTGCCCACATGCCATGAACGAAGAAAAGCGGCGGTTTCGTCATCTTGATCTCTACCCTGAACCAGTACCATCGCCCCATTTCGGGACAGGACGATGGCCCGACCCTGCCAGTCCCGCCTGCCCCTGTCGAGATCGTGCGGCGAGTTCGCGACGGCGCGGGGCGGTGGGGCTCAGTCCGTGACGCCGCTGGCCGCTAGGACGGCCATGGTGACGATGTCGGTCGCGCCCGATGTCATGGGGACGATCTGTACCGGTCGGGCCATGCCCATCAGCAGGGGGCCGAAAACGCGGCCGCCGCCCAGCTCCTTCAGCAATTTGGCGGATATGTTGGCGCTGTGCAGGCCCGGCATGATGAGGACATTGGCGGGGCCGGTCAGGCGGCTGAACGGATAGAGCGTGGCCATGTCCGGGTTCAGCGCGACGTCGGCGGACATTTCCCCCTCATATTCGAAGCCGACGCGGCGCTGGTCGAGCAGCTTTACCGCCTCGCGCACCTCGTCGATGATCTCACCCGGCGGATTGCCGAAATTGGAATAGCTGAGAAAGGCGACGCGGGGCGTGCGACCCATGCGGCGCGTCACGGCCGCCGTCTGTTCCGCATAGTCGGCCAGTTGCTCCGCATTGGGGCGTTCGGTCACCGTCGTATCGGCGATCATGTAGGTTTCATGCCGCCCCACGACGACGTGAATGCCGAAGGGCGAATGTTTCGGGCTGGGGTCGATGACCTGGCTGACCTGGTTCAGCGCCTGGGTAAAATGGCGCGTCACGCCCGTTACCAGCACGTCGCCATGGCCCAGCGCGACCAGCAGCGCGCCGAATATGTTGCGGTCCTGATTGACGTAGCGCTGAATATCGCGGTGCAGCGCGCCATTGCGCTGTTGCCGGCGATAAAGATGTTCGACCATGCCGGGGACGAGCGGGCTGACGCGGCTATTCTGGATTTCGAACATGTCGGGATCGTCGATGCCGAGTGCCTTCAGCCGTTCGTGTACCTTTTCCGTGCGGCCGACGAGAACGGGGGTGCCATAGCCCTGCGACTTGATGGTCAGCGCCGCGCGCAGCACGACCTCCTCCTCACCCTCGGCAAAGACGATGCGCTTCGGCGCGGCGCGCGCGGCGTTGAAGCTTTGTTCGAGGACGGCGGTGGTGGGATTCAGTCGCGAGCGCAGCTCGACGCGGTACGCCTCCTCATCGATGATGGGACGCTGCGCGACGCCGGAATCCATGGCGGCCTTTGCAACGGCAAAGGGCACGGCCTCGATCAGCCGCGGATCGAAGGGGGCGGGGATGATGTAATCCGGGCCAAAGGACAATTGCTTGCCATAGGCGGCGGCCACCTCATCCGGCACCGCCTCCTTCGCCAGATTGGCGAGCGCACGCGCAGCGGCGATCTTCATTTCCTCGTTGATCGTGGTGGCGCGCACATCGAGTGCCCCGCGGAAGATGTAGGGAAAGCCGAGGACATTGTTGACCTGGTTCGGATAATCCGAACGCCCGGTGGCGATGATCGCATCGGGGCGCACCTCTCGCACCAGTTCCGGCAGGATTTCGGGGATGGGATTGGCCATGGCGAAGATGACCGGCTGATCCGCCATCAGCAATATGTCGTCCTGTTGGACCGCGCCGCCGACCGAAAGGCCGACGAACACATCGGCATCCTTCAGCGCGTCGCGCAGGGAACGTTCGTCGGTTTCGATCGCATAGGCCGACTTCATCTGTCCCAGGCCGGTGCGTCCCCGGTGGATGACCCCCTCCCTGTCGCACATGCGCACATTCTGCCGGTCGACGCCCATGGCGATGAACAGTTCCGCACAGGCGATGGCGGCGGCACCGGCGCCGTTAACGACGATCTTGATCTCCTCAAGCTTGCGCTTCGTCAGTTCCAGCGCGTTCAGCAGGCCGGCGGCGGAAATGATCGCGGTGCCATGCTGGTCGTCGTGCATGACGGGAATGTTCATCTCGTCGCGCAGCCGCGCCTCGATCTCGAAACATTCGGGGCTGCCGATATCCTCAAGGTTGATGCCGCCAAAGCTGGGCTCCATCAGCTTTACGGCATTGCAAAAGGCGTCGACATCCTCGGTATCGAGTTCGATGTCGATCGAATCGACGTCGGCAAAGCGTTTGAAGAGGACGGCCTTCCCCTCCATCACCGGCTTTGAGGCGAGCGCCCCCAGATTGCCCATCCCCAGAATGGCCGTTCCGTTCGAGATGACCGCCACCAGATTGCCTTTCGCGGTATAATCATACGCCGCCTGCGGATCGTCAGCGATGGCCTGCACGGGAACGGCAACGCCGGGCGAATAGGCCAAGCTGAGGTCGCGCTGTGTCGCCATGGGCTTCGACGCGACGATCTCGATCTTCCCGGGGCGCGGATGCGAGTGAAAACGCAGCGCCTCGGAATCGGAAAACTTCACCGACGATCCGCCAATGTCTGCGGGCTTGCCGCCCGTATCCTTCTTCTCGGTCATGCTCGCGCCTTCATGCTAATCATTCGCGAACGCCATGGCGGAACGCCGCGCATGGGGCAAGCGCACATGTCCGAACCGGACAAACCGCACACACAGCGCGCGCCCGTGCGCGCGCGCGCGAGAAAACATTGGGTTTTTTGGAGCATAAGCGGACTGACGCCCCCGTGGTATGAGGGGGGATCAAAATCGGGTCATAACCGGTCGAAGAGTGTCTCATATGGCCAGTGTCGCCGATGAGATCCTATTAGGGAAGGACGCATTGGCGGCGGAGCGAGCTAGTTGCCGGTGCTTGCCGATAAGGTGCAGGTTGACGGGGGTTAGCAGTGTCCCTGGATTGAAGCATCGCGCCGAAAGAGGTTACTTAGCAAGATGAGCGATGCGATCGATTATCCCACTGGCGCAGACCAACCAACCCTAGATTTCTATGAGATCGAAGCGCCGGTATACGTCGCAAGCGGCAGGGGCGGGATCAGTCGATGGCTTGACGGTTTCATGCGGGCTCTGCCTGCAGGCGCCCGCGTCCTAGAACTTGGCTGCGGCGGGGGCAGGGATGCCGAGGCGATGGCCGCGCGGGGGTTCGATGTTTATCCGACGGATGGAACACCCGCGATTGCTGCCCGAGCGGAAGCGCGGCTGAAGCGCCCCGTCCGGGTCATGCGTTTCGACGAACTGACCGCCCGCGCCGCTTATGACGCCGTTTGGGCGAATGCGAGCCTCCTTCACGTCCCCCGATCCGCCCTACCCGGTGTGCTGGGTCGCGTTCTCGCGGCGCTGAAACCGGGCGGTTTACATTTTGCGAATTACAAAGGCGGCGGCACTGCCGGGAGAGATGCCCTTGGCAGGTATTTCAACTATTTGGGCCGCAGCGATCTGATCGAGGCGTACCGCGCGTCGGGACATTGGGAAATCGAATCTATCATCGAATATGTCGGCGGCGGATATGAAGGTGGTCGGGGACCGTGGCTGACAATTACCGCGCGCAGACCCTTGAGTGATTAGCGGGCGAAGATGACAAACCGGGACAGCTCCGAGCGAACCATCCAAGGATTAGCGCGTTCGTCTGTTTTCGACGTCTGAACGGGAAATGACATGCGGGCTATTTTGGGAAGATTTGCGGGAGTTGCTGTGCTGGCGGTTGTAGTGGCCGGATGTGCGACCGGGGTGGAGCGGCGCGTGGAGGCGGGGCTGACGGATGCTGGTATTCCGACACGCATCGCCTCTTGCATGGCGGAAATCTGGGCGGACGATCTGTCGGTCGGCCAGATACGCGGCATTGCCCGCTTTGCTGATACGGTGCGCGGTGAGGGCAAGGGGCTGACCGTCAACCGGCTGATCGACCATGTTCGCGACTGGAACGATCCGCGCGCACTGGGTGTGGTCACCAGTTCCGCAGCGCTGTGTGCCGTTAGATAGCCTGCCGGTGTCTGGCGGATCAGATTGAACAGCGACAGCAACCCGCCCCACCGATGAAGGCGCGCTGGCCGCTGTCGCGGAACCTGCTGTCCGGCGCGAATTAATCGTCGAATCCCGCGGGCAGGCGCGAGCCGTCGCGGGCGTCGATCTTCCACTCTGCCGTGCCGGTGGGTGTATCGACCTCCATTTCAAGGACGGGGATGCCGCCCTCTACGTCGTAGCTGACTTCACGAACCTTGCCCTTGGTTTCCTTCTCAACGGCAGCGATGCGGGGCGCGAGTGGCTGATTTAGATCGGCGAACATCTTCATTTCACGGTCGAATATATCGCGCCACGCATTTTCAAGGCGGGGCTCTTCCGTGCCCAGGGTCGCGCCGGTTCTGGCGTCGACGTACATGGTTGTGATCTTGCCATCACCAACAAGCTCGACTTCATACGCTAACTGTCCCTTGTAACCCTCAAGTTCGGCCTCCATTGCATGAGCGGAAGACGAACTTTCAGCAGCCGCGACGACCTCACTAAGATCCATCATGTCGCCGCCAGTCTGGGCGGAAAGAGGGGCTGCGATGGCTAAAGCGGCAAATGCGATAATTGGTTTCTGCATGGCATGTCTCCTTGGGTATTTTGTTCTACCCGAAAAATATTTGATTTGTTTATAATTATAATGAAATGAAGAGGCGAATAGGCGAAAAGTTCCCTGCCGGGCAGTATTTTTACTTCATGCATGTCAATGGATGACGCTGGCGACCGCGCGCTTTATGACGCGCATCATGCCCGCTGCCACCGCTCCCCCCGCCGTTTCCCCCATGATGGCGCAGTATCTGTCCATCAAGGAAGAGGCGGGTGCGGAGGCGTTGCTGTTCTTTCGCATGGGCGACTTTTTCGAGCTGTTCTTTGACGATGCGGTGCGGGCGGCGGCGGCGCTGGACATCGCGCTGACGAAGCGGGGGCAGCATGAAGGGGCGGATATCCCCATGTGCGGCGTGCCCGTGCATTCGGCGGAAAGCTATCTGGCGCGCCTGATCCAGCGTGGCTTCCGCGTCGCCATCGCCGAACAGGTGGAAAGCCCGGCAGAAGCGAAGAAGCGCGGCGCGAAATCGGTCGTGAAGCGGGAAATCGTGCGCGTGGTAACGCCCGGTACGCTGACCGAGGAGGCTCTCCTCGATGCGCGGGCGGCGAACCATCTGGCGGCGCTGGCGGAGGCAGGGGGTACAAAGGCGCTTGCCTGGTGCGACATGTCGGCAGGCGGCTTCTGGACCGCGCCTGTGACGGACGCCGCGCTGCCCGCCGAACTGGCGCGGCTGGACCCGGCCGAGCTGATCATTCCGGAGGGGATGGACGTGGCGGGCGACTGGCCGCTGACGCCGCTGCCGCGTGCGGATTTCGACAGCAGGCAGGGCGAGGCGGCGCTGAAGGCGCGGTTCGACGTCGGCGTACTGGAGGGGTTGGGCGATTTTTCCCGTGCTGAGATTGCCGCGGCGGGGGCGCTGCTGTCCTATTTGCAGACAACGCAAATGGCCGCCGTGCCGCGCCTGCGCGCGCCGGTGCGGCAATTGCCGGGCGGCCATATGGCGATCGATGCGGCAACGCGCGAAAGCCTGGAGATCGCGCGCACCGCAAAGGGGGAGCGCAAGGGATCGCTGACCGCCTGTCTGGACGCGACGGTGACGGCGCCGGGCGCGCGGCAATTGGCCGCCGACCTGTCCGCGCCGCTGACCGAACCAAAGGCCATTGCCGCGCGGCTGGATCTGGTGGCGGCATTCCATGCCGGCGGCGAAGTGCGCGAACGGCTGCGCGAGCGGCTGAAATCAGTGCCGGATCTGGCGCGCGCGCTGGGGCGGCTGGCGGCGGGGCGGGGATCGCCGCGCGACCTGGGCCTGATCCGCGATGGGCTGGGGACGGCGGATGCGGTGCGCGAAATGCTGAAGGCGGCGACGCTGCTGGGGCCACCACCGCTGCTGGGTGATCTGCTGCGGGCCATTGGACCGCATGGCGAACTGGTCGATGTGCTGAGCCGGGCGCTGGTGCCGGAGCCGGGGATGAACGCCAATGAAGGCGGCTTCATCGCCGAGGGGCACGACCACACACTGGACGAGCATCGCAGCCTGGCAAAGGACGCCCGCCGCCACATCGCCGCGCTGGAGGCGGAATACCGCACAGCCACAGGAGTGGATAAGTTACGCATCAAGCATAACAACGTGCTGGGATATTTCATCGAGGTCGCGCCCAAACATGCGGATGGCATGATGAAGGCGGACAGCCCCTTTGCGCACCGGCAGACGCTGGCGAACGCGGTGCGGTTCAATTCCGAGGATCTGGCGGGTCTGGCGACGCGGATCGCGCAGGCGCAGTCGCAGGCCCTGTCGCTGGAGGCGAAGCATTTCGCGGAATTGCGCGAGACCGTTCTTGCCCATGCCGACGAGATCGAGGCGACGGGCGCGGCGCTGGCGCGGCTGGACGTGGCGTCGGCGCTGGCGGAACTGGCGGCGGGGCGGGACTGGGTCCGGCCAACGGTCGACGATGGCCATGCCTTCACCATCCGGCACGGTCGCCATCCCGTCGTGGAGGCGGCGATGAAATCGGGCGCTTTCGTCGCCAATGACTGCACACTGGAACGCGACGGCCATGTCTGGCTGGTGACCGGGCCGAACATGGCCGGCAAATCCACCTTCCTGCGGCAGAACGCTCTGATCGCGATCATGGCGCAGGCGGGGTCTTTCGTCCCTGCGAAGGCTGCGCATATCGGCGCCATCGACCGCCTGTTCAGCCGGGTGGGTGCATCCGATAATCTGGCGGAGGGGCGCTCCACCTTCATGGTGGAAATGGTGGAGACGGCGGCGATCCTGAATCAGGCGACGGAGCGGTCGCTGGTGATCCTGGACGAGGTGGGGCGCGGCACATCGACCTATGACGGTCTGGCGATTGCATGGGCGGTACTGGAATCCGTGCATGACGATCTGAAGGCGCGCTGTCTGTTCGCATCGCACTATCACGAACTGACGGCGCTGGAGGGGCGGCTGACGGCGCTGCGCCTGGCGACGGTGAAGGTGCGGGAATGGAAAGGCGACCTCGTCTTTTTGCACGAGGTGATCGAGGGGGCGGCGGACAAGAGCTATGGCCTGGCGGTCGCGCGGCTGGCCGGGCTGCCCCTGCGCGCCACGACTCGCGCGGCGGAAGTGCTGGCAAAGCTGGAGGACCGGCGCGAAGCGACCGGCGGGATTGCGGCGGGCCTGTCGGACCTCCCCCTCTTCGCGGAGGCGAAGCCGAAGGCAGAGGCAGTGGACCTCCTGCGGCAGCGGCTGGAGGATGTGCGTCCCGACGAGCTGAGTCCGCGCGCTGCGCTGGAACTGCTTTACGAGCTGAAGGGAATGGCGGCGGATTAAGGCGCCTGCGACGACATTGCGTCAGGCGTCGACCCAGGTCTTCATCAGCGTCCAGGCGATGGCCATAGGGGGCGGGGTCAGGAACGGGCCGTCGCCTGACAGGACCGCCGCCACCTCTGCCCGCGTGAACCAGCGTGCCTCCTCAAGCTCGTCCTGATCGAGGTGAATGTCCGTCGTGACCGCCTCGGCAAAGGCGCCGATCATCAGGCTGGAGGGAAAGGGCCAGGGCTGGCTGGCGATATAGGTGACGCGGGCGGTGCGAATCCCCGCCTCCTCATGCAGTTCGCGTCGTACAGCCTCCTCAATCGATTCGCCCGGTTCGACGAAGCCGGCGAGTGCGGACATGAAGCGGGCGGGGAAACTGGGTTGGCGACCCAGAAGGCATTTGTCGCCGTCTATCGCCAGCATGATGACGACGGGGTCAGTGCGTGGAAAATGTTCGGCGCCGCAGCCGCCGCGATCGCGGGCGCAGGCGCGTGCATAGCCGGCCTTTGCGATGTCCGTCGGCGCACCGCAATTGGCGCAGAAGCCATGCCGCTGATGCCAGTCGATCAAGGAGCGGCCATGCGCGACGATAGCCGCTTGATCCGCGGGCAGCGTTATGGCCGCGCCGCGGGCATCTTGCGCCTCTGCCGCAGGATTTCCGCTTGTCAGACTCTCTGTACCCCCTGCGGGTAGCGCAATGGCAAAGCGCGGAGCGCCGTCCTCCAGACCGAGAAAAACCTCCAGCGCATCGGCGGGGATCTGCGCCCTGCCAATCCACAGGAGCGCACCGTCCGCCAGCAGCGGCCTTAACGTATCAAAGGGCAGCCAGCGCGCGCCAGGATGCATGCGCGCGGCGGCGACTGCCTGTGGATCGCGCCGCATGTGATCCGCCCGGTCGATTCGGGAGCCGCAGAAACCCGTCGCGGCAGGCGTGAAGGAACGGGTGAAGAAATCGGCCATCGATGCGGCCTTACTGCGCCAGACGCTCCGCATGCCAGCGGACATGTTCCGCCATGAAGGTCGAAATGAAATAATAGCTGTGATCGTAGCCGGGGCGCAGATTGATGCTGATGTCCTGCCCAACCTCCGCGCAGACGTCACGCAGCACGCCGGTTTTCAACTGCTCCTCAAGGAAGTCGTCGTCACCCCCCTGATCGACCAGCAGATGCGGATGGCGCGCGCCGTCGGCAATCAGGGCGCAGGTGTCGTAGGGCCGCCACGCTGCCTCGTCGGCGCCCAGATAGGCAGTCAGGGCCTTTTGCCCCCAGGGCGAGCCAATGGTGGTGACGACCGGCGAAAAGGCGCTGATCGAGCGAAAGCGATCCGGGTTTCTAAGGCCTATGGTGAGGGCGCCATGGCCCCCCATCGAATGGCCGAAAATAGATTGCCGGTCCATGTCGACCGGAAAGACGTCGGCAATCAGGGCGGGCAGTTCCTGCTCTACATAGGTCCGCATGCGGTAATGCGGCGCCCAGGGCTCTTGCGTCGCGTCCAGATAGAAACCCGCGCCCTTGCCCATATCGTAGCTGTCCGCATCGGCGACGTCGTCGCCGCGCGGGCTGGTATCGGGCGCCACCAGGATGATGCCATGTTCCGCGCATGCGGCGCGATATTCGCCCTTTTCCATGACATTGGCATGGGTGCAGGTCAGGCCCGACAGATACCATAGCACCGGCAGTTTCTGCCCCTTTTCGTGCGGCGGCACGAAGACGGCGAAGTCCATATCCGTGCCCGTACTCGTCGAACGGTGGCGATAGACGCCCTGCGTGCCGCCATGCGCCTTCCAGGTTGAAACGGTTTCCATGTCTGTTCCTTCCGTATGACCGCGCCCGGGCGGTCCTTATCTAAAGACCACGGTGCGCGTGCCGTTCATCAGCACGCGGCGGCGTCCCACCCAGTCGACTGCCCGCGCCAGCACCTGCGCCTCCGTATCGCGGCCAATGCGGGCGAGGTCGTCGGCTGACAGGCGGTGATCGACGCGCTCGACCGCCTGTTCGATGATCGGCCCCTCATCCAGGTCGGCGGTGACGAAATGCGCCGTGGCGCCGATCAGCTTCACGCCCCGGTCGTGCGCCTGATGATAGGGGCGCGCGCCCTTGAAACTGGGCAGGAAACTGTGGTGGATATTGATGCAGCGTCCGCGCAGACGTGCCGCCATGTCGTCCGACAGGATCTGCATATAGCGGGCCAGCACCAGATAATCCGCGCCCTCAGATGCGATGACGTCGCGAATCGCCGCCTCCTGCGCTGGGCGGTCTTCGTTCCTGACCGGCAAATAATGGAACGGCACGCCGTGCCATTCTGCGAGAGAGCGCGCGGTTTCATGGTTGGAAACGATGGCGGCGATCCGCATGCCAAGCGTTCCTGCCCGCTGACGGTGGAGAAGGTCGTTCAGGCAGTGCATGCCCTGCGATACGGCTACGACCGCGCGGGGCAGGTTTTCAGACGGGGTCAGCGACCATTCCCAGCCGAAGCGTTCGGCAATGGGCGCCAGCAGGGCCGCCAGTGTTTCCGCATCGGGAAAGCCCGGCCCCCCGGCCTGGAATTCCACGCGCATGAAGAAGCGGCCACTGTCCAGGTCGGCATATTGCTGGCTGTCGAGAATGAAGCCGTCATGGTCCGCAAGCGCACCGGAAACGGCTGCGACGATCCCCGTTCGATCGTCGCAGCTAAACAGCAATATGTACGAATTTTCCTGCTTCACATGCGTTTCAGCGCGCACAGCTTATTGCCGTCGGGATCGCGCAGATAGGCAAGGTAGAGCCGGGCAATATCGCTTTCCCGGATGCCGGGAGGATCCTCGATCGCGGTGCCGCCCGCTTCGACGCCGGCCTTGTGCCAGGCATCGCCCTGCGGTTCGCTGTCGACCGAAAATCCGATCGTCATGCCATTGCCCGGCGTCGCAGCTTCACCGTCGATTGGCTTCGTGACCAGAAATACCGCGCCGCCGTGCATGTAGATCAGGCGGCCCTTCGGATCCATCACGCCCGGCTTTCCGCCAAGTGCAGCGAAAAGGGCGTCGTAAAAGGTTTTCGAGCGATCGAGGTCATTCGACCCGACCATCATGTGGCTGAACATATCATCGTCTCCTGCATGGTGCATTCGGCGCTGCGGCGGCGTGCGCGCGGCCCGGTCTCGCTAGCATGCGGATCAGTAGACGACCACGCTCCTGATGCTTTCGCCGGCGTGCATCATGTCGAAGCCCTTATTAATGTCCTCCAGGCTGAGCCGGTGGGTGATCATCGGATCGATTTCGATCTGGCCGTTCATGTACCAGTCGACGATCTTCGGCACGTCGGTGCGGCCCTTGGCGCCGCCGAACGCCGTGCCGATCCAGTTGCGGCCGGTCACAAGCTGGAACGGGCGCGTGGAAATTTCCGCGCCGGCCGGGGCCACGCCAATGATGACGCTGGTGCCCCATCCGCGATGGCAGCATTCCAGCGCCTGTCGCATCACATCGACATTGCCGATGCATTCAAAGCTGTAGTCCGCGCCGCCGTCCAGCATTTCGACCAGATGGGCGGTGACATCGCCGACATCCTTTGGATTGACGAAATCGGTCATGCCGAATTTGCGGCCCCATTCCTCTCTGTCGGGATTGAGGTCGACGCCGACAATGCGGCTGGCGCCCGCCAGCCGGGCGCCCTGGATGACGTTGAGACCAATGCCGCCGAGGCCAAAGACGACGACGGAAGAGCCAGGTTCGACCTTCGCGGTGTTGACGACCGCGCCGACGCCGGTGGTTACGCCGCAGCCGACATAACAGCTGGTGTCGAAGGGGGCGTCGGAGCGCATCTTCGCGACCGAGATTTCAGGCAGGACGATGAAGTTCGAAAAGGTCGAGCAGCCCATATAGTGGTAGAGCGTTTCACCCTTATACGACATGCGGCTTGTGCCGTCGGGCATGACGCCCTTCCCCTGGGTAGCGCGAATCGCGGAGCAGAGGTTCGTCTTGCCGCTGGTGCATTCGCGGCAACGACCGCATTCCGGCGTATAGAGCGGGATGACATGGTCGTCGGGAGCGACGGAGGTGACGCCGGGGCCAACCTCTCGCACGATGCCCGCGCCCTCATGCCCGAGAACGACGGGAAACTTTCCTTCGGAATCGAGCCCGTCCAGCGTGTAGGCGTCGGTATGGCAAAGGCCGGTCGCCTTCAGTTCGACGAGGACTTCGCCCGCTTTGGGCCCCTCAAGGTCGATTTCCACGATTTCGAGGGGTTTTTTAGCTTCGAATGCGACGGCGGCGCGTGATTTCACAGCAAGACTGCTCCTGAATTATGGCGTTTACGGCGTCGGAGAATGGCGAACCTATGGTGTGCCGGTAACCATCGCAAGACCCCGAAGGGAAGCTAAAGCCGTGGCGCGAGATCCTCAAGATAGCGACGCGCCTCCGGCCAATTGTCGATGCGGGCATCGGCGGCCTTTGCAGGCGGCAATAGCTGCTGCAGCCGCGCATCCGCGACCATGTGAATGCAGTGAACGTGCGGCACCTCCGCCTTCACGCTTTCATGGTGCGGCGGCAGATCGTCGATAAACACCGCCGGAGGATTGCCGTGCTGTTCCAGTAGCCGTTTCAGCGCCGGACCCTTCGGCCCCCGGTTGCAATAAACCTCGTAATCCATGCCGAGTGTACGCAGCTGTTCGCGCCGCGCCGCTTGAAAGCTGTCCTCGATATTGGTGAGGATGACGATATCGTAGAGAGATGACAGCGCGCTGAGTGCCTCTGCCGCGCCGGGTGCCTCCAGCTGGCGGTGCATGCCATCCTGAAAGAAATCGTTCAGCAGGTGCCCCACATGCTCGTCCGCAACGACGCTCTCGTCGTGCTTTCGGCGGATATTGCCGGAAAGGGCGAAGCTGTTCAGTTCCAGCGACATGGCGTGGACCTCGTCCAGATGTTCGGTGAACGGCGCCAGGAAGCCGACCAGAACTTCGTCGCAGTCGGAGATCAGCAGCGGTTTCACAGCCGGTCCCGCGCGGAAATAAGCTGCGCCGGGGTCACATCCATCGATTCGGCGCACGCAATCAGGTCGGGTTCGTGATTCGCAAGGAAATCGAGAGCAGCGCGTTGCACCGGCGCCTTGTCCAGACCCGCCTTCAATTGCGGGATGGAAATTCCCGACAAATCGATGAAGCGTCCCAACAGCGCCTCATTCGCGGCGATATGTGTTATAGCGGCGATAGCAAGCATCTCCGCAGCTTGAACGCGCCCGTGGCTGGCTTCAGTCTGAACGTCGGGGAAGGGGTTCATTCAGGTCGGCCTGCTAATGGTGATGAAGTTTCTGCGAAAGGCGGTGCGCGCCTTAGTGAAATGTCGTATAGGAAAGTCCACAGGAAGGGCGATAGGATAAATGACAAAAACAGTCCTGGTCGTCGAGGATAATGATCTCAACATGAAGCTGTTTTGCGACCTGTTGGGCGCGCACGGCTATGATACCATGCAGACACGTGACGGACGCCGCGTGCTGGACATGGTGCGCGAACGCCGTCCCGATCTGATCCTGATGGATATTCAACTGCCGGAAGTTTCCGGACTGGAAGTGACCGGGTGGCTGAAGGCCGATTCGGCGCTGTCCGACATTCCCGTTGTCGCCGTCACCGCCTTTGCCATGAAGGGCGATGAGGAGCGGATGAAGGCGGGCGGGTGTGAAGCTTACATCGCAAAACCCATTTCCGTGGGTCGTTTCATAGATATCGTTCGTACTTATACCTAATGACTGCACGAATCCTGATCGTCGACGATATGCCGACAAATATCATGCTGCTCCAGGCGATCCTGGAGGAGGAGTTTTATGACGTCGTGACGGCGGGTAGCGGCGAGGAAGCCCTGGAGCTTGCCGCGCGCGAACAGTTCGATCTGGTGCTGCTGGACATCATGATGCCGGATCAGAACGGCTATTGCGTGTGCCGCCGCCTGAAGGCGCTGAGCGAGACGCGGCTGTTGCCGGTAATTCTCGTCACCGCGATTTCCGACCCTGAGGCGAGGGCGGAGGGGCTGGCCGCAGGCGCCGACGATTTCATCACGAAGCCGATCAACGCCGCCGAGCTGATCGCGCGCGTCCGATCCGTCCTGCGGCAGAAATTCATGTTTGACGAATTGTCCGGCCCGGAAGACGTGTCCGGTTCCGTCGTGCCATTTGCAGCGCAACTGAGCGGCGAGCGGGACCGGACCGTCGCATTGATCGACAATGGCTCCGCGCTGCTGACGGCTTTGAAGGCGCAACTGGTGACATTTGGCGAAGTACGGACATTGCCGATGGACGACGCGCTCGACACCATATGCAAGATGCATATCGACCTGGTGGCGCTGCCGATCTCTGCCCAGGAACGCGGCGGTCTGGAGCTGCTGGCGCGGCTGCGCGGAAATCCGGCGACACGCGACATCCCGATCCTGGCCGCCGCGACCGAGGACCGGGTCGCCCCGATCGTGCGTGCGTTCGACTTGGGTGCGGGCGACTGTGTCCGCTTGCCCGCCAGCCACCGTGAGATCGAGGCACGTGTCCGCACGCTGTTGCGGCGGCGGATGTTTGCCGAACGACTGCGCGGCAATGTCCATCTGTCGCTGCGACTGGCGACCACCGATGCCGTCACGGGCCTGTTCAACCGCCATTATCTGACCAGCCAGCTGGAAACGATGTGCATGACGGCAGCGGCCGACGGCACGCCTCTGTCATTGATCCTGCTGGACCTGGACAGGTTCAAGCGGGTGAATGACGATTACGGCCACACTGCGGGCGACATCGTCCTGCGCCGGATTGCCGATATGATCGCGGCGAACGTGCGCGGCGTCGACGTCGCCGCGCGATTTGGCGGCGAGGAATTCGCCATCATCCTGCCTTCCATCGGCCCGGAAGAGGCTTGGCAGGCCGCAGAGCGCATCCGCCGCCTGATCGAGAAAGCGGAAATCGACGCAAACGGCCAGTGCGTCAGGATGACAACCAGTGCCGGCGTGGCCACCCTGACGCCGGGCGGCGACCTGAACAGCCTGATCGCGCGCGCCGACCGCGCACTTTATGCTGCGAAATATGCCGGGCGAAACAGGACGGAGACAGACCGGGACGGTGATGGTGACGCCGGCTGGAGCGGAGACATGGGGGCGGGCTTCCACCTGGCAAACGAACGGTAAAGCCGATATCCCCGGCCACGCTTCGGTAGTAAGCGCGGATCCATGACAATGACGCTCCCTTTGAAGACCCGGCCGCTCGTGGGCTGGCGCGAATATGTCGCCTTCCCCGACCTTGGCATTCCGTTCGTCCGCGCGAAGGTGGATACCGGCGCACGGACATCCTCTTTACACGCGACCCGCCTGCACCATTACGAAGTCAATGGAGAGGATTGGGTGCGCTTCACGGTTCCCGCGCGAAAGGGGCGCCCGGCACACCGGGTTGAGGCCCCCCTTGCCGGTGTGAAAAGCGTGACCAGCTCGAACGGCGAAACGCAGAAGCGCTTTTTCATCCATACGCGCCTGCGGATTGGAGAAAAGACGTTCTCTGCAGAAGTAACACTCTCGAATCGGTCGCAAATGGGTTATGCGATGCTGGTCGGCCGGACCGCGCTGCTGCGTCGATTTAATGTCGATGTCTCCAAATCCTGGCTGCAGGGCCAGCGTCCTCCAAAGGATCCGGTCTCGTGAAACTGCTGATGCTCGCCCGCAATCCGAACCTCTACTCGCACAGGCGATTGGTGGAGGCGGCGGAAAAGCGCGGCCATACGCTCGACATCGTCAATACGCTGCGCGTTTATATGAACATCACCTCCCACCGGCCGGAGGCGTTCTATAATGGCGAGAAACTGACCGGTTATGACGCCGTCATTCCCCGCATCGGCGCGTCCATCACGCAATATGGCCTGGCCGTTCTGCGTCAGTTCGAAATGATGGGCGTCTGGCCGCTGAACGAAAGCGTCGCCATCGGCCGCAGCCGCGACAAGCTGCGTTCCATGCAGATATTGGCGCGCGCGGGGCTGGGCCTGCCCGTGACCGCCTTCGCCCACGATCCGAAGGCGACGGAGGAGGTGCTGAAGATCGCAGGCGGTGCGCCCGTCGTCATCAAGCTGCTCGAAGGGACCCAGGGTATCGGCGTTGTTCTGGGCGACACCGACCGTTCCGCCCGCTCCGTCATCGAGGCATTCCGCGGCGCCAACGTCAACATCCTGGTACAGGAATTCATCAAGGAGGCCGGCTCCACCGACATCCGCGCCTTTGTCGTCGGCGGCAAGGTCGTGGGATCAATGAAGCGCACAGGCGCAGAGGGGGATTTCCGCTCCAACCTGCATAGGGGCGGCAGCGCTGCGACCGTGAAGATCACGCCAGAGGAACGCTCCACCGCCGTGCGGGCGGCGGCGAAAATGGGCCTGAACGTCTGCGGCGTCGACATGCTGCGGTCGAACCATGGGCCGGTCATCATGGAGGTGAATTCCTCCCCGGGTCTGGAGGGGATCGAGGGCGCGACCGGCAAGGATATTGCCGGCATGATCATCGATTACATCGCCGCTAATGCGAAGGCCGGAAAGACGCGTACCAAGGGGAAGGGGTAGGTTTATATTGTCGGCGGGCGCGTGAAGGTATATACATGGTGTGCATACTTTCATTGGCGACAGGCAAATGACGCTTCATATCAACAGCAAGACCTTTAAGTCCGGCAATTCCACGGCTGTTCGACTTCCAAAGGCGCTTGGCATCGAGCCGGATACTCAGATTCAGATCATCAAGGACGACAAGGGCATCCACATTGTCGAGCTTGCGAAGAATATCGATCTAACCGGCATCGTTGGATGCGCGCCGGATATGCGGCCCGTACGTCCCGAAGACCGCCCCTTGCTGAAGCAGCCGAGAGCCTGGGACGAACCGGATGAGTTTTGAACGGCCCAAATTCCACCTCGACACCAATAGCTGCATCTATCTATTCCGAAACGAATTTCCGGCCTTGGCAAACCGGGTTCAGCAATGCCAGCCCTTTCAGATTGGTATTTCTGCGGCGGTTTATGCGGAAATTCTTTACGGGGTCCGGCAGGGAAAGGGACCTCCGATGGAGATGCTCGATCGTTTCATTCGGCAAGTGCCCGTCCGCTCGATTGGTGTCGATGTCGCCCATGCCTATGCTCGCCTGCCGCTGAAGCGCGGAACGCTCGATCACCTGATTGCTGCGCACGCCCTAGCCGAGGAGGCGACATTGATTTCCAAGAACAGCAGGGATTTTTTTCGAAGCGACGAGTTGCTTCTTGAAGATTGGACCGTCTGATTTTTCAAGCTCAAATCCTGACCCTCTACCCGGAGATGTTTCCCGGGCCGCTGGGCACGTCCCTGGCGGGGCGGGCGCTGGACGAGGGGCGGTGGTCGTTAGATACTGTCCAGATACGCGACTTCGCCGAGGACAGGCATCGCAGTGTCGACGATACCCCGGCAGGCGGCGGCGCGGGCATGGTGCTACGGGCGGATGTGCTGGGCCGCGCGGTCGACCATGCCCGCGCACAGCAGCCGGATGCGCCGCTGATCTATATGTCGCCGCGCGGCGCTCCGCTGACGCAGGCGCGGGTGCGCGATCTGGCCGCTGGCCCCGGTGCCACCATCCTGTGCGGTCGTTTCGAGGGGGTGGACCAGCGCTTGCTCGATGCGCGCGAGATCGAGGAAATCAGCATTGGCGACTATATATTGTCCGGCGGTGAACTGGGCGCCATGGTGCTGCTGGATGCTTGCATTCGCCTGATCCCCGGCGTAATGGGCGCGGCCTTGAGCGGCGAGGACGAATCGTTCGAAAACGGTCTCCTCGAATATCCGCACTATACCCGACCACAGGAGTGGGAAGGGCGCACGATCCCTGAAGTGCTGCGATCGGGGGATCATGCGCGCATCGCGGCGTGGCGCAATGATGCTGCCCGCGAATTGACACGGCTAAGGCGGCCGGACCTTTGGGAGCGTCATCCGGACGTTCGGGTTCGATCGCCCTCTGGTGTGCGGCGTGAGAAGAAAGACGAATGAGATGAATCTCATCCAACAGATCAATGCCGAGCAGGTCGCGAAAATGGCTGCGGCCCGCGAAATCCCCGATTTCAAGTCCGGCGACACGCTGCGCGTGGGTGTGCGCGTCGTCGAGGGCGAACGCCGCCGTATCCAGTATTTCGAGGGCGTCGTGATCGCGCGTTCGAATCGCGGCATCAATTCCAATTTCACCATGCGCAAAGTGTCGTTCGGCGAAGGCGTCGAGCGCGTTTTCCCGCTTTACAGCCCGAATATCGATTCCATCGAGGTAAAGCGCCGCGGCATCGTGCGCCGTGCGAAGCTGTACTATCTGCGTGGCCGCAGCGGTAAGTCCGCGCGTATCGCGGAGCGCCGCCTGGATCAGAAGAAGCCGGGCAGCGCGGCAGAAGCGCAAGATTAAGCCATCGAAAAGTTTGCAGCCGCCAGAAGAGTTGCTGCAAAACCATTTTGGTTCTGAATTAAGGCCTGGTAATCAACCGATTACCAGGCCTTAAATTATTTCAGCGGAGCAATACTCCGAGTGGCCGGGTGTTTTTCCGCTGTCCATTCTTGATTCGCCCTCGCGGATTCGTCACTAGCGGCGCATGGCATCAAAACCGCGCACGCTCTTTGAGAAGATCTGGGACGCCCACACCGTCGAACGCCGGGACGACGGCACCTGTCTCATCTATATCGACCGGCATCTGATCCACGAGGTGACGACGCCGCAGGCATTCGAAAGCCTGAGGCTGGCGGGCCGTGGCGTCCGGCGGCCCGACCTGACGCTGGCGGTGCCCGATCATAACGTCCCGACCACCGACCGCTCAGGCCCCATCGCCGATCCGGCCAGTGCGAAACAGGTCGCCCTGCTGAAAGAAAATTGCGCGCAATTCGGCATCGAACATATTGAAATGACAGCGCGCGACCAGGGCATCGTGCATATCATCGGTCCCGAACAGGGCTTTACCCTGCCCGGCACCACGGTGGTTTGCGGCGACAGCCACACGGCGACGCATGGCGCGTTCGGCGCGCTGGCCTTTGGCATCGGCACCAGCGAGGTGGAACATGTGCTGGCGACGCAAACCCTGTTGCTGCGTCAGCCGAAAACCATGAGCGTGACCGTCGAGGGAACGCTGGGCTTCGGGGTAACGCCTAAGGATGTGACGCTGGCCATTATCGGCCGGACGGGCACAGGCGGCGGCACTGGCCATGTCATCGAATATCGTGGTTCCGTGTTCCGCGACATGTCGATGGAGGGCCGGATGACGGTCTGCAACATGGCGATAGAAGGCGGCGCACGTGCCGGTCTGGTGGCGCCCGACGAAACGACCTTTGCCTATGTAGAGGGTCGCGACCGCGCGCCGAAGGGCGATGATTGGGACCGCGCGCTCGCCTATTGGCGCACCCTGCCCACGGATGAGGGCGCGCACTTCGACAGGGAAATCGTGCTACACGCCGACGACATCGCGCCGCAGGTGACGTGGGGTACCAGCCCGGAGGACGTGCTGGCGGTGACGGACGCCATTCCCGATCCTGCCAGTTTCGCCGATGCCGGTAAGCGCACCGCTGCTGCGAAGTCGCTGGACTATCTGGGCCTGACGCCGGGCACGCGCCTGGCCGATATTCCCATCCAGCATGTGTTTCTGGGCAGTTGCACCAATGGCCGTATTGAGGATCTGCGCGCGGCCGCAGAGGTGGTGCGCGGCAAGCGCAAGGCGGAGGGTGTCGTACAGGTGATGGTCGTTCCCGGTTCCGGCCGGGTGAAGGCGCAGGCAGAGGAAGAGGGGCTGGACCGCATATTCCTGGAGGCGGGATTTGAATGGCGGGAGCCGGGCTGTTCCGCCTGCCTGGGCATGAACCCGGACAAGGTACCGCCGGGCGAACGATGTGCCTCTACCAGCAACCGCAATTTCGTCGGCAGGCAGGGGCCTGGCGCGCGCACGCATCTGATGTCACCCGCCATGGCGGCCGCGGCGGCGGTGACGGGCAGGATCACCGACGTCAGGGAGATGATGCGATGACCCCTTTCACCATGTTGACGGGCGTTGCCGTCCCATTCGGTGTCGAGAATGTCGATACCGACGTCATCATCCCGGCGAAGTTCCTGAAATCCGTAACGCGCACGGGGCTGGGGGCCGGCGCTTTCGAAAGCATTCGGGCGAACGACCCGGACAATATTTTCGATCAGCCGCGCTATGCCCGCGCGCCAATCCTGATCGCGGGCGACAATTTCGGTTGCGGTTCCAGCCGCGAACATGCGCCCTGGGCACTCGGCGATATGGGGTTTCGCGCCGTTATCGCGCCCAGTTTCGCCGATATTTTTTCCGGCAATGCCTTCAAGAACGGCATGCTGCTGGTCGAATTGCCGCAGGATCAGGTCGACCGCCTGATGGAAGTGGCGGAGACGGACGAAATCACCATCGACCTGGAAACGCAGACGGTCACGACCCCTTTTCAGGACCGCTTTACGTTCGAGGTGGACCCCTTTCGCAAACATTGCCTGCTGAATGGCCTGGACGAAATCGGCCTGACAGAGGCCATGGCGCCCTCCATCGACAGCTATGAGGCGCGCCTGACCGAACATCAGCCCTGGATCGGCGGGGCAGCCGGAGTAGCCGCATGACCAAAACACTTCTCCTCCTTCCCGGAGATGGAATCGGTCCTGAAGTCATTGGCGAGGTCCATAAGGTGCTGGACGCACTGGCGCTGGACATCGACGTGTCGGAGGCTTTGTTCGGCGGTATCGGCATCGATACAGAAGGCGTACCGGTCAGCGACGAGACGCTGGTGCGCGCTCAGGCAGCCGATGCCGTTCTGATGGGTGCGGTCGGCGGGCCGCAATGGGCCGCGCAATCCTTCGATACCCGGCCTGAGGCGGGCCTGCTGAAGCTACGCGCGGCCATGAACGTCTATGCCAATCTGCGCCCCGCACGCTGTTTCCCGGCACTGGCCGATGCAAGCAGTCTGAAGCGCGAACTGGTCGAGGGGCTGGACATCATGTTCGTGCGCGAACTGGTCGGCGGCGTCTATTTCGGCCAGCCGCGCGGGATCGAGGATCTGCCGGATGGCGGGCGGCGCGGGCTCAACAGCCATGTCTATACGACGGAGGAAATCCGCCGGGTGGCGCGCACCGCGTTCGAAACGGCGCGCCAGCGGGGCGGCCGCGTCTGTTCCGTCGAGAAGTCTAACGTCATGGAGGCGGGACTGCTGTGGCGCGAGGAAGTGACGCGCCTGCATGCGGAGGATTATTCCGATATAGAACTGAGCCACATGCTGGCCGACAATTGCGCCATGCAATTGGTGAAAAATCCGAAGCAGTTCGACACCATCCTGACGGACAATCTGTTCGGCGATCTGCTGTCCGACGAGGCCGCGATGCTGACGGGATCGCTGGGCCTTCTGCCGTCCGCGGCGCTGGGCGAGGCGGGGAAGCCGGGCCTTTACGAACCGATCCATGGCAGCGCACCCGATATTGCCGGACAGGGCCTGGCCAATCCCTCTGCCGCGATCCTGAGCCTGGCGATGGCATTCCGCTATAGTCTGGACGATGAGGCAATGGCGACGCGGATCGAGAAGGCGGTGGAGAGTGCCATCGACAGCGGCACCCGCACGGCGGACATCGGCGGCACCGCCACGACGGCACAAATGGGAGCGGCCATCGTTCAGTCATTGTGAACGATAAGGTCCCCCCTTCGCCCGGCAATCCCGACATGGAGCGCTGGAAGCGGATATTCGACAAGGCGCTCGGCACATTCCTGACGGGTTTGCTGTTTCTTGCCCCCTTCATTCTGACGCTGGTCATTCTCGACTGGCTGATCCGCCAGATCGCCGCCCTGTTCGGTGAGGAGAGCATTTTCGGGTCCGCGTTGACCGGCGGATCCAGCCTGATCTTTGGCGAGACGGCGTTTGGCATCTGGGTTCTGCTGGCGCTGGTCGTGGTGGGCATATGGGCGATCGGACGGCTGTTTCAGACGCGCGCGAAGAAAAGCATGCAGGAACGTATCGACGGCTGGATGGACCGCGTGCCCGTGATCGGCGGCATTTATCGCCCGATCAGCCGTATCACCCGCATGATCGGCCTGCGCGAGGAGAACGAACTGGCCGATATGCGTCCCGTGGCGGTGCGCTTTGGTGGCCCCAATGGCACGGATGCGCTGGCGCTGTTGCCGACATCGGAGCCGGTGTGGGTCGGTGGGGAAGAACGCCGGCTGGTCTATATCCCGTCAGCGCCCCTGCCGATGACGGGCTTTCTGACACTCGTTCCCCGTGAGAGCATTATCGAGGTAGAGGGTCTGGCGGTCGACGACCTGCTGAAATTCTATATTTCGGTCGGGACGGTCATGCCTGCTGAACTGAAGATTCCGCCTGCATCGCCCCCAGCGGGTCTTGCCGGTGCGCCATCTGCGCCTTCGCCGTCACCCAATGCGTCACCCAATGCGCCACCCGCGCCGACGAACCCGAACGCCTGACCTTGCCAAGGCGGCCTGCAGGGCCAAGATGGACCGGATGATGCCGCAACCCGCTTCGGAAACCGACGCCGCGATCGCCGTCGCCGCGCTTTACTGCTTTGCGCCCTTTGCCGATCCGGCGGCGCTGCGCGATCCCCTGGCCTCGATGTGCCGGGAAGAGGGAGTGCGCGGGACCATCTTGCTGGCGGCGGAGGGGGTCAACGGCACCATTGCGGGGCGGGCGGCAGCCATCGACCGCGTGCTCGATCATATTCGCGCGCTGCCCGGATGCGCGGCCGCCAATATCAAGATGTCGACGGCGGCGGAGATGCCGTTTCACCGCATGAAGGTCAGGGTGAAGCAGGAAATTGTCACCATGGGCCAGCCGGGGATCGATCCGCTGACCGGTGCCGGCACCTATGTCTCGGCGCGCGACTGGAACGCCCTGATCGCCCAGCCGGATACGATCCTGATCGACACGCGCAACGATTATGAAGTGCGGATCGGCAGTTTTGCCGGGGCGGTCGATCCGCAGACGGCCAGCTTTCGCGATTTTCCCGAATGGTTTCGCGCACAGCGGGACGGCCTGCTGGGCGAAGGCACGCCGAAGATCGCCATGTTCTGCACCGGCGGCATCCGCTGTGAAAAGGCGACGGCGTTCCTGAAGGCGGAGGGCGTCGAAGAGGTCTATCATCTGGACGGCGGCATCCTGAAATATCTGGAGGACGTGCCCGAGGAGGAGAGCCGCTGGCAGGGCGAATGTTTCGTGTTCGACGAACGTGTCGCCGTCGGCCATGGCCTGTCGCCCGGCACGCACAGCCTGTGCCGCGCCTGCCGCTTGCCACTGGCGCCGCGGGATCTGGAATCGCCCCTGTACGAGGAGGGGGTCAGCTGCGCGCACTGCCACGCCACCCGTACAGAGGCGCAGCGGCAGGCATATCGGGAGCGGGAGCGGCAGGTGAAGCTGGCGCGGGCGCGCGGCGAGGCGCATGTTGGCCGGGTGGAGCACGCCGCCGATGAGTGACCTGCCCGTCCTCTACAGTTTTCGCCGCTGCCCCTATGCCATGCGCGCGCGTATGGCGCTGCTGGTGGCCGGCATCGTTAGCGAATTGCGAGAAGTGAAGCTGAGCGACAAGCCGGAGGCCATGCTGCAGGCCTCTGCCAAGGGGACCGTGCCGACGCTGGTCCTTGCCGGGGGGCAGGTGGTCGATGAAAGCCTGGCCATCATGCATCATGCGCTGGCGCAGAATGATCCGGATGACTGGCTGTCCGGCAATGATGCAGAGCTGATCGCCGCCAATGACGGCCCGTTCAAGCATCATCTGGACCGCTATAAATACCCCAATCGCCATGACAGCGACCCCCAGGAACACCGGGCGGCGGGGCTGTCCCTGCTCAAGGTTCTGGAACGCCGGCTGGAGGGGCAAGGCAATCTGCACGGCGATGCGGTGCGGATGACCGACGTGGCGCTGTTCCCCTTCATCCGCCAATTCGCCCATACCGACCGCGACTGGTTCGCCGCCCAGCCCATTCCACGCGTACAGGCATGGCTAGCCCGCCACCTCGCCTCCGACCTGTTCAAGCGCGCAATGGTAAAACACCCGCAATGGGCGCCCGGTGACGAACGGGTGATTTTTCCCGGAAGCTAGAGTACGGCGGGTATTTAATCCAACGCGCAACAGGGTGAATGTCGAGCCCTCTTCAAGGCTATTTGGATGAAACGACCTGCCGTGCGCCTTTTTGCACTTCCGCTCGGAAAGCGCCGTCGAAAGTACATCGTTAGAATGCAGCAAAACGTTCAATATCATTGATCCGACCGGAGACGACCAACTCGTCATCGGGGAAGATCAGCGTGTCGGGAACGGCGTGAATGAAGGCCTCTCCGGCGCGCTTTACCCCTACCACGGTCACGTCAAAGCGCTTGCGGCATTCGCTGGTGATCAGGGGCAGGCCCACGATCGGTTCCGGTGCGACAAGCCGTGCGATGGCGAACTCGTCGCCAAAGGCAATAAAGTCGAGCAAGCGTTCGTTGAGCAGATGGGCCACGCGTTCGCCCATTCTCTGTTCGGGGAAAACGACGTGGGCCGCGCCGATGCGCTCAAGGATACGGGCGTGCTTCTCGTTGGTCGCCTTGGCCCAGATATTGGTAAGTCCGAGATCGGCCAAAGCCAGAACGGTCAGCACGCTCGCTTCGATATCGGTGCCGATGGCTACAACAGCCGCTTCGAATTCAGCCGCGCCGAGCTGCCGTAGGGTTGCACTATCTGTGCAATCGGCCTGCACCACCTTCGTCAAATCCGCGACATACTCCTGCACAAGCTTAGGATCGCAATCAGCGCCCAGAACCTCGTGCCCCATATTCTCTAGCGTGCGCGCAACGGCACCGCCAAAGCGGCCAAGCCCTACAACGAGAACGGGTTTCCGTTTTTTAGCCGACAATGACATTCTCCTTGGGATGGCGATAGGCGCGCTGCGGCCGTCCAGTGGCGAGGGCGGTCGCGACAGTAATGGTTCCGACCCGGCCAACGAACATCAGGATGACCAGCACAATCTGTGCACTGGGTGGCAGTTCGGCAGTAATGCCAGTTGAGAGGCCGACCGTGGCGAAAGCGGAAATGCATTCGAACAGGATTTCAACCAGCGGCAGCGCGCTGACAGATGCGATGAAGATGGTGGCGGTAAAGATCAGCGTTGCTGCCAGCACGGTAACCGACAGTGCCTGACGTTCAATTTCACTACCGAACCGACGATTGAACAGACCCGCATCGCGGCGGTTGAGCACCTCAGACAAGACGATAGCAAACAGAACCACGAAGGAGGTGATCTTGATGCCGCCAGCGGTGCCAGCGCTGCCGCCGCCGACAAACATTAGCAGATAATTGAGCATCAGAGTCTGATCGCGAAACGCGCCCACATTCATGCTGTTAAATCCGGCGGTGCGCGGCATGACCGAATGAAATGCGGCGTTGAGGATTTTTGTCCCCAACGGCATTGGGCCGAGCGTCGCAGCGTTGCTCCACTCCATAGCAAGTATGGCGACAAACCCGATCAGCAACAAAGCGGCGGTGCCGCTGATCGTGATCTTCGTGTGCAGCGACCAGCGGTGCCAGCGAAAGCGCTTGTCCCTCAGATCCTGCATCACGGGAAAACCCAAAGCGGTGAGAATGACCGACAGCATGATTGGCCAAAGGATCAACGGGTCCGCTTGATACCCCATGACGCTGTCCGAATGACTTGAGAAGCCAGCATTGTTGAACGCGCTGACCGAGTGAAAGACGCCGTGCCAGACTGCGTTTCCCCAAGGCATTTCATAGAAGCTGGCCATGCGTATGGCGAGGATGGCGGCGACCACCGCCTCTGCGACCATGGTGATAAGGAACACCAGTTTAAGAACCGAGAGTGCATCCCCAGTCTCAAGTCTGTTTCGTTCGACTTGGGTAGCCATCCGGTCCCGCAGCCCAAAGCCGCGCCCGGCCATCAGACCGAACAGGGTTGCGGCAGTCATGATTCCCAGCCCGCCGATCTGGAACATCGGCAAGATAGCCGCTTGCCCAAAAGCCGACCAATAGGTCGGAGTATCGACGACGATCAACCCGGTGACCGACACTGCAGAAGCCGCAGTGAACAGGGTGGTGGGGAATGGCGCTACTGTGCCATCAGCAGTTGCAAAGGGCAGGCTGAGGACAGCCGTTCCGATGGCGATTGCTAGAAGAAAAAGGACCGGAATGAGTCTGATAGGATTGCGCAGGGCCTTCATGGACGCCTAATGCCTTGTGAGTCGGGAATGAGCAAGGACACCCTATTAGGGAGCAATGGCGTCCCGATTTTGGTCGTGCGGGCTATATCTAAGCACCGTATCCGAATGCAGTTATAAACCGCGGGATAGGGCGCCCGCGTCCCCGCTTATCTCAACGCGAGCTTGTCATCACCGGGACGTACGCACCTACAAAAGCCCGGAAAACTCCTGCAGGACGGCGCGGTACAGGTCTGTTTTGAAGGGGACGATCTTGTGCGGCAGGGTGGCTGGGTCTGCCCAGCGCCAGTGGGAAAATTCGGGATGTGCCGTGGCGATGTCGATCTCTTCGTCGCTGCCCAGGAAACGCATGGCGAACCATGTCTGCCGCTGGCCGCAATAGCGCCCCTTCCACATCTTGCCGACCAGCTCGTCCGGCAAATTATAGTGCAGCACGCCCGCGCTTTTGGCCATGATCTCGACGGAGGTGGGGGCGATGCCGGTTTCCTCCTCCAGCTCTCGCAGGGCGGCGGTGCGGGCATCCTCGCCCTCGTCAATGCCGCCCTGTGGCATTTGCCAGTAATCGGCGGGGTTATCGATGCGCTTTGCGGTGAAGACCTGATTGTCGGCGTTCAGCAACATGATGCCGACGCAGGGGCGATAGGGCAGGCCGCTGGGATGTTGGGGATCGTTCATGGCGCGACACTAGCCGCGAAGCTGCGCCTCGCAAGCCATGGAATCTGCAACGCCTGAAATGCCGCCCGCGCCAGCAGGAACAGGGTGAAGGACAGCCATAGACCATGATTGCCCAGCGGCTGCGTCAGCCACAGCGCCAGCGCATAGCAGATGGCGGCGCCGATCATCCCCACCATCATCGCGCGGGTCCAACTTGCGCCGACGAACACCCCGTCCAGCGTAAAGCTGACGACACCGGCCAGCGGGATCACTGCCAGCCAGATGGCATGGTCCTGCGCGAACCGTGCCACGGCGGGGGTGGCGGCAAAGCTGGCCAGGATGGGGTTGGCGAGGACGAGGAATGCCAGCGACAAAAGGGCCGCGACGCCCAGGCCGCGCCACAGGATCGCGCGCATGGTCGTGAAGAACCCCTGCCGGTCGCGGGCGCCGAACGCTTCGCCATTCAGCACCTGCGCGGCATTTTCGAATCCGTCGATCAGCAGGGCGGAAAATATGAACAGCTGAAAGATGATGCCGTTCGCCGCCAGCGCCACCGGCCCGATGCCCGCGCCCGCGCGGGTCAGCGCCGCCATGGCGACGGCAAGGATCAGCGAGCGCAGGAACAGGTCGCCGTTCAGCGCCAGTAGCGGCCGGAAGCGCGCCCAGGCGAGTGCGCCGCCCGCCGTGAAGGTGGATGCCAGATGGCGGACGGTTTCCCCGCGCATGACAAACAGGGCCGTGCCGATGAACTTGCCATATTCTGCAATCAGGCTGGACCAGGCGATGCCCGCGATACCAAGATCGAGCGCCAGCACGAAGAGCAGGCCAAGGCCGATATTCGTGAGATTATAGAGCACCTCTATGACGAGCGCGGCACGCACCTGCCGCCGCCCGACCAGCAGCCCCAGCAGCGCCAGATTGGCGAAGAAGGCGGGTGCCGACCAATAGCGGATGTCGATATAGATCCGCGCCGCGCGCGCGACCGCGCCCTCTGCCCCCAGCGCGCTGATGCCGAACGGTACAACCAACGGTTTCAACAGCAGCAGGACGACCGCCAGCACCAGGCCGACGATCAGGGCGCGGATCAGCGTCGCGGCCTGTCCGGGGTCTGCGCCCCGGTCCTGCGCAACGAGGCCGGTCGTGCCCGTTTTTAGAAAGTTCATGACCGTGAACAGCAGCGCAAACAGCTTTGCGCCAACGTCGACGGCGCCTTGTGCGGCGACATCCTGCAGCCGTCCGACGATCCACATGTCGCCAATGCCGATCAGGGCGGTGGCGACATTGGTTGCCATCGCCGGCAATGCGATCGCCCAGATCGGGCGCGCGTCAACCCGATAGACGGTCGGCCCGGCGGAGCTGGGGGCGGGATCGGCGGCGGGCGTAGTCATCGGGATGCCTCATGACCCCGAAGGGCGCGCCTGTGCAACCTCCCCGCGTCCCCCGCGAAGATTATTGCGGGGAGCGTTTGGCGAGGATGCGCTGCAGCGTGCGCCGGTGCATTTTCAGCCTGCGGGCGGTTTCCGACACGTTGCGGTCGCACAGCTCGTACACGCGCTGAATATGTTCCCACCGCACCCGGTCGGCGGACATGGGATCCTCTGGCGGGGCGGGCTTGTCGCCGGAATTGGCGGCCAGCGCCTTTATGATGTCGTCGGGATCGGCGGGCTTTGCGAGATAATCGACCGCGCCCGCCTTTACCGCCGCAACAGCGGTCGCGAGATTGCCATATCCCGTCAGCATGACGATGCGGATCGTCGGATTTGCCGCGCGCAATTCGCTGACCAGATCCAGGCCGCTGCCATCCTGTAGCCGCATGTCGAGAACGGCATGGGTGGGACGATTACGGGCGGCGAGCGCGCGCGCCTCGGCAATGCCCGCGGCGGACAGAACCTCATAGCCGCGCCTCGACAAGGTCAGCTCCAGCCGCTGACGGAAGCTATTGTCATCATCGACCAGCAGCAGGGTGCCGTTCTGGGTTTCCGTCATGTGATCGTCTCCAATTCCTGTGGCTCGACCGTCGGCCAGCTGATTTCGACGCGGCCGCCGCCCCGCGCCCGATTCCAGAACCGTACCCGCGCGCCGGTCCGCTCCAGAAGCGTCGTGGCAATAAAGATACCCAGCCCCGTGCCCCCGCTTCTGGAACGCGACGGACCGGGATAAGGTTCGCCCAGATGCGGCAATATGTCGGCCGGAAACCCCGGACCGTCATCTTCTATGTGGATCGCCAGCCTTTCCGTGTCCGCCGTGGCCGCCAATACGACCTCTGCGCGGGCGAAGCGTACTGCATTATCCACCAGGTTCAAAAGGCCGTGCAGCAGTTCGGACGACCTTTCGACGGTAGGCAGAGGCGTGGCTGCACGGGCAACCCGGACGGGCACACGCGCGTCCGCAAAGCCGTGCGCGACCTCGTGCAGCAGGGTGCCGAGCGGAAGCTCTGGAAAGGGCGCCTCCGCCTCAGATCTTTGTGCGATGCCGGTCAGGATGCTGCGACAGCGCTCCGCCTCTCGCACCAGAAGGGCGATGTCGGCGCCGAAATCGGGGTCGCCGGACAGTTCATTATCCAGATCCTTTGCAATGAGCGTGATCGTGCCGAGGGGGCCGCCAAGTTCATGCGCGGCGGCCGCCGCAAGCGCGCCCAGCGCGGACATTTTTGTTTCCCGCTCCAGAACGGCCTGGGTCGTCACCAATGCCTGTTGCCAGCGGCGCGCCTCCAGCGAGACCCGCAGGACATAAAGGGCGATAAACATGATGGTGAAGGCGAGCGCGGAGAAAGTCGCGGCCTGCAGTAGCCCCGGCATTTCCGGTGGCGCCCCGTTCCACGGGAGGGGACGTGCCCATTTCCACTCCACGACCAGGATGGCCACGGCAATCGCAGTCAGGATGCCCGTGGCGCGGGGGGACAACAGGGTCGCGGAAATAACGACCGGTACGATCATCAGGACCGCGAACGGATTGCCGATGCCGCCGGTCAGGAACAGCAGCACACCAAGTTGAACGAGATCGAAGCCTAGGTGGGCGAGCGCCTCCGTCCCCACCAGCCGCGCCTTTCGCGAATAGAGGGCATAGAGGCTGAGATTGAGGATGACCGAGGCCAGCACCGCCGCCGCCGCACCCAGATAGGAAAATTCGAACCCAAGCCCTGCCGCGACAATCAGCATCGTCAGGACCTGTCCGCCAATCGCCATCCAACGAATGACGATCAGCGTCCTTACCCGGATGCCGGGCCGTCCAAGGGTTTCGGGAACGGACAGAGGCGTGCGGTGTATCACGCCGCTATTCGGTGCCGGCCGACCCGCCGCCCGTGCGGTTAGGCATGGCGCATCATTCCTCTATCGGCGTGAACTGGCCGAGCGCGCAGGAGCCGGTGGGAAAATTATTTGCCGGTTCGAAGAAGGTAAGAATTTCCCCGGAACAGATCTGGTTGCTGGGGGTGCGATAGCTGAACGCATCGTCCCGCGCGGAGGGCGGGCAACTGGTGGGCAGTTCGTTGCGATAGACCCTGCTGCCCCGCATGACGAACAGGATGTTGCGCGCGTCCAGCGGCTCTGTCCGGTCGATATCGCGAAGATTGACGCAGTTGATTGGCTCCCCCGTCGCGGCGGCGGTGAGGCGCGGATCCTGTGGTTCGGAATCGGCGGAAGGGGTGCTGGCGGCGCAGCCGGCCAGAGCAAGGGTAGCAATTGCAGTGATAACGGGCAGTTTCATGGTAACTCTCCCTGATCAGGCTCCCCCCTGACTGTACGTACGACAGCGCCCCCTGGTTTCAATATCCCGCCGCGTGGCCATCCTTGCGCATTTCGCTGGCGCCCCAATAAACGCCGGTTTCCGGGTCGCGCCAAATGGCCTGATAGCCGCCAAATTCGCCGACGGCATATTTTACCTGATGGCCACGCGCCTGGAGGGCCCGCACGACCTCCTGCGATATGCCGGATTCGACCTCAACCACGTCGTCGTTGAGGTCGCCAAGGCCGGTGGGTTCCAGACCGCCAATATGCTGAAAGCGCGCCACATCGCCCGCAGCCTGCACGTCCAGACCCATGTCGATCATGTTGACGACGATCTGCGCATGCCCCTGCGGTTGCATCGCGCCGCCCATCAGGCCGAACGACATTAGCGGCTCGCCATCTTTCGTCAGAAAGGCCGGGATGATCGTGTGGAACGGGCGCTTGCCCGGCGCATAGGCATTGGGATGTTCAGGATCGAGCGCGAATTGCGTGCCGCGGTCCTGAAACATGAAGCCCAGAGTATTCCCCTCTCCGTCATCCGGCACGAGGCCAGACCCCATGCCGCGATAATTGGACTGGATCAGGCTGACCATCATGCCGTCACTGTCGGCGACTGTCATATAGATGGTGTCCGCCGCCTCCAGATCGCCGGGCAGGCGACCGCCTTCGACGGATTCGGCGGCACGCGCACCGATCAGCTTGCCACGCTCCTCCGCATATTCATCGGACAGCAGCCATTCGACGGGGGTCTGCGCAAAATCGGGATCGGCATAATATTTCGCCCGGTCGGCAAAGGCGAGTTTCTTAGCCTCGATCATCAGGTGCCAGAATTCGTCGGAATCCCGCCCCATGGAGGCAAGATCATAGGGTTCCAGGAGGTTCAGCATCTGCAGTGCGGCGATGCCCTGACCATTGGGTGGCAGTTCCCACACATCATAGCCGCGATAATTGACGCTGACCGGCTCGACCCAATTGGCGGTGTGGCGTTCGAAGTCGACCTTGCGATGCGGACCACCGATCCGTTCCAGATAGGCGGCCATGTCCTCGGCGAGTTCGCCCTTGTAGAATGCGTCGGTGCCTTCCTCAGCAATTGTGCGGAGGGTGCGGGCGAGGTCGGGATTGCGGAAAATCTCCCCCTCCTGCGGGCCGACGCCGTTCACCGCGTAGAGCGTTTTCCAATTCTCGCCATCCTCGACGATGCCCTCGTCGCTGAGCCGCTGAAACTGCTCCATGGTCGAGCGCCAATAGTAGGAGATCAGCTCTGAAACCGGGAAACCCTCCTCGGCATAGCGAATGGCGGGGGCCAGATCGTCCGCCAGCGGCAATTTGCCGAACTTTTCGTGCAGCATGCCCCAGCCGGATACGGCGCCGGGAATTGTGACGCTGCGCCATCCCCAATCGGGAATATCGTTCGCATCGCCTGCCTGTGCGGAGGCGGCGCGAAGCTGTTCCAGCGTCTGCCCAAGGGGCGCGCGACCGGACGCGTTCAGGCCATAGAGCTTTTTCTCGGTGGGCGACCAGACGATGGCGAACAGATCGCCGCCCATGCCGTTTCCGGTCGGTTCCATCAGGCCCAGCGCCGCGTTGGCGGCAATCGCCGCATCGGCGGCACTGCCACCCTGCTTCAGAACGTCGAGCGCGATCTGCGTCGCCAGCGGCTGGCTGGTTGCGGCCATGCCATGCCGACCCAGAACGGCGGACCGTGTCTTCCCCTCATGCCCGGTATTGCGATCGCCCTGGTCTTTCCGGGGCGGCTGTACGGACGGATCCTCCGACGCGCGCTGCGGCGGTGTGGGCTGCGCCAGTGCCGGCGATGCGGTGGCAAGAATGGCGGCAAGCACGGCGGCGACGGGACGCATGATTTGGAACTCCCCCAATTTCAGATCCACACACCCCTAAGGGAGAGTGTGGCTGCGGGGAAGGGTTCAGGCGGCGGCGCGGACTGCCGCTGCCACCTGCTGTGGTATGGGCGGGGTCGACCAGCGACCGCAATTACGGCCTTCACGCTTCGCGATATAAAGATGTTCGTCCGCACGGCGCAGCGCCTCGCGCAGGGGTTCGCCGCGAACGACGCGTGCCAGGCCCAGACTTGCCGTAACGGGCAGGGAGAGCCCGGGTACTTTTTCGGCAACGCGAACAGGAATGCGCTGACGTGCGGCCTCCGCCGTCACCTCGGGGTCCCCGGTAAAGACCAGCAGGGCAAACTCCTCCCCTCCCATTCTGGCCGTTAGTCCGCCCTCTTCCCCCAGCGTACGTGCTACGGTTCGCAAAACATCATCGCCGACATCGTGCCCATGGCGGTCATTGATCCGCTTGAAATAATCCAGGTCGAAGACGGCGACGGCCGCCACCGTTTCGTTTTGCTCAAGCGCCCAGGCATAGCGCTGTTCGAGCGCGCGGCGGTTCGCGATGCCCGTTAACGGATCGGTTCGTGCCAAACGGTCGGCAGCGTCCGCACGCTCGTGCGCCTCGTCGCGTTCCTGCCGCAGGCGGTAAAAGCGATCGGCGACGCCGACGGCGCCGACGCAGAATTCAAAGGCCGTGGCACCCAATATGGCGATATCGATTCCGGGCGGCCTGGCAAATCCAAAGATTCCGCGCAGCAAAATCTCGGTACAGACGAGGATCAGCGGGGCCCAGCCAACGATTTGGAAAGTTGCCGCGCGGCTGCCGCGCCGAAAGGCCTGCCCAAGCGCGAACACAATGACCCCAAGTACCGGAACGTAAAGAAGCGAGGAGAGCGCTGCCGCTGTGCTGCCCGGCGTCCAGAGCGGCTGAACGATCGTCTTTGCGATGACGAAGGGAAAGATGAGGCAGAGCGCCCAATTAACCCAGCGGTCGACGCATCCCGGCTCCAGATATGCCTTCAGGAACGGGCCGGCGAGGGCGACGAGAATGTTAAAACCCCAAAGGGTCGCCCAATATCGCGCCGGGCTGTCCGGGGCCGGCAATCCGTCTATGACGAATGCGGACATCCCGAAGATGAAGACGATATTGCTGAACGCCCGGGCGCTGAGCAGCAGCAAAAACCGCTCCCTGAGGACGACATAGAAGCTCATCGCATAGAAAATCGGGATGATGACGATCCCCCACAGCATCCCCGTCAGAATCGCGCCCCAGCTTGCGGCGTGGACGTGATTCGACAAGGCAGCGGCAGACGCCGGATCGCCCACAAGGCCGATCAGGTGGAGAAGCGCCACCATGTAAACCAGGATTTTCAAATAGCTGAACCCAAACTGCGATAGGCTCAGCCTAATATGCAGGGCTTAGGAATTTATTACCGCGTCAACCGGCGAAGGCGTCCTTGGCCGCACGGCGTTCGCCCAGCTCCTTCGCAGAACGTGCCCGCAAGAACGGATTGGTCTTCAGCTCTGCCTCGATGGTCGAAGGGACGGTGGGAATCCCCTTTTCGCGCTGTGCGACCACTTCTGACTGGCGGCGCGCCAGCGCATCATTGCCGGGTTCTGCGGTCAGCGCAAAGCGCCCGTTCGCTTCGGTATATTCATGCGCGCAATAGACCTGCGTCGCGGGGGGCAGGGCGGCAAACTTGCGCAGACTGTCGAACATGTCGGCGGGTGTGCCCTCGAACAATTTACCGCAGCCCATGGCGAACAGCGTGTCACCGCAGAACAGGACACCCTCATCCGCGAAATAATAGGCGTTATGGCCGGCAGTGTGGCCGGGCACATCTATAACGCAGCCCAGATGCTTGCCGATGCTGACCTCTTCCCCCTCGACCACGGCGCGGTCGATGCCGGTAATCTTTTCCTGCTCGCCCCGGGGGCCGGTGATATGGCAGCCGGTGGCGTCCTTTATCTCCTGATTGCCGCCGACATGGTCGGGATGCCAGTGCGTATTGAGAATCTGGGTGATCCGCCAGCCGCGCCGCTCCGCCTCCGTCAGGACGGGACCGGCAACCGCCGGGTCGATGACGGCTGTCTCGCCACTGTCCGGATCATGGACCAGGTAGACATAATTATCATTGAGTACGGGGATCTGGACGATATCTAGCATGGCCGCAGCATAGCAGGTTCGCGCGGCCCCGTTAACCGTTCCGAAACGGCCTTATGGAATAGCGGACGGGCTTGGGGAATTCCTACTAATTCGTACGTTCGTCGCCTTCATTCTTGCATTCCTTGCCGCCGTGTCTGCGCCTGCCGCCGCGCAAGAGGGCGTGCAATTGGAATTCTGCACGATCGGCCTGTCGGCGGATGCGCCGCCCCCCGCCCCTGAACGGTGGCAAGGCCGCGACGATGGCAGGGGAAGCGGCGGCGCCAATTGCGGCGCGGACCGGTTTACCGACCAGTCGCCAATGGTCTGGGCCAATGCGACCGGCGCGTTCGATTCCTTGCCGGATGATGAGCTGTTCTACGTCACCGACCCGAGCGCGTTCGACGAATTGACGCTGATCGCCAGCTATGCGGACGGAACGAGGCGAACGATCAGCTATGGCCCTGATGTCGCCGCCAGCAGCTGGGTTCCCGCCGTCAGGATGGCGTTTGCGTTGCCGCCGCACGACGCGCCGCTGACCGGTCTGGTCGTCGGGGTGGAGCGCCCCCGCTCCCTGACGATATTTTCCGCCGGCTCGCTGCAGGGCAGAACCGACCTTGCCGATCTGCGCTTCAAGCGGGGAATGGCCCTGGCTTTCATTCTGGGGCTGATCGTATTGCCACTGCTTTTCAATGGCGCCTTCTTTACGGTGCTGCGAGAGCGTTTTATCATCTGGCACGGCCTGATGGTGGTAAGCGTCGCGACCTATGCGCTCTCCTCAAGCGGCCTGATTTTCATGATCTTTCCCGATCTGCCGCTGCTGACGCGATGGCATTTGAACAATTGGGCGTTCGTTCTGGGTGTCGCCAGCGCCAGCATGTTCGCGATCCACTTCACGGAGGCTGGAAAAATCCCGCAATGGGTATGCCGGCTTCTGCAGATTATCTTGCCGCTATTGTGCATCGCGACCATTGTAACCCTGCACACCGGCGACTGGGCGCGCGTGACGGGCCGCATCTGGTGGTATTATTCCTTCGTCCCATGGCTGGCGCTTTACGTTGTGACGATCGGTATCGCGTTGTGGCGCGGCAGTCGCGCCGCACAGTTCATTTTCCTGTCCAGTCTCGGGATCGTCCTGACCAGCCTAGAGCGGCTGCTGAGATATACCGGCCATGTGGAACAGAGCGCCGACGCCGAGATGGGGCTGTATTTCGCTTTGGTCATAGAGGCGGTCGTGACGTCTCTGGGGGTTGCGGACCGGTTCCTGACGATGCGCCGGCAGAGGGACAAGGCAGAGGCACGCGAAGCGCAACTGGACCATCTGGCCCATACGGATGGTCTGACTGGCCTGATGAACCGCCGCGCCTTTGAGCGTGAATGCGCCAGATGGGGGCCGGACATTGTCGTCATTCTGGACATCGACCATTTCAAGGCAGTGAACGACACGTACGGGCACAGGGTCGGGGATGACGCACTGACCGCCGTTGCGGGAATATTGCGCGCCGCCGCCGGGCGCCGGTTGATTGCCTGTCGCCTGGGTGGAGAGGAGTTCGCGCTCGCGCTACGGGGCGCCAGCCCGGGCGCAGCGAAGGAGCAAGTCGACCGGCTGCGCGAAAGGATCTCGCGCGGCGCCGATCTGGCTGTGCCGGAATTGAAGAATCGCCTGACCGTCAGCGCCGGCATTGCCGCGGCGAATCAGGAGCCATTGTCGGCCATTCTCGCCCGCGCGGACGTGGCTCTTTACCGCGCGAAGCGGGAGGGCAGGGACCGGTCTTGCATGGCGGAAGAAAACGTCTCCTCCGCCAAGGAGCAGGCGATGGCGGCCTGAGCGCCGCGACCGGCTACCAGCTGCCAGTGTTTGGCATCGACGCCCAGGGTTCCTTCGGGGGAAGGGCGTTGCCGGCCTGCAGCAGTTCCACGGAAATTCCGTCGGGTGATCGAACAAATGCCATGCGGCCGTCGTGCGGTGGTCGGTTGATGGTGACACCCGCATCCATCAGGCGCTGGCAGCTGTCGTAAATATCGTCGACGGCATAGGCGAGATGGCCGAAATTACGGCCGCCATCATAGGTTTCGGGGTCCCAATTATAGGTCAGCTCGACCTCTCCACCCGCATCGTCCGGGGCGGCCATGAAGACGAGCGTGAAGCGGCCCTGCGGCACATCCTTGCGCCGCATCTCCTTCAATCCCAGCAGTTCGTAGAAGCGGATCGACGCGTCCAGATCGGACACGCGGACCATGGTGTGCAGATATTTCATGCTCATGCTGCCGCCTTTCGTTGCAGTTCGCGCCCTTCATAGGCTGAAAACATCTCTATCACCTGGGCGGGCACCGGCGCCGGTGCGCCGCGGGCCGTGGCTACATGGACGCACACCTGCGCGCCCTCAACCCTCAGATCGTCCTGATCGTCGCCCTCTGCATGCCCGTGGATTTCCCAGGTCAGAGACATTGATGTGGTACCGATCCTGTCCGCCCGCAAACAGATATCGAACGTCTCGTCCAGCAATAGCGGCTTGCGGTAGTCGATGAGGTTGCGTGCCACATGGAAATCGAAATTGCGCCAATCCTCCGCGCCCCAATTTTCCGCAGTGGCGCCGACGGCGCGCCAATATTCGGTCACGCCGACATCGAGATATTCCAGGTAGCGCGAATTGAAGACGATGCCCTGCATATCGCATTCGGCATAGCGAACGCGCAGCGGAAATCTGAAACGGAAGTCGGAGCGGGCCATGCCGGGCGTGTATCCTATCGCCCCCGCCTTGTCATGGCGGGCTAGCTGAGCAGCGACAGGGGAGAGATCAGCCGCTCGCGCGTGCGCGCCCTTAGGCCGGCGCTGGTTGCGGGTGCCTTGTTCTGGCGGAACTCAGTGGGGGTCATGCCGACAAATGCCCGGAAATCGCGAATGAAGTGGGACTGATCGAAAAAGCCTGCCCCCGCCGCGTCGGTCCACGACAGATCCGGCGCGAGGCGCAATTTCGCGGCCGCGCGCAGGACCCGCCCCTGCCGCGCAAGAAGCTTTGGCGACATGCCGAAATAGCGTGCCGTCAGCCGTTCCACCTGCCGCGCGCTGAGGTCACACGTGGATACCAGATCGTCGATCTGGGGATCGTCGCAATCCTTCAGCCATGCTGCTACTGCCTGCTGGAACAGGGCGGCGCGGTCGGGTCGGCGGCGCCAGGCGGCGCGGAAGAAGGCGTCGGCAATCCGGATCAGGGTCTGGTCGTCGGGGGCGTGAAGCATTCGATCCTGCGCCTCGACCGCGGCGGCGCCCAGCACATCTGCAAGCGGGATAATCTTGTCCGTCAGTTCGCGCGCGGAAAACCCGGCAATGGCCTGCATGCCCATGGGAAGGACGCCGACGCCCAGCGCGCGACCCGGGCCCGTTGCGGTCATGCTGAGCGGCTGCGTGCGCGGACCGAACATCGTCGCGCCGCTACAGGCGATGTCCGCACCCGCCAGCGCCATGCGATAGCTGCCGCCCAGCGCGAAGCGAATATTGGTCGCCTCCGTCTGAATAATGTCCGACAGACGCGGGACGTCGAAATCCAGGACGTAGTATTTCGATATTAGCCCGCGCAGGTCCGGCGCGGGCTCGTAAAAGCGCATGTCGATGATCGACAGAACAGACCCCCCCGGCCGCATGGACGATGCCGTGCCGTATAAGGTGGCGCCCTTGCGCTGGCGAGTCGCCTAATTCATAAAGGAGGCGTCACGAAGTCAGTACGGGATGAGATGCGGGAGCTGCCGACATATCATCCCGTACGCTTCGTGGATCGCAGGCGTGCGTTCTTGTTGGCTTGCGTGACGTGCGAGTTGCGTACCAGCGTACCCGCCAACGATCCAGTCCCAGCGATACATAGTCTTTCCACGGCCGTCCTAATTGTACAAAACCGACAATTTTTCGACCTTGTTCGCAATTTTCTACTGTTCCCACCCCCTGCCTTGCCGGGCAAGCGCGTCACATGCAGCGGGGCTGTTCGGAGCGCGGGTTGAAAGCGTCACGGCGGCTCCAATATAAAGAGGACCGGAAAGGTCCGAATTGATGTTACGCCTGTCAAATCTCGCCGATTATGCGGTCGTCGCCATGGTGCGGCTGGCCGAAAGCGAGACGCGTGTCAGCGCCGCGGCTCTTGCCGCCGATACGGGCATTCCCGCCCCGACCGCCGCAAAGCTGACGGTTCTGCTGGCGCGCGCGGGATTGCTGGCGTCGGCCCGTGGCGCCCTGGGCGGCGTCAGCCTTTCGCGACCGCCAGGTGCCATCCGGCTGACCGAGATCGTTGAGGCAGTCGATGGTCCCATCGGCCTGACGCAGTGTCTGCACGAAGGTGCGGACGATTGCGCAATCGGATCCCAGTGCCGGATGAAGCCGCACTGGACGCTGATCAACCGGAAGGTAAGGGGCGCGCTCAGCGACGTCAGCCTTGCCGACCTCGCCCAGCTTCCCGCGCCGGTGACGGCGCATGAATCCAGACTCAAGGAACCCGCCTGATGGCAGATGCCGAAACCATCGCCCTCGCCAAGGACGCCTCAAAATATAAATGGGGCTTCTCCAGCGACGTCGAATCCGAAATGGCGCCCAAGGGCCTCAGCGAAGATACCGTCCGCTACATCTCCCTGAAGAAGGGCGAGCCGCAGTGGATGCTGGACTGGCGGCTGAAGGCCTTTCGCATGTGGGAGAAGATGGAGACCCCCGACTGGGCCAAGCTGAAGATGGATCCCATCGATTATCAGGATGCCTATTATTATGCCGAGCCGAAAGCTCGGCCAAAGCTGGACAGTCTAGACGATCTGGATCCGGCGATCCGCGACACATATGAGAAGCTGGGCATTCCCATCGAGGAACAGAAGGTGCTCGCCAATGTCGAGGGCGCGCGCAAGGTTGCCGTCGATGCCGTGTTCGACAGTGTTTCCGTCGCCACCACGTTCCGCGAGGAATTGTCGAAGGCGGGCGTCATCTTCCTGTCGATATCGGAGGCGATCCGCGAATACCCTGATCTGGTACGCAAATATCTGGGATCGGTCGTGCCGCAGCGCGACAATTACTTCGCCACGTTGAACTGCGCGGTCTTTTCCGACGGCACATTCGTTTACATCCCGGAGGGGGTGCGCTGTCCCATGGAGCTGAGCACCTATTTCCGCATCAATGCGGAAAATACCGGCCAGTTCGAACGCACGCTGATCGTCGCCGACAAGGGCAGCTATGTCTCCTACCTTGAGGGGTGCACCGCGCCGATGCGCGACGAAAACCAGCTGCATGCGGCGGTCGTGGAACTGGTCGCCTTCGACGATGCTGAGATCAAATATTCCACCGTCCAGAACTGGTATCCGGGCGACGAGAACGGCAAGGGCGGCATCTATAATTTCGTCACGAAGCGCGGCCATTGCAAAGGCGACCGGTCGAAGATTTCATGGACGCAGGTCGAAACCGGCAGTGCTGTTACCTGGAAATATCCCAGCTGCGTCCTGTCCGGCGAATCGTCGGTCGGCGAATTCTATTCCGTCGCACTGACCAATAATTACCAGCAGGCGGATACCGGCACGAAGATGATCCACCTGGGGGCGAACACCCGCTCCACCATCATCTCGAAGGGCATCAGCGCGGGAAAGAGCGACAATACCTATCGCGGCCTGGTCCGCGTGGGACCGTCCGCCGAGAATGTCCGCAACTTCACGCAGTGCGACAGCCTGCTGCTGGGGTCGGACAGCGGCGCCCACACCGTGCCCTATATCGAGGTGAAGAACCCCTCAGCGCAGATTGAGCACGAGGCGACGACCAGCAAGATCAGCGACGATCAGATGTTCTACGCCCAGTCGCGCGGTCTGGACGAGGAAGAGGCCGTGGCCCTGATCGTCAATGGCTTTGCCAAGGAAGTGCTGCAGCAGCTGCCCATGGAATTCGCCGTTGAAGCCCAGAAGCTGCTGGGGATTTCCCTGGAAGGGGCCGTGGGGTGATCGTCACGAATTTATATGATGCCCTCCACGCGGAGGGGAGCAGGAACTGATATGCTTAAGATAGACAATCTCTACGCCTCCGTCGGCGACAAGCCGATCATCAAGGGGCTTTCGCTCGACCTGCCCGATGGGGAGGTTCACGCCATTATGGGGCCGAACGGGTCGGGGAAATCGACCCTGTCCTATGTTCTGGCGGGACGCGCCGGATATGAGGTGACGGACGGCACCGCCACCCTGGACGGCAGGGATCTGTTCACAATGGACCCGCACGAGCGCGCGGCGGCCGGGCTGTTCCTGGGCCTGCAATATCCTGTCGAGATTCCGGGTGTTTCCAATCTGAATTTCCTGCGTACCGCCCTGAACGCGCAGCGCACCAGCCGAGGTGAAGATACCGTTTCGGCGGGCGATTTCATGCGGACCGCGCGGGACGAGGCGGAAGCCTTCGACCTGAGCATGGATCACATGAAGCGCGGCGTGAACGTCGGCTTTTCCGGCGGCGAGAAGAAGCGCAACGAAATGGTGCAGATGGCGCTGCTGCAGCCGAAACTGGCGCTGCTGGATGAGACGGATTCAGGTCTGGACATCGACGCGCTGCGTGTGGTGGCGAACGGCATCAACCGTATGCGCGATCCGCGCCGGTCGTTCCTGCTGATCACGCATTATCAGCGTCTGCTGGACTATGTGAAGCCCGACCGCATCCATGTGCTGCAGGACGGCCGCATCACCCGTTCCGGCGGGCCGGAACTTGCCGCCGAACTGGAGCGCGAAGGCTATGTGGGGATTGCAGCTTGAGCCTGCCCGTACGCCTTGAAGAGCTTGGCTTTCCGAAGCGGCACGAGGATTGGCGCTGGTCCGATCTGAGCGCGATTCAGGCTGCGCTGGACGCATCCCCGCGCGATGCCGCCAATGATGCGGTGCCCGATGCCGCGCCCTACCTGATCCCGGACCATGACGGCCCCTTGCTGATCTTCGTCGATGGCCATTTCATCGATCAGGGGTCGACGCCGGGTCATGTCACGACCGAGGCCGAAGCGCACGCGCCCGAACGCGGGCCGCTGGGCGCGCTTGCCGCGCGGCACAGCGCCGTCCGCGTAACCGCTCGGCCCGGAGAGCGTGTGCATCTGATTCACTTCGCAAGCGGCGGTCAGGCGCATCTGGACCTGCATTATGACTGTCCGGCGGGCGAGGCGATTCGCGTTGTCGAGACCTATGTCGGCGGCGGGGATTGCTGGACCAATGTCGCCGTCACAGCGAATGTCGGCATGCGCGGCAGGGTCAGGCGTGCGGTTCGTGTCCTGCAACAGGGCGGCGTCTGGACGGAAAGCGTGACGGGCGCGCTGGAAACGGCGGCGCATTACGGATCAATCAGCATGATCGCCAATGCCGCCTCCGTCCGCAGCGAATATGCACTGACCCTGGGCGACGAGGCCGATGCCCATGTCGATGGCACGATGGTTGCCGGCGGCAAGCAGGTGTTCGACATTGTCGGCCGCATTCGCCACGAGGGCGTTGGCGGCACGAGCGGCCAGACCTGGCGTACGGTGGCGGGCGACCGGGCACAGGCCAGCTTTGCCGGGCGCATAGAGGTCGCGCGGGGCGCGCAGCAGACCGACGCCAATGAAGATGTGAAGGCCCTGCTGCTGGACAGGACGGCGACGGTGAACGCAAAGCCGGAATTGGAAATTTTCGCCGATGACGTGAAATGTGCCCATGGCGCCACCGTCGGCGAGTTGGACAAGAATGCGCTGTTCTATCTTGCCAGTCGGGGCATTCCGTCCAGCGAGGCGCGTAACCTGTTGACCGAAGCCTTTGTCGCGGACGCGTTTGAAGCCGTTGAAAATGCGGAGTTGCGGGAGGTGCTTGGCGCGGATGCCCGCGCGGCGCTGGGACGCGTGAAGTGACACCCGTCGCCGCCATAGCGCCTGCGACGGGTGGCAGCCATCGCGCCGATTTTCCCGGCCTGGCGCCGGGCTGGTCCTATCTCGATTCGGCCGCGACGGCGCAAAAGCCGGGTATCGTCATCGACGCGATTACCCGTGCCTATGGCGAGGAATATGCCACCGTTCACCGCGGCGTCTATGCCCGGTCCGCCACCATGACGGAGCGGTATGAGGCGGCGCGGGAGCGCGTGGCCCGCTTCATCAATGCCCCCACTGCCAGCGAGTGCGTTTTTGTGCGCGGCGCGACGGAGGCGATCAATCTGGTCGCCTATAGCTGGGGCAGCGCCAATGTGGGGCGGGGCGACCGCATCCTGATTTCCGCGCTGGAACATCATTCCAACATCGTGCCGTGGCAATTGCTGGCGGAGCGGGTTGGCGCCCACATCGATGTGGCGCCGCTGACGGCGGACCGGCGCATCGACACGGACGCCCTGGCCGATCTGCTTACCGACCGGACGAAGATCGTGGCCGTAACCCATGTGTCGAACGTGCTGGGCGGCATCACCGACCTGAAACCAATAGCTGACGCCGCCCATGCGGTGGGTGCAAAGCTGCTGGTGGACGGGTGCCAGGCGGCACCGCGCCTGCCGGTGGATGTGCAGGCGCTGGACGCAGATTTCTACACCTTCTCCGGCCACAAGCTGTACGGCCCCACGGGAATCGGCGTGCTGTGGGCGCGGGGCGACATATTGCAGACCATGCCCCCCTATCAGGGCGGCGGATCGATGATCGAGGAGGTGACCTTCGAAGGGTCCACCTTTGCCCCGCCGCCCGGTCGGTTCGAGGCGGGCACGCCGCATATCGTCGGCGCCGTCGGACTGCATGCGGCCATCGATTATGTCGACTCCATCGGCCTGGATGTCATCGACGCGCACGAGCGGTCGCTTGCCATGCAGGCAAGGGAGGCGCTGCGCGCGATCAATTCGCTGACGCTCCACGGTCCCGAAGACGGCACCGGCATTGTCAGTTTTACCATGCAGGGGGTTCATCCGCACGACATCGCCACCATATTGGACGAGGAACAGGTGGCGATCCGTGCCGGGCATCATTGTTGCCAGCCCCTGATGCGCGTGCTGGGCGTACCCGCCACGGCCCGCGCCAGTTTCGGCATTTATTCGGGGCCGGAAGATGTCGAGAAGCTCGTGGCCGGCCTGGAGCGCGTACAAAGGATTTTCGGATGAGTGAACAGCAGCAGAAGGATCGCGAGCGTCCCATGGCGCCTGGACCGATGGACGATTTCATGGACCCGGCGCTGCAATCCACGAACCGTGCCGCCAGTCCCATGTTCGACGGCCCGGATCGGGGCAAGGACAAGGACAAGGACAAGGACGGCGACAAGGACGGTGAGCGCGGCAAGGATTATCTGGACGGTTTCCTGAAATCGCAGCCCAATACCCCGGTGAAGGGCGCGCCCGGCGGCGAGCTTTACGAAGCGGTCGTCGAAACGCTGCGCGAGATCTACGATCCCGAAATTCCCGTCAACATCTACGATCTGGGTCTGATCTACGGCATTGAAATCGTCGACGATCACGCCGTCGTCACCATGACGCTGACCACCCCGCATTGCCCGGTGGCAGAGTCGATGCCTGCAGAAGTCGAAATCCGCACGGGCGCCGTTCCCGGCGTCGGTAGTGCAGAGGTCAATCTGGTCTGGGATCCGCCCTGGGATCCGGCAAAGATGTCGGACGAGGCAAAGCTCGAACTGGGAATGCTTTAACGGTCGACCGAAGCGATGCTTCGACCGAGGAGGAAATTATGGCCACTAAGGTTCGCGAACGTCCCGCCCCCATCACCCTGACAGAGGGTGCGGTGGCGCGCATCGAGGAATTGATGAAGGACGCCCCGGAGGGTACTTCCGGCGTGCGTCTGTCGACGCCGCGTCGCGGCTGTTCCGGCCTCGCCTATTCCATCGATTATGTCGAAACGCCTGAGCCTGCCGACGAGAAGGTCGAGACACCCGCCGGCGTACTGTATGTGGACGGTCCATCGCTCCTGTACCTGATCGGCAGCCGCATGGACTGGCAGGAGGATGATTTCACCGCCGGCTTCACGTTCGAAAATCCAAATGCGAAGGGCATGTGCGGGTGCGGGGAAAGCTTCACGGTATAAACGCCGCATAAATTTGCCGGGTCAGCCGCCGGGCAGCGAGCAGTTCCGCCCCGGCCCATATCCTAGCCAATGTTCTGCTTTCAGTGGCACAATTCCGCCGGATCGCCGTTCTATCGAACATGAGCGATGACAAAGACACTGAAGGCAAAGATCTTGAAGATAAAGACCTTCAGGACGTAGCGGAGCCACTGCTGGAAATCGACAGGAGGGTATGCGAACTTGCCTTGCCCTATCGCAGCAGCGCGCCCGTAAAGGCTCTGGCCTGGTGCAGCCAGATCGGCGACCAGCCCCAATTACGGATCTTGTCGGGCGGAACTGCCGTTTTGGGCCTGATACGCGGTGATCGCCGCATGCTGCGTGCCGGTGTGCGCATGTTGATCGCCCACGAAGTCGCCACGCATGCGAAAACCTTTATCAAGCACAGGATCATACGATCCCGCCCAAACAGTGCTGCGACGGAGAAGGATCATAAGCCCTACGCCGGGCGAGACACCAGTAAGGCAAGGTCCAGTTTTCCATCCGGACACAGCGCAGGGTCAATCGCCGTCGCGCGCGCGCTGTCGACGGAATACCCCGAATATGAGACCCTTGCCATATCTACAGCTGGCGCAGTTGCGCTCGCCCAGATCCCCCGCTGCTCCCACTATCCATCGGACGTAGCCGCGGGACTGATGATCGGCGTAGTGGCCGAGGCCGTCGTTAAGATGACCGGCCGGGCGGTCACTGCCGCGATACCCGAAGTTGAATCCGGCAGAGGGGCCGTCGGGGCGGCATCCGCTGCTAATTGAGATCCTTGGCCAGCAGGTCGCCCAATTGCCAGCGGAGCCATGTTTCGCCGTCGGGCGATAGGGCATAACCCGCCTGCATCGGACTGATGGCGACATTCTGGCGGTACACGATGGATTCGTCGTCAAGCTGGTCCGACGCGGGCTCCGTATCGTTGAATTCGAAGCTGACACCCGGAAGCGGGGGCACCTCGATGCCGCGCTCGCGGGCCATCTCCACCATCGTCGGCGATGCCGCCTCTGCCAGATTGTCGGTGAAGCCAACATTATAGGCGTTATAGGTGCCGAGACGCGTGAGCTTCCATTCGGCATCTGTCAGATCATCCGGAAAATTCACATTGAGAGCGATGCCCGTTGGCATCAAAGGACCGCTGCCCGCATTGACCTCAAGCGCCTGAAGCAATTTGACCGAATGGCGCGCAACCTCCTCAGAATGTGGCGTCACCAGATCCTGCGCGCCGGGGCTTTCGGCGCCGCCGCTGAGGGCAATGGCGGGCAATCCGCGCATCGCTGCGAACTGGGCATTGCTGACCGTGCCGGAACTCAGGACGATCGCGCCGACATTCTGCCCCTCATTGGGGCCTGAAAGGACCAGGTGGGGCTGAGCGTCCCAGCGCCGGTCCGCCACGACATCGAGGCCGTAGAGCAGGGCCATGACAGGCGTCCCGTCCACATAGTAGAAATCACCGCCCGCATAGTCGGCGTGCGTCACCGGACCCGCACCGGGGTCACCTGCACGGGCGGCCTGGTTGCGGCAGTCCTCCTGCAGCGGGGCAAGCGCCCGGCCGATATGCAGCGCCGCACCCATGCCGCTCTGGTTCTTGCAGGGAACGGACACGATCACGTCATGCCCCTGATCCTTCAAGGCGCGATAGAGCGCAACGACATTGCCCGTCAGGCCATCGTCATTGGTAAGGATGATATTCCGCGCCGCCGCCGCCGAGGGTTGCAGGACGAGGAGGGCCACGGTGGCGGCCATTGCGATGCCGGGAATGCGCATTGTCGATTTCCTTTAGCTGGGGGTCGCGTGTCTGATCATGCCGGACTATTGGCGCTGCGACGAGATATTGCCGCCGTCGACGACGATTTCCGCCGCGGTGATAAAGCTCGCTTCGTCGGATAGCAGGAAGCGCGAGACGCGACCAATCTCCTCCGGCTCCCCCATGCGTTCCATCAGCACGCGGCGCTCCAATTGCCCCTTTGGCAAATGGTCGAGCGTCGGCTGCATCATGGGCGTCGCGATCATGCCCGGCGAAAGGGAATTTATGCGCACACCATCATGCGCCAGCCGGTCGGCCAGCGACCGCACGAGCGAGAGCATACCGCCCTTTGCCGCAGAGTAGATGGGATTGGTCGCATTCCCCAGCGTGGCATTTATCGACGCGATGGCCACGACCGCCGAACCGGGATTGGCCGACAGGTCCGGCAACATGGCCTGTACGAGGAGGGCCAGCGCCCGCAGGTGCACGTTGATCCCCGCGTCCCAATTGTCCGCCGTGATCCCCTCAAGCGACCCGGTATCGACGACGCCCGCCGCGTGCACCAGGCCGCCGATCGCCGGCAGCGCCTGCCGCGCTTGCTCCAGCGCCGGGCCAATGGCCGCTACATCCCGCAGATCGACAGTTGCGACGCAGGTGGGCACTCCGAATTCTTTCGCTATTTCCGAAGCGGCGGCCTCGGCGGCCGTGCCGTTAATGTCCCATAATGCCACCGGCCGCCCGACCGCCGCCACCGCCCGCGCAGAGGCGAGTCCGATGCCGGACGCTGCGCCCGTGACGATGACTGCAGTCGACGGCGATGCAAGATGCGGGCGGAGGTCGGTGGAAATGGGGGGCAATGGCGTGTCTTTCATGGAAATTGAATGGGAGTTGGGCGCGGGGCACCCTGGGCTTATTCCGTCTGCTGCGGACCCTCCTTGCCGGAAAGTCCGTCAAGTGTGATGTTGGCCATGCGTGGGCCATCTTCGGTCATCGTCACCTGTATGACGTGATCCATTGTGCCGGAGCTGTCCGGATTGGCCTGCTGTGTGCCACCGGTAGTTCCGGTTATGATGTAATCGCGCCCCAGCCGTTGCTCGTAGGCGTAGGAATGATAATGGCCCGCCAGCACGGTGTAAGGCCGCCCCTCAAGCATGGCCTCGATCCTAGCGAACTCAGGCGAATTGGTCCGCCATGCCGGACGATGCATCAGGACGAACGTCCATCGGGGGTCGGGGTTTTGCGCCAACGCCTCTGCGACATAATCCAATTGCGCCTGGCTGATGCCTATGCGTTCGGAGCCGGCAAGTTTCTTTGCAAGCTCCCCCAGACGGGGCTCGCCGGAGAAGAGCGCCGCGGCGGCGTCAGGGTCGCCCTGCATCGCGGCAAAGACCCGCTTCAGATCCTCCGGGTCCGCCATGCTGGCCAGCTTTCGCCGCTCATTGCCGGAGGGCGGGGGGTCTTCGGTATTGAGGGCGATGAACAGCACGCCCTTGTAGAGGAAGTGGTAATAGTGCCGCCCCAGGCGGCGGCGCCATATCTCCTGCATCGGCGGATTGCTGATATCGTGATTGCCGACGACGTGAAAGAAAGGCATTTCGAGCGTGTCGATGGACGCCTCGACCTCGTCCCATCGGCGATCGATCTCCGCCGTGTCTTCCGTGTAGCCTTCGATATGATCGCCGACACTGATCACGAATTCGGGTTGCAGCAGATTGATCTGCTGCATGGCGCGACTGAATATGCCGGGCCGATGGCCCCCCGTGCGATCGCCCACGATAACGAAGCGAAGCCGCCCGTCATCCTGGACCAGCGGTGTCTCGGTCACGGGAAGGTCGTTGCCGGCGACCAGATGTGTGGCCAGGCCGCTCCCTTCCGGCGTGCCACCCGCGGCGCATCCTGGCAGGGCAAGCAAGACGGCGCCGAGCGAGATGAAACCGATGCGTCTTTGCATGGGCCTGAGTCCCTTCATCCGGTGTAAGATCTGCAGCCCCCTAGAAGTCGAAGAACAGGTCCACCCCGAATGTACGCGGCTCGCCGAAATATGCGGCGGGAACGCCAAGGCTGAAATGAGCCAGATAATAGACTTCATCGGTCAGGTTGCGTCCCCAGAGCGCCGCACGAACGCCATTGAGGCCCGGTATTTCCGAAAGAGACAGGCGCGCGCCGAGCAGGCCGTAATTGTCGATGATCAGTTCGCCGCGATTGACCGTGCTGCTCGCAAACTGCTCATCCCGCCAGGAATAAGTTAGGTCTGCACGCAGATCGCCGATCGGCGTGGGCGGCAGCGTATAGCTGATGTTGCCGCTGAAGCTGTGCGCCGGGCTATTGATGAAGCGAAACCCCGACGAGACATCGACGCCGGCCGCATCGATGATCTCAACATATTCGGGGTCGAGATAGGCATAGCTGAGGCTCGCCTCCAGTCCGGCCCCGGGCGCCAGCGTCAGGTCGGCCTCGACCCCCTTGATCCTGGCCTTGCCCGCATTCAGCACGTCGGTCACGGTCGGGTCGTTGGCGACCGACTGAACATTGACCTGAATATCAGTATAATCCGAATAGAATGCGGCAAGGTTGAACCGCGCGCGCCGATCCCAGAATTCCGATTTCAATCCGATTTCATACGCGGTGAGCGTCTCTTCATCGAAACCGTCGGAAAAGCGCGCAAGCGAGCTGGCGCGAGTGTTGAATCCACCTGTTTTATATCCAGCGGCGATCTTGCCGTAGAGATTTACGTCATCCGTCACATCGTAGGCAGCGATAAATGTGGGGCTTAGATTTGAAAAACTCTCATCCCCGTCTGCCGAAACGCCGTCCTCGCTCAGAAAGGCATAACGATCATCCTGTGACCAGCGCAGTCCCAGCGTCAGGTGAAGACGTTCGTCGAGGATTGGCGGCGTGTACGTGCCCTGGGCAAAAAGCGCGTAGGAGCTATTGTCAGTCTCCTGCAGCTGATCTTCCAGATTATCGACATTTTCCGCCTGCTCTTCGAAATAATAGGCGCCGACGACATATTCGAACGCGGGACCGAAATCCCCAAGAATTTGAAGTTCTTGGCTGAACTGCTCTTGGTTTACGTCGTCCGCCGTGACGAAGAGAGGGAATGGTCCGAGGACACCCGCCAGATAATTCTGGTTCTGGAATGTCTCCAGATCACGGAATGAAGTGATGGACTTGAAGGTGGTCGAGGGGTTGATGCTCCACTCTGCTAGCAGCGTGTGGCCATCGGCCCGCACCTTGTTCCGCTGAAGACCGGAAACGAATTCGCTTCCTTCCTCAGGAAGGGGGGCAGTTTCCGGATAAAGGGGAACACGGCCGATGAATCCCGGCGTGTCGTCCAGCTCTGAGTGGTCATAGGAATAACGCAGGCTGAGGTCGGGCGTCGGCTCCCACAAAAGGTCCGCCCGCCAACCCTGCCGATCGCGATCACCGAAACGCTCTACTCCCGTGCCGACATTATCGATGAAGCCGTCCTGCTCGACCTTCAGATAGGTGAGACGCGCTGCCGCGGTCTGCCCGAGGGGAATATTGACCGATGTCTTCAGGCGGAGGAGATCGCGGCTGCCCAATGTGACCTGCTGGCGAACGCCAAGCTCTTCCAGTTCTGGTGCCACGGTAATGAAATTCACCGCGCCGCCAGTGGCGTTGCGACCGTAAAGCGTGCCCTGCGGCCCGCGCAGAACCTCGATACGGGCAATATCGGCGAGATCGTTGGCGAGGCCCTGCGAACGGCCGAGATAGACCCCGTCCAGATAGGTCGCGACACTCGGGTCTTGTGTGATCTGATCCTCGTTCAGACCCACGCCGCGAATGAAAATCTGCGCGGTCCCGGTACTGTTCGGATGTGGCGTGACCTCCAGCGCGGGTGCGAAATTGTCCAGGTCCGTGATGTCATAGAGACCCTTCGCCTCAATATCGTCTTCATCGAAGGCAAGAACGGAAACCTCGGCATCCTGAAGCGATTCTTCGCGCCGCTGGGCGGTCACCACGATTTCCGTCAGCCCCTCCGTTCCGGGTGAGGCGGTGGATGTTACCGGCTGCGCCTGCGCCATGGCGGGGGAAGCGGCGACTATGGCCGTCCCGGCCGAACACAGGAGCAAACTTACTGATGTGAGTGTGAAATTCGTCGAGCGCATTAGCGTCCCCCTCAAGATGTCGAAGGGATCTCCCGTCCCCTGCTGATTCTAATTCTACCTACATGACGGTAGTTTTCAAGTTTTTTGTTTTGCTATAGTGGCTCGTGACGGCGCGATGATCGAAAGGATGGCCAATGGGTGTGGCAGATGCAGAACGGCCTCCGGCACGGCAGGAACGCGGGGAGGCCACGCGCCGGTCGATCCTGGCGGCGGCGGAAACCCTGTTTGCCGAGGTGGGTTTTGCGAGTGCGCGTCTGGAGGATGTCGCCCTTGCGGTCGGCATCCGCCGCCCGTCCATCGTCTATTATTTTCCCAGCAAGCAGGTGCTGTACGACGAAGTCGAGGCGAGCATCTTCTCGGCGCTCCACGAAGCCACAATTGACAGGGTGGCGCCTGCCGACGACCCGCTCGCGCAGCTATTGGCGCTCTTTGATTGCTGGCTCGATTTCATGGTCGACCGGCCGACGGCAGCGCGCATCATTCAACGGAATGTCGCCGATATCGCACCCCGCGCCCAAGACCCGGTTGAGTTTTCCGAGACGACACTGCTGGATATCGAGAGGATCGTGAGCGAGGGAATTGCGGCAGGGCAATTCCGTGCGATCCCGCCGGTGCATTTGCTCAACACTGTCGGCAGCAGCATTCTCTACTACGTCTGCAACGCCAACCAGTTTGGCGCGTCGCGCCGCTATGATTGCGCCGATCCAAAAGAACTGTCGGACTTTCGCGACCTGCTTCGTGCGTTGACCCTTGCCGCTGTTCGCCGTTGATCCTGAGCGGAGGGCGGCCCTGCCCCCGCGCCAGTCTATGCGGTCGGCGCCTGCTGTGCGCCGCGCACCAGTTTCCCCGGGCGGGCATTGGTTGGCTGGTCATGCTCAGCGATCACCTCGCCGGACACGATGGTATAGTCATATCCCGTTGCGCGCTGATCCAGTCTGCGCCCTCCGGCGGGTAGGTCATGGCGGATTTCCGGCTTGTGAAGTTGCATCCGCTCAAGATCGATGACGTTCAGGTCGCCCTTTAACCCTACGGAAATCAAACCCCGGTCGAGCAGCCCCACAGCATGGGCAGGATCGCGGGCCAGCATCTTGACGGCACGTTCGATCGGCACTTGCTCACCCTGCCGATCCCGCGCCCAATAGGAGAGCATGAAGGTGGGATAGCTGGCGTCGCAAATCACACCATAATGCGCGCCGCCGTCGCCAAGTCCCAGAATGGCATTGGGATGGTCCATCATCGTCTTGACGACATCCAGCCTGTTGTCGTGGAAATTGCCAAGCGCGATATAGAGCATGGCCCTGCCGTCATCCTCCAGCAGCATGTCATAGGCGATTTCCTGGGGCGTAATGCCCGCTGCCTTCGCACGCGCGGCCACGCTTTCGTCTGCCGAGGGTTCATATTCCGGCGGGTCGCGCAGCGGAAAAATCCAGTCCCAGTTCCGGGCCATTGCACCTAAGGGGTGGCCGTCCACCGGCGCCTCTCCGATGATCGCCGCGCGCGTGGCGGGATCGCGCATCGCAGCCACTTTTTGGTCGAGCGGGAGCCCATCGAGCGGGCGAAAGCTGGGGCAAAAGCTGAACGGATTCGTGGAAAGAGCCAGTCCGGCGATCATGCCGATGGGCCGCGGGAAAACCTGAGCCGTCAGCGGCTGCCCACTTGCCTGCGCCTGGTCCAGAATGTCCATGACCGGCAGCCACATGGGCGGCCCGGAATTCGGTGCGGCAAGGGTAAACGTCGCGGGTCTACCGGACTTCTCGATGATGGCCTGAATACCTTTCAGTTCCTCGACCCAGCTATGGTTGGGAACATCGAGCACTGCCTGCATGACGCCGCCACCGGCATCGGCCATTCCCATCGCAATCTCCTCTAGTTCCGCCTGTGAAGAGTCGAAGCTGGGAATGGCATCGCCGGCTGCGGTCCGATGGAAAAAGGTACGCGACGTCGCGAAGCCCAGCGCGCCGGCCTCTATCGCTTCCCTCGCGATCATCCGCATTCGCGACAGATCGTCGGGAGTCGCCGCCTCCCGCCGCGCCCCGCGGTCGCCCATCACATAAACGCGCAGCGGACTGTGCGGCAGATAGACCGCCATGTCGATGTCGCGACTGCGACCGTCGAGCGCATCGAGGAATTCGGGAAATGTCTCCCAGTCCCACTTCAGCCCCTCTGCCATCACGACACCGGGAATGTCCTCGACACCCTCCATCACGTTGATCAGCAGATCGTGATCCTGCGGGCGGCAGGGGGCGAAGCCCACGCCACAATTGCCCGTGACCACCGTGGTCACGCCATGGGCAGACGAAGGGTTCAGCCGGTCGGACCAGATCGCCTGTCCGTCATAATGCGTGTGAACGTCGACGAAGCCGGGGGTCACCAGCCGTCGGGCGGCATCGATTTCGCGTGTGCCGGTCCCTTCCACAACGCCAATGGCGGCAATACGACCGGCCAGGATTGCGACGTCGCCAATGAAGGGCCGCTCGCCGCTGCCGTCCACGATCGTTCCGCCACGCAGCACCAAGTCGAACTCGGACAATGCTCTCTCTCCCCTGACACGCGGGCTCTAGGGTCCGCTGATATGTGAAGGATAGGCGCCGCCGCTGTTGACTGCAAATATCCCAAAATTGCTGGGGGGCACCGGGCGCGAGGTCATTAGCGGGGGCAATTTCCCCCGGCCTGGATATCGCTGCCTGATTGAAAGATGGCTCACGGCAGTTCAGGCGAGCCAAAGACATCCATGTGGTGCGGTCGAGAAGACTCGAACTTCCACGGGCTTTCGCCCACAACGACCTCAACGTTGCGCGTCTACCAATTCCGCCACGACCGCACGCGTGATGGCGGATGGCGCCGAAGGCCATCCGAAGCGCCGCCACTTAGCAGCCATGCCGCTACCCCGCAAGCATGGTGCGTGCGAAATTACGAAAGCGGCAAATCCTTGATTTATAGGCATAAATCAAAACCGCAGGTGCGCGGTCACTGGGCGGCAGGTCGGGGCAGGGCATTTGCCCCTGCTGTCAACCGCCCAGTGGGTGTCGATCAGGCAGCTTCTGCCTGATCCTCTATCTGCGCTGTCTTGGCGACCTTTGCCGCGGCAGCGGCCTTTTTCACCAGGACGCCGACGATCTTTTCCTGTGCCTCGTCCTCGTTCGTGCCTTCGAGCGCGGCGAGTTCGCGGGCGAGACGGCCGATGGCAGCCTCGAAGATTTGCCGTTCGGAATAGGATTGTTCCGGCTGATCCTCCGCACGGTGCAGGTCGCGCACAACCTCGGCGATGGACACGAGGTCGCCCGAATTGATCTTCGCCTCATATTCCTGCGCGCGCCGCGACCACATGGTACGCTTCACCTTGGGCTTGCCCTTCAGCGTGGTCATGGCATCGGCGAGCGTCGCCTGGCTGGACAATTTGCGCATGCCGACGGTTTCCGCCTTCAGCGTGGGAACGCGAAGGGTCATTTTCTCCTTTTCGAACCGCAGAACGTAGAGTTCCAGCGCTTCGCCTGCGATTTCCGTCCTTTGTATTTCCATGACACGGCCCACGCCGTGTTTTGGATAGACGACGAAATCGCCAGAGGAAAAGTTGAGAGACGAGGATTTTTTAGCTGCCATGTTCACTCCTGTCGCAGGGCCGAATCTGCGCCGGCGTCCCGAACAGGGGGCGCCAATGGCAGGGGCTCACATGCGAGATGCCTGCTCTGATTGTCACAATGTCTCGACTGCCGCGCAGGCTGCGGCAGAGGGGACCATATATCTGAGTTACGTACGGGAAGCCCCGATTGTGTCAGGATTATAACATAAATTTGCGCCGCGCGCTACTATGCCGCCAATGATGCGTCGTCGCAGGCCGTCGCTTTATCGCGGTGCCATGCGGATCGCACCGTCCAGGCGTACATCCTCGCCGTTGAAGTAGGAGTTGCGGCACATTTCCACTGCCAGGCTGGCATATTCCTGCGGATCGCCGAGGCGTTTCGGAAACGGGACCGAGGCGGCGAGCGCGTCGTTCACATGCTGGGGCATGCCCTGCATCAACGGCGTGTTGAAAATGCCGGGCAGGATCGTGTTGACGCGAATACCCTCCCCCATCAGGTCGCGCGCGATGGGCAGTGTCATGCCGACGACGCCGCCCTTCGATGCGGAATAGGCGGCCTGGCCCATCTGGCCGTCCTCTGCCGCCACTGACGCCGTATTGACGATCGCGCCGCGCTCGCCGTGTTCGCCCATCGGGTCGAGCGTCATCATGCCGGCGGCGGACTTCGCGATGCAGCGGAACGTGCCGATCAGGTTGATCTGGATGATGGTATTGAACGCATCGAGCGGGAAATGCTTGATCGCGCCGTCCGTCTTTGACCGGCTGGCCGTCTTGATGCCGTTCGCCGTACCGGCGCAGTTTACGAGGATACGTTCCTGGCCATTGGCCGCGCGCGCCTGCTCAAAGCCCGCATCGACGCTGTCGTCAGAGGTTACGTTGACATTGCAGAAGGTGAAGCCGTGTTCGGACGCGGCGGCCTGCCCGGTTTCTTCGTTCATGTCGAAAATGGCGACCTTCACGCCGTTCTGGGCGAGCAGTGTGGCCGTGGCGAGGCCAAGGCCCGATGCCCCACCAGTGACAACGGCGGACAAACCTTCCAGCTTCATAATCTTCTCCTGCAATTCGGTCTGGCGCGACCATTAGACGGAGGCGCCGCATTGCGCCCCTTCGACATTTCAATAGGCGCGTTCGTCCTAGAGGTCTGGCGGGGGCCGGCAACCCAAACCGGACACCGGCGAACCGGACGGAAACATACACACAGCGCGCATGCGCGCGCCCGTGCGCGAGGAATCATTATATAATTTCGAGATACGGTTTGTCTCATGGCGAATCCTATTGTGCAAGTGCGATCCGCACATCGCGGAGCTGTTCAGCCCTGCGGGGCAATCGCAATGCTGGACAAATCGGTGTCGCGATCCACGAGAATTCCAGCCTGTTTGCGTTCGGAATAGCGGTCGACCAACTGTCCCGCGTGCGGACGCAGCAGGACGGTGAAGCGCACCAGTTCCTCCATCACATCGACGATCCGGTCATAATAGCTGGACGGTGCCATGCGGCCATCCTCGTCAAATTCCTTATAGGCCATCGCAACGGAGGACTGGTTGGGGATGGTGAACATCCGCATCCAGCGACCGAGCAGGCGCAACGTGTTGACGGCGTTGAACGACTGCGACCCGCCAGACACCTGCATGACGGCCAGCGTGCGCCCCTGCGTCGGGCGCATGCCGCGCATTTCCAACGGCAAATGGTCGATCTGGGTCTTCATGATGCCGGTTATCTGGCCATGGCGTTCGGGGCTGCACCAGACCTGCCCCTCCGACCACATGGAAAGATCGCGCAGTTCATGAACGGCGGGATGATCGTCACCGGCGACCTGATCGGGCAGGGGTAGGGTGGAGGGGTCGAATATCCGCGTCTCCGCCCCGAACAGCTGCAACAGGCGGGCGGCCTCCTCTACCGCAAGGCGGGAAAAGGACCGCTCCCTCAGCGAGCCATACAGCAACAGGATGCGCGGGGGGTGCTGGTCCGATCCCAGGTCCAGCGCCGGTCGCCGGTGCACGAAAGCGGGGTCGAGCGCCGGCAGATGGGCCGGATCGGGAAGGTCGCGGAGAGGCATGAAGGGCGTCCAGTGCAGATCGAATAATGTACGTCAGGCGGTTCGAGGCCCCAGCAGGATGACGCTGGCGCCGATCAGGCACAGGGCAGCGCCGGCCACGTCCCAGCGATCGGGGCGCACCCCCTCCACGCTCCACAGCCACAGCAGCGACGCGCAGATATAAACCCCACCATAGGCGGCGTAGGCGCGGCCCGCCGCAGCGCTGTCCACGCGCGCCAGCAGCCAGGCGAAGAGGATGAGGGAGGCGATTCCGGGGATCAGCCAGAGGACCGACTTCCCAAGACGCAGCCACGCCCAGAAGGCGAAACAGCCGGCGATTTCGGCAAGTGCCGCGCCAATGTAGAGAAGCGCCGTCATCCGAGCGATATCCTGAGGGCAAGCGCTGCCAGCGTCGTGAGGAGAACGGGGATCGTCAACGTCACCCCCACCTTGAAATAATAGCCCCAGCCAATTCGTATCCCCTTTTCGCGGAGAACGTGGAGCCACAACAGGGTAGCGAGCGATCCGATCGGTGTCATTTTCGGGCCGAGGTCGCAGCCGATGACATTGGCATAGATCATCGCGTCCCTGACCGCGCCCGTGGCATGCGCGCCCTCAATGGAAAGTGCGCCCACCAGAACGGTCGGCAAATTGTTCATGACCGAGGAAAGGATGGCAGAGATGAAGCCCGTTCCCAAGGCCGCGCCCCATACCCCGCCCCGGGCAGTGAGGTCGAGAAGGACGGCCAATTGGTCCGTCATTCCCGCATTTCGCAGGCCATAGACGACCAGATACATGCCGAGCGAAAACAGCACGATCTGCCACGGTGCGCCGCGCAGCACCCTGGCCGGTTGCACGACATGGCCGCGCGAAGCGATGATCAGCAACAGGATGGCGCCGACCGCGGCAACCGCGCTGACCGGGACGCCGACAGGTTCCAGTAGGAAAAAGCCCGCAAGCAGCAAGCCGAGGACGACCCAGCCGGCGCGGAAGGTGGCGATGTCCTTGATTGCCTCCCGCGGAGCGGGAAGCCGTCCGGCATCATAGGCCCCCGGAATGTCGCGCCGGAAAAGCAGCATCAACATGCCCAGCGTGGCGACAATGGAGACCAGATCGACCGGCACCATAACCAATGCATATTCGCCGAAGCCGATATCGAAGAAATCGGCGGACACGATATTGACCAAATTGGAAACGACGAGCGGCAGGCTGGCGGTGTCGGCGATGAAGCCGGCGGCCATGACAAAGGCCAGCGTCCCCTTCTGATCATAGCCCAGCGCCCGCAGCATGGCGATGACGATGGGCGTCAGAATGAGGGCGGCACCGTCATTGGCGAACAGGGCCGAGACGGCGGCGCCCAGGAGAACGACCAACACGAACAGGGCGCGCCCATTGCCGCGCCCCCAGCGGGCGACATGCAGGGCGGCCCATTCGAAGAATCCCGCCTTGTCCAGAACAAGGCTGATCACGATGATCGCGATGAACGCGCCCGTTGCATTCCAGACGATATCCCACACCACGGGGATGTCGGACAGGGAAACAACATCCAGAAGCAACGCCAGGCCGGCGCCGCCAAGTGCGCTCCATCCGATGCCCAGACCGCGAGGCTGCCATATGACGAGCGTGATCGTGGCAATGAAGATCGCGAGCGCGAGCAGCATCAGGCGACGCGCTGGCCAGAATCATCCACGACCAGCTCGCCGTCCTCCTTCGTAAAGGCGCCGAGCTGGCCCGTGGGCAGCAGGTCCAGCACAGCCTCTGACGGGCGGCAAAGCGCCACGCCGAGAGGGGATACGACAAGAGGGCGATTGATCAGGATCGGGTGCGCCATCATGGCGTCGACCAAGGCATCGTCGGACAGGGAGGCGTCATCGAGGCCCAGTTCGGCATAGGGTGTCCCCTTTTCCCGCAGCAGGTGGCGGGGCGAGATCTCTGCACGGGCCATCAAGTCAACCAGCAGGGCGCGCGCGGGCGGCGTTTTCAGATATTCGACGACATGGGGCTCGATCCCTGCATTGCGGATCAGTGCCAGCGTATTGCGGGACGTGCCGCATTCCGGGTTGTGATAGATAACGATATCGACGGCCATGATGCATCCTTATCAACAGGAGGGGGCGAGTTCGGCGAGAAGGGGCGCGCACAGATCCGGCGATCCGGCGCAGCAATCCTTTACGAGAAACAGGGTGAGCGCGCGCAGCCCGTCAATGTCGGCGCGATAGACGATGGAGCGGCTGTGGCGCTCGGACAGTACCAGACCGGCACGGGCAAGGATGCCGAGGTGCGACGACATGGTGTTCTGCGGCACGTCGAGCTGGCGCGCGATTTCCCCTGCGGCCAGGCCATCCGGTTCGTGGCGCACAAGCAAACGGAATGTATCGAGGCGAGTCGCCTGCGCCAGCGCCGCGAGGGCGGAAATGGCCGATTCGGTTTCCATATATCCAGCATAACGGATATGTGATGTGAGGCGAGGTCTTTGTGGAGGCGAGGCTTGTGTGCAGGTGAGGCTTTTGTGGAGGCGGGGCGGGCCAGGGACGTCAGGTGGCAATTGCCCCGGCGCGGTGGTGCCTGTTTGCCGCGATCTACCTGCGGCGGCTTAGGCCCAGCCCTCCAGAACCTGATCGGGTGGGCGGTGGCCGTCGGACCAGGCGCGGATATTGGTGATGACCTTCTCGCCCATTTGCTGTCGTCCCTCGAACGTGGCGGAGCCCATGTGCGGCAGCAGGGTGACGCTATCCAGCGCCTTCAGCGCGTCGGGCACGTTCGGTTCGTCGGCGAATACATCCAGGCCTGCGCCTGCCAGCTTGCCCGAAGCTAGAGCGGCGGCGAGGGCCGCTTCGTCGACAATCTCTCCGCGCGCGGTGTTGATCAGATAGACATGTTCCCGCAGCCGCGCGAGCCGCGTCGCATCGAACAGGCCATCCGTTTCCGGCGTCAGCGGACAATGGATGGAAACAATGTCGACTTCAGGAAGCATGGCGTCGAGGTCGTCCCACCAGGTCGCGCCAAGCTGGCCCTCCACCGTATCGGGAAGGCGGTGGCGATTGTGGTAATGCACCTTCATGCCAAAGGTTCGTGCCCTCAGCGCGACGGCACGCCCGATGCGGCCCATGCCGACGATGCCCAGCGACTTTCCACCGATACGCGTGCCGCGCAGCGACGTGGGCGCCCAGCCGCTCCAGGAGCCATCGCGCAGGCTTGCCTCGCCCACGCGCATGCGGCGGACGGTCGCAAGCAGCAGGGCCATGGTCATGTCGGCGGTATCGTCGGTCAAAACGCCCGGCGTATTGGTGACGGGAATGCCGCGGGCGTGCGCGGCGGCCAGGTCGATATGATCGACGCCGACGCCAAAATTCGCAATCAGCTTCACCCGGTCGCCCGCCGCGGCGATCAGGTCTGCATCGATCTCGTCCGTCACGGTGGGGACAAATACGTCGCAATCGTGCAGGCCGGCGACCATTTCTTCTCGCGATAGAGGGGTGTCTTGGTCGCGCAGTACCGCCTCGAACAGCTCGTTCATGCGGGATTCCGTCGCATCCGGCAGGCGGCGTGTAACGAACAGTTTGGGGCGGGCGGGACGCTGTGCTGGCATGGGGAACGGGTACGTCGCAGCCTGCCGCCGGTCAAGCGCACGGCTTTCCCCCTTGCGGGCACTCGCACAGAAATCCACAATGCGCGGCATGCTGAAATATTCGCTGGCCGCTTTGCTGCTCCTCTCGCTGTTGCCCGTCGACCCCGCCCCTGCCTTTGGCCAGTCGGTGGAGGCCGAACGGGGACGATCCGGGCTGCCCATCCCGCGTTTTGTATCGCTGGGAACAAATGAGGCGCGCATGCGCGCCGGGCCGGGCCGCGACTATCCGGCGAAATGGATGTACGTGCGCGAAGGGCTGCCGCTGGAGGTGGTCGACGAATGGGGTATCCACCGAAAGGTTCGCGATCCGGATGGCCAGGAAGGCTGGATGGACAAGGCGCTGCTGTCAGGTGCGCGCACCGGCATGATCGTCGGCAAGGTCACGACGGCGCGGGCGCGACCCGAGCTGGATGCGCCGCCGGTCTGGCGGGCGGAGCCGGGGGTGATCGTCAGGGTACAGTTGTGCGAATCAGGCTGGTGCCGGGTGCAGGTCGACGGGCGCGCGGGATTCGTCAAGAATCTGGACCTGTGGGGCGTCTATAAGGACGAGGAAATCAACTGACCGCGCTGTGCTGCCCCACGCCCGCGCGATCATTCGGCGCGGGGGTGGGCATTGCGATAAACGTCCAGCAGGTGCGCGGCGTCGACCTCTGTATAGACCTGCGTGGAGGACAGGCTGGCATGTCCCAGCAGTTCCTGAATGGCGCGCAGGTCCGCGCCGCGGGCGAGCAGGTGGGTAGCAAAGCTGTGCCGAAGGGCATGCGGCGTCGCCGTGTCCGGCAGGCCGAGAGCAATGCGCGCGCTTCGCATGTTCTTTCGCACCACCCCGGGCGAAAGCGCCCCGCCGCGCGTGCCGCGAAACAGGGGATCATGCGGCGACAGGGTGAAGGGGCAGGATTCGCGATAAAGGGCGATTGCGTCCGCCACCTGCGCCAGCAGCGGCACTTGCCGCACCTTTTGCCGTTTGCCGGTGATGCGGATTGTCTCGCCCCCCAGGGCGGCGGGGGTAAGTGACAGCGCCTCCGCGATACGCAGGCCGGCCCCGTAAAGCAGCATGAGAACCGCAGCATCCCGCTTCTGCGTCCAGGAGGCGTCGTCGGGTACGGCGGCAAGGTCCTTCGCCTCTGCTGGCGCCACGGGCCGCGGAACGCGCTGCTTCGCCTTGGGCGTCGAAAGGCCCGAAATGGCGGCGCACTGGATACCGCGCGCGCGTTTTGTCCAGCGAAAGAAGGAGCGCAGCGCCGCCACCTCTCGCGCGGCACTTCGATTGGAGAGCGCGTGCGCCCGCCGATGCGACAGATAGGCGCGCAGATCGGAAAGCTCGACACCTGCCAATGTAGACCCCGTCACCGGCGCCCCGAAATGCCCGGTCAGGAAGGACAGGAACCGCAACAGCGTTGCGCGATAGGCGCGCAGCGTGTGCGGTGAGCGCCGCTCGGCATGTTCCAGCGCGGCGCACCAGTCCACCACCAGTTCCTTTGCGCTTGTCGCTAATGCACCTGTGTCAGACATGAGGTGAGCTTGCGCGAAACAGCCGCCGCGAGAAAGTCCAATAAGCCGGAATCGTCCATGGCCGAGGGCGGTGAGGCGCGCAGCGAACCGAAGGCAAGAATGCCAAGACCCAGGGGGCGGGGCAGGGTGAGCGGCGCGACGCCAACCGTCTTTACGCCCTCGCCCGTATCGCCGAAAAGCTGTGTCGCCCCCTCGACCGCGCGCAGGTGGACGCCTTCTCCGCCCTGTGCCCAGGCGCGTACGCGGCGCGCGGGCAAACGCTGTATGCCCTCCGGTCCTGCGCGGAATGCCTCGTCATGCGCGACGAGGGCGAGGCCGACCATGTCGATATCGAGTTCCGACGGCCATTGCTGCGTTACGGTGCGGATAACGCCAGCGAGGTCGGGCGCGGATATGAGCGACAGGGATGCGGCCTGCGCCGCCTCCTGCACGCCGAGTGCGCCGGTCGCATATTCGTAAAGTGCCTGGTTCGTCTGGACCAAGGTGGCCGACCTGTCGGCGATGATGCGGCGGGCGTGGCTGTTGAAATCGATGATGTTCATGCGTCCCCTTCTGCCATGACAGATTTAAGGGCTTGCGAGCGAACAGGCTTACCGCTTGATTAAATGATATTAGCTGAGCGGACGGCAGACCGCGATGCGGTTCTTTGCCAGCAGCAGCATTTCGCCATCCTCCGTCAGGAAGGGAAAGAAAGGCCTGCTGTCGTTGAGGCAATCCAGCACGCGCTCGTCCAGGCTAAGGAAGATAAAGCCGGTCAGGTTGGTGCCGTCCTCCAAGACGAATTCGACCTCTTCCTTTTTCTTGGTGCGGATGGGCCGTTTGCGCAGCGTCTTTGGTGCGCCGACGCTTTCCGCGATTATGGTGGGCATTGTCATTTCGTCAAAAGCGTCGGCGGTGGCGACGCGGGCATCTTCGCTTTGGATATCCATTACAGGCATGCCTCCAAAAGGGGTTTTTCGAAACCGAAGGCCTTTGCCTTTTCGGTCGCGTGTGGCCGCAATCCGGAGGAGCGATATTCGCCGATGATGCGGCCATTATCGTCCTCGTCCAGATAGTGAAAACGGAACAATTCCTGCGTCACGATGACTGGCCCTTCCATGCCGCACACCTCTGTTATTGAGGTACAGCGGCGGGAGCCGTCGCGCAGGCGCTTCACCTGCACCACCACGTCGACGGAATCGGCGATCTGCCGCGTAATCGCTTCCTTGGGGATCTTGATATCGCTCATCAAAACCATGTTTTCCATGCGGCCGAGGCATTCACGCGGGCTGTTGGCGTGGATCGTACACATGGAACCGTCATGGCCGGTGTTCATGGCGGCGAGCAGGTCGAAGCATTCCTGCCCGCGAATTTCGCCCAGGATGACGCGGTCGGGGCGCATACGCAGGGAGTTGATGACAAGGTCGCGAATGGTGATCGCGCCCTTCCCCTCAAGGTTCGCTGGCCGCGTTTCCAGAGGCAGGACGTGCGGCTGCTGAAGCCGCAGCTCCGCAGCATCCTCGATCGTGATGACACGTTCGCCGGGATCGATCATTTTCGACAATGCGTTCAGCATGGTGGTCTTGCCCGACCCCGTGCCGCCCGAAATGATGATGTTGAAGCGGCTGGCCGCCATGACCTTCAACACGGTGCACATGGCATCGCTCATCGCGCCCCAGTCGCGCAGATTTTCCAGAGTGATCGGCTTTTCGGAAAATTTCCGGATGGAAATCGCCGTGCCCTTCAGGCTGAGCGGGGGAAGGATCACGTTGACGCGCGAGCCATCCTCCAGCCGCGCATCCGCCAGCGGTGTCGTCTGGTCGACGCGGCGTCCCACGCGGTTGACGATGCGCTGGGCAATCTGATGCAGATGTTCCTCGTCGCGGAAGGAAATGGGGGCGAGGGTCAGCTTGCCATCGCGCTCGACATAGGTCTGGTCCGGACCGTTGACCATGATGTCGGTCACCTTTGAATCGGCCAGCAACTCTTCCAGCGGGCCAAGGCCCAGCAATTCGTCGATCAGCACCTTCTCCAGCGCGATCTGTTCGCGCCGGTTGAGCGTCAATCTGAGTTCCGCCAGCACTTCGGTCGTGATCGGTGTGAATTCGTCCGACAATTCAGCCTTTGAAAGTGCTGCCGCCGCCTCTGGGTCGATGCGCTCCAGAAGGCGCGGCATGACCTGTTCCTTGATGCGGTAGATTGCCTGTTCGAAACCGCCCTGCGTGCTGCGCGCATTGTCGGCGGGCGCGCGGCCACGAGCCTCCAGCCGTTCCATCGCCTGATGGACGGGATTGACGGCCATATCTGTCTGCGGAACTGTGGCGGCGGGCGCAGGTTCAGGCACCGGCGCTTCTTCGAATTCCGGATCGTCCTCCGGCTCCATCTTCAGGGCGGCATTGCCATGACTGTGCATGGGGGCGGCCTGACCGAAATTGCCCTTGCGGCCTGCCCCTATGCCGGCGCCAATCGATCCCGACCTCTTGCCGAATCCGCTCATGCCCAATCCCCGTCAGCGACACGCCCCGTGCGTACCGGTGGAGATTTTGCCCCTAACGTGGCGAAGTTGCCGAAACCCTAATCAGGGGCGCCCCCCCATCAGATCGCACCGTCGCCAAAATGCCGGGTGATGTCCGGCCCGATGCGGAGCGGGCGCATGTTATTGCGGTCCAGCATTGCCCAGAAAGTGCGCGCCGCAACGCGAACCCTTGCATCCGCGCCCCTGACCTCAACGAAGCGGTCGAAGCGCGCGCCCTTTGGGCTGCCGACCCAGGTGGCCAGGGTCACGGTTTCCCCGGCGACGGTCGGGGCGCGATAGTCGATCTCGTGCCGGACGACGACCCACACATATTTCTCGGCGATTTCGGCAGGCGCCGCGCTGAACCAGTGCGCGGTGGCGACATCCTGGATCCAGCGAACGTAGACCGCATTGTTCACGTGGCCCAACTCGTCAATATCGACGGGTTCCGCGGTCCTTGTCATGGTGAAGGTGGCCATGCGACTAGGAACTGGCCGCGCCGGAGCGGAATTCTTCCTTCTCACCGCGGTTGAATGTCAGGAAAAACGCGATCTCCTCTGCCTTTTCACGCAAGGATTCGAAGCGCCCTGACTTGCCGCCATGGCCGGCGCCCATATTGGTTTTCAGCAACAGGATATTGTCGTCGGTTTTCACCTCGCGCAGCTTTGCGACCCATTTCGCAGGCTCCCAATAGGTCACGCGCGGGTCGTTGAGGCCGGCCGTCACCAGTAGGGGCGGATAATCCTGTGCCCTTACCTGATCATAGGGCGAATAGGACTGGATCAGGCGGAACGCCTCCGCATCCTCGATCGGATTTCCCCATTCCTGCCATTCGCCGGGCGTCAGCGGCAGATCGGCGTCCAGCATGGTGTTGAGCACGTCGACGAAGGGAACATGCGCTGCGACCGCGCCGAACAGTTCGGGCGCCTGGTTGATGACGGCGCCCATCAGCTCGCCCCCAGCGCTGCCGCCCGACGCGACGATCCTGCCCGCTGAACTGTAGCCCTCTTTCGCCAGAAAGCGCCCGACATCGACGAAATCGTTGAAGCTGTTGGTGCGCTCGTTCAGCTTGCCATCCAGATACCATTGATAGCCGAGATCGTCGCCGCCGCGGATGTGGGCTATGGCAAAGGCATAGCCCCGGTCCAGCAGGCTGAGGCGGCTGGCGGCGAAGCCCGGCGGGACCGCATAGCCATAGGCACCATAGGCATAAAGGTGCAGCGGACGACTGCCATCGCGCGGAAAATCATGACGATAGACGACGGATACGGGCACCAGCGTGCCATCGCGTGCCGGCGCCATCAACCGTTCGGTGCGGTATTGCGACGCGTCGTAACCGGAGGGGATTTCCTGGGTTTTGAGAGCGTCCAGCGTCCCGTCGGCAATGTCGTAATCATAGACGGTCGCGGGGGTGATCATGCTGTCATAGGACAGCCGCAACCTGTCGACATGATATTCCGGATTGTTGCCCAGACCGGCGTCATAGCTCGCCTCTGGAAAGGCGATGTGGCGTTCCTGCCCCTGATCATAGTCGCGCAAGCGAATCTGGCTGAGCCCGTCGATACGTTCCTCGATCACCAGCAGATTTTCGAAACTGGTGACGCTGCGAAGATAGTGCGCGTCCGATCCCGCGATCAGTTCAGTCCAGTTACCGGGGGCGGCGACGGGCGCGGTGACGATACGGAAATTCGTATGCGTGTCATTGACCCGGATGAACAGCGTGCCCCCGCGCTCGTCCAGATCATATTCGCGGCCTGCCTGCCGGGCGGAAACCAGCGCCGGTTCCGCCATCAGGTCGGTGGTCGGCAGCAGCCGGATCTCGCTGGTCGTGTTGGTGCCGGTCGAGAGGATCGCGAAGGCGCGGCTCTGGCTGCGGCCAAGCCCGACGCCGAATTCCTCGTCCTCTTCGCGGTAGACGATGCGGTCGGTGCTCTGCGCATCGCCCAGCCGGTGATGCCAGACCGTCTTGGAACGCCAGTTCTCGTCTGCGTCGGTATAAAGGAAAGACGCGGAATCGGTCGCCCAGACCAAGCCGTAGCGCCAATTTTCGATGATTTCGGGCAGATCCTCGCCGGTCACCAGATCGCGGACCCTGAGCGTGTAGCGTTCGGACCCATTGGTGTCGGTTGCATAGGCCATCAGGCGGCCATCCGGGCTGATGTCGAGGCCGCCGAGGCGGAAATATTCCTTGTCCTCTGCCAGTGCGGGTTCATCGAGGATGATCGCGGCGTCGCCACCGTCCGCCGGGCGTCGGTACCATTTGCGATATTGGCCGCCCTCCTCGAACGCCCACCAATATTCATAGTCGCCGTCCCGTTGCGGCACGGAGGAATCATCCTCCTTCACGCGCGCTTTCAGCTCTGCGAACAGTTCATCGACCAGGGGCTGGTGCGGCGCCATCACCGCCTCAAAATATTCGTTCTCGGCCTTCAGATAGGCGAGCACATCCGCATCCTCGACGCTGGGGTAGCGCGGATCTTTCAGCCAGAAATAGGGATCCTCGACGGTAATGCCGTGAGCAGTGAAGCTGTGCGGGCGCTGATCCGCGACGGGCGGGGTGGGTGTGCTGGTCATAGTGCAGCCTTGCCGATGTCACGGCGCCAGAAGCCATCCTGCCACTCGATCCGGTCGATGGCGGCATAGGCCGTGTCCGCCGCCGCGCGCAGCGTAGGCGCCATCGCCGTGATGTTGAGGACGCGGCCGCCGCTTGCCGTCAATGCGCCGTCATCGCCGAGGGTCGTACCGGCATGGAAGATTTTGGCTCCGTCCGCCTCTGCCGCATCCAGCCCGGCAATGGTGCCGCCCTTCTTCGGCGTGCCGGGATACCCCTCTGCGGCCATCACGACGGTCATCGCATGATTGTCCGACCATTGCAGGGCGAAATGATCCAGCTGTCCCTCGGCGGTCGCCAGCAGCGCGGGCAGCAGGTCGGACTTCATCCGCATCATCAGCACCTGGCATTCCGGGTCGCCGAAGCGGGCATTATATTCGATCAGCTTTGGTCCGTCCGCGCCGATCATCAGGCCGGCATAAAGGACGCCGACAAAGGGCGATCCCTCCGCCGCCATGGCGCGGGCCGTCGGCTCGACGATTTCCGCCAGAACGCGGGCCTGCATCGCCTCGTCCAATATCGGGGCGGGCGAATAGGCGCCCATGCCGCCTGTATTGGGGCCGGTGTCGCCGTCGCCGACGCGCTTGTGATCCTGCGCGCCCGCAAGGGGAAGGACGGTCTTGCCATCGCAGAGCGCGAAGAAGCTGGCCTCCTCACCCGCCAGGAATTCCTCGATCACCAGTTCGGCGCCCGCCTCTCCGAAACGGCCGCCCAGCATGTCGTCGATGGCGGCGTCGGCATCGGCGCGGGTTTCGGCGATGACGACGCCCTTGCCTGCGGCGAGGCCGTCCGCCTTTATGACGTAGGGGGGCGTCAGCCGTTCCAGGAAATCCTTCGCCTCCGCTGCGGCGCGAAAACGGCCATAGGCGGCGGTCGGGATATCGTATTTGGAGCAAAGATCCTTCGTGAAGCCCTTCGACCCCTCCAGCCGTGCCGCGCTGGCGGACGGGCCGAAAACCTTTCGCCCCGTTTTGCGCAGCGTGTCGGCAAGCCCGTCGACGAGAGGCTGTTCCGGGCCAATGACCGTCAGGCCGATATCATGTTCTGCCACGAAGGCGAGAACGGCATCATGGTCGCCCGTATCCAGCGCCACGCAGCGCGCGCCCTCCGCCGCGATACCGGGATTGCCGGGCGCGGCATAAAGCGTGTCGAGAAGAGGCGATTGGGCGAGCTTCCAGGCCAGCGCATGTTCGCGCCCGCCGCCGCCGATCAAAAGAATGTTCATGCGCGGGGTTCTAGCTGCGTTCGCCGGGCGCGTCATCCCGGCGCAAGAAGGAGAGGGCGCGATGGCCCGTCAGGCGTTGGCCGCCCCTTGCGCATAGGGCGTCCAGCTGCCCTTTGGCTGAGCCAGCCGGTTGGCGGTGACCGCCAGAACCTCGTGATTCCAGGCAAGGCCGACATGGCTGGAGCGGACGCAGACCGATTCGTGCCGCTCGCCATTGCCGATATTGGCGCATTGCGGCGCAACGATGCCGTCACCGTCCGTATATATGCTGGTCAGCGGCACGGGCGGCAGTTCTTCAAGGTCGTTCGGCAAGGGCGGGCTGTTGACCCAATGGTCGTTCAGCCGTTCATACAGCCGCCAGGCGTGATTGCCGCGCATGTCGCCGATGCAGGGGGTGCCGGCCGTGACGACCAGACGGACGCAGTCGGGGCGGCGCTTGGCCACTTCGCGCGCATAAAGGCCACCGAGTGACCAGCCAACCAGGCTGACCGGGCCGCCGCTTCTCTCCGCGACGCGGATCAGGTGCGATCGCATTTCCGGCAGGGTGTCGCGGCGCAGGCCCAGATTCTGGCCCTGACCCCAGCCATGCACGTCATAGCCGAGCGTCGCCAGGCGGCGGCGCAGAAGGAAGGTGGTGGTGTCGGCCGCCAGAAAGCCCGGATAAACGATCACCGCATGGCCATCGCCACGCGGCAGGCTGGCGGTGCGGTTGTTCAGCAGGAACTGCGCGAACTCCCCGATCGCGCGGACTTCTTTCAGATATTGCGTCCGCGAGGGAGGAGCGATCTTTCGCTTGCGGACGATTTGCTGGGCAACAGTCATCAAAGAGTCATATATTAAGCTTTGCAAGAAAGCTACGAATAACGGGCGCGATATCCTCACGCTGTAGCGCGAGATCTATTGTTGCGTTCACGAAGCCCGCCTTGTCGCCGCAATCGTGGCGCACCCCGTCGAAGGTGAAGGCGTGGAAGGGTTGCGTGCCGATCATGGAGGCCATGGCGTCGGTCAGTTGAATCTCGCCGCCCGCACCGACGCCCTGCGTCTTCAAGATGTCCATCACCTGCGGCTGCAGGATGTAGCGACCCGGCAGCATCAGGTTGGAGGGGGCATCAGCCGGATCGGGTTTTTCCACGAGGCCCCTGACTTCGGTCAGCGCGCCGTCAGTCTTACCGGGATCGACGATGCCATATTTGCGCGTTTCCTCCCGCGCCACCTCCAACGCGCAAACGATGTTGCCGCCGACCTTTTCATAGGCCGACATCATCTGCGACATGCAGCCGGGTGTGCCGATCAGAAGCTCGTCCGGCAGGATGACGGCGAAGGGTTCATTGCCGACGACGCTGCGTGCGCACCAGACGGCGTGCCCCAGGCCCAGCGGCTCCTGCTGGCGCACATAGGCGATCTGACCAGGTGCAAGCCGCGTCCCCTCCAGTGCCGCCTTGTCCTTCTGACGCGCCTCCATGGTATCCTCCAGCTCGTAGGCCATGTCGAAATGGTCCTCGATGGCGGATTTGCCGCGTCCGGTGACGAACACCAGCTGCTCGATCCCTGCCTCCAGCGCTTCGTCCACGGCATATTGGATCAGCGGTCGGTCGACGATCGGCAGCATTTCCTTGGGAATTGCCTTGGTGGCGGGAAGGAAGCGGGTGCCGAGGCCGGCAACGGGAAAGACTGCGGTACGGACGGGACGAGGAGACGTCATCAAAACCTCTTCAAAAGCCTAAGATAATAAGCACGTTCAGTAGGGGTACGCGCGGGATCGGCGGCGCGTTCCTCGATGATTTCGCGAATTTCCTGCACACGTCGCAGGGCATTTTCATCCGGCAGGTCGACCTCCCCCTGTCCAAAGCCGCGCCCGGGGCGGCCGAGCGGATCGAGGCCGCTGCCGTCTCCGCCCGGCTGCATCTGGCCACCTGCGGCGGCTTGCGCCATGGCCTGTGCGGCGGCCGAGGCCTGCTCCCCCGCCTGCGCCAGCTTGTCGAGCGCCAGCGTTTGCGCGGTGGCGGCAGAGGCAGCATCGCCTGCCGCCAGCGCATCCGCCGCCGCCTGCATGGCTTGCCGTGCTTCGTTAAGCTCTGCCGGGCTCTCCGCGCCTGTTTCCGCGAAGGCGCCCGAAATCTGGTCGAGGGACTCTCCCAGCTCTTGTTGCCGCGTGCCCATCGCCTGCATCGCCTGCGGATCGTCACGGATCATCTGCCGAACCGCCTCCGCAATGGTCTCCTCGCGAAGGGCGGACTGCTGCGATTCGACGTCGCGCAATTGCTGTGCGAGCTCATTTGTCGCCTGCGCGCGTTCCATCGCCTCCGGGTCGGGCGGGCTGCTGCCGAACTGGATCGATTCCATCAGGCCGCGCAGGTTGGAAAGCGCCTGCATCGCCCCCTCTGTATCGCCAGCGGCCAGCCGGTCCTTCAGATCCTGCATCATCGCATCCAGGAACCCTGCGTCCATGCTGGATGCCATCCCGGCCATGGATTGCAACGCCTCTGCCGACGGGGTTTCGCCCGCTGCCATGGCCGCCTCGATCTGGCGCGCGAGATATTCGCCCATGGCGCTTTCCAGCCTTTCGGTCAGTGCGGCGAGTGTCGAATCGTCGGCGGTGCCCGCCTGCTTCATCAACTGTTCCATTGCGGTCCTGAGGTCGTTCATGGCGCGGCTGGTGCCGCCATCCTCCAGGTCGACCGCCGTGTCCCACAGGATCTGGGCGACTTCCGTCCGTGCGGATTTGCGTCTGTCGCGCAGCAGGCGCCACGTCGCCGCCCGCAGCGCGACGAATGTGTCGAGGCGCTGGTCGAACCGTTCGGGCTGCGTCGCGATGCGCGTCAGCCGTCGGACAACCTCCCGGCGGTCGGCGCCCTCCAGCAGATCCTTGCGGACGGCGATGATCTCTGCGGCCACCTCGTCGACGAAGCTGCGTACCGGCAGCGTCAGCAGCATGACGGGGGAGCGGCCAACATTGCCCGCGCCATCCCGCGCCAACAGGGTCAGGCGCGCCTGTTCGCCCGCGCGCGGGTCGGATGTCAGATCCGCGAATAATTGCCCCTCTCCCGGCGCGACGGACATGTTTAGGTCGGTGACCACCGGATCGGCAGCCCCGCCCTCTACCAGCAGCGACAGGGCGGAAAGACCGTGATCATCGGCCAGCCTGTATCCCAGGCGCAGCGCCCCGGACGCGGTTTTGACGGGAGAGCCGTTGAACCTGATATCGGGGACATCGTCCGCCGCCAGTCCCACGTTCAGCGTTGCCAGCGTCCGCCCATGGGCCGCGATACGCCATTGTCCGCCACGCGTCACGGAGGCGGGAAGCGACATGAATTCGCCGGCCGGGTCCACCAGCTGCCACTCCGCTGCCGCGCCCGTCGAGGAGACGTCGATCTGGCTGTCGGTCAGCAATCTCAGCTCGCGCGTCGCGCCGCCCTGCAGGGCAATCTGGCGCACAGGCAGGACAGCATATTCAGGTGGCGTAATTTCCACGCGAAAAGCATAGTCCGTGGCGGGAACCGCATAGGGCGAGAAGGCCGCCGAGAGCCGCTGTGGCGCTGTCCGGTTGGCCGCCAGCAGACCCGCCAGCAAAATCAGGGCCGCCCCGATCAGCGACCATTTCAGATAGGGCGGCAATTGAATGCGCGGCAGGCCGATGCGCGGCTGCCGCGCAAGTGCGTCGCGGCGCGCACGGCGCCATAGCTGTTCCGCAATCCGGTCGGACAGCCCCACCGGTGCGGAGTCTGTAAAACTGACTGTGCCGCGTGGCAGGGCCCCGCCGGTATCGAGGCGCGCCAGCATGACGCTCCGCGCCGGCAGCGGCGTGCGCGCCGCATATCGAATGGCGCCCCCGACCGACCCGACGATCAACGCGCCCACGATAGCCAGACGCATTTCGCCGGGCAGCCAGGAAGCCGCACCGAAAAGGGCGAGTGCGGCGAAACCGATCCACGCCGCGACGATCCATCCCAATTCGGCCGCCAGCCCCCGCTCCAGCCAGATGAGCGCGCCGGCAAGGGGAAGGCGCCTTGCGGCTGCCGGTGACAGTCCCGCAGAGATAGGCCCGTCCCGAGGGGCCTCCGCCGTCATCCGGAGAGCCACTCCGGCAGTTGGTCTTGCCCGATCAGATCCTCGTAACTTGGCCGCTCGCGCACGATCGCCCAGCGGTCGCCGGAGACCATGACTTCGGGTGTCAGCAGGCGGGAATTATAGCTGTTGGCCATGGCCGCACCATAGGCGCCCGCCGTTCGGAACACCATCAGATCGCCGGTGTCGAGCTGGGGCAGCGTCCGTTGCGATGCGAACGTATCGCCCGTCTCGCACACCGGACCGACGACATCGGCGACCATCGGATCGCCCTGCGGCTGGCGTACCGCCTGAATATCGTGCCAGGCATCGTACAGGCTGGGCCGCATCAGGTCGTTCATCGCCGCGTCGATGATCAGGAAATTACGCTCCCGCCCGCCCTTCAGCCGGACGACCCGGCTGACCAATATGCCGGCATTGCCGGCGATCAGCCGACCCGGCTCGAAGGTCAGGCGAACGTTCCAGTCGCGCGTGATGCGTGCGACCATGCCACCATATTCGGCGGGGCTTGGCGGTTCCGGCTGGTCCGACAGATAGGGCACGCCCAGGCCGCCGCCCAGATCGGCGCGGCTGATGTCATGCCCCTCGGCCCGCAGCTGGGCGATCAATTCTCCGACGCGTTCGAACGCCCGCTCCAGCGGCTCAAGGCTGGTCAGCTGGCTGCCGATATGAACGGCCACACCCAGGGCATCGATGCCCGGCAGGGAACGCGCGAGATCGAATGCAGCCGGGGCGGTATCGATGGCGATGCCGAATTTGTTTTCCGCCCGGCCGGTGGAAATCTTCGCATGCGTCATCGCATCGACATCGGGATTCACGCGGAAGACGATGGGCACCACCCGGCCCATTTCCACGGCCACCGAACTCAGTAGCTCAGCCTCTGGCAGGGATTCGACGTTGAACTGGTAAATGCCCGCATCGATTGCGGCGCGCATTTCCTCTGCTGTTTTGCCCACACCGGAAAAGACGATCCGGTCCGCTGGAACGCCTGCGGCCAGCGCACGCTTCAACTCGCCGATAGAGACCACATCGGCGCCCGCGCCCGCCCGCGCGAGCGTGCGAATGACGGCCTGGTTTGGATTCGCCTTCACGGCATAGGCGACCAGCGGATCGGGAAGCGCGCCGAGAGCCGAGGTAAACACCTGATAATGGCGCAGCAGCGTTGCCGTCGAATAGCAGTAGAAGGGGGTGCCCACCTCCGCCGCCAGCGCTTCCAGATTGACGTCTTCGGCGTGAAGGACGCCGTCGCGATAGTGAAAATGGTCCATCAGTTGGGCGGCAGGTCGAACGGATCTTCCGCGCGTTCCTCTGAATTGCGAACGACGTCGTCGATGCGCAGGGGCGCGGCCTGCGGCGGCGGCTCCAGCATCGCCTCCGGCGTCGGGGTCTCTTCTTCACCGAAAGCGGGCGGTGGCGGTCCGCCCTGCGGCCATTGCAGCGGTCCCTGCGATCCGCACGCGGCCAGCGCCAGCACGAGACCAAGCGCCAGACCCGGCGAGAGCGGGAGAGCGAGCCTTTTCATTTCACGTCCTTTCGCGCGTCGACGATGCGGGCACGAACCTGATCCGGCGCGGTGCCGCCAAAGCTGGTACGGCTGGCGACGGAGGCATCCACCGACAGGACATCATATACGCGCTCGTCGATCCGTTCGTCGATTGCGGTCAACACGTCGAGCGGCAGGTCGGCCAGCATGGCGCTGCGCCGCTCCGCCTCCGCAACGGCGCGGCCGGTAATGTGGTGTGCCTGGCGGAAGGGGACGCCTGCCTCTCTCACCAGCCAGTCCGCCAGGTCCGTTGCGGTCGAATGACCCGCGGACGCCGCCGCCTTCATGCGGTCGGTGTCGAAGGCGAGGCCATCCACCATGCCGGTCATCGCGGCCAGCGCCAGTGCCAGCGTGTCATAGGCCTCGAATACGGGGGCCTTATCCTCCTGCATGTCCTTCGAATAGGCCAGCGGCAGGCCCTTCATGACGGTGGCGAGCCGTGTCAGCGCACCCATGAACAGGCCCGCCTTCGCGCGTACCAGCTCTGCCGCGTCGGGGTTGCGCTTTTGCGGCATGATGGAACTGCCGGTGGAATATTCGTCGGGCAGCTTCACGAAGGACCATGGCTGAGACGCCCAGATCACGACCTCCTCCGACAGGCGGGACAGGTGCAGGCCGGCCTGCAGGCAGCAGGTCAGGAATTCCAGGGCGAAATCGCGGTCGCTGACGGCGTCCAGGCTGTTCGCAGTGGGGCGGTCGAAACCCAGCCTTTCCGATGTCATCTGCCTGTCGATCGCGAAGCCCGTGCCCGCCAGCGCCGCCGCCCCCAGCGGCGATTCGTTCAGGCGCGCCCGTGCATCGGCGAAGCGGCCCCGGTCGCGCCGGATCATTTCGACATAGGCCATCAGATGATGGCCAAGCGTCACCGGCTGCGCCGTCTGAAGGTGGGTGAAGCCCGGCATCACGCTGGCTGCGTGCTCCTCCGCGCGCATCAGCAGCGCGCTCTGGAATGCCGTCAGTCCCGCGTCCAGCCGGTCGATGGCGCCCCGGACCCACAGGCGCAGATCGGTCGCGACCTGATCATTGCGCGACCGTGCGGTGTGCAGGCGCCCGGCGGCGTCGCCGATCTTTTCCTTCAGTCGCGCCTCCACATGCATGTGGATATCCTCCAGCGCGAGATCCTCCTCGATCGGGCCGGTTTCCCATTCGGCGGCGATTTCGGCGAGACCGGCGTCAATGGCGGCGGCGTCATCGGCAGAAATGATGTTCTGCGCGGCCAGCATGGCGGCGTGCGCACGGCTGCCCTCAATGTCTTCGCGCCACATACGCTTGTCGACACCGATGGAGGCGTTAATCTCCTGCATGATAGCGGCGGGCCCTGCGGCGAAGCGGCCGCCCCACATTTTGTTGGAGTGATCGGACATGCGGACCCTTGCGTTTCTTTTGGCGTCGGCGCTGCTTGTCACCTCGGCCTGCGATAATCGTGCATCGGATAAGGCTGTGGAGGACAGCTCGCAACCCGCCCCGGCACTGGGGGAGCCCGACTATTCGCATGCAGGCGAGCCCGCGCCCGACGTGACGCTGATGCGGCAGGACGGCGGCCCGCTGGCTTTGGGGGCGTTTCGCGGTACGCCGACGCTGGTCAACCTATGGGCGACATGGTGCGCGCCGTGCGTCGCGGAACTGCCCGCGCTCGACCGGCTGGCGGCGGCGAAGGGCTATGACATGAACGTCGTGGCCGTCAGCCAGGATATTGGCGGATGGGAGAAGATCACGCCCTTTCTGGAGCGGGTGCCCATGGAACATGCCACCGTCCTGGGCGACGAGGACGGGGCGCTGTCGCGCGCCTACGGCGCCGCAGGCCTTCCCTTGACGATCATGTACGATGCGGATGGCCGCGAATTGTGGCGCGTCAACGGTCCACGCGAATGGGATCAGCCTGGTGGCCTGCCCGGGGACACGGCAGATACGGCGAGCGTGCCGGAGGCCGGAAGTGGGAATGAGGTGGAGCAGGCAGGCGCCGATGCCATGGACGCCGAGCTGAAGGCTGAGGGCGTCGCCTGGGTCGCGCGCGGACAGGAACCCGGCTGGATTATCCGCCTGACACCCGGCGAGACGATCGAGGTGGAGGCGGATTATGGCGAGGTCACCGCGACGCTGCCCGCCCCCGATGCCGCGCCATCAGGTCAATTCGCACTGGCCCGCACGACCGGCGGCACGAGCTTCGCGCTGTCGACGACGGAGCAGCCGTGCACCGACGCGATGAGCGGCAGATCCTATCCGCAGACCGTGCAGATGCAGCTGAACGGGAAAACCTATCGCGGGTGCGGTGGTCCGATTTAGGTGATAGGCTGTGAAGCCGCTTCGTCCCCCGGCGACCAATACGGCAATGGCCAATTTCAGGAGAAGCCCGTGTCCTTGAGTAGCCTTCTCATTCCGTCGTTCACCCAGATGCTGAAAGGCTTGTCGAAGTGGCTTCAAACGGGCGCTACCGGTGCGGACGCCGACGCGGACGCGCTGCTGACCAAGCGGCTGGCCGACGATATGTATCCTTTGGCGTCGCAGGTCTTCTTTTCCTGCTTCATGGTGCAGGACGCGATTTTTCGCCTTCGCGGGCAGAAGGTGCCTGATGCGGTGGAGGACATCCGCCGTAAAGCCTGGGGGGCGGGAGAAGAGCCGGTGGCGTTCGCAGATGCGATTCGCCAAATCGAAGACACGATTTCACTGCTCGACTCACTTGCCCCTGATGCGCTCGACCAGGACGCCGATATGCACCTGCGTATCGAACTTCCCAATGGGCTCCTGTTCGAACTGAGCGGCCAGGAGTACGCGCGTGACTGGGCTCTGCCGCAATTCTACTTCCACATATCCATGGCCTATGCGCTGCTGCGGCATCAGGGCATGGAACTGGGCAAGGCAGATTATCTTGCCCACATTCTTCCCTATATGCAGCAAGCGCCCGCAGGGACTGCGTAAGGTCTGGCCGGGCGCCTGCTAAAGCGCCGTGTCTGCTAAAGCGTCGTCTTCCCGATATCTTCCAGCAGTTCCTCGCACATGGTGTGCATGCGCTTGCAATGATCCTTGTCATGGCGGGCACACTCGTCGCGGCATTCTTCCGCAGCTGTCTTCAGCAGCGCCATTGCGGCCTTGATGACCTGTTCATTGGAGCCGGTCCGGCGGGCGGCAACGGTGGAGAACATCGCGGCGATGTCGGAAAGGTCGCTGCATTTGCGGAAACAGGGCCGCATCTCGATGATATGCTCTTCCGCGACGCAGGCGCCGGCGCAGGAGGAGGCGAGCGTGGCCGCCCACATTGCGTGCTTTATGGTTTCAGCCAGTGGGCCGTTCAGATGGTCTTCGACATCGGGGTGGGCGGCGATCATCTTGGCGATGGACATGGAAATCTCCTGGGGTTCGGGTTCGCGCCATGAACGCGCCAGCCCGCCAGGAGTTCGACCCCGTCGATTGATTCGAAAAAATTTCAGGGAAGCGGCTGGAGCGGGCGACCGGGATCGAACCGGCATCACAAGCTTGGAAGGCTGGTGTTCTACCATTGAACTACGCCCGCACGGCGCTGTCACAGACACTTAGCAGACAAATCTGGTGGAGGGGACAGGATTCGAACCTGTGTACGCATACGCGGGCAGATTTACAGTCTGCTGCCTTTAACCACTCGGCCACCCCTCCAACGGGCTTGCCCAGCAAGGTCGCGCTAGATGGCGAACGGGCCTTTGCCTGTCAACAGAACTGCGCTAGCGCCGCGCCTATTATGGCAAAAAGAGGAAGAGCAGGACGCGAGGCGTCCAAGGCAAAGCGCGGCACAGGCGGCATCCGGCTATACGGCCGGCATGCGGTCGAGGCGGCGCTGGACAATCCCAACCGCACGGCACGCAAGCTGTTCGTCACGTCGGAGATCGCGCAGAAATATCATCTGCCAACCGACCTGCCGGTGGAACGCGGAGACGGCGCTGCGCTGGCCCGCATGGTTCCCGGCGACGCCCCGCATCAGGGTCTGGTGCTGGAGGTCGATGCGCTGCCCGTCGTGCATCTGGACCAGTTGCTGGGCGGCAGAAAACCGCTGCTGGTGCTGGACCAGGTGACGGACCCGCACAATGTCGGCGCCATTATCCGGTCGGCAGCGGCGTTCGGCGCGGCGGGCATCATTACGCAGGACCGGCACTCGCCGCCCGAATCGGGCGCCTTGGCGAAGGCGGCGTCGGGGGCGCTGGAGCGGATGCCGTGGTGCCGCGTCACCAACCTCGCCCGCGCGCTGGAGGAGATTGCCGAAGCAGGCTATTGGCGCGTCGGTCTGGCAGGAGAGGCGGAACGGACCCTGTCCGAATCGACACGGGACATGCCGACCTGCCTGGTCCTGGGCGCCGAGGGAGATGGACTGCGGCAGAATGTGGCGGCGCATTGCGACGTGCTGGCGCGCCTGCCGATCAGCGATGCGGTGGAAAGCCTGAACGTCTCCAACGCCGCGGCGGTCGCGCTTTATGCGGTGACGACGCCACCGACACCAGCCATCCGGCGGCTGCGCCCAATAAAATGACCTGAGCGAAAGCAATCTGCCAAAGCCGTTTGGAAAATGGCTGCTTTCGGGTTTTGTGGCGGAGGAAGTGCCTGGCCAGAAAGGCCGCTGGCGTTCCGCCAAGGGCAGACAAGAGAAGGAGAGTGTCCTCTGCCACGCGCCGCGATCCCGAGCGCGCACATGCCTTGTCGCGCCAGAACGTCAGAAAAGTGAAAATATTGACGGCGCATAGGGCAATGAGGATCGAGGATGCCATGGACGGTCCATCGCCCGCTGCGTCTTTCATTCTGATTAAGCAGCTTAGCTAAACGGCGGCCTATCGGCGCAGCAAACGGTGCGCGCCGATAGGCATCGGGAAGTCTGATCAATAGCAGTAGCGCTTGCGATCCTTGTCCTTGCCGACTTCGTGGCCGAGCACCCCGCCGACTGCGGCGCCGAGGATGGTGCCGACCGTCTTGTCGCCGCGGCCTGCCACCTGATTGCCCAGGACGCCGCCGACGACGCCGCCGATCACCGTGCCGGTGTTGACGCCATTCGAGCTGCGGCAGCGGTCGTAGCTGTCATAATAACGGTCGTCGCGCCCATACCAGCCACCGCGGGTGTCCGCGGCCGTGCGGTAATAGACCGGCTGGCGCCGCTGGTCATAGCGATTGTCGTAACGATTTTGGTAGCGGGCGGGGCGATAGTCGCGCCTGTCGCGGCGATCCTCGTTTCGATAGCGGCGGTCCGAATCATGGCCGCGCCGAAAGTCGCGCTTGTCGTAATGGCGTTCGTAGCGGCCGCGGTCGTCATGGTCTCTGGCGGCGGCGGGAATTGCGGTGAAGCTGGTGGCTGCCACGGCGGCGATCAACAGGGATTTCAACATGGGGGGACGCTCCTTCTTACACACCCCTTGGGACTGGCCTTGGGACTGGCCTTGGGATTGGGTGTGACCGCGGGCGGAACAGGGGACCGTTGTTTAAGCCCGCGGCCACGAACCCTGTTTGCGCGTGCCGGGCTGAGACATTGCTGAATGGTGCGTGCAGCCGTTGTTAATCCATGTTCGTCACCTGGGAGATCAGGCGGCGCGTTTGCGGAGGGGACCCTGATCCTCGAACAATTGCGCAAGCTGCTCGACCATGGTCCCGCCCAATTGTTCGGCGTCCATGATGGTAACGGCACGCTCGTAATAACGCGTGACGTCATGACCGATGCCGATGGCGATCAGTTCGACGGGGCTGCGCGTTTCGATCCAGTCGATCACCTGCCGCAAATGCATTTCCAGATAATTGCCGCTGTTGACGGACAGGGTCGAATCATCGACCGGCGCACCGTCGGAAATGACCATCAGGATGCGGCGGTCCTCTGGTCGGCCGATCAGCCGGTTATGCGCCCATAGCAGCGCCTCTCCGTCGATATTCTCCTTCAGTAGCCCCTCGCGCATCATCAGGCCGAGATTCTTGCGCGCGCGCCGCCAGGGGGCATCGGCGGTTTTATAGACGATGTGGCGCAGATCGTTGAGCCGGCCCGGCTGTTCCGGGCGGTCCTCCTTCAGCCATTTTTCCCGCGACGATCCGCCCTTCCACGCGCGCGTCGTAAAGCCGAGGATTTCCGTCTTTACGCCACAGCGTTCCAATGTGCGCGCCAATATGTCGGCGCAAATCGCGGCGATGGATATGGGCCGCCCGCGCATGGAGCCGGAATTGTCGATCAGCAGGGTGACGACCGTGTCGCGGAAATTCGTGTCGCGTTCCACCTTGTAGCTGAGCGACTGGGTGGGATTGGTGATGATGCGCGCCAGCCGCGCAGCATCCAGCAGCCCCTCCTCCTGATCGAAATCCCAGGCGCGGTTCTGCTGCGCCATCAGCTTGCGTTGTAATTTATTGGCCAGCTTTGCAACGACACCCTGCAGGCTGGTCAGCTGTTGATCCAGATAGGAACGCAGACGGGTCAGCTCCTCCGCATCGCACAGTTCGTCGGCGCCCAGCACCTCGTCGAATTCCTGCGTATAGGCGTGATAGTCGAAGGTGGAGGGAAGGTCCGTCCACTGCATGTTGGGACGGAAAGGCTGCATCCCCTCGTCCGCCTCGTCGCCCATCTCCGCCTCGCTGAGGTCGTCGAAATCCATTTCCGCATCCTGCTCGCCCTCCTGGGGTTCGCCGTCGGAATTTTCCGTGCGGGTATCGAGCGCCGAATCCTGGCCGGCGGGATTATCCTCGTCCTCGCCTTCGTCGCCATCGTCCTGATCGGGGTCTTCGCCCTCATCCTCATCGGGTTCGGTGGATTCGGTTTCCTCCTCCTCCTCCGGCCCCTCAAGCTCCAGATCGCGCAGCACGTTGCGGGCAAGGCGTCCGAAAGCCTGCTGGTCGTCGAGGAGCGCGGACAGATCGTCGAGGCGTGCACCAGCGCGCTCCTCTACCCAGTCGCGGACCAGATCGACGCCTGTTCTGGCCTGTTCCGGCACGGCCGCGCCGGTCAGCCGCTCCCGCACGATCAGGCCAACGGCGGTGGCAAGCGGCACCTCATCGAAATCGCGCGCGCGGGTGATCGCGTCGACGCGCGTGCGCGCCGTCACCATCGCGTCCAGATTCTGCGCCGTCCCCGGCATGCCATTGGCACCGATTGCCTCGTAACGGGCAAGTTCAACGGCGTTGAAAACATCGCGTGCGGCGCCGGCGGCCGGCTGTGCCGACATATGCGCGGCGGCATCGTGATAGCGCCGCTTCAGCGCGAAGCTGTCGGCCCAGCCGCGCGCCTCCGCCACTTCCCGCGCCGGCATGCCGCGCGGCGGCTGTGGCACGCGCGCGGCGCTGGCGGAGGATGATGGCTTGTCGGCGGTATAGCTCAGCTCGAATTCGTCCACATGCCCCATGGCGCGCAACGTAGCGGCCAGCGCATGGCGGAAATCCTCGACGGGGGAGTCAGGCTTGCTCATCCCGGATGATGTAGGGGGTGTTGGTGGCAAGGTGAAGCGCTCTTGCCAGATCGGGGACGATGCGCCGCGGCGGCAAACCGGACACACCAGACAAACCGGACAAAGCGGACGAACCGCACACACAGCGCGCGTGCGTGGGTGCGCACAGGGGTGCGGGCGCGCAGGTGGGCGCGTGTACGCGCGTGGGTGCAGGCGGGCGTATCAGGGGACGGGTGGGAGAAGGGCGCGGTCACGGGACCAAATGTGCTGGGCGAAACCCTATTTCGCAAGGAAAACGGACGCTGCCTGGAATCGCCAGCGGTGTCGGTGTGGCGACGTGGCAACAAAGCTGTGCGGTTGCGTGTCCACTTTGTGCGCTTGCCTGTCCGTTCCTGTGCGCTTTGGGTGTGAGACACCCACATGAACAGCGAGAGCATATGGCCGACGTTCGCATTACCGCAGGCGATCTGACATTTCTGGCGCGATTCGAACGCGAGCGGGCGCCGGAGACGTGCCGCTATTTCGAAAGCCTGCTGCCGTACAGAACCCAGTTCATCCACGTCCGCTGGAGCGGTGAAGCATGTTGGGTTCCTCTCGGCGAGGCGACCGTACCCTTCTCCTTCGAGAACGCCACGAGTTATCCGGCGCCGGGCCAGATGATCTTTTACCCCGGCGGTTATAGCGAAACAGAATTGCTGATCGCCTATGGCAGCGTCTGCTTCGCCAGCAAGCTGGGACAATTGGCCGGAAATCATTTTCTGACAGTGGTCGAGGGAATGGAGCGCTTGCCGGACCTCGGCAGACGGACCCTGTGGCGGGGCGCGCAGGATGTGGTGATTGAGCGGGCGTAACGGTGAGTAGCGGGTCACAAGAGCCAGTTCCTCCACATCCGGCAGCGGGCGAAGCGCGCCGGGTCTAGCTGAGTGAGGCGGTGATGGACTTCTCTTTCGACGAGGTGAGGAGATTTTTAGCGCCAAAAATTAACGCTCACGTCTGGAAAGGATACTACGCGGATTTTACATCACGTCCCTGGTATAAAAACATATATGAGTTGGGGTCTCTCTTCAAATAGATAAGCCCCTTCAGGAAAAGGCTCGTCAATCTTCAAAGTAGCGGAGCGACTTGCTGGGTCATACGAGCTAATCTCGATGCGCGCGCCCTCGATCTCGACCGTTTTTGGAAGATCAGCTGCTTTAATCTTTATCCGGGGCTCCGCCAGCCGAAAGACCTCGCCGTTTACGACTACACTCATTTCAAGGGTGAAGCCTTTGGACCGTGCCTGAGCGAGTTTTATTGAAACAGAACTTTCCTCTGGAAACGGGATATTTGTGCGCATGCTGTATCGGGTCGGCTCGATAGGAAGTGGGATCAGGTCGGCGTCTCGGTTAGCGCCGGCCATTATGGCATGATCAACCTGCGAATCACCGTCAGAGTCGATAAGACAGACGCGGCTCAGCATGGCGTTCCGAGGTGCATTTTTGAACACTCCGAAGAGCAAAGATTCGGCGAACGCCTTGTTAGCGAACTCGAATTCGCTTTCTTTGGAGGAAGCACACAACACGCTAGTACCGGACGGCAGTCCAACTGCCGCAGACCCGCCAAGAGCGACGGGCTCAAGCGGCTCGTCGGCCTCAATTGTAACTTTATCGCCAGAGATCGACAGGGTGATTTTCTGCCCGAGGAAGGCTGTCGCCGCCTTTACGATCTGCTGCTGGAGGACAGTGTCGCCCTTTTTCACCCGGACAGAAGAAGCAAGTGCCGCCGTGTCCAGCGGAGGTAAGATACGGTTCCCCAATTCCTGAGCTTCGTAGCCTTTGGCGCCCATCAAGAGGCAGAAACAGGTAGTGGCCAGCAAAGCACGACCAAAGCGGCGCTTCGACATGCTACCCCCGCGCCCTCGATACGATGCTTTCCGGCAAGTCTTCCCCAAACACCCGCTGGTAATATTCGGCGACGATGGGGCGTTCCAGTTCGTCGCATTTGTTTAGGAAGCTGACCCGGAAAGAGAAGCCGAGATTGCCGAATATGCCGGCGTTCTGCGCCCAGGTCAGAACGGTGCGGGGGCTCATCACCGTGGAAATATCGCCGTTCATGAAGCCCTGGCGGGTCATTTCGGCGACCTGCACCATTTTTTCGATGCGGCCCTTGCCCTCGTCGCCCGCGAACATGTCGCCCGCCTTTGCGTGGACGATGTCGATTTCCGTCTTGGCGGGCAGATAGTTCAGCGTCGTGACGATGTTCCAGCGGTCCATCTGGCCCTGGTTGATCTGCTGGGTGCCGTGATAAAGTCCGCTGGTGTCGCCGAGGCCGATGGTGTTCGACGTGGCGAACAGACGGAAAAACGGATTCGGCCGAATGACGCGGTTCTGGTCGAGCAGCGTCAGTTTCCCCTCAACCTCCAGTACGCGCTGAATGACGAACATCACATCGGGGCGGCCGGCGTCATATTCGTCGAATACCAGCGCGGTCGGAGTCTGCAGCGCCCAGGGCAGCAACCCCTCTCGAAATTCCGTCACCTGCTGTCCGTCGCGCAGGACGATGGCGTCCTTTCCGACGAGGTCGATGCGGCTGATGTGCGAATCGAGGTTGATGCGCACGCACGGCCAGTTCAGGCGCGCGGCCACCTGCTCGATATGGGTGGACTTGCCGGTGCCGTGATAGCCCTGGATCATGACGCGGCGGTTGAAGGCGAAGCCTGCCAGGACCGCCATGGTCGTGTCCGGATCGAACACATAATCGGGGTCGAGGTCGGGGACGCGCTCGTCCGCCTGACTGAACGCCGGAATTTTCATGTCGGTGTCGACGCCGAACGTCTGGCGAGCGTCCACCTCTATATCCGGGGCGCTCATGATCGTGGTGTCGCGATGGTCGTCGGGAACGGGCTGGCTGGCCATGGAAATCCTTGAATTCATCTATTGCCGGAACGCGGCGCTGGTTTTCAGCTGCGTATAGGCATCCAGAACCGCCTGCAACCGCGCCTCATGCGACCGGTCGCCGCCATTGGAATCGGGATGATAGCGCCGCACCAGCTCCTTATACCGTGCGCGGATGTCGGCGGCACTGGCGCTTTCGCCCAGATCCATGGCGGAGAGGGCGTTGCGTTCGCCCGCGGTCCAGCGCCCCGCTGCCGCCGCGGATGTGGCAAAGGCATCGCGACCGAAAATGCCCAGCTCGTCGGCGAAGGCGTCGGCATAGGCATTGGCGGCAAAGGCGCGGGTCGCTCGCTCCCACCGGTCGGTAGGGCCGGGAGTATCGCCCTTCCAACTGTAGCCGGCGTTGAATTCACGGACATGTTCCAGGCAGAAATATTGCCAGCGCGGCGGGCCGTCGGTTGCGATGGGGCCGCCCAGCGGGGCGCGGAACTCCCCTTCTTCCTGGCATCCGGGGCGGGCGCAGGCGGTGGGGACATCGCGTGTCACGCGGCCATGAAAGCGTTCGCGGCGTCTGTTGGCTGTTTCCTCACTCACGCAAGGGAATATAGGATCCGAGGCGCCCGCGTTAAGGCCGGGATGACGGCACGCCGCGAAGACGCTAGCTGAAGTCCATGTCCGATCCCGCCTTTCCCGAAACTGCCCCCTCCAACGCATATGAATATAGCGTCGGCGACCTGTCGCGGGCGCTGAAGCGCGCGGTCGAGGAGCAGTTCGGCCATGTCCGCCTGCGCGGCGAAATTTCCGGCTGGAAGGTGCCGGGGTCGGGCCATGCCTATTTCACGCTGAAGGACGAGGATGGCTGCATCGATTCGGTGATGTGGCGCGGACAGCGGACGCGGCTGGATTTCACGCCGGAGGACGGGCTGGAAGTGATCGCGGAGGGCAAGGTCACGACCTATGCCAGCCGTTCCAAATATCAGATCGTCGTCGAACGCATGCGGGTGGCGGGCGCCGGCGCGCTGATGGCGCTCCTCGAAAAGCGCAAGGCCGCGCTGATGGCCGAAGGGCTGTTCGCGGTGGAGCGCAAGCGGCCGGTGCCGTTCCTGCCGACGACCATCGGCATCGTCACGTCGCCTACCGGCGCCGTCATTCGCGATATGCTGCACCGCCTGTCCGACCGGTTTCCGCGCGACGTGCTGCTGTGGCCGGTGAAGGTGCAGGGCGATGGCGCGGCGGAGGAAATCGCGCGCGGCATTGCCGGGCTGAACGCGGCGCAGGGCTTTACGCGGCCCGACCTGATCATCGTGGCGCGGGGCGGCGGCTCCATCGAGGATCTGTGGGCATTCAACGAAGAAGCAGTGGTGCGCGCCATCGCCGCATCCGCCGTGCCAGTGATCAGCGCCGTGGGACATGAAACGGATACGACGCTGTCGGATTTTGCCGCCGATCTGCGCGCGCCGACACCAACTGCGGCAGCGGAGCGGGCGGTGCCGGTCCGGGCCGATCTGCGCGCCGGACTGGCCGAACTGGCTGCGCGCCTGGAGGCGGGTCTGCGCACCGCCGGGCGCACGCGTGCGGAGCGGCTGGCCATGCTGTCCGCGCGCCTGCCGAGGCCAGAGGCATTGCTGGCGGCGCGGCAGCAGCGATTCGACGATCTGTCGGCGCGTCTGCCACTGCCGGGAACCATACTGGACCGGCGGCGGGAGCGATTCGCAGCGGTGTCGGCGCGTCTGCCGCAGGGGCTGGCGAAGGCGGCGGCGGATGCGGAACGGGCGCTGATCGACAAGTCGGCGCCGCTGCGCCCGTCGTTGCTGGCACGTTATCTGGAGCGGCGCGACGACCAGGCCGATGCGCTGTGGCGCTGGTTGCGGCGTGAAGCGGTGCAGGCCCTGCCTGCCGCCCGGCGTGACCTGCAACAACGGACGCAGAGATTTGGGCCGGATCTGGTGCGGGCGAGGCTGGATCGCGCCAGCGACCGGCTGACCCATCTGTCCCGTGTCCTGACCTCGCTGGACCCGCGCGGACCGCTGAAGCGCGGTTTTGCGCTGGTGGAGACGGCGGACGGCGGCGTCATCACCAGCGCGGCGGCGGCAGAGGTGGCAGGGCGTGTGCGCCTGCACTTTGCCGATGCCTCCGTCGATGCGGTGATTGGCGGTGACGGATCGTCTGGTACGGCAAAGACGCCGACGGGGCCAAAGCCTGCAGGCAAAGCGAGTTCCAGTGCGAAGCCAAAGGCAAAGGCGCCTGGCCAGCCGGACTTGTTCTAAATGCGCGCCACCGATGCGATCAGGCGCGGCACGGCGCTGCTGGCGGAGGGCGCGCAGCCCGAAACGGCGCGACTGGACGCGGAATTGCTGGCAGCGCATCTGGCCGGGCGGGAGCGGGGCGCCCTGCTGCTGGACCGCGATGCGACAGTCGATCCGGACAAATATGATGAATTGCTGGCCCGGCGCAGGGAAGGCGAGCCGCTGGCCTATATCGTCGGGCATGCGGAATTCTGGTCGCTGACCCTGAAGGTCGGCCCGGCCACATTAATTCCGCGCGCCGATAGCGAAACGCTGATCGAAGCGGCGCTGGAGGCGTGTTCGACGCCGCCCGGCCGCATCCTCGACCTGGGGACGGGCAGCGGCTGTTTGCTGCTGGCGGCACTGTACGAATTTCCCAACGCAACCGGCCTCGGCATAGATGCGAGCGCCGATGCGCTGTCGGTGGCGCGGGCGAATGCAGCTGCCCTGGACATGGCCATGCGGGCGGAATTCCGACCGGGCGATTGGTGCGCAGGCATCGGGGAGCGCTTCGATCTGATCCTGTGCAATCCGCCCTATGTGGACGCGGCGTCCACACTTGGCCCCGGCGTGCGGGAACATGAACCCGCCAGCGCATTGTTCGCGGAGGATCGCGGCCTTGCCGACTATCGCACCCTGATGCCGCAAGTGGCGAAGGTTCTGTCCGGTCGCGGTCTTGTGATTTTCGAGATCGGCGCGGGGCAGGGCGATGCGGTTCGGGCGCTGGCTGAGGGGGCGGGCCTGCGCTTTTGCGGGGGGCGCAGGGATCTGGGCGGCCACGAGCGTGCATTGACATTCCGTCTGGCGTGACAGGCGCCGGGCAAATCAGGGCTTGGCAAAGCCGCTTGACATGCTATGTCGGGGCTCAGCGGTCGCACATCCCGGGGTGGGGATGGCAACGCAACCGCGACGACCCTCAGACACACACCGGTACCTTTAAACAGTGCCGCTGTCGATGCGTCCCCGTGGCGCGCGCCGTTCGCCCAAAGGGAAGCGGCAAGGTAAGGAAAATACTTACAATATGAGAAATCCACAACAGGGACGCCGTCGCCGTTCAGGTGGCCGTTCGCAAGGTGGCCCGCCACAGAATTTTCAGCGTCAGCGTGGGAATGCCAAGCAGCTGCTGGAAAAATACCAGAATATGGCGCGCGACGCCGCGCAGTCCGGTGAACGGGTACAGGCGGAATATTATCTGCAGTTCGCAGATCATTATTTCCGCGTCGTCGCCGAGATGGAGGCGAAGCGGGGTGACCAGCAGTCGCAGCGCGGCAACAACAATAATCGCGGGCGCAATCGCAACCAGAACGACAATGATGATCGCGATGACCGCGATGACCGCGACGACGACAGCGACGATGACGATGATCGCGACGACGATCGCGGCTCTCGCAATGACCGCCAGCGTGGTAATCGCAACGAGCGCCGTAATGACGGTCGTGACGAAGGTCGCAACGATAATCGGCGGTCAGAGCGCGGCGGTCGCGGGCGTGACAGCGACGACGACGACAATGACAGCGACAATGACGACCGTGACGATGATTCGCGTGATGAGGAGCGCGTCGAGGAGCGTCCCGCGCCGCGTCCCCGGGCGCGCCGTGTAAAGGCGACGCGTGACGAGGAGGGCGGCGACAAGCCCGCCAAGACAGCGAGAAGCGGCAAGGCCGACAAGTCCGCCGACCAGGGTGCCGACGACGCGCAGGGCGATACCGACGCGGCCAGCGCAAAGCCGGTGCGGAAACCTCGCAAGGCCCCCGTCCGTCGTCGCAAGGCCGACGATGCCGGGGACAATGCGCGCGACAAGTCCGAAGACAAGATCGACGCCTCCGTCTCGTTTCTTTAAGCGATAATGACAGGGATATGACGAAGGAATGACGTTTCACAAAAGCGAAACATAAACGTCATTTCTTCGCCATGGACGAAACCTAGGAGCGCCTGAAATCCCGGCGCCGATATGCCGGGCGTTTCAACTGAAGGAAGGCGGCGGTCTGTTGGGCCTGCCGGTCCGATTTCGAAAGTCCGGCCATGATATCGCGCATCTCCCTTTCGGCGCTGCTCGCCACCACCATGATCGCCATGCCTGCCAGCGCGCAGTCCCGCGCGGATGCCGCGCTCGCCAGGATCGAGGCGATGCAGGCGGAGATCGACGCGTTGCGGGCGGAGGTCGAACAATTGCGGGCTGAAAGTGCGGACGACAAAAGTGCCGCCACCGCAACGCAACCGGCGCCTGCCGACGACGCGCAACTGGCGGAAACCCAACGGCCCGTGATCGACGACCAGGGCGCGCGATTGCAGACAGTCAGGGCTGCCGCAAAAGAGGACGCAGACCAGATCATCTGGAAGGGCGCGCCCGTCATTTCCGGCGATGGCTGGAGTTTCAAGCCGCGTGGCCGTCTGCAAGTGGATGTCGGACATGTGGGTGTTCCCGATGCGGCCTATTCCGGTAGCGGCTGGAACACAGACATACGCCGCGCGCGCCTGGGCTTCGAAGGCGTCATCATGTCCGACTTCGGCTATAAGCTGGAGGTCGATTTCGCCAGCAACGAAGTAGAGATGGCGGACGCTTTCCTGTTCTGGGAAGGCAGCGGATTGCAGATCGCCGTGGGCAACACGAAAACCGGCATTAGCCTGGAAGAGGAAGCGAGCACACGCTTCACCAGCTTCCTGGAGCGGGCGGCGTTTACCGACGCCTATGATATCGAACGACGGGTCGGCGTGCGTTTCGATTATTCCGCAGGCGACCTGCTGCTAACCGGAACCGTCCAAGCGGACGACGTCGATGCGCTTCGCGACGGAGGCGACGATCAATGGAGCGTTGCGGGACGCATCGCCTATGCGCCCAGACTGGGCGAGTTCGGCAGGCTGCACGTGGGTGCCAGCGCGCTGCACACCAATTTCGCCAGCGATGCGCAAAACGTCCGCTATCGCCAGCGGGCGAACATGGACAGCGCGCCCGTCCGCCTGGTGGACACCGGCACGTTTGCGGCGAAGGGCGACACGATTTTCGGTCTGGAGGCGGCGGGCATATTCGGACCGCTGCACGTGACGGGCGAGGCAAGCTGGGCGCATGCCAAAGGCGCGGGACAGGCAAAGGGGTTCGGCGGATATGCAGAGGCGGGCTATTTCCTGACCGGCGAAACGCGCGGGTACAAGGACTGGGTGTGGGATCGCACGAAGGTGCTGTCACCGGTAACGGCGGGGGGCATGGGCGCGCTGCAGCTGCTGGGGCGTCTGGATTATATCGACCTGGACGATCAGGATCTGCGCGGCGGAACGCAGACCAGCTATGAAGCCGGCCTGATCTGGATGCCGATCGACTATGTGCGCCTGCTGCTGAACTACAGCCATTTACAGGTGGAGGGCGGCCCGTTTGGCGCTCTCGTCGATCCGATTGACGGCGAATATGGCGCCGACGTTTTCGCCATGAGGGCCGAAATCGATTTTTAATTCGATCCCGTGCTGGTTCTGTCGAGAAAAAAGGTCGCCAGATGCCCGCCAGAGCGCGCGGCTAGAGGTCCTGCCAGCCTTCGGGTTCGTGGCGGCTGGATTCGTCGGCGGCGGCCTGATCGTGGCCGCCATCGCTGGACATGAAGATCAGGCCCATCAGGCCCGCCGCCAGCAGTAGCGACAGCACTACCGCCAGGGTGACGGCGATGATCACGTGAATGGGAAGCGCCTCCCCCTCCTTCGCGATCCATTCTAGCGCGCCCCAGGTCAGGGCGACGCCCAGCACGCCTGCGGCGCCGAACAGCCAGCCGAAGCGGCGCTTTGCGGTGATGTTTGCCATGACTTCCCATTTGGTGAATTTTGCGCGATGCTCAAGTCCCTGAAGCTTTGAGGGAGGCAGCAGATGAACATCGGATCCATTGTCGAGGGACGCCGTGACGTAATTTCCGCACGCCCGGATCAACCCGTGGCGGAGGTGATAGGGATCCTGGTTCAACATCGCATCGGCGCGGTCCTGATCATGGACGGCGACCGGATCGAGGGAATCCTGTCGGAACGGGATGTGGTGCGCTGCATCGGCGAACGGGGGGAAAGCATCCTGTCCGAACCCGCCCGCGCAATCATGACCGCCGACGTCATCACCGCCGCGCCAAAGGATTCGATTGCCGCCGCCATGGCATCCATGACCCGCCGCCGCATTCGCCACCTGCCCGTTCTGGACGGCGGGCGCCTGGTGGGCATCGTGTCCATCGGCGACCTGGTCAAACACAGGATCGAGGAGGCGGAACGGGAGGCCTCGGCGCTTAAGGATTATATTCAGCACGCATAGGCGATAAGGGGCGCATCGCAGCGCACCGGCGAGTCGGTGCGCATCGCCCTGGAGTATGAATGTCCCGCCCGTGCATTACACCTGTCGGTCGTGCGTGCCGTTTCGCGACCGCAGGCAACCCGTCATCGGACCGACGGGAAAATGAAGGATCCGGCGCGTGTCGCTAGGCGTCCGCGCCCTTATCGGTTCCGGCTGGCTGGCGATCGGCACGCTGATGAGCCGCTTTGTCGGGATATTCAGCACCGTCATTCTGGCGCGCCTGCTGACGCCTGCCGATTTCGGCCTGCTGGCGCTGATGGTGTCGATCAATGAAATCGTCACCCTGCTGTTTGCCTTTGGCCCCGGCAATTATCTGATCCGGCAGAAGGAGATCGACGAGCGCAATTATCACACGGCGTTCACCTTCAATATTGGCAGAACCACGATCATTGCCGCGATGATCGTGGCGATCGCGGCACCGGCGGCGGCGTTCCTGGACAATCCGAAGATAGAGCCGGTGCTGTATGTCGGTGCCATCGGCGCGTTCGTGTCCGGCCTGACCAATCCGGGCATGTTCATGTACAGCAAGATGATGAACTTCGCCCCGCAGGCGAAGCTGAACTTTCTTGCCAGCCTGGTTTCCATCGGCGTCACCCTGTCCCTGGCGTTTCTGTGGCGGGATTATTGGGCGCTGGTCATCGGTTCGGTGATGCAGCCAATATCTTATACGGCGATGAGCTATGCGGCGCACAGGTTCCGGCCGCGCCTGTCCCTGCACAATATGCGCGACATGTTCGGGTTCAGCATGTGGGTCACCATAGGCAACGGGCTGTTTACATTAGGCAGCAAGCTGGACGCGTTCGTCCTGCAGAAGATGACGAACACGACAAATGTCGGCCTGTTTTCCACCGCCAAGGATTTCTGCGCGGCCCCCACCATGATGCTGATGAATATCGCCAATCAGGTGGTCTATTCGACGCTGTCCGCGGTTGGCGACGATAAAGTCCGGGAAAAATTCATCTATCTGGAGATCGTCGGCTTTCTGTTCCTGCTGATCGCCCCGGTGCTGGTCGGCCTGTCCATGACCGCGCCAGAGGTGATTACGATCCTGTATGGCGAAAAATGGCTGGCCATGATTCCCATCGTCGCGACATTGCCGCTGCTGCAGACGTTTCAGCTGATCTCCAACAATGTCGTTTCAACCGTCATGAAGGACGGGCGGACGAAGCTGTTGCTGTACCGGGGCATCAGCTATGCCGTGATCCGCATTCCCGCCTTCGCGTTCGGCGCCTATCAGGCCGGATTGGCGGGCGCGTTGATCGGCTATGTCGCGGCGGGCGTTATGTTGACCGTGATCGACCTGTATTTCGTTCGCAAGGTCCTGCCGATCACGGCGGCGGATTATATCAGCCGCCTGTGGCGCCCGGTGCTGGCCCTTGTCGTCATGTATCTTGGCGGTGAAGTTCTACGGCCCAGTATGGATGCCTGGGGCGTCGACAGCGATGGAGCGCGCCTTGCGATCATCGTTGGGTGGGGGGTGATCGCCTATCCCACAGTAATGCTGCTCTCCTGGCTCGCCGCTGGCAGGCCCTTTGGCGCGGAACAGCGCGTCTTGAATGTTGTAGGGAAATCGAGCCGCCGGTTTCGACGAGGATTAGCTCGCTTCAAAACGATCAAGGGATCGACCTGATGTCTGCAGGCCGCAATGAGCGCCGGGTCGGCGGGCCGCGGAATTTGTGGATCTATGCCACTTTCTTTCCGCCCTCCACGGCCGCAGGGGCCTTTCGCCCCTATTCGTTCGCAAAATTCGCCCCTCGCAATGGCTGGCGGACGACGGTCCTGACGATCGACCCCGACACGACCGGCATTGGGCAATCGCCGCTGCCGCCCGCCGAGGATTGCCAACTCATCCAAAAACAGCCGATCCACTCGCGAAGGCTCTGGCGTTTGGAACATGCGATAGACGGGGGGTTCTCGCAGGTAAGGGCATTTCTCGCAGCGGGAGCGGACAAGCGCGTCGAGCGGCCCGACGCAATATTGGCGACAGGGCCATCCTTCGCGAGTTTTCCGGCGGCGGTGGCTTCGGCTTTTAGGCACCGCGTCCCTCTGATCCTCGACTATCGGGATGAGTGGACCGAGTGTCCATTCGATTTTGTCACCGCAGGCCGGTACGGGCGTCAGATTGAAAAATTCTGCCTCTCGCGCGCAGACCGCGTTTTATTCACCACCCGTTCCATGCGCGATCACGCCTTGACCGTGTTCGGCAATCAGCTTGCGCAAAAGAGTCTTGTCCTGCCGAATGGTGTCGACATTTCGCCGGCAGAAAGTACGGCGCCCGGTCCGGGGGATGAAAGCACTATCCGCGTTGCCTTCATCGGTAATCTGGCAGCGCATACGTCGCCTGACGGTTTCCTCGAAAAGCTCGCCGCAACCGCCAGCGCTCAAGACGAGCAGATGGACCGCCTCTCTGTAAGCTTCATTGGTCCTAAAGACCCTGCTATTGCGAAAAAACTGGCGGACTTTCCGGTCCCTTCGCTCGTGAACGACGTGGCGCCGGTTCCGAAGTCAGAGGTTCCCGCGCTACTCTCCGCTGCTCATGTCTTGATCCTGTTCGCCGACAAGCGCCTGGAGAGATATATCCCGTCTAAACTGTTCGATTATCTCGCAGCGCGCCGCCCGATAGCAATCTGGGGTTCAGACGGTGAGGCTGGCAGGATCGTTAGAACGTTAAAAGTAGGGGACGTGGTGAACTCAATCGAAGAGTTGCTGCGTCTCGCCGATCGCGGATTTCATCCCGACGAAGAGAAACTCGCCGCCTTTCTAAAGGAACACCGACGAGACAATATTGCCGATCAGCTTTTCGGGATTCTCGATTCCCTGACACCTGAATCAGGTACCTGAGCCGCACCCAAAATAGCGGCTTCCCGCTCCGCCACGGCGTCCAGGGCGTATTTCTCTTTCACGACGTGCCAGGCTTGTTCGGCCATTTGGGTTCGGCCTGCGGGATCGGCGGCGAGGCTGGCGATGGCCTCTGCGAAGGCCTGGGGCGTGTCGGCGACCCGTAAATCGCGGCCGTCGGTTGCGTCGATGCCCTCGACGCCCTTGGCGGTCGACACGACGGGACGGCCTAGCGTGAACGCTTCCAGGATTTTCAGACGGGTGCCGGAACCCTGCCGCAGCGGCACGATGACGATGTCGGCGGGGGCGTAGGCGTCCTCTATGCGATCGACTTCCCCCAGGAAATTCACCTCCGCATGCGGCTGGCACAGGGCAGCCAGCCTGCCATTGTCGTGCCGTCCCGCGATATCCACGACGAAATCCAGCGGCGGCGTCAGTTTGCGCAGGGCAGGCAGAATGTCGGAAATGAACCAGCGGACCGCGTCGCGATTGGGCTCATAGCTTAACAGGCCGATGAACAGCAGCCGGACGGGCTTACCGGGCATGTCCGCCGCGCCCGCCAGTGGCAGCGGATCGCGCAGCGGCACCGCATTCGGAACGATGTCGGGCCGTTTGGCGGAGGGCGCCAGCCGGTGAACCGCGTCGGCGTCGTTGGCCGAACATAGAATGACTGCCGACCATTGCCGCAACAGCCGCGTTTCCAGATCCCGCACGCGCCGGGTATGGACGTGATCGACCAGCTTCGTCAGCGGCCCCTCCTGCCGGCGGCGGCGCGCATTGTCGCGAAACTCAGACGCGAAATCGTCGAAATCGGCCACTTTCCTGCCGAAGGGAGCATCGGCGCTTCTTTCGACCTGTTCGATCCAGGCGGCACCGGCCAGCTTGAACCCAAAGGCGAGATCGTGCCCGCCGCCGCCAATACGCGCCGCCGCCGCGGCGGATTCTTCGGGATCGAGCGAATGCAGCTCTGCCGGGCCAAGGTCGAACAGCGCGGTCTTCAGCTTTCGCAGGCGGCTGGTATCGGCAACGAAGCTGCGCCAGCGGTCCAGTTCCGCCCGCCTGGGTTCAATGGTGACGCTGGCCACCAGATGCCGCAGCGGCGGCGGGATCTCTTCGCCCGGATCGGCGATCAGACAGACAAGGTCGACCGGCCCCAATTGCGCCAGCGCGCGCAGGTGCAGCGCCGCCCGCTGCGACGCGCCAGAGCGGGCATCGTTCGGCATGGTCGGGGTCACGAAAAGAATGCGGATCGCCTTACGTCCCTGCAATGAACTTCATCTGTGCCGCGCCTATGCGCGATGCCGTTAAAAGATTCATACGGAATCTTGCCATTGCACCGCCGTGTACGCGGCGATTCCGGTATCATGGACGGCATTCGGACACGAGCGGCGGCTGGCTGCGCCCTGTTCTATGCGTTGTTATTGCGCGTCGACCTTGTGGCCGATCAGCAATCCCTTCTCCAGATCCAGATAATCGAAGCGGATGCCGGGATGTTCCCGCCGCCATCTGTCCGCAATTGCCCGCTCGCCCCAGCGATTGGCGTCGTCCAGCAGGATGACGCCACCGGGGGACAGCGCGGCAAATGTCGACTCCGCGCCACCACGCGTCTGTTCGTGATTCAGAACGGGCGGGCCGTCGATGACGATCAGGTCGATGCCGGGCTGAAAGGGCGGATGATCGTACCATCGACCCGGCCAGCCGAGCGGGTCGGCATCTTTCAGCGCCACGACGTCGACCCGGTGGGAATATCCCAGCCGCGCCGCGCGCCGCTCAACGACGCCCGCGAAGTGGGCATCATTATCAAAGCTGGTCAGGTGCCCCGTGCGGTTCAGCTCGATACAGCGCAGCAG
>NZ_JBSQAU010000002.1:705000-1016309 GCF_054740865.1 Pacificimonas sp. ICDLI1SI03
CTTAACAGGGCGACCGAGTTTGATGCATTAGACCCGAACCCCGGCGATCTAGGCATGGCCAGGATGAAGGTGAGGTAACACTCACTGGAGGTCCGAACTATTCAATGTTGAAAAATTGTTAGATGAGCTGTGCCTAGGGGTGAAAGGCCAATCAAGCCGGGAAATAGCTGGTTCTCCGCGAAAACTATTTAGGTAGTGCCTCTGGTATTGCCTTCGGGGGTAGAGCACTGGATGGGCTAGGGGGCCGCGAGGCTTACCAAACCTAACCAAACTCCGAATACCGAAGAGTATAGCCAGGGAGACAGACTGCGGGTGCTAAGGTCCGTAGTCGAAAGGGAAACAGCCCTGACCAACAGCTAAGGTCCCCAAATCATATCTAAGTGCGAAAGCATGTGGGATTTCCAAAACAACCAGGAGGTTGGCTTAGAAGCAGCCATCCTTTAAAGAAAGCGTAACAGCTCACTGGTCTAAATAAGAGATCCTGCGGCGAAGATGTAACGGGACTCAAGATATGTACCGAAGCTTTGGATGTGCACGTAAGTGTACGTGGTAGCGGAGCGTTCCGTAAGCGGATGAAGCGACCTGGTAATGGGTCGTGGACGTATCGGAAGCGAGAATGCTGACATGAGTAGCGATAAAGAGGGTGAGATGCCCTCTCGCCGAAAGCCTAAGGGTTCCTGCGCAAGGCTAATCCGCGCAGGGTGAGTCGGAGCCTAAGACGAGGCCGAAGGGCGTAGTCGATGGTAACACGGTTAATATTCCGTGACTCGGGAGTGTGTGACGGATGGCGTAAATGGTTCGACCTTATTGGATTGGTCGGGCTGTGAAGCTGTCCCAGGAAATAGCCCTCCCACTATGATCCGTACCCGAAACCGACACAGGTAGGCTGGTAGAGTATACCAAGGCGCTTGAGAGAAGTATTCTGAAGGAACTCGGCAAATTACCTCCGTAACTTCGGGAGAAGGAGGCCCCATCAGAAGGCAACTTTTGGTGGGGGGCACAAGCCAGGGGGTAGCGACTGTTTAGCAAAAACACAGGGCTCTGCTAAGTCGGCTTCAAGACGACGTATAGGGTCTGACGCCTGCCCGGTGCCGGAAGGTTAAAAGGAGGAGTGCAAGCTCTGAATTGAAGCCCCGGTAAACGGCGGCCGTAACTATAACGGTCCTAAGGTAGCGAAATTCCTTGTCGGGTAAGTTCCGACCTGCACGAATGGCGTAACGACTTCCCCACTGTCTCCAGAATATGCTCAGCGAAATTGAATTCCCCGTGAAGATGCGGGGTACCCGCGGTTAGACGGAAAGACCCTGTGCACCTTTACTGCAGTTTCAGAGTGATATTAGGAACGCATTGTGTAGGATAGGTGGGAGACTTTGAAGCATTGGCGCCAGCTGGTGTGGAGTCGTTGGTGAAATACCACCCTATTCGTTTCTGATATCTAACCTGCGCCCGTTATCCGGGCGAGGGACCCTCTGTGACGGGTAGTTTGACTGGGGCGGTCGCCTCCTAAATCGTAACGGAGGCGCGCGATGGTTGGCTCAGGTCGGTTGGAAACCGACTGTTCAGAGTGCAATGGCATAAGCCAGCCTGACTGCGAGATCGACGGATCGAGCAGAGACGAAAGTCGGTCATAGTGATCCGGTGGTTCCATGTGGAAGGGCCATCGCTCAACGGATAAAAGGTACGCCAGGGATAACAGGCTGATGGTCCCCAAGAGCTCATATCGACGGGACCGTTTGGCACCTCGATGTCGGCTCATCACATCCTGGGGCTGGAGCAGGTCCCAAGGGTTTGGCTGTTCGCCAATTAAAGTGGTACGTGAGCTGGGTTCAGAACGTCGTGAGACAGTTTGGTCCCTATCTGCCGTGGGCGTCGATATTTGAGAGGAGTTGCCCCTAGTACGAGAGGACCGGGGTGAACATGCCTCTGGTGTACCAGTCATCGTGCCAACGGTGCAGCTGGGTAGCTATGCATGGACGGGATAACCGCTGAAAGCATCTAAGCGGGAAGCCTCCCTCAAGATAAGATATCATCGAGCCGTGGAAGACCACCACGTTGATAGGCCGGGTGTGGAAGCGCAGTAATGCGTGTAGCTAACCGGTCCTAATTGCTCTGTTCGCACTTGAATTCATGAGTTCACACCATCATCGACAGCACTGCAAAGTCAGCTGTTGATGACTGGAACAAGAATTTCAGCACAGCATCCGATTTTCAAACCCTTCTGAACACGCATAGTGGCCCCATAGGCTGGTGGTCATAGCGTCTGTGCCCCACCCGGTCCCATCTCGAACCCGGCCGTGAAACCAGACAGCGCCGATGGTACTTGTGCTTAAGCATTGGAAGAGTAGGTCGCTGCCAGCCTTTGTGGCCACTGTGCATTCAGAAGGAAACCCATTCACAACGCGCGACGGTTCTGGTCGTCGCCAAAGTCTTGGCGCGGGATGGAGCAGTCCGGTAGCTCGTCAGGCTCATAACCTGAAGGTCGTAGGTTCAAATCCTACTCCCGCAACCAAATACTAAAAAAGCCCCGCTGTCACCAGCGGGGCTTTTTTGTTTTATACGCCGACTTTGTTTTACAACTCGACCGCATGTTCGCGCCAGCGCCGCCAGCGCCGCCAGCGCCGCCAGCGCCGCCAGCGCATCCCACAATCATTTCGCTCTATTCGCTGTTGCCGTTCAGCGTCGGAAGGCGCGGTACATCCAAAGCCTCAGGCAAGCCTCGTCCATCGGTTGACACGCGTTGGAATTCAAAGCCTTCGAGTGGCGCGGCGAAAAGATAACCCTGGCCCACCGTACAGCCCAGATCACGCATGATGCTACGCTCTGCTTCCGTTTCGATTCCTTCGGCAACGATACGTATGTCGAGCGCAGCGCCGAGCTTGACAATGCTTTCTACGATCACGCGCTTGGCCGCACTTTGGGTCGCGTCGTGCACGAAGCTACGGTCAATCTTGATCTCGCTGAGAGGAAAGCTCTCGAGATAGCGAAGGTTGGAATAGCCAGTACCAAAATCGTCGATCGATATCCCGACCCCGAGCCGCCGCAGGCTGGCGAAAAGCAAACGCATAGCCTCCGGCTCGGGGACCATCAGATGCTCTGTCAGTTCGAGCGTCAGCCATTCGGGCCGGCAGCCCGTCTGTTGAAGAATTTGGGCGACGAAGGCGACCATATCGCGTCGCGTGAATTCGAGCGCGGACATGTTGACTGCGAAGCGGATCGGCCTGCGGCGCCCTCGATTGACCTTAGCCGCATAGGCAGCAAGCGTGCGCAGCCCCCAGGCGCCGATTTCCAGAATTGCGCCGGTTTCCTCGGCGAGGCCGATGAAGCGGCTGGGCATTTGCAGGCCAAACGCGCCGTGGTTCCATCGCAGCAATGCTTCCGCACCAACCAACTCCCCTGAACCGAGATCGACCTGCGGTTGATAATGAAGCAGCAGCTCTTGATTCGAGACAGCGCTTTGCAATTCGTTGGCCAGCCGACTGCGGTTGCACGCATCGCGCTCGTCCGCGGCCGCAAAGGGGTACGGAGTCTGCCCGGGCTTAGCCTTTGATTGCTGCAGGGCGGCGCCGGCTTGCCGAACGAGCTGGAGCGGGTCCGTAACGCATAGCCCGATCGCAAAACCAGCGGCGAACTGTATCGCGAGCGACGCGCCGGGAACCACGAATCGGGGCTTCAAGAGCTCCAGTACATCTTCGGCCGCTGCTGCAGCACGAGCAGGATCGTCAAGTTCGAGAGCGAGCATGAAACTATTGCTACTGACGCGGGATATCGCCAGCGCGGGCAGCGTCGTCAGCCGGGCCGCCACCGAACGAAGCAGCGCATCACCGACATCGTAACCGAACCCGTTATTCACGTCCCGAAACCGAAGGACATCTAGCTTCATCAGCATCAGGACCGTGCCTGCAGGGGGGTCTGCCACCGCTAGCCGGTCGAGTAGCCCATAGCGGTCGAGAAGGCCGGTCAGGCGATCGATCCCTGCTGCGTGTTTGACGTCCCGGATAAGGCCGACGACGTGCGTCACCTGCCCGCCATCGTCGCAGAACGGCACCAGTCGCAGCGCATTGCGGAACATCGTACCGTCCCGCCGATAATTGCGCAGCGTCACCGAACAGGCACGCCCCTCCGCCAGAGCCGTGCGAATTTCGGCGATTTCAGGCTGTAGCCGGTCAGAGCCCTGCAAATAGCGGCAATTTTTTCCGATCGCTTCGCCTGCAGTATAGCCGGTAATCGCCTCGAACGCCGGATTTACCTCGACGATTGGCTGCCCTCTCAGTCGCATATCCGCGATCAGGACACCGTCGCCGACATGGCACAGCGCCAGCAAAGACGCGGCAAGGGGGATCGCCGGTTCATGCGGTGTGCTCATCAGCCGGGTACACCGCATTGGTTTGAATGCCGAGCTATCCGATGCCGGAACAGTGGCCTCTGCCGCTTCCTCCCGCATCATATGGCCGCGCCCGGGTGGCCCCGTGAGGTCGACCCGAATTCTATAATGTTTGAGCCGTTACGCGTGACGAGATTAAATCGCATTGCAGGGCCTCCGGGCCCGACAATGCCGCCCGGGCTAGGTCTCTTCAACGCGCAACTGGCGGCAATTCAGGACAAATCGACGGCACCTTCGCTTTCGCGCACGTCTGCTGTTCGCGTGGTTTGAAACTGGCTGCGATATTGGAGCGGAGTGACACCGATGCTGCGCAGAAATGCCCGCCTTAGGGTCGTGGTCGATCCGAAACCGGCGGCATAAGCGATCGCCTTGATCGGAGACGAGCTCTCCTCCAACAGGCGGCGGGCGATGTCGATCCGGGTTAATTCGACATAGGCGGCCGGCGCCATGCCGAACTCTGTGTGGAACAGCCGCGACAGGTGGCGCGGACTGACGCCCGCCACGTCGGACAGCGCCGCAAGACCCAACTCAGAGCGCGGATTTGCGAGTATGTGCAGCCTCAATTTCTCAATTGGGCTGGTGGTAGAAGTTTGGGCGGTCAGGGCATCGCTAAATTGTGACTGGCCGCCAGGACGCTTTAAGAAAACGACCAGTCTGCGGGCGACCCAGAGGGCCAGGGCGCGCCCATGGCCTTCCTCGATCAACGAAAAAGCGAGGTCAATTGCCGCAGTGACCCCGGCGGAACTGAAGACCGGCCCATCGCGGACGAAAATGCGGTCGGGCTCGACGTGGATGTCGGGATAGACGGTGGCGAGGCGGTCGGCATACTGCCAATGGGTCGTGGCGCGGCGACCCGTCAGCAGCCCGGCATGAGCAAGAAGGAACGCGCCCGTGCAGGTCGAGCCGTAGCGACGCGAACCGAAGGCCTGCTCTCGCAGCCACTGCGTAGTCTCTTTGCTCGGGTTTTTTGGGAGACCATAGGGTCCGGTGACGATGAATGTGTCGCTAGGGCAGATTGCATCTTCGATACCTGCATCGGGGACATGTTTCACGCCCGAGGCGCTCTCCTCCGTTATGCCGAATTCTGTCACCAGTTGGACGCGGTAGGGCTGGCCCGTGACGATCTTGCAATTCGCCTCGAAAAGCGCGTCCCGCAGGCCTGCAATCTCAAGCAGATGAACTTTCGCGGGGGCGAATATCGTGATGAGCATGGCCGGCCCTCCGCTTCGGGTGCAAGGTCCTCGGGCGACCTTAGGATACGCCAGTTTGCGAACGGCATCTAGCTATTTGCAAAAAGTGGCAGCCCCTTGCCAATTGAAGCTCCGCGAAAATTACGCAAGCCCGGACCCTTAACGCGCCCGTCGCAGGATGACATAAACTGCCCCATTGCCGCCGTGCCGGGGGTGGGCCGGGCGGGTGGCGGCGATGTAGGGGCGGAGTTGCGGGGTTTCCAGCCATATGGGCAGGCTTTTGGCGATGATGCCGCGTGGCGCTTCGTCCGGGCCGCGCGGTTTGCCGGTGATGACGAGAAGGGTGCGGACGCCGTCCAGCGCCGCGTCCTCGACGGAGCGCGTCAGGAGGACGTAGGCGCCGTCGCTGCTGTGGCCGTGAAGGTCGACGGTGCGCTCGGGCGACAGGCGGCCCTTGCGGACGCGCTTGTCCCAACTGCCATCAAGGGAGGCACGCTCCGGTGCGGCGAGCGCTGCGGACGGGCGCATGGCGGGCGGGGGCGTAGCCTGTCGGCGCACGTCGACACGGGGGAAGCGGCGCTCCTCCCGCGTTAGGTCGTTTTGCAGTGGGCGCACGTTTTCGGTGATGCGCTCCCACATGTCGCGGTCGGCAGCGGGCAGGCCGTCGGGCGCGGATCCGGGGCGGCGCCTCGCCACGGCCTAGTCGAGGTTTAACTGCGTCAGGTTCATCCGCTGCATCAGCCGACGTGCCGCTGCATTGGGGACGAGGATCGCTGCCGTTCCCTTGGATGAAAGGCCGCCCGCAATCGTGCGCGCGCGCTCGCCCGCCCCCCAGAACAGGTCGAACCGGTTTGCGCCCTTGATCGCGCCGCCTGTATCCTGCGCCACCATCAGCCGGGAAAACGGTGTCATGCGTCGATTTTCGTCGAGATATTCCGTCGTCAGGAAAACCGGCGCACCGAGCGGCACATAGCGCGGGTCGGTCGCCAGGCTGATTTCCGGCGTCACCGGCGCACCCATGGCGCCGATGGGGCCTTCGCCGGTCAACTCCTTGAAGAAAATATAGGATTTATTCTCGTGCATCAGCGCGCGACCGCGATCGGGATTGGCGCGCAGCCAGCGCATGATGCCCTGCATGGACGCTTCGCCGGGGGCGAGCGCATCCATCTCCCGCAAGCGGCGACCGATGCCGACATATTCCCGGCCGTTCTGATCGGCATAGCCGATACGCATAATGCCGCCGTCCGGCAGCCGCAGCCGCCCAGATCCCTGAATTTGCAGGAAGAAGAGCTCGACCTCGTCCTTGGCATAGGCAATTTCTAGGCCCCGCTTTGCCAGTGCGCCGCCGTCGATAGCGGCGCGGTCCCAATAAAGCGAATAGGTGCCGTTCGCGTCGACCATGCCCTTGGCCAGCCTGGTCTTGCCGGGATTTTCAGGGTCGGGACGTTCGACGCGGACCAGATCCTCCGGCGGGCTATAGATCGGCACGTTGCAATCTGGCGTTGGCTGGCGGCAGCCGGCGATTTCCGGTTCATAATAGCCGGTGACGAAGGCGTCGCCGCCGGCGACGATGACGGGTGTGAAGCTGGCCTCGAAGAATGACCGTGCATTGACGGCGCTCTCCGCCGCCTCGCACGGGGCAACCCAGTCGTCGGAAATGGCGAGGCGGCTGGGATCGCTGCGCCGGGTGACGCCGCGACAGCTTTTGCGGAACGCCGCAAGGGCAGGGGCGGGGTCCGTGGCGTGCCAGTCCGGAATGTCAGCGAAACTGCCGAGGCGATATCCGGCCGAAAGCGCGTTCTCGTCTGGCGCGGTCGCTATTTCCGGTGGCGTGGGCGACGCGGGCGCCTGCGGGGGCGGCGCCTGTGCGACGGGCGGCGGCAGGGGCCGTTGGGCACAAGCGGCGATCGAAAGGGCCAAGGCAATTGAAACGAGGGGTTTGGTAAGGCGCATGGAAAACAAGGCGGTGAACTCCGATCTGGAGCTCCTCTAGCGGCAATGATCAGCCCCGCGAAGGTGGGAATCAGTCGGACGGGGCCTGAAAGCTGTGCATGGAATCGCTGTCTGCCGCCTCCGTCGGCCGCGGCGCCTGTGAAACGATGGCGGGCGGCGCATCCTGCGGTCGCTCCGCCAATTGAGTCCGCACAATCTCTCGCGCTGTTGCGAGGTCGACGCGCAGCACATCGCAGCCGCCGGGAAATACCTGTGTAAGGCGCGTGGGGACTGCCGCCCCCAGAAGGACGAAGACGCCCCGGTCGCTGGCGCGCCGGATCAGACGTCCGAAAGCCTGCGCCAGCTTTCCGCCCGTGATCAGGTCGTCATAGGCCTTGCCGCCAAAGGCCGCGCGGCGGGCCGCGTGCAGCACCGTTGGCCGCGCCCAGGGGACACCCTCCATGACGACCAGCCGCAGGCTTTCCCCTGGAACGTCGACGCCGTCCCTGAGCGCGTCCGTGCCCAGCAGGCTGGCGCGCGGATCGGCACGGAACATGTCCACCAGCGTGCCGGCGTCGATCGGATCGATATGCTGTGCGTAGAGCGGCAATTTGGCGGCGGCGAGTGGGCCGGAGATGCGGGCATGCACGGCCTTCAGCCGGCGGATGGCGGTGAACAGGCCAAGCGTGCCGCCGCCCGCCGCCTCGATCAGCGAGCGATAGGCGCCTGCCAGCGACGCGATATTGCCACGCTGAATGTCGGTGACGATCAGGACCTTTGCGTTCGTCGCATAGTCGAACGGGCTGTCCGCCTGAAACCTGCGCGCGGGCAGCGCCAGATGATTTGCGCCCGTCCGCATTTCCGATGTGCGCCAGTCGGCATCCTCGGGCGCGTCATCATCCAGAACCTTGCCGCGCAGGGTCGCAGAGGTGACGACGACACCGTGCGCGCGTTCCAGAACCGCGCCCGCCAGTGGCTTCGTCGGGTCCAGCCAGTGACGGCGCAGGCCCATGTCATATTCACGCCCCTCGTGCCGGTCGAGCGCCAGCCAATCCACGAAATTCGGATCGGGCGGACCGCCCAGCCGCGCCAGCAGCGCGATCCAGCCGTTCAGGGTTTGCATGCGCCATTCCATGCCGCCCAGCGCGCCCTCGACGCGTGCGCGGCCGGATCCGTCAAGCCAGTCGGGCGCCTCCTCCAGCAGGGAAATTAGCCGTGCCGACAGCGCCCGCAGGGGGACGGCAAGCTGTTCCAGCGCCTGTTGTGCAACCCCGGCGGCCTCCACCAGCCGGGGCGGCAGATCGGCGACCTCGCATTCCAGACCATATCCGGCCTCATTGGGTTTTGCCCGCGCGAGGACGGCCCCCCGAACCTCTGCCAGCAGGGTCTCTATCGGCCCGTATGGGTCGCCCTCCCCAATGCGCTTCAGCCAATTGTCGGCGGGCAGACAGCGGGCGCGTTCCAGCGCGTCTTCCAGCAGGTTCGCACCTTCCTCCTCAAAGGCGACGAGATCGCCCAGACGCGCCGTCAATCCGCGGCGGCGGCCCTTCGTTTTCTTTTCCGGTCCGACGATCCAGCGGCGCATCTCTATGGCTTCGGAGCCGGTCAGGTGCAGGGCAAAGGTCGAATCCGCTGCGTCGAACAGATGATGCCCCTCGTCAAAGACGATGCGGGTGAGGCCCTGCCCCTCCGACTTGCCGCGCGCGGCGTTCACCATGACAAGGGCGTGATTGGCGATGACCAGATCGGCATCCGCGCTGGCCCGGGCGGCGCGCTCGATGAAGCAGCGGCGGTAATGCGGACAGGCGGCATAGACGCACTCGCCGCGCCGGTCGGTCAGCGCCATCTGGGCGGTGCGCCCGAACAATCCGGCCAGCCAGCCGGGCAGGTCGCCGCCGACCATGTCGCCGCCAGCCGTGAACCGCGCCCAGCGTTCGACCAGGCGGGCATAGATCGCCGCGCGGCCAGCAAAGCTGCCCTGCACCGCGTCTTCCAGATTGAGGAGGCAGAGATAGTTCTCGCGCCCCTTGCGAACGACGGCCTTTACCTTGCGGACGGCAGGGTCGGGATAAAGCTTTACCGTTTCGGCATCCAATTGCCGCTGCAGCGCCTTCGTATAGGTGGACAGCCAGACGGTGCCGTTCGATCGTTCCGCCCATTCCGATGCCGGCGCAAGATAGCCGAGCGTCTTGCCGATGCCGGTGCCCGCCTCCGCCAGTACCATATTGGGGGCGCCGTCCACCTCCCTGGGGTCGAAGGCGCGGCTGACGGCGGCGGCATAGTCGCGCTGGCCGGTGCGTACCTCTGCGCCGGGGCCGGTCAGATGCGACAGCCGCGCGGCGACCGCCGCCCGATCCAGAGTGACCGTCCTGGGCCGGTCGGGGGGTGGCGCTTCCTCCCATTTCGGCAGGCTTGTGAAGATGGAGCGTTCCGGTCGGGGCGGCTCGCCAAGTGCCTGCAGGATTGCCGGCGCCCAGGGCCAGCGCATGCGGGACAGCGCCTGTGCGGCGCCCCATGCCCCCTCTCGCGCGTACCAGTCGGGCGCCTCTATCTGGGCAAGCAGCCGCGTCGCCATGTCACGCAGGGCCGAAGCCTCCGTCGCGCCGCCATCCTGTTCCGGCATGTCCAGGAAATGCGCCAGGCCGCCAATGGTGGGAACGGCGAAGCGTGCCGGGTTCACGAAGGCGAACAGTTCCAAAAGGTCGAGGCCGGAAACCTCGGCATAGCCGAGCTTTGCCGATAATACCGGCGCATTGAGGATGATGACGGGCGTGTCGGTCAGCATTCGCACGGCATCCGCGCGATCCAGCCTGTGTGACCCGCCTGAATCCGCAACCCACAGGCCGTCGAGAGACGCCACGAGCGCCGGGTGCGGCAAAGACGTCATCGTGCCAGGATCATAAGGGGAACGGGCATAAGGACGACTTGGCGATGGGGGGCGCCAAAGGCAAGCGCTCAGCGGTCAGAGAGAGACCGGAACAGCTCTGCCTGGAAAACGCTGTAATAGATTGCCAGTACCGCGGCCACGCCGCTGGTCAGGAGGCCGGTCAGCAGGCCCGGCTCCTCCCCATCCACGAGACTACCGACCATTACGCCGACGGCGGAACCGATCAGCAGGAACAGCGCCAGGATGGCAAGCGCGGCCATGGTGGGCAGCCAGACCTGTGGCCCGCGTGTGAGATCCCAGCTGCGCCCGATATTCTCGACCACTCCCCCACCCGCACCGACAAAGGCGGGCAGCGCGATGGCGAATCGTGCGGCAAGAAAAAGACCGGGAATGACGAGCGCCAGCATGCCGGCGAACGTCGCCGCACCGGTCAGAACCATGATGCCCAGGGCGGGCAGATAAAGTGCCGGGGTGCTGCGCAGGGCGTTTCCATCGCTGCGTTCCGGGTTAAGCGCCAGCAACAGGATGGCGATCTGGCCATAGAGGCCGATGGCGCTGACGATGAATAGCGGCAAAGCGATGTCGTAGCGGCTGAAATCCTGCACGGTTTCCGGCGCGGGTGCCAGAAATGCGGCTGCAAGCTGAGGCAGGAAGGTGAAGGCGGCGGCAGGAAGGGCATAGCGGGACAGATTCCGCGCGACGTTTGCGGTGGTCGCCTGCCAGACCTTGCTGATGGAAAAGGACATAACGCGCTGCCTAGCGGTGCGGCGAAAAGAAACAAGTTCGCCGCGGCGACTCGGTCGTTGACTCGCGCCGCCCACTCGCGCAAATCCGAACATGCCGTCGGACCCCGGTCCGGCATCCCGCGCGGGAGAGGCGTTGGCCCGGTTTCGGGTACTTCGCCGCCGAAGGAGCAAGCCTTCCCCCGGAATCTCTCAGGCGCACAGGACCGTGCGTGGATGCAAGCAAACGGCACTCTGGAAAAGCCCCACGCGATGTGAGGCTACCGACGGCGTAAGCGTCCCCGTTCTTTGGGACGCGAAACTCTCAGGTTCCGCGACAGAGGGGGAAGACTGGTGTGCCGCTGCCTTCTATGGCGGCATGACGAGTCGAAACTGTTGCAAGTGGAACCCGATGACCGAAGCCGATCACTCCGAATTGAAGATGCTGCCCCTGGATGCCCTGCACCGGGAGGTTGGCGCAAAAATGGTGCCCTTTGCCGGGTTCGAAATGCCGATCCAATATGAGGACGGCATCATTGCCGAGCATCTTTGGACCCGGTCCCGTGCCGGGCTGTTCGACGTCAGCCACATGGGACAGCTGGAAGTACGCGGAAAGGACGCGGCAAAGGCGCTGGAAACGCATATGCCCGGGGACTTCATCGGCCTGAAAGAGGGCCGGCTGCGCTATTCCATGCTGCTGGACGACAATGGCGGCATATTGGACGATCTGATGGTCACGCGGCGCGCGGATCATTTCTACATCGTCGTGAATGGCGCCATGAAGAAGGCGGACATTGCCCACCTGACGCGGCATCTGCCCGCCAGTATCGAGGTGAAGGAACGTGCCGACCTGGCGCTGCTCGCCCTGCAAGGCCCCAAGGCCGCGGCCGTGCTGGAGCGGCTGGGCGCGGAGGTCGGCCTGATCACCTTCATGCGCGGGTCGGAGGTGCGCGTGCGCGGTGTGGAAATGTGGATATCCCGATCCGGCTATACCGGCGAGGATGGCTTTGAAATTTCACTGCCTGTGAAGAATGCCGCTGGCCTGGCGCGCCTGCTGCTGAAGGACAAGGACGTGAAGCCGGTCGGGCTGGGCGCACGCGATTCCCTGAGGATGGAAGCGGGCCTGCCACTATATGGGCATGACCTGAGCCGGATGTCGACGCCCATTGAGGCGGGCCTGACCTTCGCCGTTTCGAAGCGGCGCAAGATGGAAGGCGGCTTTGCCGGTTTTGCCCGCATCGACCGCCAGATCAAGGAGGGGACGAAGGTGCGCCGCGTCGGCCTGAAGATCGACGGTCGCTTGCCCGCACGGGAAGGCGCCGGGGTGTTTGCAGGCGAGCGCAAGACAGGGGTACTGACATCGGGCGGCCACGCCCCCTCCGTCGGCGGCCCCATCGCCATGGCCTTTGTCGCGTCGGAAGATGCCGGCGACGGTACCAAATTGCAGGTCGAGGTCCGTGGCAAGCTGCTCGACGCCACCGTCGTGCCCATGCCCTTCGTCCCGCACAATTACGTCCGCTGAAGGGAGAGATGATGAGCGTTTATTATACCGAGGACCATGAGTGGGTCAGTGTCGAGGGCGATACCGGCATTGTCGGCATTACTGATTATGCACAAAAGCAGCTCGGCGATGTCGTGTTCGTGGAACTGCCCGATGTCGGCAAGATGCTGGACCAGGGGGCCGAGGCCGCCGTCGTTGAATCCGTAAAGGCAGCGTCCGAAGTCTATGCGCCCGTATCGGGCGAGGTGATGGAGGCCAATGAGGCCCTGCAGGACGATCCCGCCATCGTGAATGCCTCGCCGGAAGAAGATGGCTGGTTCGTTAAGCTGTCCCTGTCCGACAAGAGCCAGCTCGACGAACTGATGGATCAGGCTGCCTATAAAGCGTTCGTAAAGACGCTTTGAGCCATCCGATGGATGCCCTTGTCCGCCTGTATCTGCCTGCTCCGGTGCGCTGCGCGCGATGACCGCCGCCGCTCAGACCTGGGATGCGAATGCCTATGCCCGCGACGCCGCCTTCGTGCCGGCGCTGGGGAAGGCCGTGCTCGAACTGCTCGACGCGGCACCGGGTGAGCGAATCCTGGATCTGGGCTGTGGTGACGGTGTGCTGACCCAGCGGCTGGCGGCGGCGGGCGCCGATGTTTTCGGCGTCGATGCCGATGCGGGCATGGTCAGCGCCGCGACCGCAAAGGGTCTGAATGTCCAATTGGGCGATGGTCAGGCGCTGGATCATGATACGGAATTCGATGCGGTTTTCTCGAACGCTGCGCTGCACTGGATGCCCGACCATGCGGCGGTCTATCGCGGTGTGTTCCGTGCCCTGAAGCCCGGCGGCCGCTTTGTTGCGGAATGTGGCGGACATGGCAATATTGCCGCCATTCGCACCGCATTGAGAGCGGTGCTCGCCCAGCGCGGGCTGACATCGCCCGACGTGCAGACGTATCCTACCGCGCTATCCGCAGCGCGCCAGCTGGAGGCGGCGGGGTTCTCCGTCGAAAGCTGCGCGGCGATTCCGCGCCAGACGCCGCTTCCCACCGGCATGGCTGCTTGGCTGACCACATTTCGCCATGGCTTCCTCCCCGAAGCGGAACGCGATGAGGTGGTCGGCGAAGTGGTCGATCTGCTGCGGCCGTCACTGTGCGACGCCGATGGAAACTGGATGGCCGACTATGTCCGGCTGCGGTTTCGGGCGGTGAAGCATGGCTGAACCGCGCGGGCGACCGGCGCCTTTCTTTCACTACCGGCGGCGGATCATTGCCGCACGCCGCGCACTCCATGGATCAACATCTGCCCCGCCCATCGCGGCGTGGGAAAAGTAGAGGCCCGATGAGATACCTGCCCCTTACCCCAGACGACAGGCAGCAAATGCTGTCCGCCATTGGCGCCAAGGATATCGACGCGCTGTTCTGCGACGTGCCGGAAAGCGCGCGTCTGGACGGACCGATCGGCGATTTGCCGCTGCATGCGCCGGAAATGAGCGTCGAGCGCGATCTGGCGCGCATGGCGGCGCGCAATCTGACCGCGTCGGACACGCCGTTCTTTCTCGGCTGCGGTGCCTATAAGCATCATGTTCCCGCCAGCGTCGATCATCTGATCCAGCGCGGGGAGTTCCTGACCAGCTATACCCCCTATCAGCCGGAAATCGCACAGGGGACGCTGCAATATCTGTTCGAATTCCAGACACAGGTCGCCCGCCTGACCGGCATGGATGTGGCGAATGCGTCGATGTACGACGGGTCGACCGCCTGTGTCGAAGCGATCTTTATGGCGCGGCGCGTTACCCGGCGGAAAAAGGCGCTGATTTCCGGCGGCGTTCATCCGCACTATGTTCACGTCGCGCAGACGCTGACGCATTTCACGGACGATGAAGTGGAGGCGCGCCGCCCGGTGCTGACCGAGGGCGCGCCGGGCGACGATCTGGACGAACTGATCTCGGCGGTCGATGCGGATACGAGCTGCGTTGTCGTGCAGAATCCGAACCTGTTCGGCCATGTCGCCGACCTTTCCCCCCTTTCGGCGAAGTGCCGCGAACATGGCGCGCTGCTGGTGGTCGTGGTGACCGAGATGGTCTCGCTTGGGGCGATCCGTTCACCGGGAGAGATGGGCGCGGACATCGTCGTTGGCGAAGGGCAGTCGATCGGCGGCGGCCTGAATTTCGGCGGGCCCTATCTGGGCCTGTTTGCCTGTAACCAGAAACATGTCCGTCAGATGCCGGGGCGCCTGTGCGGCGAAACCGTCGATGCAGAGGGCAAGCGCGGCTTCGTGCTGACCCTGTCGACGCGGGAGCAGCATATTCGCCGCGAAAAGGCGACGTCGAACATCTGTACGAATAGCGGCCTGATGGCGCTGGCCTTTACGATCCACATGAGCTTGCTGGGGGAGGCGGGGCTGCGCAAGCTTGCCGCGCTGAACCATGCCCGCGCCTGTCAGGTGGCGGACCGCCTGGCGAAGGTGGAGGGCGTGACGTTGCTGAACGACGCGTTTTTCAATGAATTCACGATCAGGCTGACGCGTGAGGCGCGGCCGCTGATCCGCCGAATGGCGGATGACGGCATTCTGGGCGGCGTGGCGCTGGGCCGCCTTTATGAAGATGATGGCAGCATCGAGAATTGCGTGACGCTGGCCGTGACAGAAACGGCCACCGACGAGGATGTGAACGCCCTTGTCGCCGCCTATGAGGGCGCGGCGTCGTGAGCGTGCGGACAGACAAGATGATGATTTCGATCGAGGATAAGGTAACATGCTGAAGAACGGACGCCAGACCAGCCCCGGCAGCGTGACCGAAAACGCGCCGCAGACATTTACCGGCAATCGCGCATTGATGCTGGACGAACCGCTGATCTTTGAGATTGCGGGGCCGAAGACGACCGGCGTCGACCTGATGGACGTGCCGCAGGTCGAAACGCGGCTGGGCGGGCTGGAGCGCAACCGCGAGATCGGACTGCCGGGCTTGGCAGAGCCGGAGGTGGTGCGCCATTATACCCGGCTCAGCCGCATGAATTATGCCATCGACATGGGCATTTTCCCGCTGGGGTCGTGCACCATGAAGCACAATCCCCGGCTGAACGAGAAGCTGGCGCGCCTGCCGGGGTTCGCGGACATCCATCCGCTGCAGCCGGCGCAGTCGGTGCAGGGCGCGCTGGAGCTGATCGACGAATTGGCGACATGGCTGAAGAAGCTGTGCGGCATGCCGGAAGTGTCCATGTCGCCAAAGGCGGGCGCGCATGGGGAACTGTGCGGGATGCTGGCGATCCGTGCGGCGCATGAGGCCCGCGGCGAGGCCCGCAAGGTGGTGCTGGTGCCCGAATCCGCGCATGGCACGAACCCGGCGACGGCAGCCTTTTGCGGCTATGAGGTCGACGCCATTCCGGCGACGCCCGAGGGTCGGGTGGACCTGGCCGCGCTAAAGGCGAAGCTGGGTCCGGATGTCGCGGGCGTGATGATCACGAACCCCAATACCTGCGGTCTTTTCGAGCCGGAACTGGCCGAGATTTCCGAGGCGGTCCACCAGGCGGGCGGCTATGTCTATTGCGACGGCGCCAATTTCAACGCCATCGTCGGCAAGGTGCGGCCGGGCGACCTGGGCATCGACGCGATGCATATCAATCTGCACAAGACCTTCTCCACGCCGCATGGCGGCGGCGGTCCGGGTTCCGGGCCGGTCGTTTTTTCCGAGGCCCTGGCCCCTTATGCGCCGCTGCCCTTCGTGCGGAAGGCTGGCGATATGCTGGAGCTGGTCGAGGAGGAGCAGGCGCGCACGGGCAGCCATTCCGACAGCTTTGGCCGCATGGTCGCGTTTCATGGGCAGATGGGCATGTTCGTCCGTGCGCTCAGCTATATGAAATCGCACGGCGCCGATGGCCTGAGGCAGGTGGCAGAAGATGCGGTGCTGAACGCCAATTACATCCTGCGCCGGCTGGAGGGCGAACTGACCGCGCCCTTCGCGGCGTCAGGCCCGTGCATGCACGAGGCGCTGTTCAGCGACGAATGGCTGGAGGGGACCGGGATCACCACGCTCGACCTTGCAAAGGCGATGATCGACGAGGGCTATCATCCGATGACCATGTATTTCCCGCTGGTCGTTCACGGCGCCATGCTGATCGAGCCGACTGAAACGGAATCGAAGGCAGGGCTGGACCGCTTTATCGAAACCATCCTGGCCCTTGCCGGTGCGGCAAAGGCGGGCGACGTGGAGCGTTTCAAGGAAGCGCCATTCTATGCGCCGCTGCGCCGCCTTGACGAAACCGCCGCCGCGCGGAAACCGATTCTGACCTGGACGGAGCCGGATCTGGCGGAGGCTGCCGAATAGGGGCAGTCTCCGCCGACCCTGTCACTCGTGCAAATCATATTCGCCGAGTTTCCGGTAGAGCGTCGAACGGCCAATGCCCAGACGGCGGGCGACCTCGCTCATCTTTCCGCGATAATGCCGCAACGCGATCTGGATGTGCGCGGATTCGAGTTCTGCCAGCGACACCACATGCCCGTCGCCGTCCACGGCCTTGTGCATGGCGCTGGACAGTATTGACGCAGCGCTGTCGGGCGGTGAGCCCAGCGGTGCATCGGGTGCCGAAGGCGATGGCGAAAGCGTATCGACGGGGTGCTTTGTCGCCGCCGCGACGGCGCGCGGGATGACGAAGGTTCCACTTTGCCGGGCAAGTTCGGGAAAGTCCCTGAGGCCCAGGCACCCCCCCTCGCAAAGAACGCCCGCGCGGAAGATCGCGTTTTGCAACTGGCGGACATTGCCCGGCCAGTCGTAGGACGACAGCAGCGCCATGGCGCTGGAATCGATTTCACTGCAGGAAATGTCGCCTTCATCGTGCAATTGCCGGGCGAAGTAGCGGGCCAGCGCGGGAATATCGTCCCGCCGTTCGCGTAGGGGCGGAATGGTGATCGGTACGACGCCCAGGCGGTAGTAGAGATCCTCCCGGAAACGACCGGCCGCCACCTCTTCGCGCAGATCTCGATTGGTCGCCGCGACGATACGCACGTCGACGGTTTGATGACCGCTTCCCCCCACAGGCTCGATCTGGCCGGTCTGAAGCGCCCGCAGCAGCTTTACCTGCGCGTCCAGCGGCAATTCGCCGATCTCGTCCAGGAACAGCGTGCCGCCATCCGCTTCGACAAACTTGCCGGCATGTTTTCCCGTGGCCCCGGTGAAGGCACCCTTTTCATGACCGAACAGCACGGATTCGACCAGATTGGCGGGAATGGCGCCGCAATTGACGATCACCAGCGGCTTTTTCGCGCGGGGCGAGGCGTCATGTATCGCGTTGGCGATGACTTCCTTGCCCGTACCGCTTTCGCCGCCAATCAAAACCGGGACGTTGCGCTCCGCTGCCTTTGCCGCGACCTTCAACACTGCGCGAAATGCCGGTGCATCGCCGACGATGTCGGGAAAATTGCTGGATATCGGAAGTTTTTCGGTGAGGGGGCGCAACTCTCCCCCATCGGCCCTGCCCGACATGGCACCGTCAAGCGCCGCGGCGATCTTGTCCGGGTCTGCCGGCTTCAGCAGGAAATCGGTCGCTCCGGCGCGCATCGCCTCTATGGCGACCTTTACCGTGGAATGCGCCGTCAGCATGATAACGGGCAGGTCCGGTCGATCAGGGCGCAGAGATTGCAGCATTTCAAGCCCGCTCATGTCCGGCATGGAATGATCGAGAATGACGGCGCCGATTTCGCCATTGGCCCGCGCGAGTGTCTTGAGGCCGGAAACGCCACATTCCGCCTCATATGTTTTATACCCCTCGCGCTCTGCGATCATGCGCAAAAGCATGCGCTGGGCAGGTTCGTCGTCGACAATAAGTACGTGTGAAGCTGTTTTAGACATACGATAGAGTGGCCCCTCTTGAAGGCTAGATGGCGCCCCTGAAGTTAAGATCATGCTAAAATGTCGCGGCTTTCACTTCACTTGAATGTCGAATTTGGTAAAGGGGCTGCGGACATTTGAAGGGACCCCAAGGATCATGAGCCCGCAGAAACCCTACACCGCGAAAGCGATGAAGGACCACGCCACCACCTATTTTGGCTTCAAGTCGTTGATGAAATGGTCAATCGGCGGCATCGTCATCGTACTTCTCGGCCTTGCGATCTTCGTCGCATAAATGCGGATTGCCGTCCTGAACGATGCGGGCGGGGGCGAGCCACGCGTGGCCGCAACGCCCGAGACCGTGAAAAAATTCACCGGTCTGGGCGCGACGGTGGCGGTGGAAACCGGCGCCGGAACCCAGGCTGGACTTTCCGATGCGGATTTCGAGGAGGCCGGTGCAGAGATCGCACCGACGCGCGCGGCGGCCGTCAGTGGCGCCGAGGCGATCCTTGCCGTGCGGGCGCCGGAGGCGGCTACGCTAGCCGGTGCCGCTAGGGGCGCCATCGTCTGCGGCATCCTGAACCCGATGCAGGCGCGCGACACGCTGGACGCCTATGCCAATGCCGGGCTGACCGCCATGGCGATGGAATTCATGCCGCGGATCACGCGCGCGCAATCGATGGACGTGCTGTCGTCTCAGTCCAATCTGGCCGGATATAAGTCGGTACTTGACGCCGCGGCGGAATATGGTCGCGCCTTTCCCATGATGATGACGGCGGCGGGCACGATTTCCGCGGCCAAGGTCTTTGTCATGGGTGTGGGCGTCGCCGGCCTGCAGGCCATTGCCACCGCACGCCGGCTGGGCGCGCAGGTCAGCGCGACCGACGTGCGCGCGGCGACACGGGAACAGATCGAATCCCTGGGTGCTAAGGCGATCTTCGTCGAGGATGTCGCAGGCATCGAGGGCGAGGGTACGGGCGGCTATGCCAGCGAAATGTCGGAGGAATACAAGGCGGCGCAGGCAAAGCTGGTTTCTGACCATATCGCCAAGCAGGATATCGTCATCACGACGGCTTTGATCCCCGGGCGACCCGCGCCGCGCCTGGTGTCGGACGCACAGCTGCAGAGCATGAAACCGGGATCCGTGCTGGTCGACCTGGCGGTCGAGCAGGGCGGCAATGTCGAGGGCGCACAGGCGGGCGAAATCGTCCGGGTGCACGGCGTCAGGATCATCGGTCATCGCAACGTCCCCGGCCGCCTGGCCGAGGTCGCCAGTCAGCTTTACGCACGCAATCTGTGGAATTTCCTGTCCGCCTTCTGGGACAAGGAAGCGAACACGCTGGTCTGGCCGGACGACGACGAAATCGTGCAGGGTGTACGCGTCACGCACGGCGGCACCGTCGGCAATGCACGGCTGGATGCCTGATGGGTCTGTTCAGTTCGCATGAGGTTAGCAATCAGGAAGTGGTCGAGAAATTCGGCCAGCACCTGTTGCAGGGCGAGGATGTTCTGGCCGCGTTCAAGACGGTGCGGGACATCGCGTTTCTAACGAACTTCCGATTTGTCCTGATCGACGTGCAGGGCCTGACCGGCAGCAAGGTCGAGGTGATGAGCATCCCCTATAAGTCGATCGTGCGGTTCAGCGTGGAGAGCGCCGGAACGCTCGACCTGGACACCGATCTGAAAATCTGGGTTTCCTCCTACGAGCATCCCTTCGAGCTGAAGATTTCCCGGAAAAGTGACCCGGCGGCGATACAGAGGCTGCTGGCAGAGCGCGTTCTCGGCGTGAAGTGAAAGGACGCACATGGACTTTATTTCAATCCTGTCGATCTTCGTGCTGGCCTGCTTTGTGGGCTATTACGTCGTCTGGTCGGTAACGCCGGCGCTTCACACGCCGCTGATGGCGGTCACCAATGCGATTTCGTCGGTCATCATCGTCGGCGCGCTGATTGCCAGCGCCGCAGCCGGTGTCGCATCCGCAAAATGGCTGGGGCTGATCGCGGTCGCGTTGGCCAGCGTCAACATTTTCGGTGGCTTTGCCGTCACGGCGCGCATGCTGGCCATGTATAAGAAGAAGCCGAAAAAGACGCCCGCCGCTGCGAAGGCGGAAGGATAAATCATGGAGCATGTCGTCACCACGCCCGCATGGGCGCTGATCGCCTATCTGATTTCGGGCGTCCTGTTCATTCTGGCGCTGCGCGGACTATCGTCGCCCGATACCAGCCGCGCGGGCAACCGCTATGGCATGGCCGGAATGCTGATCGCGGTCGTCACGACGCTGGTTTCGCATGAGCTGGCGGGCATTTTGGAAATTGCCATCGCGATTGCCATTGGCGGCGCGGCCGGCCTGATCATCGCGCGCAAGATCGCGATGACGGACATGCCGCAGTTGGTGGCGGCGTTCCACTCGCTCGTCGGTCTTGCTGCCGTACTGGTGGCGCTGGCCGCATGGTTGAACCCTGCGGCGTTCGGCATTGCCGATGCCGCCGGTCAGATCTTTGCGGTCAGCCGCGTTGAGCTGGCCTTGGGCGCAGCAATTGGTGCGATTACCTTTTCCGGGTCGGTCATCGCCTTTGCGAAGCTGAACGGAAATATGTCGGGCGCGCCGATCATCCTTCCCGTCCGCCATGTCATCAATTTCGGCACACTGGCCGCGATCCTGATACTGATCGCGCTATATGTGCTGTCGCCTGCCGGCGGTGCGGGAGAGGGCTGGATGATCCCGGTCATCGTCCTTCTCAGCTTCATCATCGGTTTCCTGCTGATCATTCCCATTGGCGGCGCCGACATGCCGGTCGTCGTATCCATGCTGAACAGCTATTCCGGCTGGGCGGCGGCGGCGATGGGGTTCACCCTGTCGAACAGCGCCATGATCATCACGGGCGCACTGGTAGGCTCCTCTGGCGCGATCCTCAGCTATATCATGTGCCGGGCGATGAACCGCAGTTTCATCAGCGTCATTGCAGGCGGGTTTGGGCAGGATGCGGCAGCCGCTGGCGGCGGTCCCGCCATTGACCGCCCCTACAAGACGGGCAGCGCCGACGACGCCGCGTTCCTCCTCAAGAATGCCGAGAAGGTCATCATCGTACCTGGCTATGGCATGGCCGTTGCACAGGCGCAGCATGTTCTGCGTGAAATGGGCGACATATTGGAAGAGCAGGGCGTCGACGTGCGCTATGCCATCCATCCGGTCGCGGGCCGGATGCCGGGGCACATGAACGTCCTGCTGGCAGAGGCGAACGTCGATTATGAAAAGGTGTTCGAGCTGGAGGACATCAACAGCGATTTCGGCCAGGCCGATGTCGCCTTCGTCATCGGTGCGAACGATGTCACCAATCCGGCGGCCAAGACCGACAAGACGTCCCCCATTTACGGCATGCCGATCCTGGACGTCGAAAAGGCGGCAACGACCCTGTTTATCAAGCGCTCCATGGGCGGCGCGGGCTATGCTGGCGTAGAAAACGAACTGTTTTTCCGCGACAATACCATGATGCTGCTGTCCGACGCGAAGAAGATGGTCGAGGAAATCGTCAAGAGTTTGTGAGTTTGTCGACGCTTGTCACGCGGACGGCACCAATTGCCCGCAACTGCGTTGTGGCCCTGCAAAGGAGACGATTCATGAAACGCACTTTTTCCCTGCTCGCCCTAAGTACAGGCCTGACCCTGGTGGCCGCCTGCGCCGACCCTATGGGTGATGGCATGCAGACTGGCGCCGCCGACGGCAGCGCAGCCATGGAGGATACATCCCCCGGAGAGGTCGGCTATGCGAACCTTACAACGGCTGAGGGAAGTGCGGTGGGACGCGCCGTGTTCACGGAGACGGATGCAGGCGTCGACGTGGATGCCCAATTGACGGGAATGGCGCCCGGCGTTCATGCCGTGCACGTCCATCAGACCGGAACCTGTACGCCCCCGGACTTCACCAGCGCCGGCGGCCATTGGAACCCGACCAATCAACCGCATCCGCAACATAAGGGCGATCTCGGCAATGTGACGGTCGATGCCAGCGGCAGTGCGCAGCTGACGGCGACGATTGACGATGTCAGCCTGAATGGTGGCACGGTGCCCATGCTCGACAGCGACGGCGCCGGCCTGATCGTGCACATGAATGCCGACGACATGGTCAGCCAGCCGGCTGGTGACGCAGGTGCGCGCATGGCGTGCAGCACCATCACAACGGGATAATCCGCGTGGCAAAGGCAGAACCCTTCAATATCGACAATCAGGCGTTCGAAGATATTGCGCGCCAGCTGAACCGCGACGGTGTCGATCCCAAATCTCCGGCAGCGGTTCGCGCCCGGCTGGAGGTTCTGGAAACGATCCTGGAAAAGGCGATACGCCTTCCCTTTCACCTGCCGGTGATCGGCAATCGTATCGGGCTGGATTCGATATTGGGGTTCGTGCCCGTGGTGGGCGACATTATCGGCGGCCTGCTGTCCAGCTACATGATCTGGGAAGCGCGCAATCTGGGCATGTCGAAATGGCAATTGGCGCGGATGGGCGGGAACACGGTGTTCGACACCGCCATAGGTTTCGTCCCGTTTATTGGCGACGCGGCCGACGTGCTGTTCCGTTCCAACACGAAAAATCTTCGTATCGTCAGGAAGCATCTGGATAAGCATCATCCGGAGACCGCCGTCATCGATGGTGATACTCTATGAGATTGTGAGGGGTGGAGTTGCAGGGACCGGTTGCCGCTGCCACAAGATGAGGCATGCGTGAAAAGGAACTCCGCCTCGCACTGATATGCTATGGCGGCATCAGCCTGGCCGTCTACATGCACGGAATCACGCGGGAAGTATGGAAGCTGCTTCGCGCCTCCCGCGCCTTGATGGCGGGCGAGCCTCGTCCTGACGACGATACCGAGGCAATTTATTACGACCTGTTGTCGCGCGTGCATGAACATGTGCGCCTGCGCGTCATCGTGGATATCGTGGCCGGTGCATCTGCTGGCGGGATCAACGGTATATTCCTGGCCGAGGCGATTTCGTCCGGACGCTCGCTCGATCCCCTGGTCGACCTGTGGCTGGACAAGGCCGACATCGACGAATTGCTTGACCCCGATGCGAAAATGGGGACGCGCATGACGAAGATCCTGTCGCCGGCCTTGCTGCTATACCTGCGCCGTACGCGCACCGCCGATTTTACCGACGAGGTGATCGAGGTCGACGCCAAGGCCGAGGTGGAGCAGAAGCTGTCGCGGTTCGTGCGCTCTCGCTGGTTCCATCCGCCCTTTTCCGGCAAGATCTTTACCGGGTTCCTGCTGGATGCGCTGGAGGCGATCCGGTCAAGTCCCGCCGGACCACCCCTGCTGCCGAACGGCCAGCCACTGGACCTGTTCGTGACGGTCACGGATTTCGCCGGGCACCCGGAGCGGCTGCGGCTGCACAGTCCCCGTCAGGTCATCGAAACAGAACATCGCAAGATCATCGCATTCCGGGACGAGGGCGCGCGCGGCACCGACAGGCGCATTGCCGAGGTCGCCAGTTTGGCGTTCGCGGCGCGCGCGACGGCAAGTTTTCCGGGCGCCTTCCCGCCATTTCAGGCGCGCGAGATGGATGCCGTGCTGGATAGCCGGGAAACGGGCTGGGACGAACGAGAAAGCTTCTTGCAGCGGGTGTTCCCGAACCGCGCGGAAGCGGATGTTCGCGACACTGCGCCCCTGCTGGACGGCTCTATCCTCAACAATGCGCCGTTCCGGCCCGCCATCGCCGCGCTGCGCAACCGTCCCGCGCATCGGGAAGTGGATCGACGCTTCGTTTACATCGATCCGAAGCCGGGCGTCAGGTCGATCGGCGCGCGGCGACGCAATTTCGAGGATAACGAGCCGCCGGGCTTCTTCACCACGATCCTGCGGTCGCTGAGCGATATTCCGCGTGAACAGCCCATCCGCGACGATCTGGAAGCGCTGCAGGGGTTCAGTCGCCGCGTGCGCCGGATGCACCACGTCCTTGCCGGTATATCGAAATCGACGAGTGCGGAGACGAGTGCCGCGCTGGGCGCGCGCACCTTCGCATCGAAACCGTCACCTGCGAAGCTGTCGGCGTTACGCGATCAGGCAAATGCCGCCGCCGTGGACCGGGCGGGCTATGCCTACCCAGGCTACGCCCATTTGAAGCTCGCGGAAATCGTGGAGACGATGGCGGGGACGCTGGCGCAGCTGGGCGGCCACGTGGAGCCTGGCCCCATGGAAGATGTCCGCAAGGCGCTCTGGAACTGGGCGCGGCGAAACGGGATCGACGAGATTACCCGCACGGTGAAACCGAAACTCGCCGCAAAAGACAATTATGTGCGCTTTCTGCAGCGCTATGATCTCGGCTTCCGGACGCGGCGCCTGCGCTATGTCATTCGTCAGCTGGGAAATCTGATCGATAGGCAGGGACCGGATCTGCGCGAGGCGGGCGAGCGTACCAAGGCTGCCCTGTTCGAAATGCTGGCGCCGTTCGTCGATCGGCGTAGCATAAGCCATTTCGGCGAGGGCGTGCGCGCAGCGGCGGCGGACATATGGGCCGATCCGCACCATGCCGTCGACAGATATGGCGACGCGCTTGGGCTGCAGGAACTCGACATATGCACCGATCAGCGCCTGTCGGAACTGTTGAACGGTGCGGATATGCCGGCCGCCATAAGGCGGACGCTGTTGCGCGCCTGGCTGGGTTTTTCATTCTACGACATTGTTACCTTTCCCATGCTGCAGGGGGAGGGGCTGGATGAATATGACGAGATCAAGGTCGACCGCATCTCTCCCAACGATGCGACCAGTATTCGTGCAGGCGGCGCGGAGGCGACCCTGAAGGGTATCCGCTTCAACAGTTTCGGCGCGTTCTTCAGCCGCGCCTATCGCGAGAATGATTATCTGTGGGGACGCCTGCACGGGGCGGAGCGGCTGATCGATATCGTCCTGTCGACCCTGCCCGCAGAGGTGCGCCTGCCGGATAGTGAAACGGCTGACCTGAAACGGCGCGCTTTTCACACCATTCTTGATATCGAGGAAGAGCGGTTGACCAAGGTGCCGGACCTGATCGCGGCCATACGCGCGGAGCTGGCTTAGCATAAACCGCAGGCTGACGCTGGCGGCATGTCCGCATAGCCCAAGCAGCGCCTGTATCGTTGGAGGAATTGCATGATAAGCCTGCCCGCCCTGCTCGCCGCAAAACAGATGACAGACGGCGGTTTTCGAACCGAAATTCCGCCTGAATGGCAGCAGGGGCGCACGGCCTATGGCGGATTCTCGGCTGCACTGGCCTATGAGGCGGCGCGGGGGGCGGCGGATGACCTGCCGCCACTTCGTTCTGCGCAAATCAGCTTCGTGGGGCCGCTGTCCGGCACGGTGGAGATCACGGCAAAGCTGCTGCGCCGGGGCAAGAACGCCGCCTTCATCCAGGCGGATGTCGTCGGTGAAGCGGGCATCGGCCTGACCGGCACGTTCGTGTTCATGCGCGAGATGGAAAGTGCGGTGCACCTGGCGGCGGACGCGCCCCCGCCGGATCATCCCCGGCCCGCGGCCGCGGAAGTGCCACAGGGGGTGGGGCCTGCCTTCGTCGGCATGTTCGATATGGGCGTGATGGAAACGGGGGCCGATGGCCGCCCGGCGGATATCGTGCGCTGGATAAGGCTGAAGGACAGGCAGCACCTGGACCCGATGACGGAGCTGCTGGCGATCGGCGATGCGCTGCCGCCCGCCGCCCTGCCGCTAATGACGAAAGTTGCGCCTGTTTCCTCGCTGACCTGGATGTTCAACGCGTTGACGCCGAATCCCGTCAGTGCGGATGGCTGGTGGCTGTTGCGGTCCACCAGCGATCATATCGAACATGGCAATACCAGTCAGGACATGAGCATGTGGAATGCGGACGGGACACTGGTTGTCCGCGCGATGCAGTCGATTGCGCTATTCGGATAGGGCGGTCTAGGTGCTGTGGAGCGGACCGAAGCGAGAACCCAGGAGATTTTGCCCCCATGACGATCAGCATCCAAGATCCCGCCGCCCATGGCTTTGACGCCGGGCGGCTCGCCAGGGTCGATGATTTTCTGCGAGATAATTATATCGACAGCGGGCGGTTTCCTGGGGCGCAGCTGCTGGTCAGCCGCAACGGTGCCCCAATTCATTTTTCTACCCAAGGGTCGCTGCGGGAGGATGGCGAGGCGCTGAGGGAAGACGCGCTGTTCCGCATCGCGTCCATGACGAAGCCGATCACGTCCGCAATCTTCATGAGCCTATTCGAAGAGGGCAAGGTCCAGCTGGATACGCCCGTCGCGAAAGTGCTGCCCGAGTTGAAGGATGTCGGGGTTCTGGCCAGCGGTGGTGCGGGGGTTCCGTTCGTGACCCAGCCCGTAAAGCGCCCCATGCAGATGGTTGACCTGCTGCGCCACACGGCGGGCTTTACCTACAGTTTTCAGCACAGGAGCGCGGTGGACCTGGCGCATCGCGAACTGAAGCTGGAGAACACCCACGGAAATTTCGATCTGGACGGATTCGTCCGCGAACTCGGCAAATTGCCGCTGGAATTCTCGCCCGGCGAAGGGTGGAACTATTCCATCGCCACTGACGTGCTGGGCGCGGTCATACAGCGATTGACGGACAAGCCATTGGACGAGGTGATGCAGGAACGCATTTTTGCGCCCCTGGGCATGGCCGATACCGGGTTTTTCGCGCGCCCCGACACGCTAGACCGCCTTACCGACTGCTGGTTCGTCGATCCTGAAAAGGGCAAGCGACTGTTCGACAGTCGTTCCAAAAGCGCATGGGCCGTGAAACCGAAACTTTTGTCGGGCGGGGGCGGGCTCGTGGCCACCAGTGCCGATTATCACAGGTTCGCCCACGCAATGCTGAATGGCGGAGAGCTGGAGGGTGCACGCATCCTGAGCCCCAAGACCGTCGCCCTGATGACGGCCAATCATTTGCCGGGAGGCGTCGACCTGACACGGATTTCGAGATCGCTATTTTCCGAAGCGAGCAATGAAGGCATCGGCTTTGGACTGGGTGTATCGGTTGTGATGAACCCGTCGACGACTCTCGTGCCGGGCAGTGTTGGGGAATATGGCTGGGGCGGGCTGTTCTCGACGGCCCTGATCATCGATCCGGTCGAAAGGCTGATCGTGATTTTCATGACCCAGATGGGCCCGTCAATGCAGTTCAACGTGCGTCGGGAGTTGAAGACGATGATTCACGCCGCCATGACGCAAAGCCATGCGTGAGAAGGCGCGATGGTTCGGAATTTTGGGGAGGCATTGTGAATTTGGGGAGGTAACGCGCGCTTCGCCCCCCGTGCCATAGTCGCCCCGACCCTATTGGACAGCATTGGCCAGAGTTCCTGACGCGCAGCAATATTCATCATTGGAGACCTATCATGACCAGCCCCGTCCGCACCGAACTACATGACGATGTTCTCGTCATCATCAGCGACAATCCGCCGGTAAACGCCCTTAGCGCGGCGGTGCGGCAGGGGCTGCAGGCCGGGATACGGGAGGGCGCGGCGAACGATGCCGTGAAAGCCATCGTCGTTCGCTGCGACGGGCGCACTTTTCACGCGGGCGCCGATATCACGGAATTCGGCAAGCCGCCGCAACAGCCCGGCCTGCCGGAATTGCTGGACGAGCTGGAGAAAGTGGCGAAGCCGACGATCGCCGCGATTCACGGGACCGCCCTGGGCGGCGGGTTGGAGGTCACGCTGGCCTGTAATTACCGCATTGCCGTCCCCTCGGCGAAGCTGGGCGTGCCGGAGGTGAAACTGGGCCTGCTGCCCGGCGCCGGCGGCACGCAGAGGCTACCGCGTATTGTCGGGGTAGAACAGGCATTGCAGATGGCGGTGTTCGGAAATCCGGTCTCTGCGGGCGCCGCAGAGAAAAGCGGCCTGGTCGACAAGGTCGTCGAAGGCGATCTGGCCGACGCGGCAATCGCCTTTGCACGGGAGGTCGCGTCGAAGGATGATCATCCCGTTTCCTCCACCCGAAACGACATGCTGCCCAATCTGGCCGAGGCCGATCGCATCCTTGAGGAATTCAAGCAAAAGAACGGTCGCAAAATTCGCGGTTTCGATGCCCCCGCCGCCAATATGCGCTGCATCCGCGCGGCGGTCGAACTGCCCTATGAAGAGGGCGTGAAGATCGAACGCGAAGAGTTCATGAAGCTGATGACCGGGGATCAGTCGAAGGCGCAGCGCCATTTGTTCTTTGCCGAGCGTCAAGCCGCGAAAATCGACGATGTGCCGGCCGATACGCCGCTGATCGATATTCAGAAGGTCGGCATTATCGGCGCTGGCACGATGGGCGGCGGCATCGCCATGAACTTTCTGTCGGCCGGTATCCCGGTGACGACCGTCGAAATGAGCCAGGAGGCGCTGGAGCGCGGCCGGGGCGTCGTCGGCAAAAACTATCAGGGGAACGTCAAGGGCGGCCGGATGACGGAAGCGCAGGCCAAGGGTGCCATGGACCTGTGGACGGGTACGCTCGATTATGCCGACCTCGCCGATTGCGATCTGGTCATCGAGGCCGTCTTTGAAAATATGGACGTGAAGAAGGAGGTCTTCCAGAAGCTGGACCAGCATGTGAAGCAGGGAGCGATCCTTGCCTCCAACACCTCCTATCTCGACATTGACGAGATCGCCGCCGCGACCGGACGGCCGGAATTCGTGGTCGGTACGCATTTCTTCAGCCCGGCCAATATCATGAAGCTGCTGGAGGTCGTGCGCGGCGAAAAGACGTCGAAAAGCGTCCTCGCGACCGTGATGAAGCTGGCCAAGAAGATCGGCAAGGTCGCCGTCGTCGCCGGCGTCTGTGACGGCTTCATCGGCAATCGTATGCTGAAGCCGCGTCAGGTGGAAGCGAACAAGCTGATCATGGAAGGGGCGAAGCCGTGGGATATTGATCGCGTCTTCGTCGAATTCGGCTTCCCCATGGGGCCGTTCCAGATGTCCGATCTCGCCGGACTGGATATCGGATGGCATCGTGACGAAAACCGGGTGGAAACCTTGCGCGACGAGCTGTGTGCCAAGGGCCGCTGGGGACAGAAGACCGGCAAGGGCTTCTACGATTATGACGAGAACCGGCGCGGATCGCCGTCCGACGAGGTGGAGGCGATGATCGCCAAATGGGCCGAGAAGGAGGGCAAGGAGCAGCGCCACGTTTCTGACGAGGAAATCCGCGAACGCTGCCTCTACACCATGGTCAATGAGGGTGCGCGCATCCTGGAGGAAGGCATGGCGCAGCGGGCGTCCGACATCGATGTGGTCTGGATCTACGGCTATGGCTGGCCGCGCTACACCGGCGGGCCGATGATGTGGGCCGACCTGACGGGGCTCGACAAAATCGTCGCAGGTTTGGAAAAACATGCTGCGGAAATGCCGGAATGGCCCATGTCATCTCTACTTAAGGAGAAGGCCGCGTCCGGCGGTACCTTTAACTAGGAAACAGAATAGCGGTCCCCCCGGCCCCGTGTCGGGGGGACCCATGTGAATGTTGGGGAGATAACGATGCCCGCTGCTGACGCCGATCTGGACAGCTTCCGCGCCGACACGCGCGCCTGGCTGGAGGAAAATTGCCCGCCCGAAATGCGTACGCCGATGATGGGCGATGCGGATCAGTGCTGGGGTGGCCGCAACTTCACCTTTCAGTCCGACGCGCAGAAACTGTGGCTGGAGCGGATGGCGGCAAAGGGTTGGACGGTGCCGGACTGGCCGACCGAATATGGCGGCGGGGGCCTCAGCCGCGAAGAGACCAAGATATTGCGGCAGGAGATGGCGCGTCTTGGCGCGCGGTTGCCGCTGTCCAGCTTTGGCATATGGATGCTGGGCCCGGCGCTGCTGAAATATGGCACGGAGGCGCAGAAGCAGGAACATTTGCCGCCTATCGCGCGCGGGGAAATCCGTTGGTGCCAGGGCTATTCCGAACCCGGCGCGGGCAGTGACCTTGCCGGACTGCAGACGCGGGCGGTCGATGCCGGTGACCATTATGTCATCAACGGCCAGAAGGTGTGGACCAGCTATGCCGACAAGGCGGACTGGATTTTCTGTCTGGTCCGCACCGATCCCGAGGCCCCGAAGCACCAGGGCATCAGCTTCATTCTGTTCGACATGGACCAGCCGGGCGTAGAGCCGAAACCGATCCGCCTGATTTCAGGGTCCAGCCCCTTCTGCGAGACCTTCTTCACCGACGCCCGCGCGGAAAAGCGCAATCTGGTGCACGAGGAGAATAAGGGCTGGGACGTGGCCAAATATCTGCTGGGCCACGAGCGGGAAATGATTTCCGGCATGGGGCATGATGGCGCCGGCAAGACGCTGCCGCAAATGGCCGTAGAGGCTGTCGGCACCGATGCGGAGGGGCGACTGGCCGATCCCCTGATGCGCGCCGACATCGCGCTGTTCGAGGTCCGCGCCGCAGCCTATCGCGCACAGGGTGAGCGTTTCAACGATGAGTGGAAGGCGGGACGGCTGAACCCGGCGCAAGCCTCGATGATGAAATATTACGGCACGGAATTGAACAAGCGGCGCAACGAGCTGGTGATGGCGGCTGGCGGCTCGGACGCTCTCGAATGGGAATCGGGCGATTCTGATGGCGGCAAAAAGGCGCGCGACTGGCTGCGGTCGAAGGGCAATTCCATCGAGGGCGGCACCAGCGAAATCCAGCTGAACATCGTCGCCAAACGCATTCTGGAACTGCCAAGCTGATTACAGCTCTCCCGCTCTTCCCCAAGGGAAGAGACGAAAGGAAATTCATGCCACTTTATCTGACCGAAGATCAGGAAATGCTGCGCGACAGCGCCAGCGGCTTCATGGCCGAAAAGGCGCCTGTGGCGCATCTGCGCAAATTACGGGATTCGAACGATTCCAATGGATATGATCCGGCGCTCTGGAAGGAATTTGCAGAGATGGGGTTTACCTCCATCCTGATCTCAGAGGATGAGGGGGGGCTGGGCCTTGGCCATGTCGAGGCAGGCGTGGTTCTGGAGGAGATTGGCAGGAATCTGACACCCTCCCCCTTGCTGTCGACTGGTATCGCGGCGGTGGCAGCGCTGCAGCAGGGTGGCAAGCATCACCGCGACAGATGGTTTCCGGCAATCGCCGCGGGCGACGCGACGGTCGCCCTCGCGATCGACGAAGGTGCAAAACATGACCCGGAAAGGACGGCGATGAGCGCCAAGAGGTCGGGCAATGGTTTCCGGCTGACGGGTCGTAAGCAGTTCGTCGTTGGCGGGCATAATGCCGACATGCTGATCGTCGCGGCCAGAACGGGCGGCGCGCCGGGTGACAGCGACGGCATCACATTGTTCGCGGTAGAAAAGGGCGCGGCAGGAATGACCGTCGACCCACGACGCTTGGCCGATGCATCCATTGCCGCACGAATCGAGTTCGACGGCGTCGAGGTCGATGCCGATGCCGTAATTGGGGAGGTAGATGCCGGATGGGGACCGTTGAACGCTCTGCTTTCCGCTGGACGCGCAGGGGCCAGTGCCGAGTTGCTGGGTGTGGGGCAGGGCGCCGCCGACCGCACGATGGCCTATCTGAAGGAGCGTAAGCAGTTCGGCGTGATTATCGGCACGTTCCAGGCCCTGCAGCACCGCGCCGCGCATCTGTATGCGGAACTGGAGGTGGCACGCGCCGCCACGCTGAAGGCACAGCAATTGCTGGATGCGGGCTCTTCAAAGGCCCATGGCGCCGTCCACACGGCCAAGGCCATGACCGGCCTGACTGCGCAGCTGGCCGTGCAGGAGGGCGTCCAGATGCACGGCGGCGTCGGCATGACGGATGAATATGACGTCGGCCTGTACATGAAACGTGCGCGGACATTGGCGGAACTGTTCGGCGAAGCCAATTATCATGCAGACAGGCTTGCCCGCGAGGCGGGCTATTAAGGAAGGAGCGGCGCCAGCACGTCATCGACGCCCTGCCGGTCGCGAAACCTGTGCGCGATGAAACCGAGCGCGCGCGCCGCTTCGACATTTTCGCCGCGGTCGTCGATGAATAGGGTGCGGGCCGGGGTTACGCCAAACCGATCCATGGCCAGGCGATAAATGGCCGGGTCCGGCTTTGCCAGGCGCTCCGTGCCCGACACCAGGACATCTGTGAACCGGTCGAAGACGGGCGCGGTGGGACGGAACATCCGCCAGAATTCGTCGGAAAAATTGGTAAGGCCGTAAAGCGGCAGGCCGCGATCATGCAGTTCGCCGGCCAGCTCGATCATGCCGGGTATGGGCTCGCCAATCGTTTCCAGCCAACGGGGACCGTAAGCAAGAATCAGATCGCGCTCTTCCGGAAACCGGGAGATCAGGTCCGCACTTGTCTGACTGAAGGGATGACCGCGATCGTGCTGATAATGCCATTCCGGCGTGACGACGTGCGCCAGGAACCAGTCGAGACGCTGCGTATCCGGGATCAGCTTTTCGTATAGGTAGCGAATGTCCCAGTCATACAGGACATGGCCGACATCGAACATGACCGCGTCGAGCGCGGACATAGGCGTTTAGCCCTGGCGCGCCTTGAACCGACGATTCGTCTTGTTGATGACGTACGTGCGGCCACGACGACGGATGACCCGGCAGTCGCGATGACGATTTTTCAGCGACTTGAGGGAATTGCGAACTTTCATGGCCGTGCCTGCTATCATTCAGATTGTCTGGGAATCGAGGCGCGTAGCTAGGGTCGGGCGGTGCGAAAGTCAACCTTTGTAGGTCATAGTGTAAGGAGGCTTTTCTCTATCGCCCGGCATCGGTATCGCGGGACGGCATGAAGAATCCGTTCGCCCGCAAGGCGCCCACGCCCGCCATTCCCGACGGTAAGCGTATCTACGCGATCGGCGACATTCATGGCATGGCCGGGCTGCTGGACCGGCTGTTGGAAAAGATCGCCGTCGATCTGGACGGCTATGTAGGCAAGAGCCGGATTGTCTTTCTGGGCGATTATATCGATCGCGGACCGGATTCAGCGCAGGTGGTCGAGCGGCTGTGCGCGGGGCCGGGGCCCGGTGACAAATGGACGTTCCTGAAGGGGAATCACGACGCGTTCCTGTCGTCCCTGTTGAGGGAGGAACAGCCGAAGATGCGGGAATACCGTAACTGGATCGAGCAGGGTGGCGCGGAAGCGATGCAAAGCTGGGGCATTCGCCGCGGGCTGATCTATGGTGAGGATCCGCAGACCGCGATGAAGGCACTGGCAGAGGCGATGCCGGAGGCGCATCGCAAATTCTTCAGAAAGCTGAAACTGTCGAAGACGGTCGGCGATTATATGTTCGTTCATGCCGGCGTGCGGCCGCACGTGTCGCTTGAGAAGCAGCGCGAAAAGGACCTGATCTGGATCAGGGAGGACTTCCTGAATCACCGCAAGAGCTTTGGCCCCCACATCGTGCACGGTCATACGATCTCGAACGGCCTCGATTCGCAGAAGTTCAGAACCGGCGTCGACACGGGTGCCTATAAGACGAATCGGCTGACCGCCTTGGTGCTGGAAGGGACCGACCGCCGGTCCATCTCTACGTGATGGAAGCGGTCAGTTCTGGCGTTCGTGCAGCCGCGACTCCCAGCTAAGCGCGTGGCGGACGATCTGATCCAGGTCGGCATGTTGAGGTTGCCATCCCAGCGTGGACAGGATCTTTGAATTGTCGCTGATCAACTCGCCCGGATCGCCGGCGCGTCGGGGGCATAGGCGGCGTTCTATCGTGTTGCCGGAGACGCGTTCGACGGCGTCCAAAACCTCAAGGACGCTGAAACCGCGTTTGTAGCCCGCATTCATCACGACTGATTCGCCGGGGTGAGCATCTAGCCAGCCAAGCCCCAGGACGTGAGCGGCGGCAAGGTCCGTGACGTGGATATAGTCACGAATGCCGGTTCCATCGGGCGTGTCATAGTCCGTGCCATAAACGTCGACATGGGATCGCTTTCCCGTTGCCGCTTCGCTGGCGACCTTGATCAGGTGAGTTGCCCCCTTTGTGGCCTGCCCCGCGCGACCCTCAGGGTCGGCGCCCGCGACGTTGAAATAGCGCAGCGCGCAATAGGCGAAATCATGGGCGGCGGCCGTGTCGGCCAGCATCGCCTCAGACATCAGTTTCGACATGCCATAGGGATTGATGGGGATTTGCGGGGTGGTCTCTTTGACCGGCACTTCGTCGGGAGTGCCATAAGTGGCCGCAGTGGAGGAAAAGATGAAGTGGGGAATACCAACGCGCACCGCCGCCTCGATCAGGTTGCGCGTCGCCGCCGTGTTATTCCGATAGTATTTCAGAGGGTTTTCGACGGATTCAGGCACCACGACGGACCCGGCGAAGTGCATGATGGCGGTGATGGCATCCCCTTTTAGAATGGCAGCCATCGCGTCCGTATCGGAAATGTCGACTTCGTGAAAAACCGCTGCGTCGGGGACCGCCCAGCGAAAGCCGGTCACCAGATTGTCGGCGACGGAAACCTCATAGCCGGCATCAATAAGAGCGAGGACGGCGTGGCTGCCTATGTATCCCGCGCCGCCCGTTACCAACACTCGGCCCTGGCTGATCATCTGAAGTCGTTCCTCGCTAAGGGTGGCGACGAAACCCGGAAAGGGGGCCGCGCGTTCATCCGCCATATCACGTCGAGCGGCTATGTGTAGCCGCCGAGGGTGAAAGGAAGGTTTCAATCATGCAAAGTCTTGCCCGCGCGTTTCTGCCGCTAGCTGCACTTGGTCTCGTCGCCGGTTGCACGACCGTCGATAGCGGCACCGACGTGACCCGGTTCCACCTGAACCAGCAGTTGCAGCGGGGTACCGTCTTTGTCGAACCGATCGTCCCCGACCGGCAGGGCAGTCTGGAATTTCAGCAATATGCCGGCGCGGTATCGCAGGAACTGGCCGCAGTGGGCTTCAATCCGGTTGCGGATCGGGCAGGCGCCGACATCATTGCCGCAATCGACTATGCCCAGAATACGCGCGAAGCGATCGAGGGCCGCTCACCGGTATCCGTCGGGGTTGGTGGCGGCACGTTCGGACGCAGCACCGGTATCGGTCTCGGCACCAGCTTTGGCCTGGGCGGAAAGCCGAAAGATGTTCGCGTTTCCATGCTGGAGGTGCGGTTGATACGGGCAAGCGACGAAGCCCCCCTGTGGGAGGGGCGGGCCGTGACAGAAGCCAGAGAGGATTCCGAGGAAGCGGTGCTTTCCGCAGCAATCCCAGGGCTTGCGCGTGATCTGCTGCGCGACTTTCCCGGCGAATCAGGCAAGACAGTTACTTATGATGATTAATTTCGGGCAGCCATTTACCATATTTTAAGGCAGCCTAACGAAAGCTTAGTGTGCCGGGGGGCGCAGGAAACCAAGCGGGCAAGGAACTCCCATGAATGCGCCATGTGCGGGTGAACAACCATATGCAGGCGGAGAGAATGACCTGTTTCTGGCGACGCTGGCGCATGAGCTGAAGACGCCGCTTGGCGCCATTTGCGGATATGCCGAAATGCTGGCCGGCGGCCACGTGTCCCCGGATCGCGTCGGCGAACATGCCGCGATATTATGGGAAGCGGCGCAAACGCTGAAGGGTACGGTAGAGGCCATGCTGGATCTGGCCCGGCTGGATCAGGGCGAGCTGGAGCTTGATAATTCCCATTTTGATCTCGGGTTGTGCGCAGAGGCCGCTGTGCGCACATTGATAACGTCTGTAAAGGTTCGGGGCGTCACGCTGGACCTGGCCATGCCGCCGCACTTGCCGCAAATCATCGGTGATTCGCGAATGGTGACGCAAATCCTGACCAATCTGATTTCCAATGCCATCAAATATGGTCCCGAAGGAGGACGCGTCGGTATCTCGGCATCCGTCAATGCAACGGGCCAGCTGCTGATCGATATCAGCGATGATGGCCCGGGATTGTCGGCTGAAGAAGCGAAGGTAGCGATGGCGCCATTTGGCCGTGTGGATCGTGCGGAACGCGTACCGGGCCATGGCCTGGGCCTGCCCCTGACAAAGGCGCTGGTGGAGCTGCACGACGGGACGCTGAACCTGGAAAATCAGCCGGGATGCGGCACACATGCCCGTGTTATCCTGCCCGCCAGCAGGATTGTCGGCGGCGATGCAGATTTGCAGCAGGCGTTCGTTTTCTGCCGTCCCCTGTCTCCATCCGCCGGCGTTAACCATTTTTGAACACCAGACGGACTTTTCCGTCCTTCGTTCAATTGGTTAGGCTGAAAGTTTTCCATCATTTTACCGAGTTTTCCCGTTCGCGTTTCGTTTCCGTTCCCCATTTGAGGATGGCTGCGTCTGCCCCACGGCTGCGATTCACCCGCTTGGCGTAGTGTTCAATCATCTGCATTGACTGGCCGGTGACGGAGTGGACTTCGAAGGGGGTGCAACCCGCCTCCAGAAGGGCGTTGACGGCGTTCTTGCGCAGCCCATGGGGAACGACCTTGACGCCATGTTCCTTGCTGAAGGCGGCGCACCATCCCCTGAACGTCTTGGACTTCAGCGCATTGCCCTGCTGGTTAGACAGGATCGTCAGCGTCGTCCGTGGGCCGCGCTGTAGCTCTGCGGCAAGGTCGGGGTGCAGGGGGATAGATAGCTCAATATCCGTCTTGTCCTGCTTCACGGGGATGCGGGCGCCGCGAATGCTGTTCCACGTCATCTTGCAGGTGTCGCCGGTACGCTGGCCCGTGTAGAGGTGCAGATAGACGGCGCGGCGGAAAGACTCGTCCTCGCTGGTCAGCGCAATCTTGAGGATATGGGCAGGCCACGGCTCATGTTCGCCTGCGGCATCGAACCGGTCGATGTTGGCGGTCCAGTCCTCGATTCGCCGGTCGCGTTTGACGCCGAATTTGTAGAGCGCTGCGAGGATGGCCAGCATCATGTTGGCGGCAGCGGGGGTTTCCTCGTTGGCATCCATCACGCGTTCCTGAATAATCTCGGGCGTAAGCTCGATCAGGGGCACGCCACCCAGGCCATGCTCCAGGCGGTCCAGATAGATGCGATAGACGCGCTGTGTCTGTTCTCCCTTGGTCAGCAGGCCGCGCTTGTCCTTAGATGCGCTGTATTTCCTTATGAGGGCGCGAAGGGTGCCTTCACGGGCGCGCTGCTCGATCAGGTTCGTATTCTTTTGCAGGAAGGCTATCTTGCGCATGAACGCATCCGGCTCGCCAGTGGGATCAGGCAGGCGGACCATGGGGTCCGTGCGGCTCCAATAGTAATAGGCGCGGCCCTTCGCCTTCACACGCTTCACGCCAGGCCATTGTACCTTAGACACGCTCAGGGAGCCTTTCGCGCCAGGAATTCTTGCCGCCCGATGAGGCCTTGATGGCGTCGATCGCCGCGTCCAATTCGTGAACGTCCCAAGCCTCTTTCCCGCCGATCTTGAAGGCAGGGGGCATCTCCCCAGCAGACACGGCCGCACGGAAGCTACGCTCTCCGCGATACCCTGCATATGCCGCCGCCGGGACGGCATGCAGGACGCGGGGCCAGTGGGGGAGAGGACGCGCCATTAGGTCTTTGCCGCTCTGCTCGCTCGCTTCGCGAGCTTCTCAGTAGCTGTAGAGGGTTTTTCCTCGCTAACCTCTAAGTGATCGGAAAGAAGTAGATTGTAATAAGCGGATTTGCTAACTTGGGTGAGAGATAATTTTATATACGTCAGATCGCGTAAGACGGACGGTGCAATAATCTCATCGCCACTTCTATAGAAGCTTGATGCACCTTTCGGGTGAATATGTTCTATATCAATAACTGTGCCCGGAGAGTCGGATACAAGTAAAAGATCTATCCTAGAGTGATCGTCGCTGGCGCCTTCATTTTCGGAATCTACCTTATGAATTAAACCGCCAAGTTCGAAAGCGACTTCGCTGTAGTGTTTTACGGCGCTTGCAATACTAAAAGCTGCCTTTGGAGGTAGCATGGCATCGGTGTTCAATTTGTTCATCACGGTGAGAACGAAAATTTCCCTTAAAGATAGACGCCATTGATTATTTTTGTCCTGCTCACCGATTTTTATCGTGCCTCGACTCAGGCCATTACGAAGCTGTCTTTCGTCGATCCCTGAAACATCTATCGCCAACGGGAGCGAAGAGTTTCGCTCATCCATTTTGGGATAGTGCCAGATGCTCCCGTCGGGATTGCGGAAATATCGGAGTTCGATGGGCAACATGTGGCTTCTGTAACTCATATGAGTATCACATGCAAGTAACGTCGTCCGGAGGGCGGTTGGAGCATGATTGGGTGGGTGTTCCCCGCAACTCCATGCACCAAGGATGCAACCTGAAGCGCGGGGGTTTGTTCACGCGGCGTTCCGGTTTGCGAACCTTTTTGCATCCGCCAGCAAAGCAGCCTTCGCTTCCTCGCTGATGTCGCAATGCGGCTCGAGCGCGATTTCCATTTTAAGTGCAAAGGCAGTCAGGTCAGGGGCGGGCGTGTCGTACAGCGCTTGCTCACTCTTGAGCAATTCTCTCACCGCCTGCTTTTGGTCAGCTTCCAGTTTCAGCTTGCCGGTGGACCGCTCCAGTTCTGCCGTCTCGCGCTTCCATTGCGCCAGACGATGGTCATAGCTGGCGACCTCATGCTGATTCTTCGCGGTGAACGGAATGTGCACTTCGCCGTCGATGATCTGGAAATCGAACCGCTCCTGGGGACGGTTCGGCTTCGGCTTGCGGGCGGCATAAAAGCCCTCCTCGGCAGCCTCCATTTGATCCCAGATGCGATCATGGTGCTCATTGGCCGCACGATAGGCAGCGAGGGCCTTGTCCCACTGTACGCGGCTGGAAGGCGCTGAATGGGCCGTCTGTGCGAATAGGGGGCTTACAACGGCTGCGGAGGTGCCGACGATAGCGGCTCTGCGTGTGAGGGCGGTCATTGGACGCCCCCCCGGTGCAGGGATCGGTAATAGGCCAGCTGCTCTGCCCGCTCATTTATCGGAGCGGTAGTCTGGTCGCTCCCGTATTGAGGGCGATAGACCGGCTCCTCCGTCCCCACCTTCATGTCGAAGCTGTCTTCGTCGTAGGGCAGGCCTGAGTGGTCGTCCTCTTCGCAATCTTCAGGGTCGCCGGGTTTACCGTCATATCCGGCTTCCTGATCATCGACGCCCTGGTCGCTGTCGGCAAGGATGCAGCCGGGGCCGTCGTCGTGCAGCGAATAATCGCCAAAATCGTCTTCAGCGCCGGTATCCTCCAAGTCAGTGTCGCCGTCGGCAGCGTCGAGCGTTTCGATCAGCTGCTCGATCATATCCTCCAGTGCATCCCGTCGGGCATAGGTCATGCCGGAAGAGTGGAATGCGGGAGGGAGGGGTATGCGCGCAGCGGGCGCAGTTGTAGTGTGTGCGGTAGCCATGATTGATCTCCCTAATGATCAGTTGCGGTCAGGCCTGGGCGGGAACTGGTACTTCCCCTCAGGCTGCTATCCTGCTATCAACTCCCTATGAATACGTCAACACCTGATAGCAAGTCGCCGTTTGGGCGGCGCCCTGGGCAGTCTGGAAAGATGATCGCTGTTCGCGTGCAGCCGGAAATGCTGGCGGCGTTGGACGGCTGGAGAAAAGCCCAGGACGATCCGCCGTCACGTCCTGAAGCGATCAGGCGGCTGGTGGAGCGGGGATTGAGCGCTGAATGAAACTAGACAAGGATCTAGTCAGAGACATTCTGCTTGCTGTCGAAGCCGACACAGATCACCCCTACAAGTTCTTCAGCTTAGACTTTGAAGGGCACTCAAAGCGGGAAATCGCCTATCATGTCATGCAGCTCCACGAAGCGGGATTCTTAGAGGCTGCCAACTTGTGTCACTCAGGTGCTGACGGATTCGATTGGCAACCAAAGCACCTGACCTATCGCGGGCACGAATTCCTTGATTCCATTCGCGATCCAGAAATTTGGCAGCGCACGAAATCTGGCGCTGAGAAGGCGGGGGGTGCGAGTGTTGGCTTCCTTTGGGACCTTGCGAAAGCTTACGGCAAACATCTCGCGGCAGAGCGTTTAGGTATCCCGATCTGACTGCTGAACCTCCGGCCCCTGCCTCCCGAAAACAGTGCTCCTAAAGCATCTCCTTTACACCGAGAGGGTCGGCGGTTCTGTCGTCATTTGGTTCGGTCCCCGAAGCGGTCACTGATGGCGAGGATCAGCATGATGATGGTAGCGATCTGGGCGTAGAGTTCGAGCGTCTGCATGGTCGATTATCCTTTCGACCGGCATCTTCGCTTTGTTCGGGTAGGATCGTTACCGCCGTCAGTTGATATCCGCGAGCTTGTTCCGATGCGGGTCCACACGCTCCCGCCCAGCCTCCTGGCTCTGCGCCGCCTTCAGCACGAACTCTGCAATCTCGTCGATCTTTTCCAGTACGCTGTCTCCGATCTTACAGCCGCCAGCAAATACGATTGGCTGCCCGTATAGGGGTACGTATTTCAGCCGCAGCTGCACAACGTCCAGCACGAACCGATGCGCCTGGCGCACCTCTCCCCCGTTGATAGTCGCGAATCGATAAAGGGCTGACAGGCTCATGCCGCACATGAGAACGAAAGTGGAACGGAGGTCAATTACTCACATTAATGTTGCGTTCACGGAACGATGCCGCATTAGCCTTGTTTTACCCATGCGACGCGGCAATGGGGCTCTCTCCTATTCCCGTGAAAACTAGGGTCTGACAGACTCCAGTCCCCCGTTTGTCAGACCCTAGTGCGCAACTTACGCCGAAATTTTCATCTGATCGTCTGGAAATGGCCCCACCAGGTTCTGCGCCTCTTCCCATGGTGCCTCCAACCATGTCGCGGCCGTCTCAGCGGTAAGGAGCACCGGCATCGCCTTCGGATGCACTGCTCCGACGATCTCGTTCGGATCGGTCGTCAGGAAAGCATAGCGGGGCTTCTCGCCCTCCACTGGTCGCCAGATACCCGCAAAGGCGAATAGCGGCTCATCCGTGAGTTCGAACCACACCTTTCGCTTGGAACCCTTCTCGCCAGTCCATTCGCAGAATGACGTGACCGGCACGAGGCACCGGCGATCCGGTCGCTTCAATGCGTTCAGCCAGAAAGGACTTTCAAGATTCCGCACGTTCGTGACAGGCCGCTTCACTGCGCCAGGCGGAGGAAAGCCCCAGGTGAAGGTTTCGATGACGCGATCAGCGTCTGTGCTGCGCACGATGGGCGCATCCTGATCCGGGTATATCTCCGGTAGGTCTGGGATGTTGCCGGCGGCGTTCTTCGCGCCGAACAGTGAGGCGATCTCACTGGCATTGGAGCGCATGCGGTAGAGGTTACACATGTCGTGCGGCTGCGCGATTTTTGCCGGTGAAGCAAGAGGAGTAATTTCCAAAAAACGGTGAATAGCCCTGCTTGGCAGGCTTTCTTGTCGTGAGTAGGCCCCGCTAATGGCTTTGCGATATTATCCTTCCGCCGGGGAAATCCTTTCTTGCGATTACTCCACCGGTTTTACTCAGCCCGAAATGGTTAAAGTTAGGCCTGTCGTTGTCATGGGGCCGCGCCTGCGTCGGCGTGAAGGGCTCGTAGGCGTTGTTCCCCTTAGCACTAGTGCGCCCACTACTGTGGAGCCTTATCACCGGCAGATTACGCTTTCGCGGCCATTACCTCCACCTTTCGACAATGCGACGATGTGGGCGAAATGCGATATGTTCGCCGTTGTTGCTCGCGCTCGACTAGATAGATTTCGCCTGCCTCGCTCCCGGCTCGACGGTCAGAGGCAATGGGTAAATGGCAGGATCACTGCTGCCCAGCTGCAGGATCTTCGCGCTGGCTTGCTATGTGGTCTTGGGTTCGATTCATTGACTGTCCACCTTTGATCGCCTACATACGGGACTGTTCCCGCTCTGCGAAAGCATCGGGCTTGGAGACTGCCTCCTTATAGCGTGGCAGCCGGACCTACAAAGGCGATAACAAGCTGGTAGGTTCGATGTGTTCTAAGGGCCATCCTCGCGGGTGGCCCTTTTTCTTTGTTCCGCGATTGACGGGAAGAAACCCTTCAGCAAGGGTGTGATGGGGCAGAGGAAACACTATGACGAACAAACCTATCGAGAGCGATGAGCCTACGACGCTGGCGTTCATGGAAGAGCTTAGGGAACTACTTGTTTCCAAGAAGGTCGTCAGCGAAGCTGAATGGCGGAACGTTGTACTCGGAACGATAAAGAGGCTGGAAGCAAACGCCCCAGACCACGCTGAAGCTCTGCGGAACTACACACAGGTTTGGGTGCTGCGTCCCGAAAGGCCGTAAAGCTCAAGCCGCCTGCGCAGCCTTCCTGAGCACATAATCCAGCGCTGCACCGCCGTCGCGGAACAGCCCCCTCGCGACCAGCGCATCCGCCTGCTCGCAGAACCAGTCCGCCTGGCTGTAAACTTCAGTGTTCCGAGCAGTCCAATTGTCGGGCGCGCTGGTGATGACAGGCTCAGCCGCAAACGTCATCGGATCCATGCCGGGGATGGCAGGCTGTGCCGCACCGAGAAAGCCTAGGTGCTTGGCGTATAATGCGCCAGGCGTCGGGTTCGAGGGGTGATCCTCAGCCCAGAACGCCATTGAACGATTGATCCATCGCCCAAGCCGTAATTCGTCCAAGATACTGCCTGCCAGGTCTGCCAAAGTGGCGAACAGGCGGTTTCCGTCCTGCCGCAGGCTCTGAATGATGCCGTAGGCAGGCATATCGTTCTGAGGGTGGCCCTTGACCACGGGCGCGGAACGCAGGGCAGGGTTGTAGCTTCCTACGATCTTCTGCAGGTCGGCCGCCGTGATTCCTTTTGAGGCGGACGTTCCGGCGCGGAATACCTCGATCTCCCGCATTACGGAGCCGTATGGGTGTAAAGCTCGCCCTCGTCGGGGCATTCTGTAAGGCGTCCCTGGCTGGCCAGATAGGCAAGGGCGCCGGCAAGCTCTGTCTCTTCGGTTTCGACCTGACCCGGCGTCTTGCCCTCGGTAGAAACGAGTTCGTTGATCTCGTCGCCCGGATTGTAGGACGTTTCGCGGATGATCTGGGTAAAGTTCGATACGTAGCGCACTGACTGTCTCCTAATTTAGGGTCGTGGGGGAATCTGAAGGCGTCTTCGGTCCATCGGTGCCGCCAACGTCCTCATCGGCGCTGTGTGGGGCTTCCTGCGCCGTTTCTCGCACTTTCGCGAGGGTGTCCTCCGCGTCTTTGATGATGCGTGAGACATCGACCGCGCCGGCGGCGCCCTTCATCACGGCGACAAGGAAGGTTTCCGCGAGGCCGACAGACGCTTCGAGGCGCTGGATACGATCACGCAACAGGTTCACCGATGCGAGGATATGAAGGCTGTTATCGTTCATCTCGGCGAGGAGGTTGTCGACGCGCGCTTTCTGCGCATCCAGTTCCTTCGCGAGGGTGGCCGGATCGATCATAGAGAACCCTCAATGATGTATGGATTGATGCCGAAGCTGAGGCCGGTAAGGTTCAGGCCTTTTAGGTACTGGTTTGTCTGCTCGATGCCGGTCCTGATTTGGGCCAACTGCTCGTTGGCCTCATCCTGTAGCTGCGTCTGCTTGACCGCCTCGTCCAGCTGGCGCTGCGCCTCGGAAACGATTCCTTCACCGGTGGTGCGGGCCAGATTGATATCCGACGCAAAGCCGCCCGCCGTGCCGAACGCATCCTTGGATGTGCTGACAAGGTTCCTGAGCAGCCCTGCAAGCCGATCCGCTGCGCCTGCCTGCCCTTCCTCCGCCGCAGCGCGCGCCGCATCTATCTCCGTCAGAAGCTGATCGCGCTTTTCAACGCTCGATCCCTGGAACAGATCGCCGAACGACAGGTCATCCAGGAAGTCCTGAATGGACCCCACCTGCGTCCGCAGAAGCTGCTCCTGAAGCGCCAGGCGTTCCTTGTTGTTCTGCTCCTCCAGCGCCACCAGATCGAAGCCATACTGCCGCCCTATGCGCAGCCGTTCGGCCATCTGGCCTTCAAACTCATTGATAGCCGTCTCAAACGGGTTGAGGATGCCCGCCAGTAGCTCTTCGATGGCCTTGACCTTCACAGCCTCCTGAACGGCGCTATCGATGTCTGACGACGACCTGAGAGCCTGCGCCACCTTCTGCGATATGCCGGTGATCGCGCCGTCGCTGATCCTGTCCGCGAGTGCGAACGCCACCGCCGCAGCGCTATCGTCTCCGAAACCGCGCGCGCCGTTCTTACCCTTAAGGCTGTCGCCAGTCGTATTGACCCGGAATTCACCGCCGCGTGTGCCGATGGCGGTAATCCCACCCGCCGTGAGGGTGCCGCCCAGCGCCTGTGCGATCTGATCGAGGCCGGAAGTTACCGCGCTGCCCAGATCGCCTGCAGTGCCGTACGCTGCCGTATCAGCGCCACCGATACGCGCATTGCCGGGGCCGGTAATGACTGCGCCAGCGGTCTTGTTGCCCTTCAGGAGGCCACCGATCAGACTTCCACCGATAGCGCCCACGATGGACCCGACAGGGCCGGCGAAGCTGCCAAGTGACCCAAGAAGTTCGCCCCCGAGAGCGCCACCCAATGCGCCCCCCAGCGAACCACCAAGGCCTGAACCGCCAATAATTCCGCTGACACCTGCACCGATGGCTGCACCACCCGCCGCACGCCCAGCGATCTGACCTATTCCTCCAGCACCACCCTTGATGCCGAGCGCGCTGGCGATGTCGCCGCCAATATCCTTCAGCCCATCCTTGAGCGGGTTGAATATATCCTTCAGGCCAGTGACGAACGGACTGTTCTTACCGCCGAATACATCTGCAAGAATGGTCGCGAAACCGCCGGTACGCCCACCTATGGCGGTGAAGTCCCCGGTCTTCGCGCCACTGATAAGCCCGATGACCGTGGTCAGTGCGTCTCCGGCTTTTCCACCGATGATTTGTCCGATGGCTTCTGCGCGCGCTAGAGCTTCCCGGTTGAAGGCTTCACCAGCCTTTTTGCCAGCAGCACCGAATTCATCCTTTAGGGCCGCGTCCAGGGCTTCAAGACGGGCCTGCTCCGCACCTTTGCGGAATTGCCCTGCCTGTCCCGCGCTGATCTCTCCCCGCTTCAGAAGCTTGTCGATCAGCTCGAGTTCTTCACGGTAGTTTTCTGCGGCTGCCTGGAGAGGGGTATAGGCATTCGTGAGCCGGTCGACCTCGGATGCGAATTTCGCGCGCTCAGCCTGTTCCAGTGACCGTGCGAGGTCATTCATCGACTTGTCGAAGGCCAGCGTCTCAGCGGCGGCTTTCTTCGCTGCAGCTGCTGCCTCACGTTCAGTCTTGGACAGTTTGTCGACCGAAAGCTTCGCCTTCTTGGCTTCCTCCCGCACCGCCGTCGTGTCACCTGCAAGCGCGCGCAGTTCCTTGTTCAGCCTCTCGCTGTCGCGGGATGCCAGCACCGCCTTCGATGCGTATTCGTTCACCTCGCCCGCAAGCTTGGCGAATTCCGGCCGATCTTCCGCCAGTTCGCGCAGTTCCCGGTCCAACGCCTGCACATTGCCGCGCGTCCGGTCGAGAATGTCTTTCAGTTCCTTGTCGAACGCAGCGGCGAGCGCCCTTTGCTTCGATCCGGGTACACCTTCACGAGCGCTGTAATCGAGGGCCGAAATCGATCCCTGCCCAGCCTCACCGACAAGGGACCGCGCCTGTCCAGCGAGATTGCGGATCTCCGCATTATTCGCAGCAATCGCTTCGATGCGGGTAAGGCGCGCGTTGGCGATCAGAGCCTCGTTCTGCTCTTTCAGCTTGCCGGTCGTCAGGTCGATGAATTGCGCGATGTCGGACTGGCGCTTGGCGAATTCAGTCAGCCCTTCCTTCGCCTGGTCGGCAGCCTTGTCAGTATCGAGGAGGCTGCTGACGAGCGCGCCGCCGGCCGCTGTGGCGATGAGCAATGCGGATCCCCACGGTCCCGCAAGGAACGATGCAACGGTCCCGATCTTCCCGCTTAGCCCCGACATGGCGAACGCCAGCTGCCCACCTTGCTGTGCAAAGATCGTCATCGGCGGCGTGCCAAGAGCGAACCCCTGCGCGATATCCTGAATCTGGAAGCTCAGGTTCGCCATGGAGGCGCGTTGTTGGCCCACGGACTTCGTAACGGCGTCGACGGCGTTTCTGGTGCGGACAGACCCTGCCGCCACACGGTCGCTGGCAGCGTCGAGCGTGCCCAGAGCGGCTGCGGCCTGCTTGCTCTCCGTCGCTTCCTTCTGGAATTCGCGGCTCAGCTGATCGACCGTCGTACCGAGCTTCTTCGTCTGCTTTTCCGCCGCCGACAGCTGCCCTACCAGGCCGTCGGTGCCGTCCGCCTTGAAGCGTACCGAGGTGACGAATTCACTCATCGTACCGGCCCCTGCCAGAACGTGTCGGAAAGCAGTTCCAGTTCCGCCCGGTCGTCTTCATCGAAGCCCAGGAAAGGACGGGCAGGAATGTTCACTTCCCGCGCAAACACCATGCCGCCATCGGCGCCGCTGAAGATCAGGAATTCACCGTTCTTGGGAGTGATTTTCGCGCCGAATTGGTGAGTGGCCGCGTAGCTCGCGCTGTCCGCCTGGGCGTCCGATCCGACTTCGGCGAAGTCCTCCCCAACATTCGAGGTAATAGACCCCCGCAACCTGCCACGGTCGATCAGCGTCTGCCCGTTCTGCTCCTGCGCGCGCCGTGAGGGCTTCCACGGCGTTCCACCCGGCCCCCGTCCGGTGTTGAACCTCGTAAGGACGGAATCCTCGATGTAGTTCGCAGCCTGAGTGAACAGCGGCCGCAAGTCCTGGCTGTTCTTTGCCATACCGCGTAGCGCGAGGCTCAACCCGCCATCGTCGAAGGTGATCTTGACACCCATCTACGCCGCCAATCCGACACGATGCGACCGGACGATCCCGAACCCGCTGCTGCCGAGCGGCTCACGATGGGGGAAACGGAACTGATCCCAGTCCGAATGCATGTAACTGACCCGGCGCCCTGCCGAGCGATGAGGTTCTATCACTGCGGGACGATCAGCCGCCGCCACCAGGTGCATGAGGGCAATCGCAGCGTCACCATGACGGCCACGCTTACCGCTCGCGCGTCCGATCTTCGGGATGCCGTTCACCAGTTCGATGGCGAGCAGATCCTCCAGAACTTCCGCATCGCGGGGCAGGTGGAGCAAACCGTCGGTGATCTTCGCCCGCAGGCGCGGCATGTGCGCGAGATAGAATTTCTCTGACAGCTTCACGGCCTCGACGCGGCTTTCGCCCCAGCGACGGACGAAGTTCTCCCCGATGACGGCGCCGTTGCCGGTCGCGTCCAGCTTGGCAGCGGCAAAGCGGGGAATGGCACCCGCGATCCGGTCGAGAATATGCTGCTGTTCCACGTAAGGGACGTTCGACAGTTCGACGATCAGCGGGACATTGAGGCGCACTGTGTCGGTGTCGTGTCCTACAGCTATAACGCTCAGATCGTGCGAGCGCCCAAAATCCTGTCCGATGTAGCTGCACCGGTCCTTCGGCATTGCGGCAATGGCCGGCATCACGTCGGCGTCGAACCAGCCATTGATGCGGTCGAACCTTTCGCTTTCTGACAAGGCCGTGAAATCGTCTTTGAGGCTCAGCCGCGCCATGCGCGCGCCGACAGAGATCATCGCCCGTTCGATCTCGCTGCGCAGGAGATACTGAACCCGGCCGGCTTGTGGAACGCAGTCATATTCCTCGGAAACTGCGGGACCGGCCTTCGCCCTCTCGCTGGCTTCCCACGCAGCCTCTTTTTCCGGCGTCCATTTCTCTTTGTTCTCGATGCAGATGCGGCGGTACAGCCCCTGCTCGATAGCATCTGAAAACGTCACACGGCGCGCTACTGCACTGGCGCCGCGCTTCCCCGCGTGAATATCGTTTATGAGCTTCACGAAGGGGTTTTCAGCGCCGCAGTGCGTCGAGATGACCGTGATAGAACCACCCCACATCGTGCACGCGCTGGCTGCGGCCATGACGCCTTCCAGATCGTCGACATGCGCCGCCTCGTCGATCAGGATACTGCCCTTGGAACCACGCAGGGACCGCGCCGCGCCAGTGTGGCCGTAAACTGAATTTCCGCTTGAGAATGTCAGCTTGAGCTTGTTCTCGGTGTCATATTCCGGCTCGGACATCGTGAGCTTGAAGACGATCTCGGCAAAGAACTTCACCTCGTCGATGAACTCGGCAGACAGATCCTGCGCAGGCGGTGAATAGTGGAAATCCCGACCACCCAGAGCCTTGCTCTTCATCGCCGTAGCCGCCGCCGCGAAAGCCGCCGTCCAGGTCAGTCCGATCTGGCGCGACTTCTCGTACACAACCAGATCGTACTGCTGCATGTCCTGCAGCGCCTGGACTTGGTAGGGCATGAAGATGGAGGCGGGTGTTTCGAACATGCGGAGCATGTTAGCCGTGGCCTAAGTCGTTGACACGCCCGGGTTACGCACCGGAATAGGGTAAAACTTGGCGGCAGTGACGAAGGATATATCGAGCCGCTCCGCAACCTCGTTCAGGGACAGGCCGGCAGCAGCAAGACGGGGGACTTCCACACGCGCAGGGCCAAGGCGCCGGGGTACGCGGATATGGGTTCCCGCAAACGCTTCCTGCAGGGCGGGCGCGTCGTCGCCCATGATCCTCTCGAACCGTTTGGCAGCGTCCGAGGTGCTACCTTCGAAGGGGACATAGATCTCCCGTCCAGCATGATGCTCGACGAGACGCCGGAAGCCCGCATCGCCGATCATTTCTCGCACTTCGGTGCTGCTCGCGAAGCTCATTCGTCATCCCCTTTGGGGGCAGGCAGGAGGACTTGAGGCGAAAAGCCGAATGCTGCCGAGATGACCTCAATACCGTGCTGGTCGAGCGTCTGGTGTCGATGATCGACGGAGCCGGTTACGTGATGTTCAACCCGTTTCCGAACCTCAGGTGATAGCTTCTCGATGCGCCACTGCAGCGCGTGAAGCCGAACCTTGATCGCCTGCGCATTCTCAGGGTTTGCGGTTGCGGCCAAGGCAGCATGCTCCGCGTAGAGGTTCTCTGCGTGTTCGTGCCATGCGGATTCCAGTTCTGCAGCGAGATCATCGTCCGCCTTCACCCAGCGGTGCAATGTGCGGGATGATATCCGTCCATCGGCCTCGCAAGCCGTCTTCAAAAACTCCCCCGCCGCGATCCGGTCGATGATCGCCATCGCAATCTCGCGGCGCTGGTCGTCGATTAGGGCAGGGGCAGGGGAGTCTTTGGGCATCCGACCTACCCCTTGCGGAAAGCAGAAAACAGGACAGACGGCTCGACCGCATCGATGTCCCAAGCAGGGAAGATGGCTTTCGTGTGCCGGCCATCCGCACGGCTGAGCTTTGCTAGCTGGCGGGGATCGTGAACCGAGCAACCCTCCGGCGTCTTCCGGCCATGTCGCATGGGGTGTCTGTAGGCACCGTCATTGATGCGCCAGAGGTTAAACATCGGATCGAGAATTTCGGTGCGCATCGCTTCGGAACGGGAGACGAGTTCGCCGTAATACGCTTCGCTGCAGGCATGGGCAGCGAAAAGGATGGCGTCGTGTAGATCAGCCTCCAGTTCGGGGACTTTTGCTTCCAGCGCGGCAATGCGCTGCTTGCCACGGGCAATGCCGCCACGGAGGGGCGCCGCTTCCTCGCGATGAGCCTTCACTGCCGACTTGTCGCGGGTCACAGCCTGTTTGAGCTTTGCCATGATTGCGCTGCCCGTCTTCATGTCAGGATCGGCCAGAAGTGCATCCGCAGCGTCGGCATCGCCGTAGCCCGTGGTCGATGGGGTTTCTTCGTGCACATGGTCGAGACGGGCCTGCAATCGGTCTGTGCTGGTCTGCAGGGTTTCAATCTCAGCCTTGGTGAGCGTCAACGCGCGTTCAGCGTCGAAGTAGGCTTCGATAGCCTGCTCGGCTGCCTTGGTGGCACGCTTGTCGGTGATGATGGTATTCATGAGGTTTTGCTCCAGCGTGCAGCTGAAGCTGCCCATTCCGGCCGGCACGCTAGCGGCAGGGTGGACGGGGAAAGACTTGGATGAACAGCTAGGCGGTTGCGAGAACCTTCTGCACGGTACTGAGCGACACGCCCGATGCCTTGGCAGTGGCGCGCAGACTGTGGCCCGCGCTTCGCAACTGAACGATTTCTGTGGCCTTGGCCTTCGGCAGGGACGGGCGCCCGATAGGTCTCTTGCCCTTGGCGCGGCGAATGTGATCCGGTTCGGCTTTTGCCCTCGCCAGCCCAGCCTTCACACGCTCGACGATCATCGCCCGCTCCAGTTCGGCGAACACGGCCGCCATTTGCAGCATGGCCCGACCGTGAGGGGTCGACGTATCGATGGCCTGGGAATGATAGAACTGCGCGATGCCGTGTGCGTCGAGTTCCGCCATCGCCGTTGCGACTTGGCTGGTCGATCTGCCCAGCCGGTCCACTGACCAGAACACCGCGATATCGAACTTCCGACGGGCAGCGTCCTTCATCAGAGCTTCCAGCCCCGGTCGCTTGTCCCGCCCCTTCGCACCGCTGAGCGCCTCGTCTGTATAGGTCTGAGTGATCGTCCAGCCCTTCAGGTCCGCCAGCTTGTGCAGATCCCGCCGTTGGTTCTCGACGGTCTGCCGGTCGGTGGAGACGCGAAGGTACAGGGCGGCGCGGGTCATGGAGTTCGTCCTCGATCAGTGAGGCAATCACCGTATTCCATGATGTGCTATAAAACAACTGTTTTGCGGTACATTTAATGCAGGGTGTCAGAACCGCAGAAATGCGTGCTTTCGATGCAGCCGTTCCAGCAGGGGTTTGCGGTACAGTCCCTCGCGCATGCGCACGCGAGGCTGACAGGCTGGCCGAGAAGGTAGGCTCGCCCATCATCAGAACCTCGGTGCGGGCATGGACCCACGCTTCTGGTCGCCCGGTTCGTCCGCCCCACTGAATGAAACCGCCTCAGCCTCACTTGCCACACCCCCACCCCTTACAGGGGGGGGGTGGTGGTGGGGCAGCATGATGCGCAACACCTGCCACACCTTGCACCGCCTCACTCGGTTTAGGTGGGGCAACATTGTTCGGGGGGGTGCCGGGAACAACATATTTCCGGGTCATTCGTTTAGCGTCTGGGCGTTCCTCAATTGCCAGAAGGTTTCCCGTCCACTGCTTCTGCAGGGTGAGTATCCGCTTGCGTCCCGGGGGAGTGGAAGCGTCCTCTCCGATGACGTTGCCAATTGCATGACCTACCCAGTCCGGGGATTGCCAGTTGTCCCGCCATTCACCTTCAGAGACTGCCTGATAAACGGCGCGAAGCACGGTGTGGTTTATGCCGTCAAAAGCATCTGGCGGCGTCCAGCTTTCGACAACACCGACGCTATCGCCCCACTGTCCGGAAGGGTCGTTGCGAAGGTATGTGGACGCCAGTTTAAACCAGTCTGCCGCTTCTACAGGGGCTCGATTGTGCTTGTCGTCTTGGACAGCGAAGTAGGCTCTACGTTCATCGTCACTGACTCCGAACTGCTCTGCCTCGTCGGTCGTCATCCGGTTCAGAGTGAGGGCTACGCGCGCGGCGTAGGGCAACGCGACGGCCCCACGGCTCTTTTCCGCAGTAACCTTTTCACCGCCCATTTTTGGGGTGTGATGCACTAGGACCACCGCGCAGTTGGCGCGCTTAGCTACCCGGCTCCATTCCTTGGCGATCTTGTCTATTTTGCTGTTCGCGTTCTCTTCGACCTGATGAGAGGAGACGAAAGGGTCTATGACTAAAACGTCAATCTCCCGGCGGAGAAGCTCCGAAACCAAAGCCTCGATGACCGGGGTGTTTATCTTTACGCCTTCAGCTGTTTCCGTTGCGGTGCACAGTCCGGCCCCATCCATCCCGCTGTCTACAAACAGCCGTCCTTGGCAATGCTCTGCCGTTAGTCGATGATGTATAGCTGCAGCTGACAACTGCCTCGCAAGCTCGTCGCCATCGTCTTCGAGATTCCACAGCCAAACGCGCTGTGGCCCGCCCCATATGGTCTTGCCGAGAAATGCGGTGCCGCTTGCAAGAGCCATAGCGGTTGCCGCCATGAAAGACGATTTCCCGACGCCCCCTGGGGCGATGACCGCCGTCATGGTGCCTCGAAGCAGCCACCGCCCATAAAGCCAGGCCCTTTCAGGTATTTTAGCGGGGTCCGGCCATCCAAAAGGGGTCGCAGTGATTGAGAAAACGCCGCCGTTCTCCTCACCCGCCGGAGAAGCGAAGGGTGGGTAGTGTTCGATCTTGGCTACGTTCTCAAAGCCGGCCATGGTCATTCCAATCCGTGCCGGGAGTACCTGGCATCCTGATTTCGACATCGCGGCCTTCGCTGGACCAGCGCCGTGCGCATTCCCGTGCCGCTTCAAGTCCGGCTTCGTCGTGGTCTGCGAAGATCGTGAGGCATTCGACGCCAGCGAGAACCGGCAACCGGGCGATGCCGCCCGCACTGCCCATTGCCCACATCGGGGCAAAGCCATCCTGCAAGACGGTCATTGCGTTCTCGATGCCCTCGGCAATTCCTAGGCCCGTCGTCACGTCCGCAGCGTCGGTGAGCATGATGGCGCCGGCACGACCAAGCATCGCGCGATCAATCTTTTTACCGTCCGGGGTGAGCGCCGTGCGGTGCACGCCGCAGGGTGCACCAGTGACAGGATCGTGCATCAGCGCCAGCATGGCCGGGTGCCGCTCGCCCTTGAACGGACAGGCAGGGTGGAAGCGGAATATCTCTTCCGGGCAGTCTTCCGGGAGACTCAGGCCGCGCGACCTCAGGTAAGTCTCAGCGAGCGTTCTTTGGGGATCGTCGCCACAGTTCCAGAGATGCCGCGAATTCCTGTCGCGCCGCCGCTGGGCAACGTCATCGACTGGCGGTCGTGGTGTCGCAGTTCGGGCAACCGGGCGCTGGCTTGGTTCGGCGCCGAGATATGTCAGCGCATCCCGCGTCTCGCAGCGCAGCTCGCGCTTTACGAGGTCGAGAACACCCCCACCTTCGCCCGCTTCATGGTCGAACCATCGCCCGCGTTGAAGATCGACGGCAAGCGATCCCCTGTTCCCGAACCGTAGGGCGGTGCGAGTCGACATCTTCCGGTTTGGCTCGCCCAGCAATGCACGTGCGACAGGTTCCATTACGGCAGCAAAGTCGATGGTTTCGCCGGTCACTGGCGGCCACCCTCGACCCGTTGCGGCCGCCATCCAATGTACAGGATTTCGCGACCGGTCGAAGCGTATCGACGTACCAGAGGATCGCGCGCGGCAGCGAGCATTTGCCTTAAATCGGCGCTGAATGCGGGCTTGGCTTGTGGCGTTGCGAGGCTACCCTGCATTGCATCTTCCTGTGGCAGGGGTGCCTGGGATGATTGCGATGGGGGCCGCGTCTGCCTGGGTGCGGCCCTTTTTCGTGGGCGTGCTCATGCGGCTGTCTGCACTTCGATAATTTGGGTCTGGACCCATTCCAGCACGTCGGATGGGCGGTAGCGCGCCGGCGCATTCGGCGCCGATCCAAGCTTCAAATGAACTGGCCCGCGACCATTCTGCCGGTATCGTTCCAACGTCCTTGCGGTGATCGGAAAGCCTTGGTTCGTCGCTAGGTCCGCTGCCTCTACAGTGTCTATTATGTTCACGCTGTTGCCTCCGTGATCTGCGATGCGAGGGCATTTGCCTCGCCAAGTGAGACCATCGAATCTTCGGCGCGTGAAAGACATGCCAACACTGTTGGCTGCTCAATCGGCGTCTCCGGCGCCGAGCCAGGGAAGATTAGGGCTAGAAGATCGGAACGGGCGTAGTTGAGGTTTTCCGGACTCGGCCAACCTATTGAAAGTATTTCCCGCGGTTTTCCGCTGCGATAGCTAATAAATGGCGGAAATGCGTCTGTTCTCGTTAACCATTTTTGAACACCATCATGTCCATTGTTGAGACGACACAACACAACAGGTGGATCAACGAAATGGCGAAAGTGGTGAAGGGCGATGCGCGGTTTCTGCAGCAGCAATTGCTGCGAGCCATGATCGGCGATACCGAAGCTCTCTACGAGCTTGGCGTGGCATATTCCGTCGGTGGCGACGGCGTCGACATGAACCTGATCGAAGCGCATAAATGGTTCAATCTGGCCGCCGCGAAGGGTGACGTGCGGGCAAAGGAGAATCGCAGCGAGGTCGCCAGCGAGATGAATTCCGAAGAGATTGCGGCGGCGCAGCGAGAAGCGCGCGCCTTCTTGAAGGCGGCGGCCTGAGGACGGCCCTTATCGGGGCGTACCGTCTCGCTTGAACGGACCCATCGACCCGAGCACCTCGATCTCGCGTTCAACGGCCTCTCGCTCCCGATCGAGAAAGGCAGCGACCGCCGTGCGCAATCCCGGATTTGCGATCCAATGTGCTGAATAGGTTATGACCGGCTCATAGCCGCGCGCCAGCTTGTGCTCGCCCTGGGCGCCGGCCTCTACGCGCGAAAGGCCGCGCTCAATGGCTAACTCTATGGCCTGATAATAGCAGAGTTCGAAATGCAGGAAGGGCACGTCCACAACCGTGCCCCAATAGCGACCGTAAATGCAGTCGCCGCCGATGAAATTCAGTGCTGCTGCAACGGTCCGCCCCTCATGCTTTGCCACGACGAGCAGCAGCCGATCGGCCATGGTTTCGCTGGCGAGGGAGAAGAAGCTGCGCGTCAGATAGGGCGAGCCCCATTTGCGCGCGCCAGTATCCTGATAGAATTCCCAGAAATCGTCCCAGTCGGCCTCCGTAATTTCCGCGCCCTCCAGGCGGTGGATCGTCAGTGGCCCCTCTGCAATGCCGCGGCGTTCGCGGCGTATGGCCTTTCGCTTTCGTGAGGAAAGCGCGCCGAGAAATTCTTCGAAATCTCCATAGTCGCGGTTGAACCAGTGAAATTGCTCACCGTGGCGGACCAGCCATCCGGCATCCTGAAAAACGGGCAGCTGCGCCTGATCGATGAAGGTCGCATGGGCCGAAGACAGGTCATGCTGGCGGCACACCGCCTCCGCACCCTGCAGCAATAGCGCCGGATCGCCGCCCGCTTCGGTCAGCAGGCGCGGCCCGGTGGCGGGCGTGAAGGGCACGCTGATCTGCAATTTCGGATAATAATGACCGCCGGCACGCTCGAACGCGTCTGCCCAGCCATGATCGAAAACGAATTCGCCGCGGCTGTGCGATTTTACATAGGCGGGCATGATGGCCGTCGCGGGCAGGCCCTCATTCTCCCGCAGTGCAAGATGCGCGGGCTGCCAACCGGTTGCGGCCACCGCGCTGTTCGATCTTTCCAGCGCGACGGCAAATTCGTGCAGCGCGAATGGGTTCGCCGAACCCGCGCAGGCATTCCATTCGGTGGCTGTGAAGGCGTCTGCCGAGGTGAGGAGTTCGATACGGGGGTCTGTCATCTGCCCATAAGATAGTGCGCGAAAATCTCAGGCAAAGCGCCAGATGGGCGCACCCGCCCGCTTTGTGGCAACCGCGCCGGGACGCCGCTGAATCACGCTGGGGATGGGCCGGCCTTTGCGAGGGATTTGGCGGCCAGCCCCTCGACGATTACCTGGTCGGCATGCAGCCTGCCATGTTCCAGGTCTGCCTCGCTGCGCACCGTCCAGGTGAAGGCGCGGCGCCCCGGTTTCCTGAACATCTTCGCAATGCGGCTGGGCAGGGAGCGGACATCATAGGCGATGAATTTCGGCTTCGCCTGCTGGATCATCAGCATGCGGGCGGGGCCGCTGCCGCGCCATGGCGCGCCGACCGTGTCCGATTCCTCGCTCATCACCAGGCCGTTCAGCATCGTGGGAAAATGGTCATGAAACCAGCGCGAGACGGCGGGATTGAAAGACATGATCCCAACCGGGCCGACATAGCCCTCAAGCGCGCGGCGAACGGCGAGGGCGAGGGCGATGGGGGAATTGTCGCCGGCCTTCGCCTCGATCAGCACCGGAACGCGGCCAGCAATGTGCAGCAACGCATCCTGCAGGCTGGAAATCGTCTCCTCCGAATTGCGCAGACGGACCTGGGACAATTGCTTCATCGAGGATTTGATGATCTGCCCGGTCTGATCGGTCAGGCGTTCCAGCGTCGCATCGTGAAAAACGACGGCCCCCGCCTCCTGGGTCAACTGGACATCAAGTTCGATCCCCAGCCCCGCCTCTATCGCTGCGTCGAATGCTGCAAAAGAATTCTCGACCGCTCCGCCATCCACGTGCAGGCCGCGATGCGCAAATGGCAGCGCGGAAAGCGCTGCCATCTTTGCCTCTAGCTGGCGCCGCTTGTGCCTGGCTGCGTCAGTCAGCATTTGTTTCGATGATCGCGTCGATTTCGACCGCAACGCCGCGGGGCAGGGCGGCAACGCCGACCGCGCTGCGTGCATGGCGCCCGCATTCACCCAATATATTCACCATCAGATCGCTGGCGCCGTTTGCAACCTCCGGCTGCTGAGTAAAGCCGGGCGCCGACGCCACAAACACGTTCAGTTTGACGATTCGCTGGATGGCATCCAGCGATCCCAGCGCGGATTTTGCCTGAGAAAGGATGGCGAGCGCGCAGCGCTGGGCGATTTCATAGCCCTGCTCCGTCGTCACATCCTGGCCCAGGGTTCCGCACATCAATTCCCCATCGGCGTCGAACGGGATCTGGCCGGCGGTGTGCAACTGGTTGCCGGTGCGCACGAACGGCACATAATTGGCAGCCGCAGAGGGCGCTGGTGGAAGGCTGAGCCCATGAGCCGCGAGGCGCTCTTCGATTGACATATTACCCCTCTTTCCGGCTTGCCTCTCCAAAGGCAAGCGCTTCGTCATGTTTCCGATTAGCGACGGGAAGCGGTTTTGCCATGATGACATCGTCATAATGGTTCGCACCGATCATGAAGCGGCGGCTGCCGATCAGGGAAAAACCGTTCTTCTGGTAAAAGCGGATTGCGCGCCCATTACGACTGTAGACACCCAGCAGCAAACGGCTGTTACCGGCGGCCAAGGCATGTTCGACTGCCCGGCCCATCAATTGCGCCGCAACGCCAGAGCCGTGAAACCGGGACAGGACATAGATGCGCTTCAATTCCACGTCGCCCGGTCCGACCTCCACATCCGGCAGGTCCGGTGGGCTGAGGGCGGCATAACCGATCGGTGCCCCCTTCCTGAGTTCGGCAAGCCACAGCGCCCCGTCGGCAGACCGCAGGCGGGCGGCATAATCGTCGCGCGAATGCTGGTGCATACAGTGCATCACGATATCCTCGCCCCTCAGCACATGGGCGAAGCTTTCCAGGAATGTTGCCTGACCTATCAGCGAGAGGCGCGCGGCGTCTGCAGCCTCAGCGGGGCGGATGCTGAATTCGGTATCGTCCATGGCGCGCGTCTGCCGCGATGGCGCCGCACGTGCAAGCGTCCGGCGCCCCGATGCGTTGGGGCGTTCAATTCTCGGTTGAAGGTAGCCCGGAAAGCTGTACGGGGCCGAAGCGGCCGGACTTTGCAAAAGAGAGAGACACGGGGGCTGCGGTACACGTGGCGGGGAACGCGCAAAATGCTGCAGATAATGCTGCGCAGCATTTGTCTAAGATTACCGCACTCTCAAAATATTAGCGCACTGCACCCCCAAGTTAAGCCGAGCGGCCGCGCACCCAGAACCTCGCGCTACTTCCCAGCTGCTTCAGGCTGGGCGGCGGCCCGGACCGAAGGACGCCATAGCGGAACAGGCGGGCGGCGACGAAGATGATCAACCCCGCAAAGGCCAGCTGATAGGCGATGGCCAGCATGTGCATGCCGAGCTGTTCGCCAGCAGCGGCGCGCGCGGCCCACATATAGGGCGCGGACAGCGGGAACCAGCTGGCGATGGTGGCGCTGAGCCCATCGGGATCGCTGATGGCACCGATGGTCCATACGAGCACGACCATTTGCAGGATGGTGATCGGCATTGAGAGGGTCTGAACCTCTCGGATCGACGTGCAAAGGCTGCCGATACCCAGATATACAGCGCCGTAAATCAGATAGGCGGTCACGAAATAGGCGGAAACGAGGGTCACGAATTGGGGCCAGCCGCGTGCTGGGTCGGCGAGAATGCCGGCGGGAAGCTGCCCAAGAATGAACATCGCGCCACCGCCGAATACCGCGCCCCAGACACCGACGCCGAGAAGCGAAACTGCGAGCATGCCCACCAGCTTGCCGGCGAAAATCGCGGGAATCGGTACCGAAGCAACGAGTATCTCGATCACCTTATTGCCCTTCTCCTCCACCATGTTGGACAGGAGTGCGCCTGCCAGGAGGGAGATGAGCGTGAAGAGGACAATGGCCGCGCCGGTTGCGAGCGCTGTGCTGCGATCATCAGGCCGCTGCCCGGCGGGTGCTTCGCGATCATCGTCGGCGATGGTTTCGACGCCGATGTCCGGGCGTCCCGCCATCGCTGTCTTCAAGGGCTGGAGCAGCCCGGCCTGATCGAGTGCACGCCGTTCCCATGCCTGTCCGGCAAGGGTGCGCAGACGGTCCACATTCGTTCCGTCGCGGCGGACGACCGACACTTCGCCTTCCCGGACCAGAACGACGGCACCAAAGCGGCCGGGATCGCCGCTCAGCAATCGCTGCGCCTGGCGGTCAAGGTCGCCCTCCGCCGTGACGCGGGTCAGCGCCATGCGTGTCGGTTCAAGCCCCAGCGCCTTAAGCGTGTCCCCGGTGCCCAACTGGAATTCCCGCTCTATGCGGTCCAGTCGATTATCTTCTGTCAGGGTTTGAAGCTGTTCGAAGTCAAGGCGCGCCGGCGGCGGTGACAGCGCCTCTGGCAGTGCCTCGGTCGGACGCACCGTCGAAAATCTGCGTCGTAATTGTGCATAGCGGTCGCGCGCACGCTCCAGCCTTGCTGTCTCGAGCAGCCAGGGTGCGAAGGCGCCCTCTGTATCGATTACCGCCGCGCTGGTCGGCTCTCGTGACGAGTCGCCACCACCGCCCTGCGCGACACTGGCGAGGATGCCGAAAAGGAGGCCCAGGATGGGCATGGTCAGCCATATGAGAAAGCCGCGCGAAAAGATGGTCGCGGTGATGTCGCGGCGCGCGATCGTCCATGCCGCCCTGACGAAACCGGGCGCGTTCATCGGTACGTCTCCTGCTCGGATGATCGGAGGTTGATGTCGTCCGCCTCTGGATCGCCGACCATGGCCACAAAGGCATCGTGCAGCGTCGGCCGCTCCGTCGTCAGTTCGCTGATGCCGACATTTGCGGCGACCAGCCGCTTCAGCGTCGCATCGAGTCCTTCATCGGGCAGGGGAAAGCGATAAAGCCCATTGGCATCGCGGGCGAATGTTGCCGGCAGATGACCGATTGCATTTTCCAGCGGGTCGACGGTGCGCATCACCACCTGCGCGGGCAGAACAGCGCGCGCCTGCGCCACGGAACCCGAAAAGCGCGTTCGCCCGCCTGCAATCAGGACCAGACCGTCGCACAGACGCTCGGCATGGGACATGATGTGGGTGGAAAAAAGGATCGTCGCGCCGCGTGCTCGTTCCCCGATGATGATCGATTCCAAAGCGGCCTGATTCACCGGATCGAGGCCTGAAAATGGCTCGTCCAGGACGATCAGGTCCGGCGAATGCACGAAACTGCCCAGCAGTTGAACCTTTTGCGCCATTCCCTTTGAGAAGGTTCTGATCTTTGAATGGATTTCGTCGCCGAGGCCATGGGTAGACAGCAATTCCTCGGCGCGTTCCCGCCCGGCCTTCAGCGGCATGCCGCGCAGGGCGCCCATGAACGCGATGGTCTCGCGTGCCGTCATCGAAGGATAGAGGCCGCGCTCCTCCGGCAGGTAACCGATGCGGTGTGCCACGCTGAGCGGATAATCGTCACCCAGAACCGTCACATAGCCCGCGTCAGGCGACAGGATGCCCAGCAGCATTCGGAGCGTGGTCGTTTTGCCCGCCCCATTCTGTCCCAGGAAACCGAAGATACTGCCCGCTGGCACGGTCAGGTCGACGCCGCCCACCGCCATCTTATCGCCGAATCGCTTGGCGAGGCCATGTGCCTCTATGGCGTAGGTCATCCGGGTCTTTCCATTCCGGCCGCACCATGCGCTCGCCGGGAAGGGTAAGCGCATGGCCAAAGCAAATTTTCCTGCGCGCAACGACGCCCGGGGCGCAAGTTCGGGGTGACGTTGCCGCTCTCCTGCCTACATATGGCAGAGTGAATGATAAGAAAGCCTTGCCAGATTATCGCGCGTCAGAGCCTGGCGCTGCGGATATTCGCGCCGAAGCCGCACGGCTGGGCTTTTCCTCCTGCGGCATCGCGCGTTTCGACGCGGTACCGCAGGCCGGTGCCCGATTGAAGCGATGGCTGGACGAGGGAATGCACGGCGACATGCTGTGGATGGTGGAAAAGGCGGACCGCCGCACCAGTCCGCGTGACCTGTGGCCGGAGGTGCAGAGCGTCATCATGCTGGGCATGAGCTACGCCCCCTCGCTTGACCCGCTGCGCCATGCTGACCAGCCCGCGATCGGGGCGGTATCGGTCTATGCGCATGGCGGCGATTATCATGATGTCGTCAAAAAGCGGCTGAAGTCGCTTGCCCGCTGGATCGTCGGCGAAGCGCCAGACAGCGAATTAAAGGTGTTTGTCGATACGGCGCCCGTGATGGAAAAGCCGCTGGCGCAGGCGGCGGGCATCGGCTGGCAGGGGAAGCACACGAATGTCGTGTCCACGCAGGAAGGGTCGTGGATGTTCCTGGGCGCGGTTTATACGACGCTGGACCTGCAGCCGACTGGGCAGCACCCGGATCGGTGCGGCAGTTGCGATGCCTGCCAGACCGCGTGTCCCACCAATGCCTTTCCTGCGCCATATCGCCTGGATGCCCGGCGCTGCATTTCCTATCTGACCATCGAACATCAGGGACCGATCCCGCACGAGTTTCGCCGCGCCATTGGCAATCGTATCTATGGCTGCGATGATTGCCTGGCCGTCTGTCCGTGGAACAAGTTCGCCAGGGCCGCCGAAGAAATCGCCTTTGCCCCGCGTCCTGCGCTCGTCCGACCGAGCCTCGCTGATCTGGCACAGCTTGACGATGGCGCCTTTCGCGACGTTTTCGCGGGATCGCCAGTAAAGCGCATCGGGCGCGAGCGTTTCGTGCGAAACGTTGCAATCGCCCTCGGCAATCAAGGAGGCGACGGGGCGGTGGCAGCGTTGACGCCGCTGCTTGATGACACCTCGGAAGGCGTTCGGGAGGCGGCGCGATGGGGGCTTGAAGAAAGTAGAGGAAATATTAGCTTAATTTAAAATCGCGTTATTTGATGATGCCCGCTTTCTGCCGGCGAAACTACCAATCAATATAAAAGGAAAAGCATGCAAATTGTTGGAGACAGTTTTGGGGTCGGCTTGTGTAACCTGTGTGGAGAGCAAAGAGAAATTGTCGATTCTCATATGATTCCGAAGTTCGCATTCAAATGGATGAAAGATACCTCTCCAACAGGTGTTTTTCGTAGCAAAAGTAACCCAAATCTTGTTCCACAAGATGGCCCCCATCGCCATTTTTTATGTTCAAAATGTGAAAGTACTCTCAATGACTTTGAGACGCCTTTCGCGAATGTGGTATTCCATCCTCGAGTTCTTGAGGAGGATCTAATTGGCATTTCTTACGGGCTTTGGTTAAAAAAATTTTGTGTGAGCCTACTGTGGCGCGTTATGGTTATGAGCGAACATAACCAAAAGTTGAAAAATGAATTTTCTCATATTGAAAAAAATTGGCGCGAATACACCTTAGGTGAAACTGCGAATAATTGCTTTCCAATATATTTTATAGCTATGAAACCATTAAGATGTCTTTCTCATGTTGACTTGATTCCCCCAAAAAATTGGAACTTGTTTATTCTTAGATCAATTGGACACGGTGTTATCAGCGTTAAGGGGAATGGGGGCGTTGAAGATTTCTTATATGTCAAATTGGCACGCTTTTTAATTTTAGGAAAGCTAAGTACCGGGGAAAGCCAATATATTCAGAGACAGGTCAAAGAGGATGGATCTTTCGAGGCAATAGACTCCCTGCTTCCCAGGCAGCTTTACCATGAGCTTGTTAGAGAGGCCTCCACTGCTGAGAATTGGTCGGAAGCTATGTCAGAACGGCAATGGACGAAGATGGCCGAGGCGTCTGAGAAAGTGACCGCTGATCAGCGAGCTTTCGTGGATATTGCGAAGAGATTAGATGCCCATCTTTTTGGATCGGCGGCCTTAGAGAGGGCAGTGGCTGAAGAATACCAAGCGCGGGGGAGGCCGCTTCCTAAAAGGAGATGAAGGTCGCACTTTGATATATGAAATCTATAGAAATTGATCTGGATTGGAGTTGCATAATGAATTTATCAAATTTGTTGGTAATGGAGAATGTAAAAGATGCCTAACGCCCCCCTCGTCTGCATCGGAAATGCCATTGTCGACGTTATCGCCCCTGCCGAGGATGTTTTTCTGTCCGAAAACGGCCTTCCCAAGGGCGCGATGCGCCTGATCGACGCCGAAGAGGCGGAATCGCTCTATGCGAAAATGGGGGCGGCAACGGAAATTTCCGGCGGGTCGGGGGCCAATACGGCGGCGGGCATCGCGGCGCTGGGCGGTTCCGTCAGCTTTGTCGGACGTGTTGCCGACGACCAGCTGGGCCGCATCTTTCGCCATGATATTCGCGCCGTTGGCGTCAGCTATGAGACGCCCGCGTCGACGGATGGCGTGCCGACCGCCCGCTGCCTGATCTCTGTCACGCCCGATGCTGAACGCACGATGAGCACCTTTCTGGGGACCAGCGTCGATCTGAGCGAAGCGGATGTCGACTATGGCGCCGTCGGTGCAGCGCCCATCACCTATCTGGAAGGATATTTGTGGGATTCGGACAGCGCCCGCGCCGCGATGATGCGCGCACGGGACGTGGCGCGGGATGGCGGCGGCCGGGTCGCCTTTACGCTATCCGACCTGTTCTGTGTCGATCGCCATCGGCAGGATTTCCAGCAACTGGCCGCAGGCGGTGTCGACATCCTGTTCGCCAATGAGGAGGAACTGAAAGGCCTCTATCAGACGGACGATTTCGAGGCCGCCATCGCCCAGCAGCGCGGGCGCATAGATATTGCTGTCGTCACCCGCAGCGCAAAGGGCGCGGTCGTCCTGTCCGGTGAGGATACGATCGAAATTCCCGCCGCAGACCCCGGCAAGATAGTCGATACGACGGGGGCGGGCGATCTGTTCGCGGCGGGTTTCCTGGCGGGTCTGCAACGGCAATTGGATCTGGGCGATTGCGCGCGTCTGGGTGCGGTCGCGGCGGCAGAGATCATCTCTCACTATGGTGCGCGGCCCGAAGCGGATCTGAAGACCCTGGCCGCCCAGACGCTGGCCGCAAGCTAGCGCCGACGAACACAAGGCGGTCTTTGCCGCACAATTTTGACATTGTGCGGCAAAGTTCCTATATCGCCTTCACCACCGATTCCGAGACATGGCCTGCCGTCGCGCAGCGGGCTGCACGGATGGAACGGATGGTTCGCGACGTGATATGCAGACTGAGCTTCCCCGGACAGGCTTTCGGGGTGGGGCCGGTCTCTTTCGCGTCGTTTTTCGTGCCCGGAACCCAGTGACCACGATCTTCGAGGATATTTATGGCAACGCAGCAGGCCCAGAGCTTCATCGGCAAAAAACGCGTCCGCAAGATGTTCGGTGACATCACCGAAGCGATCGAAATGCCCAATTTGATCGAGGTGCAGCGCGAATCCTATGAGCATTTCCTGCGCTCGCGTCCCGAGGATGACTATGTTTCCGGTCTGGAAAAGACGCTGCGTTCGGTTTTCCCGATCCGCGATTTTGCCGGCACGGCGGAACTGGATTTCGTTACCTACGAACTGGAAAAGCCGAAATACGACACGGAAGAATGCCGCCAGCGCGGGCTGACCTATGCCGCGCCGATGAAGGTGACGCTGCGCCTGATCGTGTTCGAAATCGATCCCGATACCGAAGCCCGCTCCGTGCTCGATATCAAGGAGCAGGACGTCTATATGGGCGACATGCCGCTGATGACGCAGAACGGCACGTTCATCGTCAACGGCACGGAACGCGTCATCGTGTCCCAGATGCACCGCAGTCCTGGCGTGTTCTTTGACCATGACCGCGGCAAGACCCATGCATCCGGCAAGTTCCTGTTTGCCGCGCGCATCATTCCCTATCGCGGATCATGGCTGGATTTCGAATTCGACGCCAAGGACATCGTCAACGTCCGTATCGACCGTAAGCGCAAGATTCCGGCGACCACGCTGCTGCAGGCGCTGGGCCCCGTCACGGTCGAAATCGACCGGCCCGAGCGCAAGTTCGAACTGGGCGAGGATGCGCTGATCGAGGGTTCCGTCACGGCGGGAACGATCACCGAAATCACCAAAGACCGCCTGATCATTTCCGGCGTGCACGGCCTGGTCGAGGCCGGCCGCATGGTGACGGGCGGCGAATCCGGCGCGAAGGCGCAGATTCAGAAGGTTGTCCGTCGTGGCAGCTCCCCCGAAGATATTCTGGGCATGTTCTACCGGACTGTTACGTACAAGCGCGACAAGAAGGGCTGGAAGGTTCCCTTCAACGGCGACGCATGGCGCGGCAAGAAGCCGATCTATGACATTGCCGATGCAAGCTCGGGCGAAGTCGTATTCGAGGCGAACAAGAAAATCTCACCGCGCGCGGTGAAGAAGGCCGTCGATAGCGGCCTGGAAGAATTGCTGATCCCGAACGAGGAGATCGTTGGACGCTATATCGCGCACGATCTGGTCGATCCGAAGACGGGCCGCATCTATGCCGAAGCCGGCGACGATGTGGACGAGGCGCTGGTGGATACGCTCGACGCCGCGAAGATCAAGGATGTCCCGCTGCTGGACATCGATCACCAGAATGTCGGACCCTGGATCCGCAACACGCTGCGCGCGGACAAGGCAGAAGAGCGCGATGCCGCCCTCGCCGAGATTTACCGCGTCATGCGCCCGGGCGAGCCGCCCACGCGCGAGACGGCGGAATCGATGTTCGCCGGCATGTTCTTCGACCCGGAACGCTATGATCTGAGCGCCGTCGGTCGCGTGAAGATGAACATGCGCCTGGATATGGATGTCGACGACAAGCAGACGACCCTGCGCGACGAGGACATTCTCGAAGTCGTCAAGACCATGGTCAACCTGAAGGACGGCAAGGGCGACATCGACGACATCGACAATCTGGGCAATCGCCGCGTGCGCTCTGTCGGCGAGCTGCTGGAAAACCAGTATCGCGTCGGCCTGCTGCGCATGGAGCGTGCGGTCAAGGAGCGCATGTCCTCCGTCGACGTCGACACGGTCATGCCGAACGACCTGATCAACGCGAAGCCTGCCGTTGCTGCGGTGCGCGAATTCTTCGGCTCTTCGCAGCTGTCGCAGTTCATGGACCAGACCAACCCGCTGGGCGAGGTGACGCACAAGCGCCGCGTTTCCGCACTCGGCCCGGGCGGTCTGACCCGCGAGCGCGCCGGTTTCGAGGTACGCGACGTCCACCCGACGCACTATGGCCGCATCTGCCCGATCGAAACGCCGGAAGGCCCGAACATCGGCCTGATCAACAGCCTGGCGACGTTCAGCCGCGTCAACCAATATGGCTTCATCGAGACACCGTACCGCCGGGTCGTCGATAATAAGGTGACGCCGGAAGTTCTCTATCTGTCGGCGATGGAAGAGCAGAAGCACACCATCGCGCAGGCGAACGCCAAGCTGAACGATGACGGAAGCTTCGTCGAGGACATCGTCTCCTCTCGCCAGGCAGGTGAATTCCTGATGGCCCAGCGCGACACAATCACGCTGATGGACGTGTCGCCAAAGCAGCTGGTGTCGGTTGCCGCCTCCCTGATTCCGTTTCTGGAAAACGATGACGCCAACCGCGCGCTGATGGGATCGAACATGCAGCGTCAGGCGGTGCCGCTGGTGCAGGCCGAGGCGCCGTTCGTCGGTACCGGCATGGAAGGCACGGTGGCCCGCGATTCCGGGGCTGCCGTCGCAACCCGCCGCGCCGGTGTGATCGACCAGGTGGACGCCGAGCGTATCGTCGTTCGCGCGACGGAAGATCTGAACCCGGGCGAAAGCGCGGTCGATATCTACAAGCTGCGGAAGTTCCAGCGTTCGAACCAGAACACCGCCATTAACCAGCGTCCGCTGGTGAAGGTGGGCGACGTCGTGACCAAGGGCGATATCATCGCCGATGGTCCGTCGACGGAGCTGGGGGAGCTGGCGCTGGGCCGTAACGTGCTGGTCGCGTTCATGCCCTGGAACGGCTATAATTATGAGGATTCCATTCTCATTTCCGAACGCATCGTGAAGGATGACGTGTTTACGTCGATCCATATCGAAGAGTTCGAGGTGATGGCCCGCGACACGAAGCTGGGTCCGGAGGAAATCACGCGCGATATCCCCAATGTGGGCGAAGAAGCGCTGAGGAACCTCGACGAGGCTGGCATCGTATATATCGGCGCCGAAATCGAGCCGGGCGACATTCTGGTCGGAAAGATCACGCCGAAGGGCGAATCGCCGATGACGCCGGAAGAAAAGCTGCTGCGCGCCATTTTCGGCGAAAAGGCCTCCGACGTACGCGACACGTCCCTGAAGCTGCCGCCGGGCGTTGCCGGTACGGTCGTCGAGGTGCGCGTGTTCAACCGTCATGGCATCGACAAGGACGAGCGCGCCCTGCAGATCGAGCGTGAGGAAATCGAGCGGTTGGAGAATGACCGCGAGACGGAGCGCGCGATTCTGGACCGCGCCACCTTCAACCGTCTGCGTCAGACGCTGGTCGGCCAGATGGCTGCGGCGGCGCCCAAGGGATTCAAGAAGGGCGAGCAGATCACTGCCGAGGCTCTTGCTGAAATCACGCCGCGTTCGGACTGGTGGAAGTTCGCCGTCACCGACGATCAGGTCCAGTCTGACCTGGAGGCGATGAAGGGCCAGTATGACGAGGCGCAGAAGGACCTGAAGGCGCGTTTCGAGGAGAAGGTCGAGAAGCTGCAGGCCGGCGACGAGATGCTGCCGGGCGTCCTGAAGATGGTGAAGGTCTTTGTCGCGGTGAAGCGCAAGCTGCAGCCGGGCGACAAGATGGCCGGCCGTCACGGCAATAAGGGCGTCATTTCGCGCATCCTGCCCGTGGAGGACATGCCGTTCCTGGAGGACGGCACCCATGCCGACATCGTGCTGAACCCGCTGGGCGTGCCGTCGCGCATGAACGTCGGTCAGATCTTTGAAACGCATCTAGGCTGGGCCGCGCGCGGTCTGGGCGTGCAGATCAAGAACCTGCTGGAGGACATTCACGCCAACAATGCCGGTAAGCCCTCCGAGGAGCTGAAGGCGAAGCTGAAGTCCATCTACGGCCGCCAGTATGACAAGGAAATCGCCGGACTTTCCGATGAGGAAATGATGGAGATGTCGCACAATCTGTCGCGCGGCGTTCCGATGGGCACCCCGGTGTTCGACGGTGCGCGAGAGGCGGATGTGGCCGACATGCTGGAATCCGCGGGTCTTGATCGTTCGGGTCAGGTCGACCTTTACGACGGCCGGACCGGCGAGAAGTTCGACCGCAAGGTGACCGTCGGCTATATCTACATGCTGAAACTGCATCACCTGGTGGACGACAAGATCCACGCACGCTCCATCGGTCCCTATTCGCTCGTCACCCAGCAGCCGCTGGGCGGTAAGGCGCAGTTCGGTGGCCAGCGCTTCGGCGAGATGGAGGTCTGGGCCTTGCAGGCTTATGGCGCCGCCTACACATTGCAGGAAATGCTGACGGTGAAGTCGGACGATGTTCAGGGCCGCACCAAGGTTTATGAGGCGATCGTCAAGGGCGACGACACGTTCGAGGCGGGCATCCCCGAGAGCTTCAACGTGCTGCTGAAGGAGATCCGCTCCCTCGGCCTCAATATCGAACTCAAGAACGAGGGCGATGATGAGGACGACCCCGCGGGTCCGGAGCAGCTGGCTCAGGCAGCGGAATAAAAGTCCCCCTAGGTTGTCACCCCGGCGAAGGCCGGGGTCCATCTCCGGACCGACGCACCAGGGATTAAATTCAGGAGATGGGTCCCGGCCTTCGCCGGGATGACGAAATGGAAAACGGGTCGATGGACCCACCAAGAGGACGAAGCGGCATGAACAACGAACTGATGAACTTCTACAACCCGGCTGCAAAGCCGGAGACGTTCGACCAGATCAAGATCGGCGTGGCGAGCCCGGAGCGTATTCGTTCCTGGTCGTTCGGCGAGATCAAGAAGCCCGAAACCATCAATTATCGCACGTTCAAGCCCGAGCGTGACGGCCTGTTCTGTGCGCGCATCTTTGGCCCGATCAAGGATTATGAGTGCCTGTGCGGCAAGTACAAGCGCATGAAGTATAAGGGCATCGTCTGCGAGAAGTGCGGCGTCGAAGTGACCGTGTCGAAGGTCCGCCGCGACCGCATGGGCCACATCGAACTGGCCGCGCCCGTCGCGCATATCTGGTTCCTGAAATCCCTGCCCAGCCGTATCGGCATGCTGCTCGACATCCAGCTGAAGCAGCTGGAGAAGGTGCTGTATTTCGAGAGCTTCATCGTGATCGAGCCGGGCCTGACGCCGCTTGAGAAGTTCCAGCTGCTGACCGAGGACGAGCTTCTCGACGCACAGGACGAATATGGCGAGGACGGCTTTACCGCCGGCATCGGCGCCGAGGCGATCCGCGAGCTTCTGGAAACCATGGATCTTGAGGCCGAGCACGCGACGCTGGCCGAGGAACTGGCGGTCACGAAATCCGAGCTGAAGCCCAAGAAGATCATCAAGCGCATGAAGGTGATCGAGAGCTTCCAGCAGTCGGGTAACCGTCCCGAATGGATGATCCTGTCGGTCGTTCCCGTGATCCCGCCGGACCTGCGTCCGCTGGTGCCGCTGGATGGCGGCCGCTTTGCGACGTCCGATTTGAACGACCTGTATCGCCGGGTCATCAACCGGAACAACCGCCTGAAACGCCTGATCGAGCTGCGCGCGCCGGACATCATCGTCCGCAACGAAAAGCGCATGCTGCAGGAATCCGTCGATGCGCTGTTCGACAATGGCCGTCGCGGCCGCACGATCACGGGTGCCAATAAGCGCCCGCTGAAATCGCTCAGCGACATGCTGAAGGGCAAGCAGGGCCGCTTCCGCCAGAACCTCCTTGGCAAGCGCGTCGACTATTCGGGTCGTTCCGTCATCGTGACCGGTCCGGAGCTGAAGCTGCACCAGTGCGGCCTGCCAAAGAAGATGGCGCTGGAGCTGTTCAAGCCGTTCATCTACGCCCGTCTGGACGCCAAGGGTCTTTCCATGACCCTGAAGCAGGCCAAGAAATGGGTCGAAAAGGAACGCAAGGAAGTCTGGGACATCCTGGAGGAGGTCATCCGCGAGCACCCGGTCATGCTGAACCGGGCGCCGACGCTGCACCGTCTGGGCATCCAGGCGTTCGAGCCTGTGCTGATCGAAGGCAAGGCGATCCAGCTGCATCCGCTGGTCTGCTCGGCCTTCAACGCCGACTTCGACGGTGACCAGATGGCCGTTCACGTGCCGCTGAGCCTGGAGGCTCAGCTGGAGGCGCGCGTCCTGATGATGTCGACGAACAACATCCTGTCGCCTGCCAATGGCAAGCCGATCATCGTGCCGTCGCAGGACATGATTCTGGGTCTCTATTATCTGTCCATGGACCGTCAGGGCGAACCGGGCGAGGGCATGGTCCTGTCCGGTGCGGTCGAGGTGCAGCATGCGCTCGACAACGGCCTGGTCACGCTGCACACGAAGATCACCACACGTGTTCCGCAGACCGACGAAGCCGGCAATGAATATATGATGCGCGTCGACACGACGCCGGGTCGTATGCTTCTGGGCGAAAAGCTGCCGAATTCGCACAAGGTACCCTATGAACTCGTCAACCGCCTTCTGACGAAGAAGGAAATCGCCGACGTTATCGACGTCGTCTATCGCGAGACGGGTCAGAAGGACACGGTACTTTTCGCCGACGCCATCATGGACCTGGGCTTCAAGCACGCCTGCAAGGCCGGCATCTCCTTCGGCAAGGATGACATGATCATCCCGTTCGAGAAGGAGCAGCTGGTCACGGATGCACGTGCGACCGTCGCCGATTTCGAACAGCAATATCAGGACGGCCTGATCACCCAGGGTGAGAAGTACAACAAGGTGATCGACGCCTGGTCCCGCTGCGGCGACCAGGTGGCCGACGCCATGATGGACAAGCTGAAGGCGCACGAACTGGACGAGAATGGCCGTGAAAAGCCGGTGAACGCGATCTACATGATGGCGCACTCCGGCGCGCGTGGCTCCCCCGCCCAGATGAAGCAGCTGGCCGGTATGCGCGGCCTGATGGCCAAGCCGTCGGGCGAGATCATCGAAACGCCAATCATCTCGAACTTCAAGGAAGGTCTGACCGTTCTTGAATATTTCAACTCCACCCACGGCGCCCGTAAGGGTCTTGCCGATACGGCGCTCAAGACGGCGAACTCCGGCTATCTGACGCGGCGTCTGGTCGACGTGTCGCAGGACTGCGTCATCATGGAAGAGGATTGCGGGACGGAAAACTTCCTGACCGTGAAAGCCATCGTCGAAGGCGGTACGACCATCGTGTCCCTGGGCGAACGTATCCTCGGCCGCACGCTGGCCGACGATGTCGTCGATGCCAAATCGGGCGAAGTCGTCATGGCAAAGGGCAAGCTTCTCGACGAGGAAGACGTGAAAATCGTCGAAGAGGCAGAGCCCGCGTCGGTGCAGATCCGCAGTCCGCTGGTCTGCGAGACGAAGCTTGGCGTCTGCGGCTCCTGCTATGGCCGTGACCTGGCACGCGGTACTCCGGTCAATATCGGTGAAGCTGTCGGCGTTATCGCCGCGCAGTCCATCGGTGAGCCGGGTACGCAGCTGACCATGCGGACCTTCCACATCGGCGGCGCGGCACAGGTGTCCGAGCAGTCGACGCTGGAATCATCCTTCGACGGCAAGCTGGAATACCGGAACCTGGAAACCATCGTCGATGCAAAGGGCCGCACCATCGCCATGTCGCGTGGCGGCGAGCTGGCCGTGATCGACATGGAAGGCCGCGAGCGCAGTGTGAACCGTATTCCCTACGGCGCGCAGCTGCATGGCGAGAACGGCCATATCGTGAAGCAGGGTGCCCGGATCGCGGAATGGGATCCGTACACGGCCCCGGTCATCACCGATAAGGGCGGCGTTGTCGGCTATCAGGACCTGATCGAAGGCATCTCCATGGAGGAAGCCGCCGACGAAGCCACCGGTATCGCCAACAAGACCGTTGTCGATTGGAAGGGGCAGCCGAAATCGGGCGACCTGAAGCCGCGCATCACGCTGACATCCGGCAAGTCGGAAGATGCCGCCGTCTATCAGCTGAACGTCGGCGCCATTCTGTCGGTTGCCGAAGGGCAGGAGGTGAAGCCGGGTGAGGTGATCGCGCGTATTCCGCGTGAAGCCGCCAAGACCCGCGACATTACCGGCGGTCTGCCGCGCGTCGCCGAGCTGTTCGAGGCCCGCATTCCGAAGGACAATGCGGTCATCGCCAGCATCGACGGTCGCGTCGAATTCGGGCGTGATTACAAGACCAAGAAGAAGATCTTCATTCATCCCGAGGATGGTGAGGGCGAGACGGTCGATTACATGGTCCCCAAGGGCAAGCATATGACCGTCCAGGACGGGGATATGGTGCGCAAGGGCGACTATCTGATCGATGGCAATCCCAGCCCGCACGATATTCTGGACGTCATGGGCGTCGAGGCCTTGGCCGAATATCTCGTCTGGGAGATTCAGGAGGTCTATCGTCTGCAGGGCGTGAAGATCAACGATAAGCACATCGAGACGATCGTTCGTCAGATGCTGCAAAAGGTCGAGATCACGAAGTCCGGCGCGACGACGTTGCTGGTCGGCGAACAGGTCGATCGACGCGAGATGGAAGAAGAGAATGCGAAGCTGTCGAGCCGCCAGGAAAAGGCAGAAGGCAAGCCCGTGCTTCTCGGCATCACGAAGGCGTCGCTGCAGACGCGTTCGTTCATCTCCGCCGCATCGTTCCAGGAAACGACCCGCGTCCTTACCGAGGCATCGGTGCAGGGCAAGATCGACCGCCTGGACGGCCTGAAGGAAAACGTCATCGTGGGCCGCCTGATCCCTGCGGGCACGGGCGCCGCCATGAACCGCGCACGTATCGAGGCACAGCGCCGCGATCAGAAGCTGCGTGACAAGCAGAAGCGGGCATTGGAAGCGCAGGCCGCAGAAGATGCCGCCGAAGCCGAGGCGGCGGCGGAAGCCGCAAACGCATCGGTGCCGGAAGCGCCGACGCCGGTGGAAACCGCCGAGTAGAGCGCTCTTCTACGCCGAAAAAGGGGCTGTCCGGACAATCGTCCGGGCGGCCCTTTTCTTTGGGGCCGGGGCGGCGGCCGATCGACCGCGCGGTCAGCCGTCCTGCGGGTCGGCCTGAAGCTCCGAACCCAGCTTCAGGACTTGGTCGCCGTGATCCTGCGTGATCAGATAGGCGGGATTATCGGCATCGCCCTTTCTGGTGATTTCCGATCCCTTCAGCGTGCGAGTTACCTCTCGCTCGAAGCGTTCCGCGATCTGGCCCTTTGCGGTGCCATTGGCCCAAGACCATTTTACGTATTGGTTTTTCTGAAAACTGTTCGCGTTCGACATGGTGCGCCTCTCCTTAAAGCGGAAAAACGCGCGATAGGGCGGTGCGTTGCGCTTGGCATTTTCGCTCATGCGGCGGTAAGCGTCGCCGGATGCAACCGGAAGATCTGCGCGTCGCCCTGTTTTCGGGCAATTACAATTATGTGAAGGACGGGGCGAACCAGGCGTTGAACCGCCTGGTGCGTCACTTGCTGTCGCGCGGGGTGAAGGTACGCATCTATTCGCCCACCGTCGACAATCCGCCTTTCCCCGCGACGGGCGAAGTGGTGTCTATTCCGTCGGTCGCCTTGCCCGGACGCGATGAATATCGCTTTGGCTTTGGCCTGATCGGCAATGGCAGCGACATCGCCGCCTTTGATCCCCACATTGTCCACATTGCCAGCCCGGATCTGATCGGACACCGCGCGGCCGCCTGGGCGCATCGCCACTATGTTCCGCTCGTCGCCAGCGTGCACACGCGCTTTGAAACCTATTTTCGCTATTACCGTGCGGCGTGGATGCAGACCTTTATCGAGGCGGCCCTGCGCAGGCTGTATCGCAGATGCGCGGAAATCTATGCCCCGTCCGAATCTATGGCGGCGGTTCTGACCGATCAGCGCATGAACCGTAACGTGAAGATCTGGAGCCGTGGCATAGACGGCGACATATTCTGCCCGGAGAAACGCGATCTGCCCTGGCGCCGCGAACTGGGCATTGGCGATGATGAGAAGGTCATCCTGTTCGTAGGCAGGCTGGTCCTTGAAAAAGGACTCGATACATTTGCCGATACGCTGGCGGAACTCGACCGGCGAAAGGTGGCGTATCGCGCCCTGTTCGTGGGCGAAGGCCCCGCCCGGAAGTGGATCGAGGAGCGTGCACCGCAGGGAGTTTTCACCGGCTTTCTGGCGGGCGAGGCGCTGGCGCGCGCCTTTGCCAGCGCAGACATCATGTTCAATCCGTCGTCCACCGAGACCTTTGGCAATGTGACGCTGGAGGCGATGGCATCCGGCCTGCCGGTGGTGGCCGCGCGCGCCACGGGCAGCCTCAGCCTGGTGGAGGATGGGGTCAACGGTCGCCTGACGACGCCGGATTCGATCCGCCAGTCCGCCGATGCCCTGGCATTTTACCTGAATGATCCAGAGGAACGCGCCCGCGCCGGCCAGGCGGGGCGGGAACGATCGAAGCGATTCGACTGGGACACGATCAACGAAGGGCTGCTGCAGCGTTACCTGCTGGTCGCGGAGCGCAAGACCGCGCCGCGATGATCGCACGGGCCAAGGCGGCATGGGGGCGGCATCTGTTTGCGCGCCACAATGTCCGCCGGCTGCACATCGTCGGCTGTTCGCGCAGCGGCACGACGATGATGCACATGGCGATGACCGCCTTTCGCGGCCTGCATTTTCATTATGAGGAAACGTCGCTGGACCATCCCTTGCTGCGCGACCGTCTGGAGGCGCTGGACGCCTTTCGCCGGGCCGGCCTGTCCCGCGATGAGGCGAAGTTCTACGCCACCAAGCGTAACCATGGCTGGTTTGAACGGCAGCAACTTGACCGGCTGATCGCGCTTACCCGCAGCGAGGGACTGGGCATCATCCTGATGGTGCGCGATCCGCGTGACGTGATGCTGTCCAGCCATTCGGGTCGGGGCGGCCTGCCGGACTATGTCAGTCCGGGGCATTGGAGGCGCAGCATAGAGGGCGGCGCATATCTGCAGGACGCCATGGCTGGCGATCCAGCGCTGTTACTGCTGCGGTACGAGGATCTGGCTGGCGCACCCGACATGGTGGCGCAGCGCCTGCACGATCACTTCGGCCTGACGGTGAAGCCCGGAAGTGCGGGACTGGGCGCGATGGCCGCCAATGTGGCCAGCGCGCCCAAGGAATTCGACGAATATCTGCTGGAGGCGGTTGGTGAAATCCGCGACCTGGATCCAGCCTCCGTCGGCAAGTGGCGCCGCCTGAGCGAGGATCCTGCCGCACCCTTAATGGCGGATGCGGAGATCGCGCCGATCTTTCGACGTTTTTGCAAACGGCATGATTATGCGGTCCATATTGAAAATTAAGCAGGCCCGCGCTATATCCCTCCTGTCCGCTTAGCGGCGGAATATGGTGATAAATGTTGCCGTGTAATAGGTATAATGGACCCGGGGGCGGTACCCGGCAGCTCCACCACAGACCGCGCGACCCTTTGGAAACGCTGTCTCTGATGGGGCTGAAACAGGATCGACATGTACTGAAAGACGGTGATTTTGCCCGGCCTGAATGAGCCGTTAAACTGTTCAATCTCAATAAATGCTAACGATAACGAAGCATTTGCGATGGCCGCCTAACCCAAATCCTTCTAGGATTAGGTTAGAACGACTTAAGCACGGTTCGGGGCGCACCGGGTAACAGAAGCGCCAGTCCAGCGGTCCGGAGGGCACCGGGCAACAGAAGCCCTCCATTCCACAAATCACAAGGTTCGGCAGCCTGACCGCCTATGTTTGCGCCGTTTCAGGGAACAGGCGCGCATCGCTCCCGTTGTCGGAGAAACCGACAGGAAGGATCGACATGGCGCCTCGGGACGACGATCAACCCAGCATCAAATTCCAGGTGGCGAATGCGCGCAGCGAGGATGCCGGCAAGGGAATTGCCCGCCTGCCACGCACCGCCTTTGCCCAATTGGGCATTAGCGAGGGCGGGCCTATCGAAATTGCCGGCAATCGCACCACTACGGCCATCGCCATCGGCCCCTATGAGGAGGATGAGGGGCTGGATCTGGTTCGTCTGGACGGCCTGCTTCGCGCCAATGCCGGCGTCACCTCCGGCGAATTCGTCCACCTGTCCCGCGCCGACGTAAAACCGGCCACGAAAGTGGTGTTCGCGCCGGCCCAGCAGGAAGTGCGACTGTCGGGCAATACGGAGGGGCTGAAACGCTTTTTCAGCGGCAGGCCCCTGTCACCGGGCGATGTTGTCGCGACGGTTGGCCGCCAGAATCCGCAGGTCGATCCCCGCTTGCCGCCACAAATGCAGGCGCAGATAGTCCGCCGGTCCTATGGACTGCAGGAAATTCGTCTCGTCGTGGTGTCCGCCTCTCCCGCCGGTATCGTCGTGATCGACGATTCGACCGAGGTCGAATTGAGAACGGAATATGAGCGGCCCAAGGAAAGCCGCCGCATCGATGTCACCTATGACGATATTGGCGGCCTGGGGTCGACGATCGATCAGGTGCGGGAAATGGTCGAACTGCCGCTGCGCCACCCCGAATTGTTTCAGCGGCTGGGCGTCGATCCTCCCAAGGGCGTGCTGCTGCATGGCCCGCCCGGCACCGGCAAGACGCGGCTGGCAAAGGCGGTCGCCAATGAATCCGAGGCGAATTTCCTGCAGATCGCCGGACCGGAAATCATTGGCAGCCAATATGGCGAATCCGAGAAGCGACTGCGCGAGATTTTCGCCGAGGCGGAAAATAATGCGCCGTCGATCATCTTTATCGACGAAATCGATTCCATTGCGCCGAAGCGGGATGAAGCACGCGGTGAAATGGAGCGGCGGCTGGTGGCCACGCTGCTGACGCTGATGGATGGCATCACCGCGCGGCAGAATACCGTCGTCATCGCAGCGACGAACCGGCCCGACTCCATCGACGAAGCGCTGCGCCGGCCGGGCCGCTTCGACCGGGAGATCGTCATCGGCGTGCCCGATCAGAAGGGGCGCCGGGAAATCCTGGGCATTCACACGCGCGGTATGCCGCTGAACGAAGATGTCGATCTGGATGAGCTTGCCCGCACCGCCTATGGCTTTGTCGGTGCCGACATCGCGGCGTTGTCGCGGGAAGCGGCGATAGAGGCGCTGCGGCGGACGCTGCCCGAGATCGATCTGGACGAGAATACCATCCCTGCGGAGGTGCTCGACAGGCTGGACGTGCGGCGGGCGGATTTCATGAGTGCGCTGAAGCGGGTGCAGCCCTCTGCACTGCGCGAAATCATGATCCAGGCGCCCGACGTTGCCTGGGACGATGTCGGCGGTTTGGACGAGGTTCGGGCGAAGCTGCGCGAGGGGATCGAATTGCCGCTGAAACATCCGGATGCGTTTCGCCGTCTGGGCATTGAACCGGCCTCCGGCTTTTTGTTCTATGGCCCGCCGGGCACTGGCAAGACCATGCTTGCGAAGGCAGTCGCGCGAGAGGCGGAGGCGAATTTCATCTCTACCAAATCGTCCGACCTCTTGTCGAAATGGTACGGCGAATCGGAACAGCAGGTCAGCCGCCTGTTCGCGCGGGCGCGTCAGGTAGCGCCGGCCATCATATTCATAGATGAAATCGACAGCCTAGCGCCGTCACGCGGCGGCAGTATGGGCGAACCGCAGGTGACCGAACGCGTCGTCAACACGATTCTGGCCGAAATGGACGGGCTGGAAGAACTGAATTCCGTCATCGTCATCGGGGCGACGAACCGGCCCACTCTGCTTGATCCTGCCCTATTGCGGCCGGGACGCTTTGATGAGTTGGTCTATATCCCTGTTCCCGACAAGGCGGGCCGCCAGAAAATCCTGGAAATCCAGACAGCGAAGATGCCGCTTGCGAGCGACGTCGAACTATCAAGGATCGCGGCGGCGACGGATCATTATACCGGGGCCGATCTGAACGATCTGGTGCGGCGGGCGGGTATGGCCGCGTTGCGAGAGAACCTGACGATCAGTAACGTCACCAACGCACATTTCGATCTGGCACTAAAGGAAAGCCGTGCATCGGTGACGCCTGAACTGGAACGCGAATATGAGAAGATGCAGAGCACTTTGAAGCAGGATGCCATGGCAACCCAGGGAATTGGCTTCCTCACCCCCAAGCTGCGGGAGGAATGAAAGCTAGCCCGGCGTCATCGCCGCAATCGACGGATAGGGTCAGGCCGGGGGCGCGATGTCATATCCGGCCTCAGCCGCCGTCCCACGACCTGCACCATGTGGGAAAGTCCGTCGATCAATCGTGATGGCGGCGGCGGACAATCGCAGTCGATGCATCCACATGTCAGACAGGGTAATTCCGCAGATGCCATAGGCTGTTTCTGCAGCCAGAGTGTGGAGTCGCGATAGGCGAGTTTGGTCCGGTGCGGTTACATTCTTTTCTGGTGGAATTGAGCAGCTGTAGCGTCCGCCGTCACTTGACCAATTCCGTCGTCTGGCCCACCTGTACCGAATGACCGAAGAAACCCCGCCCGATAGCCTGATCCCCTATGACGAATATGTTCAGGAGGCGCTGCGCGGTGTCGTTTACCTGACACTGACAAATATCGCGTCGGAGGGGTCGCTGCCCGGCGGGCACCATTTCTACATCGCGTTCAAGACGCGCGCGAAGGGCGTCGATATCCCGGCGCACCTGCTGGAGCGTTACCCCGACGAAATGACCGTCGTCGTCCAGCATCGCTATTGGGATCTGAAGGTCGATCGGGAGGGGTTCGAGATCGGCCTCAGCTTCAATCAGGTTCCTGCGAAGCTGGTTATTCCGTTCGATGCGATTATCGGGTTCGTCGATCCATCGGTGAATTTTGCCTTGCAGTTCCCGCCGCCACACGTCCCCCGTTCATCGCTTTCCTCCGTCAAGAACGACGCCGACGGGGATGCTGAGGCCGGTGGAGATGCGGGTGAGCCGCCGAAAACGTCTGGCGGCGAGTCAAAGGGGAACGTGGTTTCGGTCGATTTTCGCAAGAAATGATTGAGGCGCAGAGCCTCTCTTTCTAACCATCCCGCGGGGGCGGCGATCCGCCTTTCGGACATCGAATCAGGATCCGGGCATCGCGTGAGTGGCCCGGGCCTGCGCCGGAATGACGATTTTAATGGAGCCAGCATGACAAACGAGAAGACCCGCACCGAATCCGACAGCTTTGGCCCCATCAAGGTGCCGGCTGATGCCTATTGGGGTGCCCAGACGCAGCGCTCGATTGGCAATTTCCCTATTGGCGACGAGCGTATGCCAAAGGCACTGGTGCACGCGCTGGGGATCGTGAAACATGCCGCCGCGCTGGTGAACGAGAAGTCCGGCCTGGATGCGAAGCTGGCAGGCGCCATCCAGACGGCGGCAGAGCAGGTCGCGAACGGTGAATTTGACGATCAGTTTCCCCTGGTCGTGTGGCAAACCGGTTCCGGCACTCAGTCCAATATGAACACGAATGAAGTGATCGCCGGGCGTGCGAACGAGATTTTGACGGGGACACGCGGGGGCAAGGACCCGGTGCATCCCAATGACCACGTCAATCGCGGCCAGTCGTCCAACGACACCTTCCCGACCGCCATGCACATCGCAGCGGGGCGCGAAATCAATTCGCTGCTGGTTCCCGCGCTGGAACATCTGCGCGGCGCGCTGGAGGAGAAGGCGGAGGAATTCGCCGACATTGTCAAGATCGGTCGCACGCACATGCAGGATGCGACGCCCGTGACGCTGGGCCAGGAATTCGGCGGCTATGCCCGCATGATCGAGGACGGCATTGCGCGCATCGAGGCGACGCTGCCGCGCGTCTACCGTCTTGCCCAGGGCGGTACGGCCGTTGGTACGGGCCTGAATGCGCCCAAGGGCTTTGCCGAGGATTTCGCGGCGCAGGTGGCGGAGCTGACAGGGCTGCCCTTCGAGACTGCCCCCAACAAGTTCGAGGCGCTGGCGACGCATGACACGATGGTCGAATTGTCAGGTGCCCTTAACGTGCTGGCCGTCAGCCTCAACAAGATCGCCAATGATTTGCGCTTGCTGGGGTCCGGGCCGCGTTCTGGTCTGGGCGAATTGCAGCTGCCGGAAAACGAACCCGGCTCCTCCATCATGCCCGGCAAGGTCAACCCGACGCAGTGCGAAGCGCTGACCATGGTGGCCGCGCAGGTCATGGGCAACCACACCACCGTCACCGTCGGCGGTGCGCAGGGCCACATGGAACTGAACGTTTTCAAGCCTGTCATCGCTTATAACGTGCTGCAGTCGATCCGACTGATCGCCGATGCCAGCGTGTCCTTCACGGATCGTTGCGTTGAGGGTGTTCAGCCCAATCGCGAGCGGATTGGCGAACTTCTGGAACGGTCGCTGATGCTGGTCACCGCGCTGGCGCCGGAAATCGGTTATGACAGCGCCGCCGACATCGCGAAGAAAGCCCATAAGGAGGGCACCACGCTTCTGGAGGCGGCGCGCGCGCTGGACCTGATTTCGGAAGAGCGGTTCCGCGAAGTCGTTCGTCCGGAGACGATGATTGGCTGACATCCTGCCCGGCAGGGGGAGGCGCGCGTGAACCGGCGGGGCATTTTGTTCGTGCTGTCGTCACCTTCGGGTGCGGGCAAGAGCACGATGGCGCGCATGTTGCTGGAGGCGGAACCCGCAATGCGGGTTTCGGTTTCGGCGACGACGCGCCCCCCGCGCCCCGGCGAGGAACATGGGCGCGAGTATTTTTTCGAAACCGACGAGCAATTCGACGCTCTGATCGCGTCCGATGCCCTGATCGAGTGGGCGAACGTGTTCGATCACCGGTACGGAACGCCCCGTGCGCCCGTCGAGGCTGCGCTGGCTGCGGGGAACGACATGCTGTTCGATGTGGATTGGCAGGGAACCCAGCAGCTGAAACAGCAGATGCGGGAGGATATCGTCTCCATATTTCTGCTGCCGCCATCCCTTGCGGAACTTGAGCGCAGGTTGCGCGGCCGGGGTACGGATTCGGAAGAGGTCATCGCCGGCAGGATGGCCCGCGCTGGCGCTGAAATCAGCCATTGGGCGGAATATGACTACGTCCTGATCAATGAGGAACTGCAGGCCTGCTTTGCCGATGTCAGGAAGATCGTGGCGGGCGAACGGCTGCGCCGGGAGCGGCGGGGCGCATGGCTGACGGATTTTGTGCGCGCCATGTGACCAGCGGGATGAGGCGAGCCAGGCATCGCAGGTGGCGTGGTCAGCCCGTGCCTGCCCGTTTGCGGCCTGAATTACCCTCAAGCGCATAGCTGCGGCGGCGCTGCACGGAGCTGCCAAGCCCCAGCGCCTCTCGATATTTGGCGACCGTACGACGCGCGATGTCAAAGCCATCCTCGTTCAGCAGGGTAACCAGCTTATCGTCGGACAGCACTTTTTTCGGTGATTCGCTGCCGATCAGGGCGGCAATGCGGCTCTTGACTGCCTCGGCGCTCACGGCGTCGCCATCGGCGGCGGTCGACTGGATGGCACTGGTGAAAAAATATTTCAGCTCAAATAGCCCGCGGGAGCACATTAGATATTTGTTCGACGTCACGCGACTGACGGTCGATTCGTGCATTTCGATTTCTTCCGCGATGGCACGCAGGGTCAGCGGCTTCAGGCGGGAAACGCCCTCCAGGAAAAACGCTTCCTGCTGCTTCACGATTTCTGACGCGACGCGGACGATCGTGCGTTGCCTTTGATCGAGGGCATTCATCAACCAATTGGCGGACTGCAGGCATTCAGACAGAAATGCGTTCGTATCTTTTGACCGGCTGCCACCGGAATGGAGCTCTGCCGCATAGGCGCGATTAACCAGAAGGCGCGGAAGCGTTGCGGAATTGATTTCCACTTTCCAGCCGCCCTGCGGCTTTGCGGCCACGAAGACGTCGGGAACGATCGGCATGGCCTCCCCGCCGCCAAACAGCAGGCCTGGCTTCGGATTATATTGCCGGATCTCCTGAATCATGTCGGCAAGGTCGTCGGCATCTACCTTGCAGTATCGGCGCAGCGCGCCCAATTCTCCACGGGCCAGCAAGTCCAGCCGCTCCAGAAGCGCCGCCATGCAGGGGTCATAGCGATCCGCCTCCTTCGCCTGCAGCGCCAGGCATTCGCCCAGATCGCGGGCGCCAACGCCGGTCGGCTCGAATGTCTGGATCTTCAGCAGGACCGCCTCAACCGCCGCCTCGCCCATGTCGAGGCGCCAGCCGATCTCCTCGCAGCTACCGGTGAAATATCCGCTGTCGTCGATCAGGTCGATGATGTGCCGCGCTACCATCGCCTCGACCTGATCGAAAATGCTGGTCTGCTCGATCAGGACCTCGTGCAGGGACTTGCCGGCCGCCTGCGCCTCGCCGATATCGATTGCATCCTCTGGGACGGCGCCGGGTGCGGTACCGTTGAGGCTGAGCCCTCCATCGAGCGCGCCGGCCTGCTGTTCCGGCATGTCGCTGGGGCCGTCATGGTGAAAGGTGTCCGCCACATCCATGTCGAGCGGCGCGTCTTCGCCATCACCGCCGCCCGACATCATCAGTTCGTCGGAGCCGGCGGTTTCGGCGGGCGCTTCCCCCTTTGTCTCACCGCTTTCCGATTCCTGCATCTCCAGAAGAGGGTTTTTCTCCAACTCGTCCTGCAGAAAGGTTTCCAATTCCATATTGGAAAGCGCCAGCAGCTTGATCGCCTGCTGCAACTGCGGCGTCATCACCAGTGACTGGGTCTGACGAAGGTCCAGGCGGGGGCCAAGCGCCATTAGCGGGAGAAGCCCTCGCCCAGATAAACGCGGCGCACCTCCTCGTTCGCGACCAGTGCGTCCGGCGTCCCCTCAAACAGCACACTGCCGTCGAAGATGATGCACGCGCGGTCGACGATGTCGAGCGTTTCGCGCACATTATGGTCGGTAATCAGAACGCCGATATCCCGATCCTTCAGCTGATGGACCAGCTCGCGGATATCGCCGATGGAAATCGGATCGATGCCCGCAAAGGGCTCGTCCAGCAGCATGATCGAGGGATCGGCGGCAAGCGCACGCGCGATCTCGCAGCGTCGCCGTTCGCCGCCGGACAGCGCCATGGCGGGCGATTTGCGCAGACGGGTAATGGAAAATTCGTCCAGTAACTGATCCAGCCGGTCCTGGCGGGCGGTCTTGTTCGGTTCGACGATTTCCAGAACCGCCATAATGTTCTGTTCGACGGTCAAACCCCGAAAGATCGAGGTTTCCTGCGGCAAATAGCCAAGGCCAAGGGCGGCGCGCCGGTACATGGGCAATTGCGTAATGTCGATGCCGTCCAGCATGATGCGGCCATGGTCGGGCTGTACGAGGCCCATGACGGAATAGAAGCAGGTGGTCTTGCCGGCACCGTTCGGGCCAAGCAGACCGACCACTTCGCCCCTGCGTACGCCGAGGGAGACGTCACGCAGGACCAGGCGCTTGTCATAGCTTTTGCCGATGGAAATGACCGCCAGGCCGCCAACGCCTTCGGGCGCCGCTTCGGCTTCGCGGGCAATCTGGTGGGCTTCGCCTATGGTATCGGTCATTTCGCTATCGGTCATTGGCCGGTCATTAACGAAGCAGACGTTAAGGACAAATGATGAATAGCGTAATCTGGCACGAATTATGCTGGGCAGTTAAGGCGTATAGCGGCTTAGCGCCCGGCCTCGCCTTGAAGGATGCCCTCCACCATTTGCACCGTGAAGGGATGATAGCCGCTGCGGGCCGAAGCAAAGGCGTCCCGGGCTATGGCCGTGCCCCACTCGCCCTGCGCCGCAAGGCCCTCGTATAGCGGGCGCAATAACAGCATCCGTCCGACCTCGTTCAGATAGGCGGTCAGCGACGGCACGACGGGATCGTAGCGGTTGGCAATCGCGATTTCGTACCAGGCGGAGCGTACATAGGGGTTGGAGGAAGCAGACAGGTCCAGCGCCTGATCCATTTCTTTCAGGCGGTCGAGCGTCTGTTCGCGGGGAATGCCACGCAGAAACCGCATCCACTGCTGCGTCGTCCAGCCCGCTGTATCCACCTCTTCCGCCGCGCCGCCAGCGTTGAACCTGGCCAGTGTAGCATCGACCTGCCCCAGAGTTTCCGATGTCGGGTGGACGGCGTTTTCCGGCAGGCCGGGAGCGAAGGCCCAGCGATCAAGCTGCAGCGATCCTTCAAGCGATTGGTCGCCGTTGATCAGGTTGGCGCGCAGATCGGCCAGAAAGCCGGCGGTGGTCTGGGGCTGGAAGGCGTGACGGTCGAAATAGGAACGCAAATAGGCGTCCCAGCGATCGCGCCCGACCGTCTGTTCGATGGTCCGCAGGAAGGTGGCGCCCTTGAAATAGTCCAGTTGCCCCGCGGTCTCCCCCGGGGCGCCGTGCAGGCGCGTGGCCGGTGCATCCGCGCCGCCCGCAGCCTGTATCTGGTCCTCCATGGCCGCGAAATCGAGGTCGGCATAAAGCGCTGCCCGCTCTTTCCCGTACAGCGCCTCCATGATGCGGTTCTCGAAATAGGTCGTGAACCCCTCGTTCAGCCAATTGTCCGACCAGGTGGCGTTGGTAACGAGATTGCCCGACCAGCTATGTGCCAGTTCATGCGCCACAACGTCGGTGTTCGACTTGTCGCCGGTAATGATGGTGGGTGTCAGAAAGGTCAGCGTTGGGTTTTCCATGCCACCATATGGAAAACTGGCGGGAAGAACGAGCATGTCGTAGCGGCCCCAGCGATAGGGACCGTAAAGATCGATGGCCGCGTCGATCATCTTTTCGACGTCGGCAAATTCCTCTGCGGCCGCGTCCACGAATTCCGCCTCTGCGAACACACCCGAACGCGGGCCGAGCGAACGAAACTCCAGGTCGCCTGCCGCCAGCGCGATCAGGTAGGGCGGCACGGGATTGTTCATTTCAAACCGATAACTGACGCGCCCGTTGCCCAGTGGAACCCCCTCGGGGGTCAGCTTGTCGCCGCTCATCACGGCCACGATTCCTTGCGGTACGGTAATGCGGGCGGACCAGGTCTGACGAATGCCGGGGCTGTCCTGCGTTGGGATCCAGCTGCGATTGGCGATGGGCTGCCCCTGACTGAACAGGAAGGGCTGTTCACCGCCGGCCGTCGCCTCCGGCGGTAGCCATTGCAAAGCCTCCGCACCGGGAGCGGAGGCGTAGGAAATCGTGATCCTGTCATTTCCCTGCAGCGCGATGGACAGCGGCGCACCGATGTCGGCGTCCATGGAACCCACCTTCCAGTCGAGAGCGTTTCCGTCCTCTCCCGTGATTGCGCTGATCAGCAGCCCGGCATCGTCCAGGCGTACCTCTTTTGCGCCTGGCGCCACGTCCAGGTCGAGCGTTGCCGTACCGTACATGCGCTGATCTTCGAAGTCTGCGACCAGATCGAGATCCACATGCGTGACGCGTGCTTCCTGAGGTTTGGCATGCGTCCAGACATCGAGTGCTTCCTTCGTCGTGAGGACGGGCGCTGGGTCCAGCCGCTCGGCAGCGCCTGCGTTCGCCGTGGCAGTTAGCGCCGCCGCGGCAAGGACGATACGAACGATGGGCATGGGAAATCCTTAACTGACTTTGACCAGTCGAAACTCAGTCCTCAGCCGCGTCGTCCGCAGCCTTGACCTCGGTGCCGGAAGCGCCGGCAAGAACAGGCCGGCAATCCGTATCTTCCTCATCCCCCAGATCGACGAAGGCGGCAAGGGCGGCGATTGGCGATGCCACAACCCCGAGCGCGATGCCCGCCGCCGCCCGACCGAGCAGTTTTCGCGATACAGGATGCACGGACGGCTCAGCGATATATCCATCGATGCCGATGGGAGATTGCCCGGAAAATATGCTGAAATTCTTCGAATCGGCTTCGATGGCCAGATTCACGCTCTCGTCGCGCAGGGACAGGTTGCCGCCGCCGCGGATGACCGCTTTTTCCGTGTCGATGAAGATAGGATCGGTCGTGCCGACGCCGCGCCGGAAGGTAAAGGCGACGAGGCCGCAGCGAATGTCCGCCGGTTTCTTCAAATCATCGCTGATCGCCGCCTCCAGGAAGTCGCCAATATCAAGCTCGACGAGTTCCCCCCTGCCTATGCGCAGACTGCCACGCGGCAGCACGAAAGCTGCGCGCCCGGAGGAACTGCCGAGTGATTCACGAACGCTGTCGCCAAAGCCGGTCAGATCGATGCGCGCACGCATGGTGCCGGTCGTTCCCGTTCCCTCAATATCGAAGCCGGTCAAAAGATCCGACAGGCGCACCGGGCTGAGGCGGATGTCGTAGATGGTCTTTACCGGCGATTCGCGCGCGTCGAGATCTATGTTCGCGGTCAGCGTTCCGCCGGCAAGATCGAAGCTGACTGGTTTCAGCGTCAGAAGGCGATTGTCGAGCGCAAGATTCAGGCTGAGATTGGTAATCGGGATCGTTCTGGTCAGGACATTTGCCGCCGCATATTTCAGGTCGACGTCCAGCAGTGACAAACCATCGGAATTCAGGGGCGCATCGGGAAAAACGCGCGGGCGTCCGCCTTCGTTGGTCACGATTCCATCCGCGCCCTCTGCCGCTAAACGTGCCGGATCGTAACCGATCCAGGGGCCGGCATCGATGATATCGAGCCTGTCCGACCTGAGGTCCGCACTTAGGAAAACTCGCTCGCCGCCGGTACGGACGGTCATGCGCCCGGCAAGGTCGCTGTCGCCGAACGTGCCGGTGATATTCGTGAAGCGCCACTCATCGCCTGCCTTCGTGACCTTGCCGTTCAGATCGAAGCTGCGGGTTTCGGGAACGGCAATGGCGAGTAACTGCATTGGCACCATCAGATTCGATCCGCGTGCGCGCACGGAAAGGTCGCTCCCCTCCAATTCTGTCACGCCAGGTAGGGTTCCAGAAATATCGATGCGGCTGTCGCCAACCTCGATATTGGCTGTCAGCTCGTTACGGCCCCCGGCGATGGTGGCGTTCGGACTGTCCAGTTTGCCGGAAACGAGAAAGGCCGTGCCGTGTGACATGCCGCCGCCGGAAAAGCCGATCGACTTGCCGACACGGCTCTCGCTCGCCTCTATCGGCTGGAAACCGATCTGCGTGAACAGGCGCATGACCGGGTCGCGGTAGCGCAGGCGTGTGCCGCGTACATCGGCACGCCGGATCACCGGCATCGTGAACGGCTCCGGCTCTTCCTCGCCAAAGGTCCAGCTGTTCGCGCTGCCGTCCTCGTTCCATTCCAGCGCGAACTGGGCCTGATCCAGATCGACATAACGGAACAGCATATCGCCGAAGATCGCGCGCAGTATGTCGATGGACAGCTCGACGCGCTCTACATCGGCCAGGTTTTCGTTCTGCGCCCAGTCGGGATTGGCGGCGGTCAGCCCCCCCGCAACGAACTTTATGTGGGGATTGGAATAAAGCTGGAAATTACCGGCGATCGCGACTGGGCGGCCCAACTGATCCGAAGCATATGTCTCGAACGGCTCCTGAAGAAAGCGGCCCTTGGTGATGAAGAGGATCAGCCAGAGGAGAGCGATGATGCCGACAAGACTGGCCACTATACCGAGCGTCCAACCGATCGGGGCATGGAAGGAACGGCGCACGTGGCTTGTCATGGAAGCGGAACGCCGCCCCGGGGAATCGGTTGCTTTTTCATCCCTGCACTCCTATTGCAACGCCTTCGACGTGAACCGTCCGGCCAGTGTGGGCTGCCGTGGCGGTTTTTTATCGTTCTACACATCAGGAGACGAAAATGCCCAAGCTAAAGACCAAGAGCGGCGTCAAGAAACGCTTCAAAATCACCGCCACCGGCAAGGTAAAGCACGGCGTGGTCGGCAAGCGCCACCGCCTTTCGAGCCATAATGCCAAATATATCCGCACGAATCGCGGCACCAAGCTGCTGGCCAAGTGCGATACGCCGGCCATCAAGAAATGGGCGCCGTACGGCCTGTGATGTAAGGGCGGCCCAGCCGCCACGAAGTGAAGCGGAGTAAGATATATGGCACGCATCAAACGGGGCGTTACGACGCAAGCCCGCCACAAGAAAATCCTGAAGCAGGCGAAGGGCTTTTCCGGTCGCCGCAAGAATACCATCCGCACGGCGATCGCCGCCGTCGATAAAGCGGGGCAGTACGCCTATCGCGACAGAAAGGTGCGGAAGCGCAATTTCCGTGCGCTCTGGATCCAGCGCATCAATGCGTCGGTCCGCGAAGACGGCCTGACCTATTCGACGTTCATGCACGGCCTGAAGCTGGCCGGCATCGATCTGGACCGTAAGGTGCTGGCGGGTCTGGCGATGGAAGAGGCGGACAGCTTCAAGGCCATCGTCAAGCAGGCCCAGGCCGCACTCGATAAAGCCGCCTAGACCTACAGGCAGCAGCTTTTAGAAGGCGCGCGGTGGCCGGTCCGTTCGGGACCGACACCGCGCGCCTTTTTCGTTTTCGAGGACCCGAACCATGAGCAGCGACATCGACAAAGAAAGTGCCGACTGGCTGTCCCGGATCGACGCCGCAGCGACGCCTGCGGATGTGGAGACGATCCGCATCGAAGCGCTGGGCAAGCAGGGCGCGATCACCGCGCGCATGAAAACGCTGGGTAAGATGACGCCGGAGGAGCGCAAGACCGTCGGCGCGGCTCTCAACAATATGCGGCAGACGGTGCAGGACGCCATTCAGACCCGCAAGGTGACGCTGGAAGATGCGGAGCTCGACGATCGCCTGGCTGCGGAGTCCGTCGACATCACCCTGCCAGTCGCGGATCGCCTGCCGGGCCACATCCATCCGATCAGCCAGGTCATGGACGAACTGGCGGAAATTTTCGCCGATCTGGGCTTTGCCGTCAAAAGCGGCCCGGAGATCGAGGATGACTGGCACAATTTCACCGCGCTGAACATTCCGGAACACCATCCGGCGCGCGCGATGCACGACACTTTCTACTTTCCCGCAGAGGGAGAGGGCGCGCCAAAGCTGCTGCGCACGCATACCAGCCCGGTGCAGATCCGTACCATGATGTCGGAGGCGCCGCCGATACGCATCATCGCACCCGGCCGTGTTTATCGTTCCGATTCCGATGCCACGCACACGCCCATGTTTCACCAGATCGAGGGGCTGGTCATCGATCGTGACATCACCATGGGTCATCTGAAATGGACGCTGGAAACCTTCGTGAAGGCATTTTTCGAGGTCGATGACGTCGTGCTGCGTTTCCGTCCCAGCTATTTCCCGTTCACCGAGCCATCGGCGGAGGTCGATGTCGGCTGTTCCTTTGCCGGTGGGACGCTCTCAATCGGCGGCAGCGGCGATGAAGAGGGCCGCGAATGGCTGGAGATCCTGGGTTCGGGGATGGTCAACCGCCGCGTGATCGAGATGTGCAACCTCGACCCCAATGAATGGCAGGGGTTCGCCTTTGGCGTCGGTATCGACCGGCTTGCGATGCTGAAATACGGCATGACCGACCTGCGGGCCTTCTTCGACGGCGATCTGCGGTGGATCCGCCATTACGGATTTAGCCCTTTCAGCGTTCCCACGCTGTCCGGAGGAGTCGGCGCATGAAGTTCACGCTTTCCTGGTTGAAGGACCATCTGGAGACGACTGCGTCCCTGGAAGAGATCGTCGGCAAGCTGACCACGCTGGGCCTGGAAGTTGCCGGCGTCGAAAATCCGGCGGAAAAGCTGTCTGCTTTCCGCATTGCCGAGGTGCTGACGGCGGACCGGCATCCTGATGCCGACAAGCTGCAGGTCCTGTCCGTCAACACCGGTTCTGGCGACCCCGTGCAGGTGGTCTGCGGCGCCCCTAATGCCCGCGCCGGGATGAAAGGCGTTTTCGCGCCGGAGGGAAGCTATGTTCCAGGCACCGACTTGATCCTGAAGCCGACGAGCATTCGCGGGGTCGCGTCCCGCGGGATGATGGTGTCGGAGCGGGAACTGGAACTGTCCGAGGATCATGACGGGATCATCGATCTGGCTGCCGACGCGCCGGTCGGCACCCCCTTTGCGGAATATGCCGGCCTCGACGATCCGGTGATCGAGATCGAGATCACACCGAACCGGCAGGATGCTCTAAGCATTCATGGCATTGCGCGCGATCTGGCGGCGGCGGGCCTCGGCACGCTGAAACAGGGGGCGATCGAACGTGTGAAGGGCAGTTTTCCTTGCCCGGTAGAAGTACGGACCGATGATGTGGATGGCTGTCCCGCCCTTCATGCGCGGGTCGTCCGTGGTGTCAGGAACGGCGAAAGCCCGGACTGGCTGAAACGCCGGCTGACCGCCATCGGCCAGAAGCCGATCGACGTACTGGTCGACATAACAAATTACATCATGTTCGACCGTGGCCGGCCACTGCACGTTTATGATGTAGCGAAGCTTACTGGTCCGCTGGTGGCGCGCAAGGCGCGTGCGGGAGAGAGCGTCGTCGCTCTGAACGACAAGAGCTATGCCCTGGATGAGAGCATGACCGTGCTGGCCGACGACACCGGTGTGCACGACATTGGCGGTATCATGGGCGGTGCCCGCACGGGTGTCGATGCAACGACGACGGATGTTCTGATCGAGTGCGCCTATTTTGATCCCGTCGGTATCCGCAAGACGGGTGCAAAGCTGAATCTGAATTCCGACGCGCGTGCACGATTTGAGCGAGGCGTCGATCCCGCCTTCTTGCCAGCGGGGCTGGACCTGGCCACCAGCATGATCATGGACTTGGCCGGGGGCGAGGCATCGGAGCGGATTGCCGCCGGTAATGCACCGACGGAACAGCGGCTGGTACGCTATGATCCCAGTCTCTGCGCGTCGCTGTCGGGTCTCGATATTCCGCGGCAGCAGCAGGCAGAAACGCTGTCACGACTGGGCTTCACCGTGGAGGAGGGCGCCACGTGGACTGTCGCGGTGCCGACATGGCGTCAGGATGTCGACGGTGCACCCGATCTGGTCGAGGAGGTGATTCGCGTTCACGGCCTGGACAATATTCCATCGACGCCGCTGCCGCGTGCCGAGGGGGTGGCGCAGCCGACCGCAACGGCAGCTCAGCTGATCGAGCGTCGGACGCGACGTGCGCTGGCGGCCCGCGGGCTGGACGAGGCTGTCACCTGGAGCTTCATCTCCGATGAGCAGGCCCGCCATTTCGGCGGCGGCACACACCGGCTGGCCAATCCCATTTCCACCGATCTGGCGGTCATGCAGCCGTCGGTGCTGCCCGGGATTCTGTCGGCGGCCGCGGCGAACCTGAACCGCGGGGCACAGGGCGTGCGCCTGTTCGAGGTCGCGCGCCGTTATCTCGCCGACAGCGAGCATCCTACCATCGGTGTCGTCATGACCGGGGCGGCGCGCGAAAAGGACTGGCGCGACGGGGCGGCACGCGGCTTCGACATATTCGATGCCAAGGCCGAAGCCATGGCGGCACTCGCTGCGGCGGGCGCCCCGGTGGAGAAACTGCAGGTGATGCGCGGCGCGGCCGACTGGTACCATCCGGGCCGGTCCGGCACGCTGCGACTGGGCCCGAAGACAGTTCTGGCCGAATTTGGCGAGCTGCACCCACGCGTTGCCAAGGCCTTCGACCTGAAGGGCCGAATCGCTGTTTGCGAAATCTTCCTGGATGCCTTGCCCGTGTCGAAGGCGAAGCGTAGCAGGCCGCCATTCGCACCCCCCGCCCTGCAAAGCATCAACCGCGACTTTGCCTTTCTGGTCGATCAGGAAGTCGCCGCCGCCGATCTGGTGCGGGCCTGTGCCTCAGCGGACAAAAAGGCGATTACGGGCGCGCGCCTCTTCGACCGCTTCACGGGCGAAGGCGTGCCGCCAGGCAAGGTCTCCGTCGCGGTCAGGGTGACGATGCAGCCCGGTGAAAAGAGCTTCACCGATGAGGATATTGTGGCGCTGTCGGCAAAAGTCGTGGCGGCGGCCAAGAAGGCCGTAGGGGCGGACCTGCGCGAATAGCCTGTTCGCCGCCCCCCCCCCCCCCCCCGGGAGGGCGGTCGGCTTTTGCGGCCGACCCCTTCAAACTAAGGGTCGCTGACGCGCGTCTGCTGCGTTCATAAGGGGGGCTTCCGTTTCAGGAGACCCGCATGAATTTCGACTTTTCCGAAGAAGCGCGGGAGCTGCAGGCGCAGGCCCGCCGGTTTTTCGATGCAGAGGCGGGACCGGATGCGGCCCGCCGGATATTGAATGACGAAGAGCGCGCCTTTGACACCAAGATGTGGTCGGGGATCGTGGACCTTGGGCTGACCGCGCTGCGCGTTCCCGAGGCGCATGGCGGCCTGGGTCTCGGCGCGGAAGAAATATGCCTGATCGCGGAAGAGGCGGGGCGTAGCCTGGCGCCCGTGCCGCTGATGTCGACGCTGTTGTTCACTGAGGCGCTGCTGGTCGCGGGAACGCCGCAACAGCAGGAACGCTGGCTGCCCGGCATCGCCGACGGTTCGGTCATCGGTTGCTTTGGCTGGGGTGAGGGCCGCAGCCAGCTGCCCACCGCAATGCCGGACACCCGCATGGCAAAAGGGGGACTGGTGGGCACGAAGGTTCCCGTTGCCGATGCGCCCATTGCGCATGTCGCCGCGCTGACCGTGGCGGGGGATGATGGGCCGCGCCTATATTTGGTCGACCTGGCGCAGGACGCGGCGGCAGTGGAGCGGGTGGACGTGTTGGACCTGGTGCGTCCCCACGGTCGTATCGCGCTGGATGGAGCGCGCGCAGAGCCGATGGGCGGCACATCCGCATTTTCGGACTTTCTGGACAAGGCGGCGGTACTCACCTCCTTTGAAGCGATCGGAACGCAGGATGCCGCAATGACCATGGCGGTGACTTACGCCCGTGAGCGGGTCGCCTTCGGACAGAGGATCGGCCGCTATCAGGCCGTCAAGCACAAGGCGGCGGACATGTATGTGAAACAGCAGCTCGCCATGGCGCATGCCATGCACGGCGCCTGGGCCTTTGCGGCCGATGCGCCGGAATTGCGGCAGGCTGCGGCTGCCGTGCGTACCGCCAGCCTGGATGCCCTGACCTTCACGGCAGAGGAAAATGTGCAGATACATGGCGGGATCGGCTTCACATGGGAATCCGATTGCCAATTCTATTATCGCCGCGCGCGCGCGCTGAGTGCGGGGCTGGGCAGCCGGGGATTCTGGTCGGAGCGGCTGGTACGCGCGCTGGAACAAAGAAACGCGGAAACGGCGTAGGAGCGCGACATGGATTTCAATGATAATCGCGAAGAGGCAGCCCTGCGTGCACGGGTCCGCGCGTGGATCGCAGAGAATGCGGCGGAATATGAAGGGCTGCCGCCAGCCAAGACGCCAGAGGAATATGTGGCACGGCAGCGCGGCTGGCAGAAGAAGAAATATGGCGGCGGTTATGCCGGTATTACCTGGCCGAAGAAATTCGGTGGCCAGAGCAGGGCGCCGATTGAGGCGATCATCTTCAGCCAGGAAGAAAGCAGGAGCGCCGCGCCTACAGGGCTGTACGATATCGGCCTCGGCATGTGTATCCCGACGGTCTTCACCCATGGCAGCCCGGACGTGATCCAGCGGTTCGTCCCCCGGGCGCTGGAGGGTGACGAGATATGGTGCCAGCTGTTCTCCGAGCCAAGCGCCGGGTCCGATCTTGCCGGCATTCGCGCGAAAGCCGTCAGGGACGGGACGGACTGGATCGTCAACGGTCAGAAGGTGTGGACCACCAATGCGCATCTTTGCGATTATGGCATCATCATCACACGCACTGATGCAGGCGCCCCCAAGCATAAAGGGCTCACCATGTTCATCGTCGACATGCACGCCGAAGGCGTCGAATGTCGCCCGCTGAAACAAATGTCGGGCGCTTCGGATTTCAACGAAGTGTTTTTCGACGATGTGCGCATTCCGGATGCCTGGCGGCTGGGCGCGGAAGGGGAGGGCTGGCAGGTCGCACTGACGACCCTGATGAACGAGCGTCTGGCCGTGGGCGGAAAGCCGCGAAATTCGCCGGACTGGTCGATGTTGATGAGGGTCGCCGCGATAACCGAAACGGCGCGTGGACCGGCGGTGCAACAGGCGGATGTGCGCGAAAGGATTGCCCAGGCCTATATCAATGACCGCGGCGTGGCGCTGACACAGCAGCGCGCCCTTTCCGCCCTTTCACAGGGAAAAACGCCTGGCCCGGAACAGTCGATCGCGAAACTGGTCGTCGCCCGGCAAATGCAGGAAATCAGCCGCTTCGCATTGGATCTATCGGAAAGCGCGGGGTTCCTGACGGGCGAGGACGGCAGCGATCTGGCCCGTTTGCAGGACAGTTATTTCTGGGCTGCCGGCCTGCGCATCGCTGGCGGAACCGACGAAATCCTTAGGAATATCATCGCGGAACGCGTTCTCGGCTTGCCCGGTGATCTGCGACCGCCAAAGGATACTCCGTTCAACGAGGTGCAGCCTCTTTGATCAAAAAATCCCAAATTTGAGGAACAATCTCTTTTGCGAGCGGTTTTTAGAGTGATGCTTGCGCATCTTGTAAAGGTAGCGTTTGATTAACTCGGCCGGATCGACAGGGCTTCGCCTCCTGTCCATCCGGCCGTTTCCATTCAGGGCTACTGCGCAACGTCATACTCTTGCCAATCGGGTCCCGGCCCGCCACCTATTCCCCATGAGCATCGACGACGCCATCGCCGCCGCGCCCTATGGCAAGGCAGACCGCATGACCCCGCGTGTGCGCCGGGTTCTCGCGAAGAATCCCAGCGCCTTCACCTATCTGGGCACCGGAACCTATATCGTGGGAAATGATACGGTGGCGGTGATCGACCCCGGCCCCGACGAAGATGATCATCTTGCGGCGATCCTCTCCGCCACGGAGGGGGAGACCGTCAGCCACATTCTCGTAACGCATACCCACAGGGACCACTCCCCGTTGGCCGTACGTCTGCAGCAGGCGACGGGAGCGCAGATTGCGGGCTGTGCGGAACTTGTCCTGGAAGACGACGGGCCGCGATCCGACGCCGCATTCGACGCCACCTATTCGCCGGACCGCGTGCTGTCGGACGGTGAAAGCGTATCGGGGCCGGACTGGACGCTGACCGCCGTTCACACGCCTGGTCATACGTCCAACCATCTGTGTTTCGCGCTGGACGAAGAGCAGGCGCTGTTTTCCGGCGATCATATCATGGGGTGGTCGACGTCCGTGGTCTCACCCCCTGACGGCGATATGACCGCCTATCTGAGCAGCTTGAAAAAGCTGCAGCAGCGCGGGGAAGCCATCTATTATCCCACGCATGGCGACCCGGTTGAAAATCCGCAGAAGCTGGTGCGCGGCTATCTGGTCCACCGGCGGCAGAGGGAGACGCAGATCCTGAAATTGCTTGCCGACGGCCCGCGTGAAATTCCCGGCATGGTGGCGGCGATGTACGCCATGGTGTCGAAGGCGCTGCACCCCGCGGCCGGGCGGTCGGTCCTAGCGCACCTGATCGATCTGGAACGGCGCAATCTGGTTGAAAGAGGCGAGGGCGCCGAATGGCGTCTGGTGGCCTGATGCGTACGCTCTTCGCCCTTCTCATTGGTCTGGTGGTCGGGGCGGGCGCGCTTTGGGCAGTGCTGAACCAAGAAGAGGATGCCGGTCCGGATGTCCAAAGTATCGCAGCCGCGAGCCTGGAGGCGGTACGCGCGCAGAACCGGCTGACCGTTTTTGCAGGCCGCTTCACGGTGGCGGTGACATCGCGCGCCGAACGGCTTGGCCTTAGTGCGGAAAAGACCATGATCGTGCCCGCCACGGTCCGCTATGAGATTGACTATGCGAAGCTGACGCCCGCCGATGTCCGGTGGGATGCCGAGACGTCGACGATGCAGGTGAACCTGCCCGCCGTCGAAATCTCTGCGCCCGAGGTCGATCTGACCAAGGTGCGGGAATATGGCGAGGGGCGCATGCTGATGACGCTGGGCAATGCGGAGCAGGCGCTCGACAGCGCCAACCGCCGCAAGGTCGGCGAGGCGGTGCGGCAGGAGGCGGATACGCCGCTGATGCTGAACCTGGCCCGTGACGCCGCCCGCGACGCCGTCGCACGAGGCTTCCGCCTGCCGCTGGAGGCCGCAGGAGTGCCGGCGCGGGTCATCGTGCGCTTCCCCGACGAGGTGGGCTCTGGTAGCTGACGAAATTAAAACGCATTCACGTCCCGGCATTTAGCTGGATGGAACCTGAATTTCTTGGAGTGACTATATGGACGCCCGTGCCGCCGACAGCCTTGCCGGCCTTGACCTGATCGAGGAAATCAACCGGCTGAAGAAGGAACGCAACGCCGTCATCCTGGCGCATTATTATCAGGATTCGGCGATCCAGGATCTGGCGGACTTCGTCGGCGACAGCCTGGACCTCAGCCGAAAGGCGGCTGCGACCGATGCTGATGTCATTGCGTTTTGCGGCGTTCGTTTCATGGCGGAGACGGCAAAGATTTTGAGTCCCGACAAAACGGTTATCCTGCCGGACATGGATGCAGGCTGCAGTCTGGAGGATTCCTGCCCGCCGGAACAGTTCAGGCGTTTCCGGGAGGAGCACCCGGACCATATCGCGCTGACCTACATAAATTGTTCGGCGGAGGTGAAGGCGCTCAGCGACATTATCGTTACCTCCTCCTCGGCGGAAGATATCCTGTCGCAACTGCCGAAGGATCAGAAGATCATCTTTGCGCCCGATCGCCATCTGGGCGGCTTTTTCAACCGCAAGACGGGGCGCGACATGCTGCTGTGGCCGGGCGCGTGCATCGTGCACGAGGCCTTTTCGGAGAAGGAACTGATCAAGCTGAAGGCGCAGCATCCCGGCGCGCCGGTCGCCGCGCATCCCGAATGTCCGGCGCATATTCTGGACCATGCCGATCATGTCGGATCGACCAGCTCGATCCTCAGCTGGGTGCTGGCGCATGAGGCCGAGACGATCATCGTCGCGACGGAGCCGCACATCATCCATCAGATGGAAAAGGCGGCACCGCAGAAAACATTCATCGGCGCGCCGGGCGCGGACGGCAATTGCAATTGCAACATGTGCCCCTTCATGGCCATGAACACACTGGAAAAACTCTATTTCGCCCTGCGAGATCTGGAACCACGGATCGAAATGTCGGAGGAGGTGCGCGTGAAGGCGCTGAAGCCGCTTGAACGCATGCTGGAAATGGCGGGCAGTGCGGTTGGCAAGGGGGATCTGGGCGATCCAGACCAGCCCGTTGCGCCCGCCGCGATCAACAGCGTCGATGGGGATTGATGAATTGGCGATCTCACACGCCCGTCGCACCGCGCCTGTCAAAGCCGCCGTTTCGCGCCTCTTTATCGCATCTTTTCTCTGTCTGTCGGCCTGCGCCACTGTGACGTCGGCGGAGGGGGATACGGCATCGGCGCCGCAGATGGATGACCCCTATTTGTGGCTGGAAGAAGTTGAGGGCGAACGCGCGCTCGCGCAGGTTCGGGACTGGAATGCGGAGACGGCGGCGGAACTGACCGCATCGCCCGCCTTTGCGACATATCGCGATCGGGCCAAGGCTATCCTTAGCAACCCCGAACGCATCGCCACGCCCTATGCGGTGATGGGCGACAAGGTGTCGAACTTCTGGACCGACGAGACGAACACCCACGGCCTTTGGCGCATCGCCACCATCGACGACTATCTCGCTGGAACGCCCGGCTGGCGCACTCTTCTCGATCTTGATGCTCTGTCCGACAAGGAAGGCAAGAATTGGGTCTGGGGCGCCGCCACCTGCCTGGCCCCTGAATATGATCGCTGTCTGGTACGCATGTCTGAGGGGGGCAGCGATGCCGGCGTGGTGCGGGAATTCGACGTATCACGCGGGGATTTCGTGGACGGCGGCTTCACGCTGCCTCCCGCAAAGCATGATTATGGCTGGCTGAACGAAGATGCGATGCTGATCGCCAGCGACTTTGGCCCCGGTTCCCTGACCGAATCCGGTTATGGTCGGCAGGTCCGCCTGTGGCGTCGCGGCATAGCATTGCAGGATGCCCCCGTATTACAGGAAATTCCGGCAACCGATGTCGGCTTCACCGTGGGCAATCTGCGGACGCGGGGTAAAAATTACCCGCTCCTTGTCCGCAATATCACCTTCTGGGACTATGAATATTCCCATGTTCGGCCGGACGGAACGCTGGTGAAGGTGCCGATCCCGCAGAGTGCCACGGTCAGCGAAGGTTTTGCTGGTAAGGGCATTGTTCAGCTGAACGAGGATTGGGGCGATTACGAATCCGGTACCGTCCTCGCCTATGATCTGGAGGCGCTGATCGAGCGCGGCGAATTTGGCGTCGAACCTGTTTTCGTGCCGTCGGCGTCTCAATCGGTGCGCCAGATAGAGGCAGGCGCGGACCGGCTTTATCTTTCCCTGCTCGACGATGTCAGCGGCCGCCTGCTCGCGCTTGACCGAAACTGGAATGCCGCTGACGTGCCGCTGCCGGACAATAGCGTCGTGACGCTTGAGGCAGCGGGCGGGCAGGCGGATATTGCCTTCCTGACGGTTGAGAATTTCGCGTCCCCACCGGCATTATATGCTACTCAGTCGGGGGCGGAGCCCGCGCTGATCGACAGTCTCGACCCCGCATTCGATCCCGACATGATCGAGGTGGAGCAGCGTTTTGCGACGTCGAAGGACGGCACGCGCATCCCCTATTTCGTCGTTCGACCCGCCGGTGCGACCGCGCCGCTGCCGACGATCATGCATGCCTATGGCGGCTTTCGCGGCGGGCAATTACCGACATATCTGACTGACAATCCTTCCCGCCTGGGGCCGATGGCGCTGTTCTGGCTGGAGCAGGGGAACAGTTTCGTCATCGCCAATATCCGTGGCGGCGACGAATATGGCCCGGCCTGGCATTCGCAGACGCTGAAGGCGAACCGGCAAAAGGTGCATGACGACCTTTACGCGGTGGGCGAGGATCTGAAATCGTCGGGTCTGACGTCGACCCTGGCGGCGTCTGGCCGTTCCAACGGCGGGCTGGTCGTCGGTGCGGCGCTGGTGCAGCGCCCGGATTTGTTCGACGGGATTATCATGGGCGTGCCGCTGTCTGACATGTGGCGCTATGACAAGCTGCTGGCGGGCGCATCGTGGGTCGGCGAATATGGCGATCCGGATATCCCCGAGGAATGGGCCTATCTGGGCGCCTATTCACCCTATCAGCATCTACGGACGGATGCCGACTATCCGCCCGTCATGATCTATACGTCCACAAAGGATGACCGCGTTCATCCCGGCCATGCGCGCAAGATGGCGGCGCGCCTGACCGAACAGGGGCACAAGGTCTATTATTTCGAGAATATCGACGGCGGCCATGCAGGTGCCGCCGATGCCGAAGGCGAAGCGTATCGGGCCGCGCTCGTCATGCGCTATGCCGAGGATGTCCTGAGCAGCGGGGACTAGGGCACCGCCATGCGGGACCTTGGCGCGTCCGTCACCGACTGGCTGTCGCAGCTTAGGTCAAGCTATGGGTTCCTGCCGGCAGTAATGGCGACGGTAACTGTGCTGATCGCCATTGCCGCCCTGTCCGCGCCGCCTGGCTGGGGTGCCGCCCTCGCCGAGGCTGTGGGCCTTCCCCCTGCGCCGGGTGTCGATGCGATGCGCGATCTGATGAGCCTGATCGCTTCGGCCACGATAGGCACGGGTGCGGTAGCGTTTTCCGTCATCGTGGCCGCATCCGTCACCGCCGCAGGGCAATATGGTCCGCGCCTGTTGACGAATTTTCTGGCGGACCGCGCGACGCAGGTGACGCTGGGGGTTTTCGTTTCATCCTTCGTCTATGCGCTGATCGTTTATGCGTCGATCCGCGAGGACACGCAGGGCTATGGCATTGCCGGGATTGTGGCGATGGTATTCGCTCTCGCCAGCGTCGCCGCCCTTATTTATTTCCTGCATCACGCCCCCTCCGCGCTGAGGATCAATCAGGCGGTTTCGAAGATCGGCCGCAGCCTGCTGAAGAATGCCGGCACAAGGTTCCCCGGCACGTGTGGGCATGCAGTATGTCCTGAGGATCTGGATGCGGCAGGCGCACGCTACCAGGCACGCGGGCCGTCCTTTCCCCTGTTCGCGGCAGAGGCGGGCGTCGTGTCGATCATCGACGGGGAGAAGCTGTCGTTGATTGCAGAGCGCGGGGATGCGTTGGTGGTTCTGCGGACGCGGCCGGGTGATTTCCTGGTTCCCGGCCAACCGATCGCCGATGTGCATGCCATGGCGGTTCCTGAGGGCGAATGCCTGGACGAACTCCGCTCGGCCTTTGCCGTCGCAAAGCTGCGGACGCCCAGTCAGGATATCGAATTTCTCGCCGATGAACTGACTGAGATCGCCATGCGGGCGCTAAGTCCCGGCATCAACGACCCCTATACCGCAATTGCGTGCATGCAATGGCTGGGGGCGGCACTGGCGGAGATTGCCCGCACGCCGGATCCCATACCCTATCGTCGCAGCGAGGAAGGCGGTTTCCGCGTCTATGTCGAGCCGCTCGGCTTCGCATCCTATCTGGAGGGCACAATGGGACGGATCCGGCAGGTCAGCGCCACAAACGTGCGTGCGGCGGAAGGCCATTTGGCGGCGCTGGCGCACGCAGCGGTCGGAGCGGTGGAGAATGAGAAGGCCATGGGGGCACTAGAGGCCGAAGCGCGCGCTTTGTTGGCGCAGGCACGGATCGCGCTGGATGGCCCCGATCTGAAAGCCGTTGAGGCCTGTGGCGCGCGCTTTGACACCGTGGTTTCAGAATCCCCTCCGGCGCTGGACAAGTTTCGCTAGGCAAGGAAAAGGCGACCGCATGACCTTCACCTTATCCGGCTTCGACCTTGATGATTTCATTACCCGCGCGCTTGCAGAAGACGCGGGCGACAGGGGGGACGTGACCTCTGCCGCCGTCATCCCCGCAGATGCAGGGCTGGTGGCGGTGATGGAAAGCCGTGACGCAATCATCGTCTGCGGATTGCCTCTGGCCGAAGCCTTCTTCCGCAGGCGCGATCCCGATTGCCAGATCGATATCATGCAGCCAGAGGGCGCGCCGGTGGGTGCGGGCGCGGCGCTGATGCGCATTTCGGGCAATGCGCGCGCGCTGCTGACGGCGGAACGGCCCGCGCTTAACACCGTGCAGCATCTCAGCGGCATCGCGACCGCCGCGCGCAGCTATGCCGAAGCCGTCGCGGGGACGGGCGCTGTGGTGCTCGACACACGGAAAACGCATCCCGGCCTGCGCAGATTGCAGAAATACGCCACTCGCACCGGGGGTATCACCAATCATCGCATGACGCTGGGGGATCAGCCGATGATCAAGGACAATCATGTCGCAATTGCCGGCTCCGTCGCTGAGGCGGTGCGCCGCGCAAAGGCAGCGGGCCTGACCGACATCGTGGTGGAGGTGGACCGCCTGGATCAGGTCGAGCCGGCGCTGATCGCAGGGGCGGACCGGCTGTTGCTGGACAATATGGGCCCGGATCTGCTGCGGCAGGCGGTTGAGATGATCGGCAAGCGCGTCCCCACCGAAGCATCCGGCGGCGTCAATCTGACCACGATCCGCGCGATTGCGGAAACGGGGGTCGACTATATTTCCGTGGGGCGCATCATCCAATCGTCGCCAGCCGTAGATATCGGCCTGGATTATGCCGGGGCGTAGCGGCGCCGGCCTTTTCCTTGCCCTTCTGCTGGCGGCATGCGGGCCCAATGCCGTGCCAGACAGTGCCGGGGCGTCTTCCTGCGTCATTCCGGCGGACCTGGTGCCGGCATCGCAGCCAACCCCGCCGGATAACATTCCCGATGCAGCGACGACCGGCTATGTCCTCGCCCTGTCCTGGTCGCCGGAATTCTGCCGCTTCCGCTCAGATGAGCCGCAAAATCGCGGCCAGTGCGTCGACAATCGATTTGGCTTTATCCTGCATGGCCTGTGGCCGCAGGCGGGAGACGGGCCGCATCCGCGCGCCTGTGCTCTGGCATCGCCCGTCCCGCTGGAAACGATGCGGGCGCACTATTGCATGATGCCGTCGGCCTATCTGCTGCAGCATGAATGGTCCGCCCATGGAACGTGCCAGTGGGATCGCCCGGAAGATTATTATGAGACGGCGGCCGCGCTGTGGTCACGTTTCCGGCGACCAGATCTTTTCGTCCTCAGTCGCCAGAGCAGCCTGACCGCAGGTGATGTGCGAGAGGCGTTCATGACCGCCAACCCGCAACTTTCCCGGCAGGCAATCGGCGTCGATCTGAATAATCGCGGCTGGTTGGAGGAGGTGTTTCTCTGTCTCGATCTGCAGGAGGCGCCACGGCCATGCGATGATCGCGAATATGGTGCGGCGGATGAAGCGCCCGCCGCCATCTGGCGGGGTGGCCGGACGGAGCGATAAGGCTCTCCGTCCGGCTTTTCCCTTTAGCTACGAAGCCTAGAACCGACCGCGGACCGTGACGCCATAGGTGCGCGGTTCGGCGAGATACGCGCTGAACGTTTGCTGCGGGGCAACCACAGGTGTGTTGAACGCGACCTGTGTGTAGTCCGTGTCGAACAGGTTCTGTGCCCAGCCCTCAATCGCCCAGCGGTCATCCGGGCCGCGGATGCCAATACGGGCATTGGCGATGAAGAAGCCGTCCTGGGTTTTGGCGGGCAGCAGGTCAGAACCGGTGTTGAAATCCCCGGTCAGGCGTCCGTTCAGATAGAAAAGCCCGGAAAGCCCGCTATCCCCGAGTGGCGGCGTCCATGCGAACGATGCCGTCGCTACATAATTCGGCGCGTTGGAAAGATCCTGGCCGGGGAGAAGGCGGAGGGCCGGATCGAGTGGCTCACCATTGTCGCTGCCGATCAGGTCATCCTTATATTCCGCGTCCGTCAGCGTCAGACCCGCACTCACGTCCACGGTGGAGGTGGGGCGCATCGTCGCTTCCAGCTCGATGCCCCGTGAAACGACGCCGGCCTCGACATCGTCAGCGGTACAGCTACCGGTCGCGGCGCTGCCGTCCATGTCGCCCCCGGCAAGGTCATTGCCGCAGCTGTTGATATTCTGCACCAGGAATACCGTGCCGTTAAACGTGTTCAGCTGGAAATTGCTGAATCGCTGATAGAAGGCGGAAACGCTGACCGAAAAATCACGTGCGGCATATTTTGCACCCACTTCGACCGCGTCGACTTCCTCCTGATCGAACTGCAGGTTCGACACGCTGAAATTGCTCGCCGGATTTGCCAAAGAGAAAATCGTGGAGTCGACGAGTGCGGAGCGGTCGAGATTGAAGCCACCGGCTTTGTAACCACGGGAATAGCTGGCGTAGAGAAGCAGATCGTCCACCGGCTTGTAGGACAGGATAGCCGTTCCGGTTACCTCATTCTCCGTCCGGCTGTCGGTCAGATCATAGTCGTTGAGTTCGGAGGTCGAGTTGCCGACGCAGCTGAGTCCGATGATGCCGCCGGCAAACGCACCCGCGCCTGTGGCCAGCAGCGGCCCAAGCGCCTCCCGGTTTGCCGCGCAGACGGTATTGCTGTTGTTGAACTCCGCTGAAAAGTCTTTCTGCTCGTGCGTATAGCGGGCGCCCAGGGTGAGATCGAGTTTGTCGGTCAGATGCACGATATTATGCGTGAAGATGGCGAAGTTCTCGCTGTCCTGCATGTAGCGCGTATCGGAATCGCCGAGGCCGCCAATCCCGTTCAGGCGGTCGATACCGGCCAGGATTGAGGGAGTGGCTGCTCCGAACACGGCGCCACTGCCCAGAATGGCATTACCAGTCGGCGTCAGACAGCGGGCACTGCCCGGCGAAACCACGGAGCCACCGGCGAAGGGCGACAGCGAATCGTTCAGGCCAAGCGCAAGGCGGCACTGAGCGAACTGCCCATATTGATCGCCAAAGCTGAGATTGTCGCGGACGAGCAGATCCTCCTGCGCGTAATAGCCGCCGATCAGCCAGTCGAGCCGGTTGTCAAACAGGGTGCCGTTCAGGCGCAATTCCTGGCTGAACGTCTTGAAACGGCGGGATCCGGCATCGGGGCCAGGATTGCGATGCAGGATATCGATCTGGGTATAGTCTGCATCCATTCCCTGCGTGTTTTCGAATTGGCGATAGGCGGTGATCGACGTCAGGTTGATATTTCCGAGGTCCAGGTCGGCCTGCAGCGAAATGCCATAATCTTCCGTCTCGCCCTCATAGGAGCGGCCGGGTGTCACATAGATGTTGCGGTCATAGATATCGTCCCCGAGTGCGGCCGGGTTTTGCCCAAGCCCCAGAAGAACGGGAATAATAGGGTTGCCGGTGCTGGTCAGGCCCGGCTGACCCGCGACATTGGGATCGAACTGGTCAAGGGCCGGAGACACCCGTGCCAAAGGCGCTTCGCTGGCCGGCAGGAATGTCGCCGCACAGCATGCCTCGTCCTTGCTGGAATAATCCGCGATCAGGCGCAGCGACAGCGTGTCCGTGGGATCGGCGGCGATCTGTCCGCGGATCAGGTAACGATCGCGATTATTGACGTCCGTGTCGTTGACAACATCGCGATAGAAGCCGTCACGCTTTGAATAGAGCCCGTCCACGCGGGCGGCGATACGCTCTCCCAAGGGGACGTTGACGCCGCCCTCGAACCTGTAATGGTCGTAATTACCGTAGGTTGCCGCACCGTAGCCTTCAAAGATATCGCTTGGTGCCTCGGTAAAGATGTTGAGAAGGCCTGCAGACGAATTGCGGCCGCCGAGCGTTCCCTGCGGGCCGCGCAAAACCTCGACCCGGTCGATCGGCCCCAGATCGGAAAGGCCATTGCCCGTCCGCGAGCGGTAAACGCCGTCGATGAACAGGGCGACCGAGCTTTCGAGGCCAGGATTATCGCCCACGGTGCCGATGCCACGAATACGAGCAGATCCATTCGATTCATTGCCGGTGGAGGATACGAGCAGCGACGGTGCGAGCTGGTTGAGTTCGCGGATGTCGTTCGCGCCCGAATTCTGCAATTGTTCAGAAGACACGGCAGAAATGGCAATAGGAACGTCGGCAAGCTGTTGCGATCGTCCCTGTGCGGTCACGACGATTACTTCCGAATCGAGTTCTGCGTCGACCGCGGGTGTTGGATCGACACTGGCGGTCTCCGCGACCTCTGTTTGGGCAAATGCAGGACCAGCGAAAGCCAGAAGCGCAGCGCTGCAAAGAAGTGCATGTCTCATCGAATTCTCCCCAAGAAAACGTCGTGCCTGCTTTTCAGGCCTGTTCTTTATATCACTCTTAGAGGGGTGTAGTATCTGTGTGAGGCTATTTAATTCCACTGTGGCGAGAATGTCTCACCATCGATATGAACGCGTTCGCCGTCTTCGTCCCGCCTTCGGCACCTCTTGGATGCGGTGAAAACCGAGAGCGCGGAAACACGTCGCCCGGCGGCAATGATGCCATCCTTCTTTATCGGCATTCGTGCCAATAGTGGTCGCTAAAGCGCGCGCGTCTCCCTATATCGGCCTGGGATTGGGAAGACAGGATTTTTATGAAGGCCGTTAATACTATCAGGATGGGTGGGCACGACGTCCTCCCCCTCGTCGAGGGCGGCAAGGGCGTCAGCGCCACGAACGGCATGTCGTCGGGTGCGTGGGCCGCCGCAGGCGGCATCGGTACCGTCAGCGCCGTCAATGCCGACAGCTATGATGAAGATGGCAATATCATTCCGCAAATCTATCACGGTCGCACCCGCGATGACCGGCATGAAGAGCTGGTGAAATACGGCATTGATGGTGGCGTCGAGCAGGTGAAGCAGGCGCGTGAACTCGCCGGTCCCGACGCGGTCATAAACGTCAATGTCCTGTGGGAAATGGGCGGCGCGCAGCGCATATTGGAGGGGATCTTCGAATCCGAGGCTGGCGCTCTTGTCGACGGCGTTACATGCGGCGCAGGAATGCCCTACAAGCTGGCGGAAATCAGCGCGACGCATGGCAAATATTATTATCCGATCATATCTTCAGGCCGTGCCTTCCGCGCCCTTTGGAAGCGATCCTATTCGAAGCACCCGGAATGGCTTGGCGCCGTCGTTTACGAGGATCCCTGGCTGGCCGGGGGGCATAATGGCCTCTCCAATGCCGAAGACCCAAAGGTCCCGCAGGATCCATATCCCCGCGTAAAAGAGGTGCGTGACGTTATGCGCGCGGGTGGCATTTCCGACGATGTTCCCATCATCATGGCGGGCGGGGTCTGGTATTTGCGCGAATGGGAGGATTGGATCGACAATCCGGAGCTGGGCACCATCGCGTTTCAGTTCGGATCGCGTCCGCTGCTGACGAAGGAAAGTCCGATACCGGAAATCTGGAAGGAGCGTCTGCCCCTGTTGAAGGAAGGCGACATCCTGCTTCACCCCTTCAGCCCGACGGGATTTTATTCCAGCGCCGTCAAGACGCCGTTCCTGATGGAAATGCAGCATCGCTCCGAACGGCAGATCGCCTTTGCCACTGTCCAGTGCGATCATCGCACCCATAAGCTGGATGTCGGCTTCAAGGGCAACAAGACCTATTGGGTGACGAAGGACGATCTGATTCATGCCCGCGGCTGGGTGGCACAGGGCTATACCGACGCCATGAAAACGCCGGACGATACGCTGGTGTTCGAAACAGAGGAGATGGCGAAGATCCTGCGAAAGGATCAGGCCGATTGCATGGGCTGTCTATCGCAGTGCAAATTTTCTTCCTGGGCCGAACATAATGAGAAGCACTCGACGGGGCGCCTCGCCGACCCGCGCAGCTTCTGCATTCAGAAGACGCTGCAGGACATCGCCCATGGCGGCGATCCCGACGACAATCTGATGTTCGCCGGACATTCGGCGCATCATTTTTCGACCGATCCGTTCTATTCGAACGGGTTCGTGCCCACTGTGAAACAGTTGGTGGACCGTATCCTGACGGGCGACTGAATCTGGTTGGTTTACAAATCGGCTCCGACGGCATCCGCGAGGCACTGAAAGCCGTCCGCCTTCAAATGTGCCGCCAGGCCCTTCAATATGCGGTTAGGCAGACCGGGCCCCTCGTACACCATGGCAGTATATAGCTGGATCAGGCTGGCCCCCGCACGGATGCGGGCATAGGCGTCGTCAGCGTTGGAAATGCCCCCGACCCCGATCAGGGGCAGGTCTGGTCCGACGGCCTGCCGAAAGTCCTTCAGCCGCGCCAGGGCCGGGGCGGTCAGCGGCCGTCCCGACAGGCCGCCCTCCTCCTCGCGCTGGCGCGATTTCAAATCGACAGGCCGATCCGTGGTCGTGTTGGAGATGATGATGCCGCTGACACCAGTCTCGCCCGCGACTTTGGCTATGTCGGCAACGTCGGTGTCGGACAAATCGGGCGCAACCTTCACAAATAGTGGTATGTCGCGTCCTCCGCGCGCCGCAAGAGTGCGGGTGAGGAGCTCCGAAAGGGCATCGCGGGACTGCAGTTCCCGCAATCCCGGCGTATTCGGGCTGGAAATATTCACGGTCAGATAGTCTGCGACGCCTGCCGCCTTTTCGACGCCCATCACATAGTCTGCAATACGGTCGGACGAATGCTTGTTGGCGCCCACATTGACGCCGATCCGGCCCCGGCCACCGATCATTTCCCCGCCGGGTGCCCGATAGGCGCGACGGCGCAGGCGCTTTATTGTCCGGTCGATGCCGTCATTATTGAATCCCAGTCGATTGATGACGGCGCGATCAGCCTTCAGGCGAAAGATGCGCGGCTTCGGATTGCCCTCTTGGGCGCGAGGGGTCAGCGTCCCTACCTCGACGAAACCAAAACCCAATCCCAACAGTGCGCCCGGCACCTCCGCATTCTTGTCGAATCCGGCTGCCATACCCAGGGGATTCAGGAAGCTGAGTCCGGCGACATTTGTTTCAAGCGCAGGATCGACAAACCGCCGGGCGGGCAGAAGTCCGGATTTCAGGACGGAGATCGTCGCCCGGTGCGCCCGCTCCGCATCCATGCGGAAGATGAGGGGGCGAGCCAGATGAAAAGCGTGGGGCATGCCGGCGGCTCCTGTTCGAAAATTAACGCGAACCTGTCCGGCCCACGGACAAGCGCCCTATGGTTTTATGAGCGCCCAATGCTGGAATAGGTAAACCCGGCACTTCGCATATCCTCGGGAGGGTAGACATTTCGAAGGTCAACGAAAACGGGCGACGCCATAGCTGATTTCACCTTCTGCAGATCCAGGGCACGATATTCGTTCCATTCCGTGATCAGAACGGCGGCATCCGCCCCGGCCAGCGCATCATAGGCCGAGCCAGCCATTTCAACCGCGGGCAATAAAGGCGCCGCCGCTTCCATGGCCGCCGGATCGTGCGCGACCACGGTGGCTCCCGCCTCGATCAGTGCGGCAAGAATGTCGAGCGACGGCGAATCGCGCATGTCATCCGTATTCGGTTTGAAGGCGAGGCCGAGCGCCGCAACCCGCTTACCCTTCGCATTTCCGCCCAGCGCCTTTACCACCCGGTCCGCCATGGCGCGTTTCCGCGCATTGTTTACGTCGACCGTAGCCTGCACGATTTTCAGCGGCGTTCCCGCCTCCTCCGAAGTTCTCAGCAGCGCCAGCGTGTCCTTAGGAAAGCAGGATCCGCCATAGCCAGGCCCGGGATGCAGGAATTTGGGACCGATGCGATTGTCGAGGCCGATGCCCTTCGCAACCTCTTGCACATTGGCGCCGACCTGTTCGCAAAGATCAGCCATCTCATTGATATAACTTATTTTCACCGCCAGAAATGCATTTGCGGCATATTTAATGACTTCCGCCGTTTCCCGCTCCGCAAACTGGATCTTAACGTCGCGCAGAGACAGGGGCCGGTAGATGCCGCGCAGGATGCGCTCCGCATGTTCGTCGGCAACGCCGCAAACCACGCGGTCGGGGTGCATGAAATCCTTGATGGCCGACCCTTCCCGCAGAAATTCGGGATTGGAGGCAACGCTGATTGCCTTTTCGGGGGCGGTGCGCCGGACGATTGCCTCAACCTCTCGGCCGGTGCCGACCGGCACTGTCGACTTGTTCACGATCAGGCAGGGGGAGGGGGCCGCCCGCGCGACCTGTTCGGCGGCGGCATATACGAACGACAGATCGGCATGGCCGTCGCCGCGCCGGGAGGGCGTGCCCACGGCGATGAACACCGCGTCCGCATCGCCAACCGCTTCGTCCAAATCGGTGGTGAAGCGCAGACGCCCCGCCTCCACATTGCGTGCAACCAATCTGTCGAGACCTGGCTCGTAAATCGGAATTTCGCCCGCCTGAAGTCGCTCCACGATTTTCGGATTGACGTCGACACAGACGACGTGATGGCCGAATTCCGAAAAGCAGGCCCCCGAAACAAGGCCGACATAGCCGGTGCCGATCATGGTGAGGCGCATGGGATATCCCGTTTTTTCCGAGGTGAGCGATGCCCGTTAGAGCGATGCCGCAGGTTCATCAAGTTGAAGAGCCCCTAAATTCAAACGGGGGCAACACGACCGGATTTTTGCATTAACCTAGAATAAACCGTGCGCGTTTACCCATTTGCGGATGAGTGTGCTTGGATTACCACGCAGGCGCCAGTTGGTGCTCTGCGGTTCGTTGGGCGCCGCCTATTTCGGCGCGGCCGTTCTTGGAATTCTGCTGACAAGGAACCTGGGCGGCATCGCCACGATCTGGCCAGCCAGCGGCGTTCTGCTGGCGACGCTGATCCTGTCATGGCGGGGCCACTGGCCGGGCTATTTAGCAACGGTTGCCATTGCCAGCGTTGCAGCGAATATGGTGGGCGGCGCCAGCGCGCCGGTCGCTGCTGCATATACGATCGCGAACATCTGCGAAGGACTTCTGGCAGCTACGTTGCTGCGTCAGGAGGGCGCGCGGCATGTGTCCGTTCTCCGTATCGGTTCGCTGATTCGCCTGTTGGGGGCGTCTGCCATTGCAGGACTGCTCAGCGCCACCCTGGCAACATTCCTGACCGGTGGCACGACAGGGTTCTTCCTCTCATGGATGTGCACGGTTTTCCTGGGCATGATGATCACGACGCCACTGCTGCTGGCGTTGGTCAGCCTGACGGAACGCGGCACGCGCGCGGACATCGTGCGCAAAACTGCATCAGAGGCGACGTTGATCGGTCTGGCGACGCTGGCAGTGTCCATCATCACCTTTGGCCAGACATCGCTGCCGATCCTGTTTCTGCCGCCGTTTGCGGTTCTGGCCGCAACCTATCGGCTGGGTCCATTCGGTGCCGCCGCCAGCGTAATGATCGTCGCCATCACCGGCGCCTTCCTGACAGGAGAGGGGAGCGGCCCCATTCAGTTCATCGGCGGCACCGAGGCGATGCGGTTCTATTTCCTGCAATTCTACTTGCTGGTCCTGCTGCTCAGTGCGTTCCCGATAGCGGTGCTGCTGAATGCGCGTACGCGGCTGATTCGCAAATTGGAAAACGCCAACACGATGCTCAGCCAGGCGGAAATGATCGCCGCCGTGGGTCATTGGCGCTTGAACATGGTTCAGAAAACCCTTTTCTGGTCGCCCGAAGTGTATCGCATTTACGGCCTGCCCCAAGGATCGGCGGTGGTTCCAAACGAGGGCCTGAACGCCTTTCTAGAGGAAGATCGTATCGCAATTGAGGCGGTCCTGGAAAAAAGCATGGCGACAGGCGCGCCCTTCGATTTCGAGGGCAGGATCGTGCGTCCGGACGGCAGCATCCGCATCGTCCGGTCCTATGGGCAGCCAGAATTCAACATGAAGGGCGAAGCGACTGCAATGTTCGGTATCTTCCGCGATATCACCAGGGAAGTTCAGGCGCGGGCGCAATTGCTGGAAGCGCGCGAACTGGCGGAGGAGGCGACGGCAGCCGCCCTGCGCCTGGCCAATACCGACGAACTGACCGATTTGCCGAACCGTCGCCGTACAATCGCCGCCCTGACCGAAGCCGTGGAGCTGGCAGAGTCGACGGGAGAGGCGATGTCGGTCGCAATCTTCGACATCGACCGGTTCAAGGCGATCAACGACACCTATGGACATGATGTCGGCGACGAGATTATCGTTCACGTGGCGCAGACAGTAGCCCGCTCGGTTCGGGAACAAGACCTTGTCGGCCGCCTGGGTGGGGAGGAATTTGTCATCATCCTACCGATCGCCGACGCGGCAACCGCCCGCAGCGTCGCCGAACGCGTGCGCACCAGTATCGAGCGCGCGGATAAAAACAACGCCGCACTGCCCTCAGCCACGATCAGCGTTGGCGTCGCTACGTTCAGCCCAGGCTGTGACGCGGACACCCTCCTCAGAAGGGCGGACAAAGCCCTGTACGAAGCGAAGAATTCAGGCCGCAATACCCTGCGTTTCGCGGCCTGACCGGACCTAGGCCTTCGCCTTCTGTCGCCATTCGGTTAGCAGGAATTCGGTGTAGCCATTCGGCTGTGCCGCACCCTTCAGGACCAGCGCCTCTGCCGCGCGATAGGCGGGGCCGGAAAAGCCCGGCGCCATGGGGGTGTAGGTGGGGTCTTTCGCATTCTGCCGGTCGACGACCTCCGCCATTTTGTGCAGCGTCTTTCTGACCTGCTTTTCAGTGACAACGCCGTGCAGCAGCCAATTGGCGATATGCTGGGCGCTGATGCGCAGGGTGGCGCGGTCTTCCATCAGACCGACATCGTGAACGTCGGGTACTTTTGAACAGCCGACGCCCGCATCGACCCAGCGAACGACATAGCCCAAAATGCCCTGGCAATTATTCTCAAGCTCCTCGGCTATTTCGTCTGCCGACCAATTATGGCCCTGGGCAAGCGGCGGCGTCAGAAGGTCGCCGAGGCGCCCGGTTACCGGATCGCGCGCCAGTTCATCCTGACGTGCGAGCACATCCTCCTGATGATAATGCAGCGCATGCAGCGTGGCGGCCGTGGGGCTGGGCACCCAGGCGCAGGTGGCGCCCGCGCGCAAATGACCGATCTTCTGTTCCATCATGTCGGCCATCATGTCGGGCGCGGCCCACATGCCCTTGCCGATCTGCGCCTTCCCCTTCAGCCCGCAGGCGAGGCCGATGCCGACATTGCGAGCCTCATAGGCGTCGATCCACGGATCCTGCTTGATATTGGCCTTTCGCTTGACCGCGCCGCCCTTCATCACCGTGTGGATTTCATCGCCGGTACGGTCGAGAAAGCCGGTGTTGATGAAGACGAGGCGCTTTCTGGCCGCATGGATGCAGGCGGCAAGATTGGCGCTGGTGCGGCGTTCCTCGTCCATGACGCCGATCTTCAGCGTGTTGGGCGCCATGCCGAGGATCTTTTCGACGCGGTCGAACAGATCGCAGGCAAAGGCGACCTCTTCCGGGCCGTGCAGCTTTGGCTTGACGATATAGACGGACCCTTCGCGGCTGTTCGTGCCCTGGTCGTGCAGGGCGCAGAGCGCGGTGATGGCGGCGTCGACCAGCGTTTCGGGAACCTTGTTGCCATTGGCGTCGCGCACCATGTCGGTCATCAGATGATGGCCCACATTGCGGACCAGCAGCATCGACCGCCCCATCAGTGTCAGCGTGGAACCGTCGGGCGCGGTATAGTCCCTGTCCTCAGCAAGCGCGCGGGTGAAGGTCTTGCTTCCTTTCGTGACGCTTTCGGAAAGGTCGCCCTGCATCAGGCCCAGCCAGTTTCCATAGGCCAGCACCTTGTCCTCCGCATCGACGGCGGCGACACTGTCTTCGCAGTCGATGATGGTGGAAATCGCGGCTTCCACCAGGATATCCGCCACGCCCGCCTTGTCCGTCTTGCCAATGGGGTTGTCGCGGTCGATCTGGATTTCGATGTGCAGGCCGTTGTTCTTCAGAAGAATGGCGGTCGGGGCGTCCGCATCCCCGCGCCAGCCGACGAACTGTTCCGGCTGCTTCAGCGTCGGCGCCAGCTGGCCACCGACCACCTTGTACGCCGGCAGGCGATCATGCGTGGTGGACGCCAGCTTGAAATTCTTGTCCAGGAAAGCCTTGGCATAGGCGATGACCTGCTGCCCCCGGTCGGCATCATAGTCGCCTGCGGGCGGCCGCGATCCCAGAACATCGGTGCCGTAAAGGGCGTCATAAAGGCTGCCCCAGCGCGCATTGGCCGCATTCAGCGCATAGCGGGCATTGGTGACGGGCACGACCAGTTGCGGACCGGCAATGGTGGACAGTTCGGGATCGACGTTCCTCGTCTCGATCTTGAAAGGTTTCGGCGCCTCGACGAGGTAGCCGATACGGGTCAGTTCCTTGATCTGGGCATCCACATCCAAGGGCTGGCCCTTCTGCCGGGCATAATATTCGTTCAGCAGTTTTTGCAGCACATCACGTTTCGACAGCAGCTTTGCGTTCACCGGCGCCAGATCGCGGACGATGGCGGACAGGCCGTTCCAGAATGCGTCCTTGTCAACGGTGGTGCCGGGCAGGGCGCGGTTCTCGACAAACTCGATCAGGCGATCGTCAACGCTGATGTTCGCACGGGTGCTGTGGGTCATGTCTGGCCTTGATTTAGATGTAGAGACTGGATGCGTGCGACGCCGCTACAGGAAAGCGCCGATTTTCGCTACCTTGACGATAAAATGGACGCTTCAGGCCCAGGCGGCATCCTCCAGGTGCAGTTCCGCACGCGGTGTCGCGTTCCAGTCGTCGCGCTTCACCCGGCCTGCGACGTAAAGGCGCCGTCCGGCCGCCGTCAGGATGGCGGCGCCCAGCGGCGTATCCTCTGCACGAAAGGCGATGGCCTTCATTCTGCGCCCGTCGGCGCCAGCCAATACCGCACGCACATGTCCGCTGCCCACGACGCCGCAATCGACGACGGTGACCGGTCCCGCGGCGATGCGGGGGGCTGGCCAGCCCGCGCCATAGGGGGCCGCCGCCTCCAGTTCCTCCGCCAGGTCTGGCGTCACGCCGCCCGGTGCCAGGGCCAAGTCGAGGTCGAGCGACCGCTCTCCCTCCGCCTGCGCGACCTGCTTTGCCAGGCGTTCGCACAGGAAGTCGGCCAGACGCTCGACGCCATCGGCCTGCACCGTCAGCCCCGCCGCCATTGCATGCCCGCCCCCGGCAGAAATCAGTCCGTGCTCTTTTGCCGACAGGATGGCACCGCCCAGATCGACGCCCGCGATCGAGCGACCGGACCCCTTGCCGACGCCATGTTCATCCGTGCCTATAACGATGGCAGGGCGGCCGAGCCGGTCCTTCAGGCGGCTGGCGGCAATGCCGATCACACCGGGATGCCAGCCTGCGCCCGACACGACGACGACCGGCATGTTGCCGGTACGGGCAGCGGCAGCGAGCGCGCCTTCTGTCACATCCGCCTCAATGGCGCGGCGTTCCTGATTCAGACGATTTAGTTCTTCAGCAAGGCCGGTGCATTCCTCGTCGCCTTCGCTGGTCAGCAGACGCACACCGAGGTCGGCCCGGCCCACGCGGCCACCGGCATTGATGCGCGGGCCAAGCGCAAATCCGAGGTCGCCCGCGCCCGGAGACCGCTCCAGCCCGGCGGCGGCGGTCAACGCCGCAAGCCCGCGATTCCCGCGCGCGGCCATGATCTTCAGGCCCTGTGCGACAAAAGCGCGGTTAAGTCCGGTCAGGGGGACCACATCGGCAACCGTGCCGAGCGCTACGAGGTCGAGGAGGCCCATCAGATTGGGCTCTGCCTGACCGCCAAAATGGCCGCGTCCCCTCAGGTCGCGGGACACGGCAACTGCGAGGAGGAATGCCATGCCCACTGCCGCAAGATGACCGTATGCCGCCGCCTCCACGCACTCATCCATCCGGTTCGGATTGACGATGGCAATGGCGGGCGGCAGCGCGGTCGATGCCTTGTGATGGTCGACGACGATCACTTCCAAACCGCAGGCCTCAGCGGCCTCCAGCGCCGCGAAACCCTGTGTGCCGCAATCAACGCAGATGACGAGGTCCGCGCCGGATTCCTTCAATGCCGACAGGGCGCTGGCACTGGGGCCGTACCCTTCCAGCAGGCGGTCGGGGATATAATGGCCGACCGTGCCTCCGCATGCCTTGATGTGCCGGATCAAAAGGGCGGCACTGGTTGCGCCGTCAACGTCATAATCGCCAAAAATGACGATCCGTTCGCCCTTCAAAATCGCATCTGCCGTACGGCGGGAGGCGACATCCATGCCGAGGAAGATGGAAGGGTCGGGCAAAAGGTCGCGGATCGTCGGCGCGCGCAGCCTCTCTATGCTGTCTGCATGTGCACCGCGGGCCAGGAATAATTGCCGCACCAGATCGTGGCCTGTTTCCGTCGCCCGCCCTCCGCGCCAGCGCCAGCTGCGCCCCGAGACCGATTCGCTGATACCAAAAACGGAATTGTTCATCATTTTCCGCTTTTAGAAGGAGACGGGCGGTTTGGGAATCCTTTGACGCGGGTGATCCATTCGGCAACACATGGCGCGGAGCTGCGTTGCTGTTGGCAATGTTGCAATTTGGGGGGCACTTGGTGCACGTGACTCAGCTATGGACCTGACCGTAAAGCTGGCCGCCATTGGCGCCATCGGCATCTTCGCCCAGTGGGTTGCATGGCGGACCGGCTGGCCCGCGATTGCGCTGATGCTGGCAGGCGGAATTATCGCCGGACCAATCACCGGCTTCATCAATCCGGAACAGGACTTTGGCGCGCTGTACCAGCCGGCGGTGAAGCTGGCGGTGGCGATCATCCTGTTCGAAGGCGGTCTGAGCCTGAATTTCCGCGAGTTGAAACATGCGGGCTGGGGGGTGGCGCGGCTTGTGACGCTGGGCACGTTGATTGCCTGGGGCCTCGGTTCCGCGGCATTGCACTACGCCGCCGATATAGCGTGGGAGCCTGCGATTCTGTTCGGCGGCATATTGGTGGTCACCGGTCCGACTGTGATCGGGCCGATGCTGCGGCAGTTGCGCATCGGCAACCGCCCTCGCGATATTCTTAAATGGGAAGGCATCGTAAACGATCCCATCGGCGCGCTTCTTGCCGTGCTGACGCTCGCTTATGTGAATACGACAGAGGTGAGCCCGGGCAGTGCATTGGCCGATATCGGCATGCATGTCGGACTGGCGTCTCTGTTCGCCATCGGCCTCGGCATAGTTCTCGCATGGCTGGTCGCCTATCTGTTTCCGCGCGGGCTGGTACCCGAATTTCTGAAGGTACCTGTCGTCTTCGCGCTTGTGATTGCCGGGTTTGTCATTGCCGATTCGGTTGAACATGAAACCGGTCTCTTGACCGTTACCGCCATGGGCGTCGCGATGGCGAACATGAAGATGGAAAGCTTCGGAGAGATGCGGCGCTTCAAGGAAAGTGTCACTATCCTGTTGATTTCCGGCGTGTTCGTGATCCTGTCCGCCACGCTGGATTGGGAGCTGATCCAGCGGTTCGAACTGCGGTTTATCCTGTTTCTGGTGCTGCTGCTCTTCGTTGTGCGCCCTTTGAGCGTTTTGGTGCCGCTGCTGTTTTCGTCCATTCCGTGGAAGGAACGGCTATTCATGGCCTGGATTGCGCCGCGCGGTGTGGTCTGCGTCGCCATTACGGGCCTTTTCGCCATACGGCTGGAGGAACTTGGGTTTCAGGATGCCGGTGCGCTGATGCCTTTGGCGTTCGCAGTCGTGATCATTACCATTCTGGCGCATGGGTTCAGTGCCAAGTGGTTGGCGCAAAAGCTCGATATCGACCAGGGGCCGGGACGCAGCGTACTGATTGTCGGGGCGACGCGCTGGTCGATCGAGCTGGCTGAGGCGCTGGTGAAGCGTGAGGTGCCCGTGACGATCGCGGACAATAGCTTCCTGGCGTTGCGTCGTGCGCGCCAGAAAGGTGTGGAGACGTTTCATGGAGAGGCGCTGGAGGCGATCCACGAGGATCATCTCGATATCTTCTCGTTCCAGTCGGTCATCGCCGCGACCGACAATGACGCCTATAATTCGCTGATCTGCGCCGAGCTTGGCCCCGAAATCGGTCGCAACAAGGTTTTCCAGCTGGGCAATGAAGAGAATAATGCGACCAAGGGGCTGCCGAGCGCCCTGAAAGGCCGTATGTTGATGAACAGTTCTGCCGGCCTGATCGAGCTTCTCAGCCGACAGGAACAGGGTTGGGATTTCCGCCAGACGCGGATCGGCGAGAAATATACTCTGAACGACCTGAAGGCCCGTCTGAGCGGCAAGAGCGAACTGCTGGCTGTCATAACGCCGGAACGTGTGGTCAAATTCTTCACCAGCGCCGCGAAGCCCACGGTTGCCGAGGGCGATTATGTGATCGCCTATGTCCCGCCGGGGGGAGATGCCGCCGACGAGGAAGAAAAGGAAGCGCAGAAGGAGCGGGCTCGCGAGGCAAAGGCGTTGCAGGGAGAAAATGGCTCGGACCCAGGCGACATGGTTCCCGCCTAGGCGTACCGATCATCGTGGCCAGACGGCAGGAAGATGCGCAGCCATCAGCAGGGAGACGGCAAGCGACAAGAAAAGGATCGCATGCCACGGGACAAAGCCCACCTTAAATCCGGTGGGCTTGCGCCGCGCCCCGAGCGCCCCCGCCACGAGACCAATCAATCCTGCCGCCAGTGCCCATAATGTCGCCTCGAATCCCATGGCTCGCCACATAGGCCGACACGCTTTATGGTAAAGAGCGCAATGGCCAAACGAGGGAGTCCAGCCATGATCCGGATCGCACTTTTATTGTCTGCCGCAACGATGATGTCTGCCTGCACGCCCGAGGAGGGAGTGGGCGAAGGCGCGGCGGTTTCCGAACCGGCCGCACCGATGGAAACCGCTGGCGCAGAGATGCCGCCCCCGTCGGTCGATTATAAGGCGATCCTGGGCGGCGAGCAGAGATCGGCGGAAACAATGGCGCGCGATCAATATCGTCACCCGGCAGAGACGCTGGCATTCTTTGGTGTGCAGCCTGACATGACCGTCGTGGAGATCGCGCCGGGCGGTGGCTGGTACACGGAAATCCTGTCGCCTGCGGTTGGCTCTAACGGTACGCTTTATGCCGCCCATACCGACCCTGCGGCCAGCGAACGGGCAGCGGCTGCCGTCGCGCGCTTTCAGGAGAAGCTGGACGCGAACCCTGTCTATGCAAATACGCAACTGGCGGTTTTCTCGGATGGCGAATTGAGCGTCCCCGACGGCAGCGCGGACATGGTCCTGACGTTCAGGAACGTGCATAATTGGTACATGGGCGATACGGCTGCAAAGGCTTTTCAAAGCTTCTATGACGCACTGAAGCCTGGAGGCGTGCTGGGCGTCGTCGAGCACCGCCTGCCGGAAAGCGCCGACGACGAGCTGATGAAGACGTCAGGCTATATGAAGCAGTCCGTCATTGTGGGCATGGCGGAGGCCGCCGGTTTCGAACTGGCAGGGGAAAGCGAAATCAACGCCAATCCCAATGATACCGCAGATTATCCGAAGGGGGTCTGGACCCTGCCGCCCAGCTTTGCCGAGGGGGATGCCGAGCGAGAAAGATATGCCGCTATCGGCGAGTCGGACCGCATGACGTTGAAGTTCGTCAAACCGAACTAAGGCGCGCCGCGACGGCGAACTGCTGCTCCCGGGCGCTGCCTGTGAGCAGCGGTTCGGCGCGCTGTGCCAGAATCTCTTCGGTGACGCGTAGCGTCCGTTCATTGTCGACGTCGATCGCGCAGGCGCCGTTCGTCAACAGGATCGCGCGCATGTCGAGCCTGAATCGCCGGGAGAAGCGTCTGAACGCAGCCTCCAGCGTTCCCATGCCGAAGCGGAAGCGGATCAGGTTCCAAATGCCAAAGGCCTGCGCGATTCTCAGCGGATGTCTGACGAACTGGCCGCCGCCGCGGAAAGTCTCAACCGCACCCAGCGCCTCTCGGTTGCGGATCCAATAGGCGTTGCAGGTGGATACCGCCATGTCGCTGAACTGGTAGAATTTGCGCTGCCCGTCTGGATGCGCTGACAGGATCGCATCCTTCGGCGCGAAGCCGACAGCAATATCGGAATCGAGGGCGTGGGCGGCGACCCCAAATTCGGTGATCGCGGACGAATCGAACAGGCAATTATCGGCAGTTGTAACCAGCAACGGGAATTCGGCCCGCCGCGCCGCCTTCAGCACCGAACCGGCAATATTGTCGTCGGCTGCGACAAAGCCCAGCCGCCCCTCTCGCTCCAGTCGGGCGACGACCGGTACTGTGCGGATGGCATCGGCGTCGTTCGACGAAATCAGGATGTGCTCCAACCGCTTCGTCTGCCACAAGGATGTCACGATATGGGTGATCATCGGCAAGCCCGCGACCGGGATCAGGCATTTGTCCTGCACACCGTGATCGGCGGCAAAGGGGTCGACGGTTCCATCACGCCGCCCTGCCAGCACAAGCGCCGTCCGTATCGGCGCGATCATGCCGCTATCCGTGACGGCTCCGCCGCTAGCAGAAGGCCTTGCCGTTCCAGGCTGTGGGCCAGGATCGCCTCGATCAGGCGCGGGTAGGAAATGCCGACCAGGGCGGCTGCCCGGGCTATGGTTTTGCGCGACCACAAATTGCAGGAGAGGTTCACCTCCATGAAGTGCAGGGCTCCGGTCGCAGGATCATAGCGGAATTCGAAGCGACCATAATCGAACGGCCAGAATTCCTGTGCCGCGAGAGCGGTCAGCCGCTCGATCTCGCAACGGAGGTAGGGGTCCTCCACAGGCTCCAGCCGGTCGTCGCCCGCGTCCCCTTTCAGGCCGCGCTTTTGCTCGTAACTGCGAAAGCAGGTTGCGGGGTCGTGAACATATTGGAGCGGCGGCAGGATCACAGGCTGACCGTCCGCGCCGCCAATAACAGGGACGCCGATATCGACCTCGGGCACCCAGCGTTCGACGATCACGTCATGCCCCTGGGCCTGAAGCGCGCGCACCTTCGGCTCGGCCTGGGCCCAGCCGTCGACGATCGCGAGTCCCCAGGACGCGGACGAATTGTTCGGCTTTACGACGAGACGTTCGGTGCGGAACGTCGGCGGCAACAGATCGTGATTGCCGCGCCGGTAAACCTGCCACGCCATCGTGGGCACGCCGGCATGGGCGATGGCGAGCTTCGCAGCGTGCTTGTCATCCGCAATGCCGCGCAGGATCGAACTGGCGCCCAGAAATGGAACGCCGCTGCGCTCCAGCAACAGGGGTGCCAGCATTTCGCTGTTCTGGAAGCCGCCGCGGTTCAGTAGTGGAATGACGAAATCGGCAGATGGCCGCTCCATCACGGCGTGATAATCGTCGGCGGTTTGCAGATTGATGCCCAGGCCGCGCAGGGTTTCGCGAAGCTCGTAATGATAGAGCGCATGATTGCCGTCGGTGGCATGGGGCATGCCGCTGCTGCGGGCATGTTTGGCCAGGAACAGGATTTCCAGTCCGCCGGGAAGGCGGCAGTCCAGTGATGCGAGGCGCTCGATGATCGAAATCGTCATCGGAGGATCGATAATCACTGCATGTGAAGGATCGAGAACAGCTGCGTTTCCGTCAGATCAAATCTTTGTGTCGTTGCCGTGAATCAAAAAAGGGCAGCCTCCCCAAGGAGACCGCCCTTCTTTCCGGTAAGCCGCCGCACGTGGGTACCACGCGCGACGTGCTTTCCTTACTTCAGCTCGACGGTGCCGCCGGCTGCTTCGATCTTCGACTTGATCTCTTCGGCTTCAGCCTTGTTGACGCCTTCCTTGACGGCCTTCGGCGCGCCCTCGACCAGTGCCTTGGCATCGCCCAGGCCCAGGCCGGTGATCGCGCGGACCTCCTTGATGACCTGGATTTTCTTGCCGCCGTCGCCGGTCAGGATGACGTCGAATTCGTCCTTTTCTTCAACGGCTGCGGCTTCGCCGCCAGCAGCTGCCGGGGCAGCGGCCACGGCTGCAGCAGCGGAAACGCCCCACTTCTCTTCCAGCATCTTGGAAAGATCGGCTGCTTCAAGGACGGTCAGCTCGGAGAGCTGTTCAACGATTTTTTCGAGATCTGCCATGTTACTAATTCCTTTTGGTTTTTCGCCTCATGCCGAGGCTATTGGTTCGGTTGAAACGAAAACTCAGGCGTCTTCCTTGGCGGCATATGCGCCAAGAACGCGGGCCAACTGACCGGCCGGTGCGGCGGCGATCTGGGCGATCTTCGTGGCGGGTGCCACGACGAGGCCAACGATCGTCGCGCGCAGCTCGTCGAGCGACGGCAGCGAAGCGAGCTGCTTCACTTCGTCGGCCGACAATAGCGTGTCGCCCATGGCACCGCCGACGATTTCGAGCTTATCATTAGCCTTTGCGAAATCGTTTGCGGCCTTTGCTGCGGCCACCGGGTCATCGGAGGTCGCCAATGCAGTTGGGCCGACCAGCATGTCGGCGATGGGGGCGTATTGCGTGCCCTCCAGCGCGATCTTGGCGAGCCTGTTCTTCGCGACCTTATAGTCGGCGCCAACTCCCCGCATCTTCCCGCGAAGCTCGGTGACATTCGCGACGGTCAGACCATGGTTGCGGGTAACCACAACGACGGCCGTTTCCTTGAAGGTAGCGTTCAGCTGCTCGACCAACGCGGATTTTTCTGCGCGATCCATGCTCAACTCCTAACAATGTCCCCGACAATGGCCGGGAACGGCTCAAGTTCGGACCCGCCGAAGCAGGACCATGAATTGTCCGTGAAGAAGTGAGGAGGATCCCGCCACTATGGCAGGTCCGGTATCTCTCTTCGTCTATGCGGGCGGAATTTAAGGCCTCTCGCGAAGCCGCCTGCAGTCTCGGACGGCGTTTCCGACCCCCTAAGAGGGAGCAGTGGAAATCGTCACAGGCCCTTACAATGCCTGCACGTCAAGTCAAGCGTGGACGCGTGGGGTGGGTGGGGCAACTGCGGCGCTGTAACGCACCCAATTAAATTCAGAACGAACGTAAATTTAACCACGGCGGCATAGCGCGAAATCAATGAGTAACATGCGTCCCCCCCTTAATGCTGTGGGCCTCTGCATCGTGCAGGGGCTGAGCGTATTTGTGGCATTGGCACTCCTCGCCCTGGCTCCGACGAAAGGGCGCGCGATCGTCATTCCGTTGACGCCGGCGGCCGGAATGACACTGATGAAAGACCTTTATCAGGAGGGGCTGATCCCCCTCGATGCCGGACCCATCGTGGGCAGCATTGTCGTGGCTGGGGACCATCACGGGCGTTTTCTAAACATGCTGCAGCGCGGACGATTGGTCGTTGCCGCGCCGCGTGCGGGGTGCGGGGCTGGATTATCATGAAGACAGACAGTTCGACGAAGCCATTTGCCGACATGCAGTTCACCGGGGCCAGGTATCTGGTGGTCGCCGGGTGGGTAGCCACGGCCCTGCTGGCGGTGTTCGGCGTACTGCTGCAATATGAGGCTGCGGCGGCGGCCGTCACCGCGTCCGCGATCGCCAATATCGTGCCCAGCCTGCTCGTGTGGAGAGGGCAGAGGGGGACGGCCGTTCATGTCGCTATCGGATTGATGATGGCCGTGCACCCGGCCGCGCTGGTCTATTTGTTCCAGGTTCAGCCCTGGCAGATCGACATGCACATGTATTTCTTTGTCGCGCTGGCCGGCCTGACGCTGCTGTGCGATCGCTGGCCACTGATCGCCGCCGGCACGCTGACCGCCGTTCATCATCTTCTCTTGAACTATATCGCACCCGAATGGGTCTTCTTGGGCAGCGGCCAGCTGACGCGGGTTTTCGTGCATGCCCTGGCTGTCACGATACAGGTTGCCGTTCTGATCCTGCTGGTCGAGCGGGTCCGAATCCTGTCGCTGCAGCAGGCGCGCGAGCGCGACATTATCGAGGCGCACCGCAAGACGGCAGAGGATGCCCGCCGAGAGGCAGAGTCGGCGCTCGCGGCCCGTGCCGATGCAGAACGTCGTGCGGCCACCGCGGCCGCCGAACGCCAATCGGCTGAACGGGAAGCCGAAGCCCGGCGGCGGAAAGACCTGTTGGAACTCGCAGAGAATTTCGAGGCGTCCATCTCCTCCGTCGTGATCAGCCTGAGCGCGGAGGCCGAGCGCCTGAATGGGACATCGCGGCAATTGCGCGATGTCTCCAGCAAGTCGCATCAGGACGCCACGAGCGTTGATCGCCTGGCACGCGCGGCGGCGTCCTTCGCACAGCAGGTCGCGCACGGAACCAGCGCCATTGCGGGGTCGGTTGCCGAGATCGCGCAGAACAGCGACCAGCAGGTTCGCATCAGTGCCGATGCGGACCGGCAGTCGCAGGCGGGTGTCACGGCTGTTACGGAACTTGCCGGGCGCGCGACGAATATCGAGGAGTTCGTGGGCTTGATCCGGGAAATTTCCGATCAGACGAACCTGCTGTCGCTGAACGCGACCATAGAGGCGGCGCGCGCGGGCGAAGCGGGGCGCGGTTTTTCCGTTGTGGCGCAGGAGGTGAAGACTCTCGCCGCCAGGACTGTGAACGCGACGCAGCGCATCGATGCACTATTGTCGGAGGTGGGCACGGATGCGGCACGCGCGACAGGCTCCATTGACACAATTCGCAGGATGACAGCCGATCTTCTGGGCAGCTCCTCTGTCATTTCCACCGCGATCGAGGAACAGGGCCGGACCACGTCCGATATTGAAGATAGCGCCCGCCTGGCGTCGGAACAGGTGAAAGAAATCTCGGTCGAGATCGAGCGTTTGATGCAGCGAGTGTCGACCACCGACACATTGTCGGGCGCGGTCGCCGCCGCCGCCGAGGCGTTGACGAAGGGGGCGGAAGATCTCTCCCGCTCGACACAGGGCTTCGTCGGCCAGCTAAGGGCTGCCTAAAGAAAAGGGCCGGAAGAGTTTCCCCTGCCGGCCCCGATAGTTCTAAAATTTAGCGGTACGCTTAGATCGCGTCGGTTTCCGCCAGATCGACCTTCACGCCTGCACCCATCGACGAGCTGACCGCGAGCTTGCGGACATATTTGCCCTTCGCGCCTGAGGGCTTCGCCTTGACGACGGCATTCAGGAGCGCGTTGAAGTTTTCCATCAGGTCGGCCTCGCTGAAGCTGGCCTTGCCAATGCCGGCGTGAACGATACCCGCCTTCTCGACGCGGTACTGCACCTGGCCGCTCTTTGCGTCCTCGACAGCCTTGGCGACGTCCATGGTGACGGTGCCCAACTTGGGGTTCGGCATCAGGCCCTTCGGCCCCAGAACCTTACCCAGGCGACCGACGACGCCCATCATGTCCGGCGTCGCGATGACGCGGTCATAATCGAGATTGCCTGCCTGCATATCCTCCATCAGGTCCTCCGCGCCGACGCGATCCGCGCCTGCTGCCTCGGCCTTGGCCACATTATCGCCCTTGGCAAAGACGGCGACCTTCATGGTCTTGCCCGTACCCTTGGGCAGGGACACCATACCGCGCACCTGCTGGTCCGCGTGACGGGGATCGACGCCCAGGTTCATCGCGACTTCGATGGTCTCGTCGAACTTCGCCGTTGCCAGCTCCTTCACCAGCTTGATGGCGGCGGACGGGCTGTAAAACTTCTCGGCGTCGACCTTCTTTTCCAGGTCCTTACGCTTTTTCGTCTGCTGTGCCATGATCTTAGCCCTCCACCACTTCGATGCCCATCGAACGGGCGGACCCGGCGATGATCTTCTCGGCCTGATCGAGATCGTTTGCGGAAAGATCGGCCATCTTCGCCTCGGCGATTTCGCGGATCTGGCTGCGCTTGATCTGACCCGCAATCTCCGTACCGGGCGCCTTGGCGCCGGACTTCAGCTTGGTGGCCTGCTTGATATAGTAGGAGGCTGGCGGCGTCTTGGTCGTGAAGCTGAACGACCGGTCGGCATAGACGGTGATAACCGTCGGGATCGGGGAGTTTTTCTCCAGATCCTGCGTCGCGGCGTTGAACGCCTTCGTGAATTCCATAATGTTGACCCCGCGCTGACCCAATGCGGGGCCAAGCGGTGGCGACGGATTCGCGGCGCCCGCGGGCACCTGCAGTTTGATGTAGCCAGTAATCTTCTTGGCCATGTTCGTCCTTTCTCAGACTTAGCGGTCAAGCAGCGTGCCGAAGCGCGCCTTCCGCGGTTTGTTTGCCACCTCTTCAAAACCGTCACCCCGGCGAAGGCCGGGGCCATGTTCGAAATCCTCCCGCAGGCGGCGATGGCGGGAGGAGGATCCCGGCCTCTGCCGGGATAACGGTAAAGTCCTGTTTATTTCTGCCGTTCGACCTGGTCGAAATTGAGTTCGACCGGGGTTGCGCGACCAAAGATGGAGACGGAAACCTTTACGCGGCCCTTCTCGAAATCGATTTCCTCGACAATGCCGTTGAAGCTGGCAAACGGCCCGTCGAGAACCTTGACCTCGTCGCCGATCTCGAAGTCGACCTTGACCTGCTGCTTGGGTGCGTTGGCCTGCTCTTCCTTGGTCGACATGATACGGTCGGCCTCGGCCTGGCTGATCGGGCTGGGCTTGCCATTGGCGCCCAGAAAGCCCGTAACCTTCGGCGTGTTGTTGATCAGGTGGAAACTGTCATCGGACATGTGCAGCTTTGCCAGCACATAACCGGGGAAGAAGCGGCGTTCGGTCTGAACCTTCTTGCCGCGCTTGATCTCTGTCACTTCCTCGGTCGGAACCTCGATCGCCTCGATCAGTTCGGATAGCCCGGTGCGCTCCGCCTCGGCGAGGATGGCCTCCTTCACCTTGTTTTCGAAGCCCGAATAGGCCTGTACGATGTACCAGCGCGCTGCCATTTCAACCCTTACCTTATCAACCGACCGACAGGACGAGCTGGATCAGATTGCCCAGCAATGCGTCCACGCCCAGAAAGAAGACGCTCAGAAGCGCTGTCATGATCAGGACCATGATGGTCGTGATCATTGTCTCGCGCCTTGTAGGCCATGTCACCTTCGACATTTCCTGCCGCACTTCGCGCACGAACTGACCTGGACTTGACCTTGCCATTCTGACGCTCCGCCCTCTCGACTTCTTCCGGGTACAACAAAACGCCCGCTGCCACCCGGCTTTCTGGGTGGCGCCGGCGGTATGAGCCTAACCTAATGTCCCCGTCTCTATTCTGCCAGTCCATAGGATGGCAGGGGCGGAGGGACTCGAACCCACGGCCCTCGGTTTTGGAGACCGATGCTCTACCAACTGAGCTACACCCCTAGAAACCGGGAGCGCGGCGTATAGGCGGGTCGGGCGGGAGTCGCAAGCGGCAAGGGCATCGAAGACGGCAATCACGCGGGGCGATCCGGTGGGGGCGAGGAATTCTGTCGAATAATCTTACAGTTTTGAATGCGGAACAAAATGAACTTGCATGCGTGCTGACGGATTTCCGCCACGCGCGCGATGCGTTTTGGAACTGGCACGAACCTTGCTGCGTCGGAAGTCCCATTAACCACATAATTTGAGACAATTAATGTATATTAGCGTAAAAGCGTCCTTGGCCGCAGGCGTTGCCCTGTTGGCCGCTTCCACAGCCTCGGCGGCGATCGTCGGCTTTAACGGCAACGTCGACTTTACCGAGGAGGATTATCAGATTGTTCTGGACGGCGGCACCGCCGGCTATACATTCAGCAATGGCGGGCCCGGCGGTTTCTTCGGCCTGCCGCAGGCTGCCATCTCGACGCAAGGTTCCGCCGAGGTATTGACCGTCTTTGGGGAGCCCACCTCCTTCTTCACCGATGATCGTGCGCCGTTTGTCGATGGCACACTATTGGGCTCCTATGCATCTTTCGACCTTCCCGCAGTGATCGACGGGGCGGCGACGGATGCGTACATCGCGCTTCGGTTCACGCTGCTCGACGGCGTACATTACGGCTATGCACGACTGGCCGGCACAACCTTGTTCGAGTTCGGTTATGAGGACCAGGCCGGGGTCGGCGTTCAGGCCGGCGATGCCCCCGACATCCTGCTGCCCATCGAGGATGTGCCGGAGCCGGGCGCGCTTGCCCTGTTGGGTCTCGGCCTGCTCGCAGTCGGCCTGCGCCGCCGGGCACGTTCCTGAACCTAGTAACATGAAAAAAGGGCGGGTCCCCTTGGGGGATCCGCCCTTTCTCAGTGGCAGAGCCGCGGGTTATGCGGCCTTCTGGGCTTCCTCTTTCCGGTTGCTTTCACCCTCGATCGCACGTGGCCGCTGTTCGCCGCCAATATGGATCTTGCGGGGCTTCTTGTGCTCCGGAATTTCGCGCACCAGCCCAATGTTCAGGAGGCCGTTCTCGAACGTCGCCTCCGTTACCTTGATCACATCGGCCAGTTGGAAGCGGCGCTCGAATGCGCGCTTGCCAATGCCACGATGCAGGAATTCGCGATCCGCCTCGTCTTCGGCGGCGCGGCCGGTGACGATCAGCGAATTTTCCTGAACCGTCAGGTCAAGCTCGTCCTGGGTAAATCCCGCGACGGCCATCTGGATGCGATACTCATTCTCGCCCAGTTTTTCAATGTTATAGGGGGGGTAGGCACTCCCCTCGTCACGCGTGGCGAAATCCGCCAGCCGGCCAAGATTCTCAAAGCCGATAGAGGAGCGGAGGAGGGGGGTCAGATCAAAACTACGCATGTCATCATCCTTCTTCTAAAGCGATGTCGTGGTCGAGGCCGCCATCATGGCCGGCCCCTGTCGGCGACGTCCGCATCAGCACCGGAACCCCGGCTGCCGAAACGGCTTTCACCTGCGATCGTAGCTGGTTATTAACCATTCTGGGTTCAAGGGGGCATGTGAATGAAAATGACCCAGATCCGGTGGACACGCTGATGCGCGGAGACGACCTGAAGCTGACGAACAAGCTGGTGGCTAGCCTCTATACGGAGGCAATGGTGCTGGCCGACGAGGCGCGGTCATATTTCGACCAGAATGGCAAGGCGGATCGTGAGGCGCTCGGTCCGGTCGAGCGGGTGCAATTTTCCTGCGAATCGCTGCGCGTCACCACGCGACTGATGCATGCCGTTTCCTGGCTCCTTACGCGAAAGGCCGTGGAGGCAGGCGAATTGTCCGCCGAAGAGGCCCTGTATCCGGAACGGCGGCTGGGCAGTGCCGGTGAAAGCGCGGCAACGGCGGACGTTCTTGCGCAACTGCCGGAGGAGGCGCGCGCCATCATTCTGGCCAGTCGCGACCTTTACAATCGCGTACAACGCCTGGACGCGCAACTGGTAGTGGAGGACGTTCCGCTAAGCCCAGCGCGGCAATTGCTGGGCAGGCTGGAAAATTCGCTTTAGCCGCCCGTCGAGGCCGTCACACATCGGGGCCAAGTTCAGGATCCAGGTCTCGCGGTCTGACCAACTGCGCGATTCGGCCACTGCCCGCCACGACATCCGCCCAATTCTCTACATCGAAGCGCATCTCGCACAGCGTCGCTGTCGGATATTTGACATCAATCGCCCGACGGTATTCTGAGCCATCGGCGGGGGTCAGCAGGAACACGAGATCCTCCAGACCGGGATTGTGGCCGACGAGGAGCAGGCGATCACTGTCGTGCTCTGTCTCATGCACGATGTCGAGAAGCGTTTCTCCGGCCGCCATATAAATCCGGCGGTCGAAGCGAGGCGTGAATTGGCGGCCAAATCCCTCCTCAACCCCTTCAAGCGTCTCGATGACGCGAACGGCGGGGGACGCCACCACCTCGTCGAATTCCAGCTTCTCCTGCCGCATGTGCCGTCCCATCGTAACGGCGGCGCGGCGGCCCTTGGCATTCAGGGGACGGTCGAAATCCCGTTCCACCAGGTCATCCCAGCTGGACTTCGCATGACGCAAAAGAGTGACGCTCTTCATAATCCGGTGCCGTAGCGTCGAGGGGGCGGCGCGTCATCGGAAAAATTGTGACGAAATCATTATCTGCGCCAGATGGAGGGGGCTGAGGCTGGCCGCAGCCCCCTCCATCTGGCGCAATCAGCGTCTGCTAAGCTAAAAGACCGACGTCTTCTGGCTGAACCGCTATAGGGGGGGCGTCCCCCTCCCCCCGCGTTTCGGAATGCGCCTATTTCCAGGTGTTGCGCAGCAGACGCTGAAAATTGCCGCCCAGGATCGCCTGGATATGCGCATCGGTATAATCCCGGCGGATCAGCTCCTCCGTCAGGTCGAACATCTTCATGGGATGATCGAAGCCGTCCGTGTCGATCTTGTCGCGAAAGGCGTAGCTCTCCTTATAGTAGGACCGCAGCCGGGCATTCTTTTCCGGGGGCATGTCGTCATAGCCGTGCAGATCGGCATCGGACCCGATTCCGACATGCTCCATGCCGATCAGCTTCACGACATGATCGATATGGTCGACCATGTGGGTGACGTTCGTCGGTTCCGTATTGCTGACGAAGTTGCGCACGCCGGTGATGCCCATGACGCCGCCATTCTTGCCCAGCGCCGTGATCGCCTCGTCAGTCTTGGCGCGGGGATGGCCAGAGATGGCGCGGCAATTGCTGTGGGTGTAGGCAATCGGGACGGAGGACAGGGTGGTGGCATCCAGCGTCGTCTGGTCGCCACTGTGGGATACGTCGACCAGCATGCCCACGTCGTTCATGGCCTTGATGATTTCGACGCCGAAATCGCTGATGCCGCCATCTTCGCGCTCTGTGCTGCCCGAACCGATGCGATTTTGCGAATTATAGGTCAGTTGCGAACAGCGCTGTCCCAGCTCGTAAAAGCTTTTCACATCGTCCGGCGTGCGGAAATGTTCTGAGTTTTGCAGGCCCATGATGATGCCGATGCGACCGTCGGCCTTTGCGCGTTCCAGATCGTCCATTGTGCCGATCAGCGCGAACAGATCGGAATTCCTGCCGGCAAAACCCTGCCATCGCGCTAGATAGGCAAGTACATCGGTATAGGCGTCCGGGCCGCCGACGCCCGTGGCTGCATGCCAGGCATTGATGCCGCTGTTTAGAAATTCGGAACGCATCTGATCGCTGATGGGTTGGATTACGAAATCCGAATCGGCGCTTAGATTCAATGGCGCCAGCATGTCGATGACCATCGACTGTGTGACCAGATCCACGGCGCGGGTGGAATATTCACGCGGCGTTTCGGCATTCAGCGCAAAGGCACCGAAGTTTACCATCGGGAATGCGACGGCCACGCCCGCCGCCCCCGTCGCAAATGCACGGCGGCTGATCTTGGTTTTGCTGCTCATGAGTTCTCTACTCCCCCTGTCAATAATCTCCTGACAGGATTCGTAGACCAAATTTTCGGAACGCGCCAGTATTTGGCTATTCAGAGTACATCTCGCCCAGACAGGCGGGGCACACCGCCTTGTCACGCGCTCTGTTCCCAGCAGACTAACCGTCGATTGCGGGAACTCTGCTTGCAACGACCTCCTGCGTCGCACGATCGATGGACCAGAGCAGGCGCGGGTCTTCGCTGTCCCAGGCAATGGCCTGTCCTTCGGTAGATACCGAAAGCGTCGCGACATGCCGCAGGACGGGCCCCGCGGGCGGCAAGGCAAGCACATACACTTCGGGCCGATCATGGCCCGTTACATATAGGAGGCCATCCTCACCCCAATCGCCGCCCGAGCTGCTGTACGGGGCAAATTCAGCCACAACGCTTTCGGGAAACAGCCAGCGTTCCTGCGGTGTGAACGTATCATCCATCCTGACGAGAACGGTGGCGCGATGGTCGCGCAGCGGCTGCCCGCCCTTGCCGAGATAATTGGCGAAGGTCGCCCACCAGCTTCCCTCGTGACGCACCAGCCAGGTCAACGAGCCCTCCAGCGGGCCAAGGCTGTGGGAATCCTTGTGCGCCAGGGTTTCCGCGTCAAACGTCTCGATGGAGCTTGCCATTGGCACGGCAGGATAGTTGGAATTTGCGCAGATCAGTTCGTCAGTAATGATTGTGCAGCTGTTCAGGTGCGGAAACCATGCCGGATCGCCCTGCCAATGCGCCAGCCGCTTCCCCGTGTCCCGATCATAGGCAGCAAGCTCGCTATTATTCACGGCATACAGACGATCCGTGCTGGTGGCGACGCCTTGCCGCGCTTCGCGCGCGGTGAAGCGTCGGACCTCCTCGGTGGCATATCTTGCGATCTCCTCTCCCTGCGACTGCGGTTTTGCCGGTGAAGGCGAGCCCACCGACAGGGCGAGGAGAACGCTCGATATGACGCGCCACATATTGCTAGAAATTGGCACTGATGCCGAAATCCGCGTTGAAGGAGTAAATCTGCCGCGAATAGACCTGATCCTCATTCGTCTGGAAGTAGGTTAGCGGCGCATCGCCGATGTTGGAGATCGAGCTGAAAATCTCGATGCCCTCGGTGATACGATAGCTGAACCGGGCATCGAGCAGGGTGCGATCCTTGTTATAAACGTCCGATGCAGTGCTGTTGCCGATATTTACGATGAAGTCATCACGGAAACTGACCGCGAAGCGCGCCTCGAACGGGCCCTTCTCGTAAAACAGCGCCGCGTTGGCGATCCAGTCGGACTGGCGGAAGAAGGGGATGTCCTCATTTTCGCGGCCCGGGACCGTGACGCTGGAATCGACCCATGTTCCGTTTACCGAAGCGCCCAGACCGTCGAACGGCGCGGGAAGGAAGTTGAAGCGGCGAACGGCGTTCACCTCCACACCGAAGATGTCGCCGTCCGTTGCGTTTTGCGGCTGCGACAGCTCGGTCAGCGGAACGCCCGCGAAGGATGTATTGAAGATCAGGCGCGTGAATACCGGGTTTTCGATTTTCTTGTAGAATATTGCGGCGGACAGCACGCTCTCTCTGTCAGGATAGAATTCCAGCGAGCCGTCGAGTCCCATCGATTTGAACGGCTTCAGGTCCGGATTGCCTGCCGTCCCCTCGCCGCCATCCTCCTCGAAGGTCGGCACGCTGGCGTCGTAATTCGGGCGACCGATGGTGTTGGTCCAGGCCGCCCGCGCGATCAGTTTAGAGAGTGGTTTGTAAGTCAGGTGCACGCTCGGCAGGACATCGGTATAGCTGTTTTGAAAGCTAAGCCGCCTGATATCAGACCGTTCCGTTGCACCGCTCTGATTGGTTTCCCGTATCTCGAAGGCATTATAGGTGGCCTCCGTACGCTCGACGCGAACGCCGCCCACGGCCGTCAGATCGCCGAACGTCAGGCTGGCCATGCCATAGCCGGCGTAGATGAACTCATCGATGCCGTAATCGCTGCTGAAATCATTGTTGAGAGTGGACCCTCCGTCGAGCGCCACCAGGCCGGGATTGTTTTCGATCAAGTCCAGCAGGCCGCGATAGTCGATGGTCGGGCCAAAGCGATAATCGCCCTCGTAGAAATCATCCGGTTCACCCAAGGCGAGGCCGGTTCCGCCCAGCGTGGCAATCTCCGTCGGCAGCAACACGTTCTGACGATTGTCGCGTGTCTTCCGGCGTTCGGTATATTTGGCGCCGACCTTTACGAAATTGTCGCCGAAGTCGCCGAAATTATACTGCACGTCCACCTTCATTGCGTGCAGGTCCTCCTTGATGTCTTCCTGCCGTTGGCGAACGCGCATCAGCGGGAAGGCGTCGGCGTCGTAAATGGAGGGATTCAGTTCTGAAAATTTCGGCATGGAGGAATCGAGGTCGAGCGTGCTGCCAAGATTATCCGCCGACCGGAATTCTATATCGTCGCGTACCGGCGTAACCTCCTCGGCGTGCGCATAGGTGTAGTTCAAGTCCAGCTGCACCGCACCAAAAGTCAGCTCGGCACCGGGCGAAACATTGTACAGCTTCTGCGTCTGGTCGTTCTGCCGATATTCGCGCGTGGCGCGGCCGCGTGAGAAAGAGATCTGGTTGGCGGAGGGAAAAGACGGCGTGCCGCGCGCGAAGGCGTAGTCCAGCTGATCCCGCTCCTCCTTGTCGGTGAACTCATTATAGATGTTGCGGACGTATAGGCGCACGTCGTTGTTGGGGCGGAAATCCAGATTGACGATCCCGCCAATGCGTTCCCGCATGATGCGGTAATCGTAGAGCCGGTATGCTGCGGGGGTGACCACATCCTCGCTCAGCTGAAACCAGCTGACTGGCTCGGCAAGGTCGCTGTGGATGAAGCGTTTGAAATAGCTGCCTGCCACGACGATGCCGAACTGATCGTCGGCCCCGAATTTGGTGCCATAGGTGCCGCTGCCGCCGAAGCCCAGCTTGTCTGCCTTTTCCGCATAAGAACCCTTCGCGGTCACGAATACGAAGTCGTCCGGACGGTCATAGGCGGTGGGGGTGACGATGTTGATGCTGCCGCCGATTGCGTTCGCATCATAATCCGGGGTCACCGCCTTCACGACTTCGATCGCCGCGACCAGGTCGGAGGGAATGGTATCGAGGGCGACGCGCCGCCCCTCCGCCTCTGGAATACCCACCAGATTGCCATCGATCGTGACCTGGTTGAGGTTGGGATCGACGCCGCGGATCACGACATAGCGCGCCTCGCCCTGATCGATCTCCACGGAAACGCCGGGCAAGCGCTGCAGCGCCTCGGCGGTGTTATAGTCGGGCAGCCTGCCGATCAGATCGGATGCGATCACGTCGGCGATCACGGGCAATTCGCGCTTGCGATCGATTGCACGCAGGCGCGACGCGCGGGAGCCGGTGACGACGATTTCTTCACCCGCCCCGTCGTCCTGCGTGACGACCAGCGCGCTCTGCTGCTCGCTTTCCCCGGTGTCCTCGGCTGTCTCGACATTCTGAATCGCGCCGGCGGCAAGAGCCGTCGCCGGCAGGCAAACGCCGCCAAGGGCGGCCAGTTTCAGCATGACAAAGGCACGCCGCGTGAGCGACGATTTGGAACTGCGCAACATAAAACTTACCCCACAAAAAGGCGGAAACCCCCGCCGAATGCTGCGCTGCGTAGTGGGCGGGGATGTCAGATAATCTTCAGAAATATTAATAATTTCTAGTTATATTATTTACACTTATGTGACCTTGCCTGTCGCCAAAACGACATAAAGGATGTCTAGGGGCGGCACCGCGAAATTACGGAATTGTGCATGAATTTTACGATAGACCGCCGCCTGCTTTTGAAGGGCGCATTGGCACTGCCAGCGATGATGACCGTGTCGTCGACGCTGCGCGCGGCCGAAACCGGCGGCTTTACGCATGATGTCGCAAGCGGTGATCCCGGTCATGAAGAGGTTACGCTTTGGACCCGTTACATCGGGCCGGACGCCACCGGTTCGCGCCTGCGGGTGGAGGTTGCATCAGATGTTGGGTTCACGCGGATGGTCGCGCGTGGAGAGGCCACAGCCACCGCTGAGAGCGATCATTGCGCGCACGCCCGTGCAACGGGACTGACGCCGGGGCATTGGTATTATTATCGCTTTGTGGCTCCGGACGGCGGCACCTCTCCAATAGGACGCACCCGCACCCTACCAAGGACTGGTGTGGAGCGATTTCGCATCGGAATCATGTCCTGCGCCAATGCGACGTCCGGCTGGTTCACCGCCTATGCCCATGCGGCCCAGCGGCAGGATCTCGACCTGATTGTGCATTTGGGGGACTATATTTACGAATCCCCGCTCGATCGCTCCGATGCGGTAGCGGGCCTTGCGGAAAGGCGCGGGATCGGTCCATCGCACGAGGCTGTCGCTCTTGCAGATTATCGTCTGCGATATGCCACCTATCGCGACGATCCCGATCTAAGGCTGCTGCATCGACTATATCCGATGATCGTCATGCGCGACGATCACGAAACGGCGAACAATAGCTGGCGCGATGGCGCTGCAAATCACGATCCGGGCGAGGGCGATTGGGACGTGCGCGCCGCTGCGGCGATCCGCGCGCACGAGGAATGGATGCCGATGCGTCGAAAGAATTACGACGCCTATCAGATTGGCAATCTGGCCACCCTGTTCCGTATAGAGACCCGCAATCTGGCGCGCACAAAGCAGCTGGATATCGAGACGGCCCTGGCTGGCGCATCCGACATGAAGGCGGCCGTTGCCGAATTCCTGACCGGCCCGCTGCAGGATCCGTCCCGCACGATGATGGGCAAGGCGCAGGAAGACTGGCTGACCCAGGGCATGCGCGCGTCCGTGGGGAGTGGCACGAAGTGGCAGCTATTGGCGCAGCAGGTCATCATGGCCCCGACGCGATTGCCGCGCATCGACGAGGGCTGGTTCGCGGCCGGCACTGTTCTCCATCCTTCCGAGCAGGCCAGGCTGAAGATTGCCGTCGCGCTGGCGGATGCGGGCCTGCCCATGTCGCTCGACCGGTGGGACGGCTATCCCGCCGCCCGGCGGCGGCTGCTGAATGGCGCCGCAGACGCAAACGCCAATCTGGTCGTTCTTAGCGGCGATAGCCACAATGCGTGGGCTTACGATCTGGAAGCCGGCGGTCGGCCGGTCGGCGTAGAATTTGCCGGGCAGGGCGTGTCTTCATTCGGGCTGGATAAGCGTTTTCACGGTGACCCGGCCGTCATCGCGCGCGATTTCGTCACGGCCAATCCGAATTTGAAATGGTGCGATACCAGCCGCCGCGGCTACATGATCCTCGACGTCAATACAGAGGCGGTGACGAACGAGTGGGTATTTCTTCCCACCGACAATCCGGTCGCTCCGCAGCCCCTCGAAACTTTCAGGCTGAGCAGCCAGGCCGGTGCGCACAGGCTGACTACCTGAGGTCGCCCGGCCCTTTGATGCTGTACGCGGTCAGGGCGCGACGACCGGCAGGTCGATCCGGCTGGGATAGGAGGCGGAATGATAGATTCGCTGCGTCGCCTTCTGATAATCCTCGGCCTTCGCATTGAAGATATTCGGCACGAATTTTTGCGGATTGCGGTCATATAGCGGGAACCAGCTCGACTGGATCTGCACCATGATGCGGTGCCCTTTTTCGAAGCTGTGGCTGACCTGCGGCAGTTCCAGCCGATAGCTGACGACTTCATTGGCCGGGATAGCGGTCGGGTTCGCGGGATCGTCGCGATAGCGGCCGCGCATGATGTCCATCGCGATGGGCAGTTCGTACCCGCCCATTTCCGGCGCGGCCGGATATTCGCCCGGATAGACGTCGATCAGCTTCACGACCCAGTCGCTGTCCGTGCCGCTGGTGGAGGCGAAGAACTCGGCAATCGGTTGACCCGCGACGCGGACCGGCTCCGTCAGGACTTCGCTCACAAAGGTGACGACATCGGGCCTTGATTCGGCGAAGCGCTGATCGTCGACCAGCCATTCCCCCCATGTCGTTTGCGGATTGTAAGTCGCAAGGATCGGACGCTGGCGGTATGTTACGGGCCGTGCGGGGTCGGAGACATATTCGGCATAGGCATTTGCCGATCCCGTCGGTGCGGTGAAGCCAAGACTTCCGTCCTGCCCCAGATAGAGCAGCCTCGATTGTTCCGGGCAGCCACTGGCGCATGAGACCGGCCAGCTATCATATTGTCGCCATATGTTCGCGCCGGTCTCAAAGGCGGTGATCGGCGCGATGTCGGCGGCGGGGGTTTGACCCTTCAAATGTTCATCGAAGAAGGGGATCAGCACATTGTCGCGGTACCAGACCGAACTATTTGCATCGAAGTCGATGTCGCCCAGTGTCGACCCATCCACCGCCATGCCCTGGCCGTGGCGCCAGGGGCCGATGATCATGTAATTCTCGTCATTGCCGTCATCTTTCGGTTCCATGGCCGCATAGGTGGCGGGGGCGCCGTAAATATCCTCCTGATCCCACAGGCTGTGAACGTGCAGCGTCGGTACCTTCAGCGGTTCCTTCGCCAATATGCGATCGAGCGCCTGCTGCTGCCAGAAGCTGTCATAGGCGGGATGGGCGACCAGCCTTTGGTAGAAGGGCAATTTGTCGATGCCCATGCGCTTGGCCATTTCGCCGACGGACCCCGCCTTCAGCCAGCTTTCATAGGTATCGTGGCGGTCGAACTGCAGCGCATGACGCGACGACTTGTCCGCGCTCATGCGATAGACCCAGTCCAGGAAGCTCTGGCGATAGGCGCCATTGTGGAACCAGTCGTCGCCTTTCCAGCCATCGGCCAGCGGATTGATCGGTACCGCCGCCTTCAGCGCCGGGTGTGGGTTCACCAGGCTCATCAATGTGGTGAAGCCACCATAGCTGACGCCGATTGTGCCGACATTCCCGTTGGTTTCGGGGATGTTGTTTACCAGCCATTCGATACTGTCCCAGGTATCGGTCGAATGGTCGGTTTCTGTCTGGTTCAGGGGGCCGACGAGCGGCCGGGTGATAACATAATCCCCCTCGGATTCGTAACGGCCGCGTACATCCTGAACGACGATGATGTAGCCGGCGTCGGCCAGCGCCGCATAGGCGGTCGGCAGCGCCATGGCATAATGGTTGGAGGGCGCACCCGTAATCGCCTTTTGTGCCGAATAGGGCGTCCGCGAAAAAATGATCGGCGCATCTGCGGTGACGCCATCCGGGACCACGATCAGCGTGTGCAGCTTCACGCCGTCGCGCATGGGGATCATAACATCGCGGGTGACATAGTCGCTGTTCGTCACCGGCTCGAAACCCGGTGGGATGTCATTCTGCATCTCCGGCGGCGGTGCGGCCGCAATCGGTGCCGCGATCAGCGCGGCGGCAGCCACGAACGTTTTTAACCCGTCGAACATATCACCTCCCCTTTTAGCGGCATTCCCCCTGCCGCATCCTGGCCCTTTAGCCATCATGTGAAGCAGGGAACAATAGGCTTCGCCGGTTGGCAGAGGCGCCGCCGGATATTCACCGAATGGGCACGCGGTCGCTTTTCTTGGGGAACGAGAACCACGCGCAACCGTTTCGAACTTGCCGCACAGGCGAACCATAAGGCCTCATCCCAAATGACAAATCCGGACGTCGTCTTCCCGCGGCAGCTTCATGGCGGACAGAGCGGGCGCTGGGCGCGGCGCATGCAAAAAATGTACGCCCGCTTCATCTGTCTGGCCAAATCGGGCGAAGGCGTTCACCGGCCATGATCTACAAAGAAAGCGCCGCCCCCTGGTGGAAGCGCGGTGTCATCTATCAGATATACCCCCGCTCCTTTCAGGATAGCGACGGGGACGGCATTGGCGATCTGGCGGGTATAGAATCGCGGCTTGATCATCTTTCCTTGCTGGGCGTGGACGCCATCTGGCTGTCGCCCGTCTTTCCTTCACCTATGGCCGATTTTGGCTATGACGTGGCGGATTATTGCGGCATCGAGCCCTTGTTTGGCGATCTGGAAGATTTCGACCGGCTTCTTGCCGCGATTCACCAGCGGGGCATGAAGCTGTTGCTCGATTATGTGCCAAATCATTCGTCCGACCGGCACCCGTGGTTCGTGGAGAGCCGCTCTTCCCGCGATAGTCCTAAACGCGACTGGTATATCTGGCGCGACCCGGCGCCCAATGGTGGTCCGCCCAACAATTGGATCAGTGATTTCGGCGGTTCTTCATGGGAATGGGACGAGCCGACGCGACAATATTATCTGCACGCCTTTCTGAAGGAACAGCCCGACCTCAATTGGCGCAACCCCGACCTGCGCGCCGCGATGATGGATGTGCTGCGCTTTTGGCTGGATCGCGGCGTGGATGGCTTTCGGATCGATGTTCTCTGGCACATCGTAAAGGCGGCGGACCTGCCGGATAACCCTGTAAATCCCGACTGGCGGAAAGGTCAGACCGAGCGCGACCGCCTGATCCAGTTGCACTCCACCGATCAGCCAGAGGCTCATGCAATCTCCGCCGATTTCAGGGCGCTGGCCGACCAATATGGCTCCGGCCCCGATAGCCAGCGCGTTCTGATCGGAGAGATATTCCTGCCCAATGAACGGCATGCGCACTGGTACGGTACGCCGGAGCGCCCACAGGTGCATCTGCCGTTTAATTTCCAGTTGATCGAAAGCCGTTGGGATCCCGTCGAGTTGCGCCGGGTGATTGCGGAATATGAAGCGTCACTGCCTGCATTTGCCTGGCCCAACTGGGTCTTGGGCAGCCACGATGCGCCGCGTATCGCGGCCCGCATCGGTGAAGCGCAGGCCCGGGTGGCGGCGATGCTGCTGCTAACCCTGCGCGGTACGCCGACGATTTACCAGGGTGACGAGATCGGAATCGGCCAGGTCGATATTCCGGCTGACCGCATCCGCGACCCGCAGGACCTTCGCCAGCCGGGGATCGGCATTGGCCGCGACCGCGCACGAACGCCCATGCCCTGGAATGCCGCGCCCTTTGCAGGATTTAGCACGACCGAACCCTGGTTGCCGCTAAATCCCGACTGGCCCTCGCGTAATGTGGCCCTACAGGCGGAGGATCGGCGCTCCATCCTGTCCCTGTATAGAGACCTGCTGAAATTGCGAGGGTCCAGCGGCGCTCTTACTCTCGGCGCCTTTCTGCTTGCCGACGCAGATAAGAACATCCTGGCATATGAAAGGCGGCAGGATGATGAGCGTCTGTTGATCGTGCTGAACTTCGGTACGCAAGAAAGGGTGTTGATCGTGCCTGCCGATGCCCGGATTGACAGTGTCCTCGCCTCCACCCTGCCGCTACGGGACATGGATGGCAGGGTCCTGCCGAACGAGGGGTTGATCATCAGGTTGCGCGATGCCGTCTGACTTGCGTATTGCCATGCTGGCGCCGATCGCGTGGCGTACCCCGCCGCGCCATTATGGGCCATGGGAACTCGTCACCAGCCTGCTGACGGAGGCGCTGGTGGAACGCGGTGTCGATGTGACATTATTCGCGACCAGGGACAGCATTACCTCCGCCCGGCTGGAGGCGGTGGTGCCCGCCCCCTATTCAGAAGATCCGTCCGTCGACGCAAAGGTCTGGGAATATCGCCACCTTTCGCACCTGTTCGCGCAGGCGGATCGGTTCGACATAATCCACAATCAGGCTGATTTCCCCGCTCATGCCTTTGCGCCGCTGACGGCGACGCCAATGGTGACGACGATCCATGGCTTTTCGTCCGACCGGATCTTGCCGATGTACTTGCCCTATCAGGATCATGTTCATTATGTCGCGATCAGCGACGCGGACCGCCACCCCGCTCTGCGCTACGCCGCGACGATCCATCACGGCATCCGAATGGATGAATTTCCCTTCGACGAGGACGGAGGCGAGGATTTGCTATATTTCGGACGTATCAATCCGGACAAGGGCGCGGCGGAAGCCGTCCAAGCTGCACGAACCGCCGGCCGGCATCTCCAGATATATGGCATCGTTCAGGACGCGGACTATCATCAGCGGTGCGTCTTGCCTGCGGTAGAGGAGGGCGGTGTCAGCTATCATGGGTCGGTCGGGGGGAAGGAGCGGTGGCGGGCGCTTGGCAAGGCACGCGCATTGCTGCATCTGATCAATTTCGACGAACCCTTCGGGCTCTCCGTTGTCGAGGCGATGGCCTGCGGCACCCCCGTCATCGCTATTCGCCGCGGCTCTATGCCGGAGCTGATCCAGCATGGGGTCAACGGATTTCTGGTGGAAAATATAGCGGAAGCCGTCGATGCGATTGCGCGTGTCGATACACTTGACCGAAAGATCGTCCGCCGCACCGTTGAGGAGAGATTTTCCGTTGCGCGCATGGCCGACGAATATCTGGCGCTTTATCGTGACATCCGAAAACACGGTAAGCGTGGCAAGGGCTAGCAGGGCAGGCTGACGCCGACCCCGTGATATGGGGTGGAGCTACTGCAAAATCTGCGCTCCACCCCGTCCATCATACTGAGTTAAGCATCATCGCCGAATTCAACGCGCACCCGGCGGTTTTCCGGTTCGGCGACGTTGTTTTCGGTGTCGACGAGCAAATCGCTTTGACCGTGAGCTTCGACCTCCATCTCGCTGGCAGGAATGCCCTGCTCAACCAAATAGTTCTGAATTGCAGTGGCACGCTCTGCCGACAATTCTTCATTATAGGGCCGTGTTCCGGTCGTGTCCGTAAAGCCCGCTAGCGTGACCCCCGTGCCGGGGGTCGCCTCGTATGCGGTGGCGATACGGTCCAGACGCTCGCGCCCGTCTTCCGTCAGATCGGCGCTATCGAGAGCGAAATAAACGCGATTGGCCTCTGCATCGGCATCGACCGGCGCGGGATCGTCGAGTGGCATTTGATCTTCTGTCGATACGCCCTCGGCAGAGGCTGTCATGTCTGCCTCGTCGGTCATGGTGTCGCTTTGTTGTTCTGGTTCGTTCGAACAAGCGGCGAGAACCAGTCCGCTGGCTAATAATGGGATTGCAAATGAACGCATGGATTTTCCTCCTGATGATATTCAGGAAAGTAATCGTTCACATAGTGTAAAGGTTCCGTCGACCGATCATTAACTGAATTTGCAAGGTTAATTTATGTGTATTTTTAAGTTTGAAGGAGAACCGTAGCAGGTGCAGATAGATTGTTTGTATAGTGTATCTGCTTGTCGGTAGCAGGTTACGGATCGTCCGATTTGATCTTTAATAGGGACTGGGATGACAATCAGGCGGCGTGGCGCATATTGCGGACTTCCGCCATCACCACTCGGTCCCTCCCCAGCTTTTTCGCTCTCAGCAGGGCGGCGTCCGCTGTCTGGACCAATTGATGCGCGGCGCAATGCAGAGGCGCGCTTGCTACGCCCACTGAAACGGTGATCGGACCAAGCGCCACGTTTTCATATTGCACCGCCAATGCAGCGATGCGCGTGCGAATTTGCTCTGCGCGATCTGCCGCCTGCTCGCAGTCAAATTCAGGGAGCAGCAGCAGGAATTCCTCGCCGCCATAGCGAAACGCGCGGCCCCGTTCGCGGGTAACGTTACCAAGGACGGCGCCGACTTCGCGCAACACGGCGTCACCTGCTTCATGGCCATGCCGATCATTAAAGCGTTTGAAATGATCCACATCGACCATCAGGCAACTGATGGATGCGCCCAGGCGCTCCGCATCGCTCAGCTGCTCCGGCAAAACCATGTCCAGCTGTCGGCGGTTTGGCAGTCCGGTCAGTGCGTCCGCCATGGCCATTTCGCGCAGGGCATCGCGGAGCCGCAAATTGGCGAGGGCCAGGCCGATATTTTCTGCCAGCATACGCAGATAAATCTCGGGGGGACGACCATGGTCCTCCGCCTCTTCGCGCGGCTCCACATAGAGCAAACCCAAGGTTTCGCGTTGCGCGACCAAAGGAAGGCAGAGCGTGTCTGGCGGTGGCGCCGAGCCATCAGAATCGAGGTGGCCGCATGGGACATCAATATGGCTGCCCCCCGGTCTGTGAGAGGCGCCTCTGCGTAGCGCCCAACATGATTGCGGTGAGAACCTTGAGGGGGAGTGGCGCGGTTCGAGCCAGCTGCAGGCTTCGATCACTTCATTTTCATCGGCACTCAATAGATAAAGGCGGCCGGCCAGACTGGGTGCAAATTCCGGTACGAAGCGCCGGATGACTTCCTTCAGATCCAGCAGCGTGTCGCATACCTGCATCCGTTGCGTCATCCGCGACAGCAGGTCGCGCAGCGCAAGATCGGCCGCACGCTCCGTTTCCAATCGTTGGCGCTGCAGGCCGTTTTCCCGAAATACATGGATCGCCTCGGCCATGTCGCCGATCTCGTCAATCTGGTCGACCCCGGGAAGCTCGACGGCGTAATCCTCCGCTGCCAGGCGCTTCACGACGTCGCTCAGGCGCACGACCGGATGCAGAACACGCTGCCTGAAGATAAAATAGAGCACACCGAGGAAAAGCAGGCCCGTCACTGCCAGAACGATTTCGGAAATTGTTTTCCAGAGGCGCGCCAGGACGGCGGCCTGAGCAATTTCTGTTTGCACCCGCAGATCCAGCCGATCCTGAAAGCGCCCCAGCAGCGCTTCTGCCAAGTCGAGCTCACGCTCATATTCGGGACCGAAAAGGATTTGCCGCGCCTTGCTTTCCTGCCCCTCTTCATAGGCGGCGATCGCCGCGTCCTGCTCGTCGTGCAGGGTTTCGGCCCATTTGATCGCCTGCTGCAGCAGGGCGACCTCGGCGGGCGCCGCGCCTGCCGCGACAAGCTCCTGCGCCCGCTGCTCGGTGGAACGCAGATCTTCGATGCCCCGGCGGTAAATTACCAAATAGGTGGGATCGCCCGTGTTCAGATACTGGCGCGCGCGGTCGGACAGCAGATAGATCTCGTTACCCAGTTCAGCGCTGACCGTATCGAGGCGATGACGTTGCTCGACGGCAGCACGCTCCCGCTCCTGCGCGTTCGAAGCGAGGAGCATGGTGGAGCCGGAGACGAGGGTCAGGGCAACGGTCGCACCATATGCCCAGTTTGTAATTGTGGCCAAACGCATCGGGGACACTTACGCCCCAAGGCGCATAGAAAGGATTAACGCCGTCTCGAGAAAGGGGGAGGCATGCTAAAAGCTTGGCGCGGACTTTAGCTGCTTCAATTTGTTCCCGGACCCTTTTTGCCTCTCGTGTTCAGGATTGTCCGATCCAATTACCGGCTCTTGATTTTCCAGATCGGTAGCGCGCTTCCTCGCTACATCATTGGGCGGTTTTCAAAATGGGCATGCTCCGTCTTCCGTATGGGAAGAACGGGATGCGTGTGCTTGCGTCTACCGGGTGCTACCTCACAAGGTTTTGGTCAGCCCTATCCCCGCTTCCGGTTGAAGGTCGCTACCCGGTAAACATAGTAGATCAGGAGGGCGATCAGGATCGTCGTTGTCGCCGGATTTAGATAATGTTCGATCTGCTGATATCGGTCGCCCAGCGAATAGCCCGCATAAGCCAGCGCCCCCTCCCAGAAAATCGTGCCGATTAAGGTGAACGGCACGAATTTCGTCAGCGGCATTTTGAAGATGCCGGCAGGTATCGCAATCAATGTGCGGATAGTGGGCACCAGTCGGGCAAAAAGCACCGCCCATGTGCCGTGTTTCTGGAACCAGTCTTCGGCCTTTTGAATATCATTGGGGGAGAGGGTGATCCAGCGGCCGTGCCGGGCAGCCCATTTCTGCAGTCTCTCATCCCCCATCTTGCGGCCAACGAAATACCACATCAGCGCGCCGAGCAGTGATCCAAGGCAACCCGCCGCGATAACCAGAAAGATGTTCTTTTCGCCGGTGCTCGCGGTGGATCCGGCCAGCGGCATGATGATTTCGGATGGGATGGGGGGAAAGACGTTTTCCAGAAACATCAGAAGAACTATGGCCGGATAGCCACCCTGTTCGACAAGGCTGCGGATCCAGTCTGCCATTACTGCGGTCCTCTTTGGTGGCGCAAAGACTCAAATCCTCTCGGCCATGCCTGTTCCGTGCGGCACGGATATTGTCAGGAAGTTTTCTTCGTGCGCCCAGGCGTCAGCTTAGGAATTTCGACGAACGGCCGGCGTTCACATCGATGGTCATGCCGCTGATATGATCGCTTTCCGGCGCTGCGAGAAATACCACCGCACGTCCGATGGCTTCCGGCTGGGTCTGGTCGACCGGCAGCACATTGCCTTCACGTGCGGCACGATCGGCCGCCGCCTGCGTCTCATCCGTCCAGCGCCCGCCCACGTCGCGATAGGCCATCATGGTCTCTACCGGCCCCGTCGCAACAGCATTGACGGTGATGCCTTCGGGACCGAGGTTCAGGGCGGCAGCCTTCATCACCCCGGATGCGCCCCATTTCGACGATGCATAGGCAAAGCTCGATGAACCGGAACGGCCCGCCAGCGATGTGGTTACGATGATCCGGCCGCCCGGTCTGGGCAAGGCATCGGCGGCGGCTTTTATCGTGTTCGCAACGCCGCGGACGTTTACCGCATGAATGGCATCGAAAATGTCGGGTTCGAAGCTTTCGATCGTGTCGTCGGCAATATTGATGCCGGCATTGGCGTGAACGATATCGATCCGGTCGAACCTTTCCCTCGTCCGGGTAACAGCATCCTGCATTGCCGGAAGATCGCGAACATCGGCGATGATCGACAGCGCCCGTACACCCTCCGCTTCGACCAGACTTACAGTCTCGGCGACGTCGTCTCTGGTCGCCAGCGGGTAGGGCATGAATGGGAATGCATCGGGATCGGCTATGTCGAGAACGGCTACATCGGCACCCGCACGGGCGAGTGCGACCGCTGAAGCGCGCCCGATCCCACGTCCGCTGCCTGTCACCAGTGCAACGCGCCCCGACAGCGGTTTTCCGGCGGATGGGACCCCTTGCGCCTGGGTCTGGCTTGCCGCGGTCGTGGCAAAGCCTGCCGCTGCGGCCGAGGTCATCAATGTCCTGCGATCGAGATCGGTCATCTTCACTGTTCCTTCCGTGGGAACCATGGTCCAACGAAGAAGGGGCGCAAGAGTTCTTGGAAAAAGGGGAACGGCCTCTTCAGCCTTCGATGATGTCCCTGATGCGGTTCGCCAGTGCCTCCATGGCGAACGGCTTCGTGATCATTGCCATGCCCGGTTCCAGAAACCCTGAGGCGAGGGCGGCATTTTCGGCATAACCCGTCATGAAAAGGACCTTCAGGTCGGGCCGGGCAATGCGGCCGTTCCTGACCACGTCCCGGCCGTTCAACCCCGGCAATCCGATATCCGTGACGAGCAGATCAACGCGGCGCGACGATTGCAGGATATCAAGACCCTTCTGTCCATTTTCCGCTTCGATGGCTTGGTAGCCGAGTTCTTCCAGAACATCGACGATCAGGCCGCGCACGACCGCCTCATCCTCTATGACCAGCACGACCTCTCCGGTCCCTGCCTCCGGCGCTTCCTCAAGACCCGGCGTATGCTCGTCCTCGTCGGCCTGGCCGAAATACCTTGGCAGATACAGTTTTACCGTCGTCCCTTCTCCCACCTCGGAATAGATCCGGGCGTAGCCTTCGGACTGACGCGTGAAACCATAGATCATGGACAGGCCAAGCCCGGTGCCCTGACCGACCGGCTTTGTCGTGAAAAATGGTTCAAAGGCCTTGGCCAGGGTTTCCTGATCCATGCCCGTGCCGCTGTCCGTCACGGAAATGCAGACATATTGACCGGGCTTCAGGTCGCGCTGCCGTGCAGCATAATGGCTGTCGAGGTGGGCATTGCAGGTCTCTATCGTAAGCGTACCGCCGTCCGGCATGGCATCCCGCGCATTGATGGCGAGGTTCAGAATGGCGCTTTCAAGCTGGTTAGGGTCGCATCGCGTCAGCCACAGACCGCCGGCCAGCACCAGTTCCAGCTTGATGCTCTCGCCCAGCGTTCGACGAAGAAGATCCTCCATCGAGGATGCCAGTGGATTCGCGCGCACGGGCCGCGGATCGAGCGGCTGTCGGCGGGAAAACGCCAGGAGACGATGGGTCAGGGCTGCGGCCCGTTCGGCCGACGCCTTTGCCCCAAGCAGCCAGCGATTGACATCGTCGAGGCGACCCTGCGACAAACGCTTGCCAAGAACGTCCAGGCTTCCCGTGATACCCTGCAAAAGATTATTGAAATCATGGGCGATGCCGCCCGTCAGTTGCCCGACCGCCTCCATCTTCTGACTTTGGCGAAGGGCCTCCTCGACGGCTCGCTGTTCCGTAATATCGCGGGCTATTGCATGGATGCGGCCTTCGCCCGGGACGGCGGTCCATGCCAGAAGGCGATAGCTGTCGTCCTTGCAGCGATAGCGGTTCTCGAATGCGAGCGTTGTCCGCCCCCTTGCCAGACTGGACACTTCGCGCGAGGTCGCCTCTTGGTCCTCGGCGTGCAGGAAGTCGGCTATGCGGCTGCCGACCATTTCCGTTTCCGACCACCCCAATAGCCGTCGGGCGGATGGGTTCACCGCTTTTATTATGCCGTCAAAGTCGCTGACCATCATCAGGTCCTGGCTGATCGCCCAAAGCCTGTCGCGATCCTGCGCGCTCGCCTCTTCCGCGCGCTTCTGCGCTTCGATTTCGGTATTGGTTCCTACCCAGGCCGTTATGGCGCCCTTCTTGTCAGTCAGGGGCAGAGCGCGTGCCAGGAACCAGCGGTAATTGCCGTCCCCGCCGCGCAGGCGGAACTCGGTCTCGTAGATCTGACCAGTGCGGACCGATTCTTCCCAGCGCTGACTGGCCAGCGGGACATCATCCGGGTGCACGACGCGTGTCCAGCTATCGCTGTCCAGACCGCCTTTGCTTGGGTCGGCGCCGATATAGGCGTAGATTCTGTCGTTGAACCAATCGAGCTTTCCGTCGGACCGCGCCGTCCACACATGGTTCGGCATGTTCTGCGCCAGCGCGCTGAACTGCGCTTCGCTTAATTCCAGGGCCTTTTGGATGCGGCGTCGCTCGGTCGCATCCTGAACCGCGCCCACCAGGCGCACCGGTCTGCCATTTTCGTCGCGCTCATACTCTCCCTTGCGGGCTATGATCCGCACCTCGCCCGTATCGGGCCGGCGGATGCGATATTCCACATCCAGCAGAGCTTCACCCGACTGTCGGCGCTCGTCGTTGGAGATGATGTCCTTGTCTTCCGAAATGACCAGGCTCTCGATTGCATCGGTCGTTATCGGACCGTCCGGCTCCAGGCCGAAGATGCGGCAGAATTCCGGTGTGGCGCTGATCATGCTGGTGGCGATGTCGATAGAGAACAGGCCGACTCCGCCCGCCACCTGGGCATGCCGCAAACGCTCCTCGCTTTCGCGCAGATTATCCTCGGCGCCGACACGCTGGATATGCGCCCAGGACCGCTCCGTTACCTCGCGAATGACGCTTAACTCATATTCGGACCAGACCCGGGGTTCACGGTCGTGGATCGCCATCAAGGCCGTCAGGCGTTTTCGCTTGATGAGGGGCATGCAGATCGTAGCTGCCACACCGATGTCCTGGAATGTCCGTGCTTCGTCCGGTGCCAGCTCCTCCCGAACATCATCGATGATCAGCGGCCTGCCTGCCTGCAGGTCTTCGACTGCTCTCTTGCCGAAATCGGCAAGATCATAATGCCCTAAGATCGAGGGAGAGCCGGGGGCATGCCAATTGCCCCTGATGGTGAACGCATTCTGGTCCCGGTCCATATCCGCATAGGCACAGTTCGATAGGCCCAAATGCTCGGCGGTCATGCGGGTGGTGATCGCCAGAACTTCACTTGCACCCCTGCGATCCGCAACCGCCCGGCTCAATTCGTCGAAGAAGCGTAGCTTTCGTTCGCTTTCCTCCAGCAGTCGGCGCGCGCGCACGGCCTCCGTCGTTTCGACGACGATAGCCAGAACACCCGCCGGTTCGCCGTCGTCGCCCCGGACAGGGGAATAGTCCAGGTCCATCCAGACCTGTTCGGGGCGTCCATCCCGATGCAGTGTCAGTTCGTGGTCGCGGTAGCTGAGGGTGCCGCCTGCGAGGCCCACGCGCATGATATGGTCGTTGAATTCGGCAATCTCATCCCAGCCCTCGCGTACATTGGAACCAAGCAAGCGGCTGTCGCGGCCTCCCGCGAATGCCGAATAGGCGTCGTTATAGATCATGACGCCGTGGGAACCCCACAGGAGGACGAGCGGCACCGGGTTGGGCAACATCAGGCTGATCGTCTGCTTCAGGGTGCTGGGCCAGGTGTCGATCGGACCCAGGGGAGTCGATGACCAGTCATGTGCCGCGATCCGCCGCGAGACCTCGCCGCCGTCTGTCAGAAATTTATGTTCGATTTGCCGCTCCGCCAACATACGCACTCTTTCACTCGGCCGAAGCGCTGCCCCGCTTCTGGCATAACGCGCAATCGCTTTTTCAGTTGCCTTCTGCTTCTTCCCGCGAAGGTCTGGCGCGCGGCAAGTGCTTTGTGTCTCGTTCTACGCGTGGGTCAGGCGTGGGTTAGACGTGGTTCGAGGTGGGGGGAGGCAACCAGGCTAGCTGGTTTGGGGGTGCCCGGCGGGGGATTGAAGACGCCCTCGGCAAGATAGCTGAGGGCCGATGCCAGACCTGTATGGGAAAACGGTTTTCCCACAGCCCCGTGCGCGCCGCAGAAATCCTCCGGAATTTTTGACAGGTTTGCGGTCACGAAAACCACCAGCGCCTCTGGCCACCGTCTGCGGATTAGGGCGCAGGCATCCAGACCATTCGTGTTCCGCGCCAACTGAATGTCCACCAGGGCGAGTTGCGGTGCGATGTTGTCATCGAGTTTTTCTACGTCGAACAGGCTGGTTGCTTCGCCAACGACAACATGGCCGTTGTCTTCGATCAACGCCTCCAAATCCATCGCCAGCAGAATCTCGTCTTCGACAATCAACACCCTCAACATCTGACCCATTACGCTACGGTCCTATCAACTGGAAATGAAACGGTGACACAGGTGCCTGGGCAATTATCGGTCCAGACCGCCGTCGCATCGGCCTGCGTCGAAAGGCGGTTGATCAATGTCGTGCCCATTTTTTTCAAACTCTGATCGGCTGAAAGCCCGGGGCCGTCGTCACAGATTTTCACAAATCCGATGTCGGCGCCTTGGGTGCCGGTGACGATGGAAAGGGTGCCGCTGCGGCCCTCCGCGAACGCATGTTTGATCGCATTCGTCAAAATTTCGTTCAGGATGAGGCCAAGCGCGGAGGCATTTGCGGCTGGCACCATCATGCTGTTGGCCGAGATTTCCACGCTGATATCGGATCGGCCGCTGGATCCGATGATGTCGGCCGCAAGATTCTTGACGAAATTGCCAATGTCGAACTGCCCAACGTCGGAGGCTTGATAGAGCTGCCTGTGCACGGCCGCCAAGGCGTCAACACGCTCCAGCATCGACCCTAGCTTTGCAGATGTCTCGGGATGCTTGATCGTCCTGACCTGCAGACGAAGCAGCGACCCTATCATCGTCAGGTTGTTTTTTACACGGTGGTCGACCTCATGCAGCAGAATGGTCTTGGCTTCGAGGGCGGCTTTCAGGTCGGCGGTCCGCCGCTCGACCTCCTGTTCCACAACCTCTTTCCGCTCGTTGGCAAGCCTCTGCGATTCCACCCGATCCGTGACGTCCAATTGGGACGCGAAGAAGAATTTGATATCGCCGTCGTCGCTGCGAACCGGGCTGAGATAGAGCGCGTTCCAGAAAGTGGAACCGTCCTTGCGATAGTTCAGCAGATCAATGCTGATATCGTCGCCTTTGGCAATTGCCTCGCGAACTTGCGCCACCGACTCCCGGTCCGTTTTCGGACCCTGCAAGAAGCGGCAATTGCGACCGATAATCTCTTCTCGATCATAGCCGGACAGTTCCTGGAACGCGACATTGCAGAATACGATGGGGTTATCGTCTTGCGATGGGTCGGTGATGACCATGGGCATGCGGGTGCCACGAACCGCTGCCGCAAATGGATCGCCTCGACCGTGCTCATACTGGAGAGCTTCAGTCAGATGCCAATCATCTCTTTGTTTCAACTGCATTCTCCAGCGTGCCCAATCAGGCTGTCCGCTCTCAACCGTCGAGGCAGCGATCAGTTTCGTGCGAGGGGCCCTCAATCCTCGGCGGCAACGGGCACTGCCGCCGCTATAGTCCGGCCCGGTCGTGAATTTCTAGTGTTATCATAGCTTAATTTGTGGCTGCCGCTTGCGCGGAGGGGATTTGATTTTATCGGGGCGCGCGTAGTCGATGATCGCTCCGCCCGGCGGCGGCGTGTTGCCTCCATATGCACATGACGACTCATCGCCAGATACCGCCGCTGCCTCGACGACGACGGAAATTCTTGTCGTCGTTGAGGCACAGTCGTAAGCGCCCCGTGTATTTGGATCGAAGCATGCCCGATGCAGGGAAGTCGGCTCCTTATGACAAAAACGTCGAAATAATACATAATCTTAGTTAAATATGCCTGGACGGTTAACCCTGTTGCATAAAAGCTACGCTCACGACGTTTTAGGCACGAAATAATACATTTATATATGTAATCGGATTGACATGTGGGCAGACAATCGTACTGATGTGGGCAAGGGAATTAGATCGGTTTGGGGGGGTAACTTGTCCAAACGTAAGGGGGAAAACATGGTAAATGCCAACGCACTTAAAATGAGCCTTTCCGCGCTGCTCTGCACCGCCAGTTCGGCGCTGGCGATGGCCACTGCTGCTCATGCGCAGGTTGCGCCGGTCGGGCCGGCGAATGAAGCTGAGACGATCGTCGTCACCGGGTCGCGCATCGCAAATGCAACGACGGAATCGATGTCACCCATCTCGGTGGTCGACTCAGAAGAACTAACCCTTACGGGTACGGCAACGGTGGAAAGTCTGCTGAACACGCTGCCTCAAGTGGTGCCGGGGGAAGGCGCCTTCACGAATAACGAGACGAGCGCGGCAGCCACCCTTGATCTGCGTGGCCTTGGCGCTCAGCGAAACCTGATCCTCGTCAACGGTCGTCGCTTCATATTCTTCGATGCGCGGCAGATCACCGACGTGAACACCATTCCGACCGCTTTGGTGGAGCGGACAGAGCTTATCACGGGCGGATCCTCGGCGGTTTATGGCTCCGACGCGATCTCCGGCGTCGTCAACTTCATTCTGAAGGATGATTTCGAGGGGATTGAGGTCACCAACCAATATGAAATCACCGGGGATGGTGATTCCGGCCGCTATAATCTCGATGTTGTTGCAGGCAGCAACTTTGCTGACGATCGCGGCAACGTCACGATTTTCTACAATTACTACAATCGTAAGCCTACCTTCGCCGATGCGCGCCAGCGCTCCACCTGCTTCCTCGAAGACACGGTGATCGATGGTTCGCCGGCACTTGCCTGCGGTGGTAGTGCAGGCATTCCGAACGGTCGCATTGCCGGTCTGCCTGCTGGCGATGCGCTCGCGGCCCGGCCTGGCGTGCAGAGTGCACTGAATTCCCTGGACCTGAACAATCTGACGTCCAATGGCTTCAAGTTCGACGACACCGGCGGCCAGGTCAGCCCCTTTGTTGTTCCGGGTGACCGCTACAACTTCAACCCCGACAATTACCTGCAATTGCCGCTTATTCGTAACCAGTTCGGCGGCATGGCGCACTATGAGGTCACGGACGGGATCGAAGCCTATTTCGAGGGTCTTTACAGCTCCAACCGGGCGCGTACCCAATATGCCGCGACGCCGGTCACCGGCAGCTACCGGATCCAGACTGACAGCCCCTTCCTTTCGCCTGGCCTGCAGAACCTGTTCCAGGAACTCGACGCCAGCGAGGGCACGTTACAGCTAGATAGCGATAATAACCCGGTGCTGGGCGCCGATGGCCTTCCCGTCATCGATCCCGCCGCGACGCGAAACGACGGCTACACGACCGTCTCCATCGGTCGCCGCATCAGCGAAGGCCCGACCCGTAACGCAACCTATGATCGCGATGCCTATCGTTTCGTAGGCGGTTTGCGCGGCGACCTTGGCTCTCTGGACGATAATTTCCTGACGGATCTCAGCTGGGATGCGTATTATTCCTATGCGAAGTCCAAGAACACGTTGACGACGACGGGCAATATTCTCGCCGCACGTTATGCTCAGGGTGTGACAACCGCTTTTGATGATGACGGCAATCTCGTCTGCGCCGACCAGTCGAATGGATGTGTGCCGCTGAATATCTTCGGCCCGAATATTTCCCCTGCCGGCATCGACTTCATTACCGAGCGCCAGGTCAGCACCTACGAAACCACGATGAAAGTGGCGACGGGCGCGGTTACCGGTAATCTGTTCGAGTTGCCCGCCGGTCCGGTCGGCTTCGCTGCCGGTCTGGAATATCGCGAGGTCGCGGCCCAGTTCAACCCGGCGACCGGCAGTGTCGGACAGGTGGGTGAGCCGACGGACGGCGACTACAGCGTCAAGGAAGTGTTCGGAGAGCTGCGCGTCCCTGTCTTCTACGGGTTCGAACTGAACGGCGCTTTCCGCTATTCGGACTATTCGCTCGACAACGTAGAGGGTGTGTGGACCTATGGCGGCGGCGCCACCTGGCAGGTGTTCGACATGCTGCGCCTGCGTGGCCAGTACCAGCGCGCTGTTCGTGCACCGAGTGTCGAGGAACTGTTCTCGGCTCAGTCGCGTGTGTCCGAAGCTGCAAGCGATCCTTGCGCGCAGGCGAATGCTGCGACCGACTCCGTAATCCGCGACCTTTGTGTTGCAACCGGCGTCCCGAACGGCATTGTCGGCACCAGCGGCGTTCAGCCCAGCTTCCAGGTGTCGGGTATCGTCGGCGGCAATCCTGACCTGCAGGAGGAATCGACCGATACCTACACGGTCGGCACAGTGCTGGAGCCGATCCCCCGGCTGTTCGTAACGGTGGATTATTACAACATCACCGTGGACGACGCCATTTCGCGGCTGGGCGGCTCGATCAACAACGTCTTCGATCTGTGCTATAATCAGGTTCAGGATGCAGCCAGCCCCTATTGCCAGGCGGTCGTGCGGCAGCCGGACGGCACCGTAGGCACCGGCACCAGCGGCACGGGCTTGGACAGCGGCGTCAGCGTCCTCTACGCCAATATCGGCAAGATCCAGACCGATGGTATCGATCTTGGCATCAACTATTCCTTCCCCGTTGGCGATATTGCCGGCGCCCCGGCGGACCTCAGCATTGGTGCCAACGGAAACTGGCTGAACAGCTTCGACGTCACGTCGGTTGCCGCATTGCCCGACCGAATCAACGAATGCGCGGGCGCGTTCGGCCTGACATGCGGTGAGCCTATGCCGGAATTCAAGGCGAACACCCGCGTTACCCTGAGCGTAGGCCGTCTGACCAGCAGCGTACGCTGGCGCTATGTCGGCGAGGTGAAGGACGATCGGGTCACCAGCGGGCTGCGCGAGCCGGAAACCCTGCCTGTGCCTGAGGTTGGTTCGGTGAACTATTTCGACCTGTCCTTCGACTTCGATCTCGATCAGCTGTCGTTCTTTGGCGGGGTCCTGAACATGTTCAACAAGCACCAGCCCCTGATCGGCAGTGCGCAGGAGCAGTTGAACACCTATCCGAGCACCTATGACCCGCTCGGCCGTCGCTTCTTCATGGGTGCAAAGCTGAAATTCTGATCTGAATTCAGCTTGGCATGTCAAAGGCCCGCCATGTCAGAATGGCGGGCCTTTTTCTTTGGGGTGATCGTTCGAGGGTGGGCGCTAGGTGGCGTCCGACGTCATGTGGGGATCACGTCAAAGGCTACTGTCGTGCGTGGCTCGGCGGCCCTGAATGGAAGGGTACCGTGATAGAGATAGGAGGGGAACAGCGCCAGCAGGCCGGGAACCGGCTTTATCTGTCGCAATGCGCGATCCTCCGGCCCCAGGTCGAGATTTGACTGCCCCAGGCTCAGAGAGCCCGCCCCATCTGTTGCGCCGGCAATCTCTTGGGGGACGGACACATAATAGCATGAACTTATCCAGCCCGCGGGGTGGATATGGTTCAAATGAAAGCCCTCGCTGGAAAGCCTTACCGACCACGAGCCGGAAAAACGAAACGCGCCGCTGCCGCGTCTGCCGAACAGCGGGTGGCGGGGCGCGACTGGCATCCGCTCGATATAGGATGCCACGGCCTTTTCCAGCATGCCGCGCAGGGCAACGATGTCAGGCTCGCTACGGTCGAGCAGATTGCCCATTGTCTGCGTCCCGCCGCGCAGGGTCTGGCCGATTGGATGGCGTTGTGCGCGGTGCAGGCGGTCCAACGTCTGGGCCAGGCTGCGGTTGAAACCTTCGACGCCGCCATATCCTTCGGGTGGTTCCAGCACATCCGCCCAGATCAGACGGTCGAGATCATCCACGCCTTGCGCGGGGGGATCGCCGCGAAGGCGCAACAGCAGATCGCGCAATGCGATGGCCTGCTGGTCGAACGGGTGTGCCCTTAGGAGGGGGGCGAGTGCGGTCTCGGCATCTTCGTGCCGCCTAAGACGCAGGAGCAAACGGATCAGCTCATAACGGGAATCATGATTTACCGGACTTGCCGTGGCCGCCGCGCGCAAGGCGGTCAGCGCTTCGTCGAGATCCTGACCCTGCGTCGCCAACATCTGCCCCAGGCGGTAATCGATTTCCGGCGAATCCATGCCCTTTGCCCGGCTTCGCCGCAGCATGCCGATCGCATCGTCCGTACGCCCGGCCAGGCCCAGTTTTTCTGCAAGATCGGCAAGCAGCGGTGCCTCGTCGGGCACTTGGCTGAGCACCTCGGCATAGCTGCGCAGGAAGGCTTCTCCCGGTTCGTGCTGCCACAGCAACTGGCTGAGAGAGTCGTGTGCCTCGCGAGAGGTGGGCGCGATGCGGATCGCGTCTCGGTATGCCGCGGCAGCGTCGTCGAACTGGCCGAGATCCTGCAGGCAATGCCCCAGAACATAGGCAATTTCGAACAGGTCTGGTTTCACGTGCCGACATTCCCGCAGAATGTCGGCTGCCGCCCCTGCCTGTCCATCCAGTCGCAGAGCGACAGCGAGATTGTATCGGGTGCCGACATGATCCGGGCGCAGCTGCACGGCCCGTCTCAGCGCCTTGACCGCCTCCTCATACTTCTCTGCGGCACGCAGCGCGCGGCCATAGGACGACCAGGCGCGGCCATTTTCGGGCGCCTGCTCCACTGCGCGGGCCAGGGTTTCGCATCCAGGACCGATTTTCCCGCCTTCGAATTGGACCTCCCCCAGGGCGATCCGCGCATCGATATGATCGGGCGCCAGCCGCAGGGCCTCGGCATAGGCAGCCTCAACCTCGCTGCGGCGACCGCAGGCAAGCAGCGCATTGCCCAGATTGTGGCACACATTTGGTTGCGCTGGCCGGGCGGCGAGGGAGCGCCGAAAAAACTCGACCGCGCCTTCCTGATCACCGTTCTTGCGCCTCAGCAGCCCAAGTAATTGCAACGCATCCGGCTCTTCGGGCCAGCGCGCCAGGATTGCATTCAGCAAGGAAAGGGCCTGGGCATCCCGTCCCGACTGCAAGGCCGACAAGGCGTCGCGAAGATTTTCCGAGAGGTCCGTTGATGCCAAGGTAGCGATAGCCTTTGGCTTTCACCTATGTGCGGTGCACTCCGGCGGCAAGCTTAGCCATTTGTGCGTTGGTTGAAATACTGGCTCAGGCGATTGAGCGCTTCGGCCAACCTGTCATCGCTTTCGGCCCCAAAGCATAACCGCAAATGACCCTCGCCTGCTGAACCGTAGAAGCTGCCCGCCTCGACCACCACGCCTGTCTCCGCCAGGATTTCCTCCGCAATCTGCTGGGACGGCTTGCCGAGCGCACGCACGTCGGGAAATGCATAGATCGTGCCTTCGGGCAGGGCGCAGCGGACACCGGGCATCTGGTTCAACGCCTGAACCATATTGTCGCGCCGCTCCCGGTCCTCCTTGTTCATTTGCCGCACGGCGGTCTCGCCATTGCGTACTGCCTCCAGCGCGCCATGCTGGCTGAAGGTGCTGACGTGCGTCACGTCATTTGTGGTGACGTTCAGCATCGCCTTGACGAGGGCAGGCGAGGCGACCGCATATCCCAGCCGCCAGCCGTCCATTGCATAAGCCTTGGTGAAGGCGAAGAAGCTGATCGTGCGCTCCGCCATTCCCGGCAGGGATGCGATGCTGATATGCTTGGCATCGTCATAGACGACCTTCTCGTAAACCTCGTCGGAGAAGATCAGAAGGTCGTGGCGGATTGCGAGTTCTGCCAGCGCCTGGAGTTCCTTGGCGTCGTAAACCCGGCCGGTGGGATTGCACGGATTGATCAGTACGATCGCCTTCGTTTTGGGCGTGATCTTGGCTTCGATCAGATCCGGGTTGATGCGGAAATTATCTTCCGCATCCAGCGGGGCCGCAACCATGCGGCCGCCCGCCAACTCAACCTTGCCGACATGTTGCGGATAAAATGGTTCCAGGTGGATGACTTCGTCACCCGGATCGATGGTCGCCATGATGGCCGCAAAGGCGGCATGGGTCAGGCCATTGGTGACGAGGATCTGGTCCACGCCCACGTCCATTCCATTCTCACTGGCCAGCTTTGCGGCAAGCGCTTCACGCAGGGGCAGCAGGCCGCGCATATCCGAATAATGCACTTCGCCCCGCCGCAGTGCATCGACCGCCGCCTCGACAATATTGTCGGGCGTGTCGTGACAGGGGCGACCGACCTCCAGATGGATCAGCTCCGCCGCAGGCGTGGCCGATGCCATCGCCTTTTCATACATACCAAAGCTCTTCGGAGAGGCTTCGGTAATGCGGCGCGCAAGTTTCGACATTGAAGAACCTCGACTGGGTAAGAACGTGTCGCCCGTATCGTGGGCGGCGGAATATGGCGGATCAGCGCTCCGAACGGCGGAGCGTACGTGGTCCACCCGCCAGTGACAGTCTGTCCTCATCGATCAACTGGCCGTTCTTCATCACCCATGTGATCTGCTTGGCATTGTCGATGTCGACCGTCGGATCGGCGGAAAGCAGCACCATGTCGGCAAACTTGCCCGGTTCGATAGAGCCGAGTTCATCTGCTTTTCCAAGGTGCTTGGCCCCGTTCAACGTGGCCATGACGATGATGCGTTCGGCCGGCACACCGGCGGATTGCATCAATTCCATTTCGCGGTGCACGGCGGGGCCGATGGTCTGGTCCGTCGCGATGGCGACCACACCCCCGGCAGCATCGATCATGCGCATATTTTCCTGCGCGACCGGCGTCATCACCTTCATCCACCAGGTCCAGCCGCGTTCTTTCCATTGCGGGGCCGTTTCGTCGCGCAGAGTGGCGATCTCCTCAGCGCTTAGCGCAGCCTGATAGAGTGGCTCATCGAGAAATTCGGGTTGCTCGACCAGCCGGCTGTAACCCTCACCGATCGTCAGCGTGGTTGCGATGGGCGTCTTTTTCGCGCCCATGAGCTTGGCGAACTCCTCGGTAATCGGTCCCTGAATGACGGGGTGTGCCAGGCTGTCGATGCCGGCGAAGATCACTTCGGTCGCGCGCAACTCGCTGGAGGTATGCGCCGTGGTGCGCAGGCCGTGCAGATTTATCTCATAGATGATCTGCTGCATCAGTTCTGTGGGGAATTTGTCGATCATCGGCCGTGTGCCCCAGCCATGTTCGTCATAGGTCAGTTTGACGACATCGGGCTTCTGCTCTTCCAGATAGGCGAGCAGGGTGGGCCTGTCCTCGACCCAGTCGTCAATCTTGATCGCCATGGACGAACCATGGCCGTTGGCTGATGTGACGATATTGCCGGTGGCAAAGATGCGCGGAGACAGAATGTCGCCCGCGCGTTCCTCGGCGCGCAACCCCATGATGTGGCTGGGCACGTTGCCAGCGTCGTAAACGCTGGTCACGCCGGAATAAAGATAGCTCGCCAGCGCCTGAACGCCGAGTTCGTGTGCGGTCTCCTGGTCATATTCCACTTCCGGGGGCAGGAGGGATGCGGCCTCGCCCTTCTTGCCGCGCTCGACGCCAACCATCCGCCGGCCGTCACCGCCCCGGGCACCTTGCAGATGGATGTGTACGTCCATCAATCCAGGGATCAGGAACTTGCCTGTTCCGTCGATATGCCGGCCGGCGACCTGCGGCGCAGACGCAGTCGGAGTGACGAAGGTGATCCGCCCCTCCTCCACGCCGATCGACATGTCCGTCTGCTTCGGTTGGCCCGTGCCATCGATCAGCGTGACATTGTCCACGATGAAATCTTCGGCGCTTACGACCGCCGCTGCCGAGCAGAGCGCGAGGGAAATGCCCGTTTTCAGGATCATTGAAAAATTCTTCATCGCACCATTCCCGTTGGCTCACCGTCTTTTTTGAAAACCAGGCCGTCGCGCATCACGAAATCAACGGAAAGAACGGCCTCGATATTGTCGAGCGGATTGCTGTCGAGTGCGATAACGTCCGCGTCCATCCCCGGCTCCAGCTTGCCCCGATCGGGCAGCCCGCCTGCAAGCGATGCGTTGACGGTGCCGGTCTTCAGCGCCTCCATGGGGGACATGCCGGCATTGACATATTCCAGCATCTCGCGCGCGTTCGTGCCGTGCGGCGCGATGCCATTATCGGTGCCCAGAGCGATGCCGACGCCTTTTTCGATGGCCATGCGGACCATTTTCTTCGGCTGGTCACCCAACTGGTAAAGCTTTGCCAGGGAATTGGGGCGCAGATTGGCGAAGGGACCGGCATCGATCTTTTCCCGCGTATCGCCGACCCATGTTATGGGCCACACAGTGGGGACCAGCCAGGTGCCGTGTTCCTTCATCAGTTCCAGGCTTTCCTCGTCGGCCCACATCGCATGCTCGATGGAATCGTATCCAGCGCGAACGGCGGCATCGATGCCCTCCTTGCCATGCGCATGGGTGGTGACCTTGCGGCCCATCATATGGCCTGCGTCCGCGATGGCCTGAAGCTCTTCGTTTGTGAACTGCTGGCCGGTGCCCGCGTTGGAATCGTCCAGCACGCCGCCCGTGACATGAACCTTGATGACGTCGGCGCCATATTTAATGGCGGAACGCGTCGCCTTGCTGCATTCGTCCGCACCGTCGCAGACGCCGCGGCGAACTTCGGCCTCCATCAGGTCACGGCGCAGCCCGTGTGAATCCGCATGACCGTTGGTAGGACTTATTCCTTCGCCGGCGGCAATGATCTTCGGGCCGACCACGACGCCGCTCTCGACCGCATCACGAAGGGCGAACAGGCCGTCGCCGGTCGAACCGAGATCCCGGACCGTCGTGAAACCCGCCATCAGTGTATCGACCCCATTGGCGTAGGCCGTGATCGCCCAATATTCGGCAGGCTGGCGGAGGCGCAGCATCGGATCCGTCCTGCTGGGACCGCCAGAGCTGAGGTGGACGTGCATGTCCATGAAGCCGGGCATGACGAACTTGTCGCGCAGGTCGACGATCTGGGTATCTGCAGGCATGCCCGCTGCCGTCGCATCGACATAGCCCGGCATTACCGATTGCACCTTGCCGTCGACGAGAACCAGCGAGGCTTGCTGCATCGGCTGCTCGCCCGGAACGGCGAGAAGCGTGCCAGCGTGAATGATGGTGGGGACAGCTGCGGCAGCGGTCCGGTGGGCCGGCTGGCCGGGCGGGAGTTCCGCAGTGGTGGAATCGATGGGCACCGGCTGGGCCATGGCGAGCAACGCCGGGGCGCACAGCAGTGTGAATATGTTCGTCTTACGCATGACCAAACTCGACCCCCTCAGCTTTAGCTTTAGCGATCAGTAAAATATGAAAATGCATGAGTCAAGTTTGTGGCCGAGGGGCGAGACTCACCTGCTACAGCCATTGGAAGAACTCCAGCGTATAGCCTTCCGGGTCGACTAGTTTGAATTCAACCGTGCGCCCGCCACAGCCAATGTCGAGGCCAACACCGACCCCTTCCACATCTTTTGTAAACAGGTGTCGATGCCAGCCTTCCAGGTCGGTCGTTTCGATCGACAGGATCGCGCCCTTTTTCCTTACTGGGCGCTGGCTGCCATGATGGCCATCGACCAGGCTTAGATAGCTGGAACTACTTAGCCGGAAAATCGAGACAAACTCCAGGCGCAGCACATTTTCAAACCCGATCCGATCATACCATTCGGTCGCCCGGGGAAGGTTCTCGTAATAAAACATCGTGTGCACCCCATTGATAGCGGGGGCCGTGTTCGGCTTTTCTTCTCCAGTCGTCACTAGATAACCTGCGTTATGTTTCTCTCGATTTTACGCAAAGTCTGCTGCAGGCTTTTCAACTCGTCTGCCGGCAGTGTCTCAAAGGCAATCTTCTGGTGGCGAAAGGCCGTCGGTACGATCTCGTTGAAGGTATTTGCGCCCTGCGTGGTCAACTGCACCTGCACGACCCGGGAATCCTCGTCGCAAGTGTGCCGCGTCACAATGCCATCCCGTTCCAACTGCGCCACCACGCGGCTGACCGTGGGCTGTTCCATCAAGGTATGCTCGATGATCTGCGACAGTGTCAGCCGCCCGTAGGAGCGCAGAACGCTCATGATCCGCCACTGCGAAAGGTTCACGCCTGTCAGCTTCAGTCGCTTGTGAAGCCTTTGATTCAAAAGGTTCGTCACCTTGTAGAGCTGGTAGGGAAGGTACTTCGCGATCCAGCCATTTCCCGCTTCGAGATCTTCCGCGGGCGGGCGCTGGTCCGCGCCATCTTCACTCACTTCATCCACGTGGTTACGCTCCTTCCCCGGCCTGCCGCCGGATTGATAGACACGGCTTGCCACATACACAAGTATATGCAAATACATATGATGTTAGGGAGGGGTTGGCATGGCCGATTTTAGTGACGAGCAGAGTTCAACATCCTCGCAAACCGGGGAGGTTTGGACCTCGAAATGGGGATTCGTCCTGGCGACCGCTGCGGCCGCCATCGGCCTCGGCAGCCTGTGGCGATTCCCCTATGTCGCGGGCGTCAATGGCGGCGGCGCCTTTGTCCTCATCTATACAGCCTTTGTCATCGCCCTCTGCGTACCCGTGATGATCGCGGAAATGGTCATGGGCAAACGCGGCCATGGCAGCGTCGTGGCAACCATGAAGCGGCTGGTCAGATCGGAAAATGCCTCCCCCGCCTGGCGTGTCGTAGGGTGGCTCAGCATTGCGGTCCCCTTCTTCGGGCTCAGCTATTACAGCGTCGTTGCGGGCTGGTGCGTGGACTATGCCCGAGAGGCGCTGCTGAACGGCTTTTCCGGTGCGGACGCCGACAGTTCGCGTCTGTTGTTCGAGGCGCTGATCGCCGGCGCGGTGCGTCAGTCGTTCATCCAGTTCGCCTTCATCTTCTGCGTGGCGACGGTCGTCGCGATCGGCGTTCAGCGCGGCATCGAGGTGATTTCGCGGATCAAGATGGTCTCGCTGGCCGTGGTGCTGGTCGGTCTGGTGATCTACAACCAGATCACCTTTGGTCTGGGGGACGGCATCGTCTTTCTGTTGCGGCCCAGTTTCGAGGCGGTGACGGGGGCAAGCGTCCTGACCGCATTCGGTCAGGCACTCTTTTCCATGGCGATCGGCGCCGGCGTGCTGATGACCTACAGCGCCTATTTGCCGCGGGGGGTCTCAATCGGGCAGTCGGCGGGGATCGTTTCCATATCCGTTATCGTGGTGGCGATGCTTGCAGCTCTCGCGATCTTCCCCATCGTGCTTGCCAGCGGTCTGGGTCTCGCAGAGGGGCCGAACCTGATCTTCGTCACCCTGCCGGTCGCTTTTGGCGACATGCCGGCGGGCCGATTGGTCAGTGTCGCGTTTTTCGCCCTTATTTCTCTTGGCGCCTTTACCACCGCCGTTGGCATGCTGGAGCCGGTGGTTGCCTGGCTGAGGGAACTGACGGGGTGGACGCGCACGACGGTCGCCTATGCCACGGCGCTTGCCGTATGGCTCGTCGGCTTGCCGTCACTGCTCTCCTTTGGGCCGCTTGCCAATGTGCATCCGCTGGCGATGGTCCCGGGGTTTGAGGGCAAGACCTTCTTCGACGCCCTAGATTTCGGAATTGCCGAGATATTGTTGCCGGTCAATGCGTTGCTGATCGCCCTGTTCGCCGGATGGGCCATGCGCTCCCTCGGGCGAGCCAGCAGCGAGTTTTCGCCCACCGGTTTCCGTTTCTGGCACATTTCGATCCGTTACGTCGTCCCTGCCGCCATTCTCATCCTGCTGCTGGATAGCGTCATCAGGTGAGGCCCTGACCGCATCAGGACGTGGCTACCATCCCATTTTCGGAGTTATGCATATATGTCAGACAGTTTCGACATTGCCGCCTTTCGCAGCAATTTCGCGTCTCTGCCGCGCCTGGCCTATCTCAATAGCGGCTCCTATGGCTTGCTCGCGGGATCGGTGCGCGACGCCTTCAACCAATATATGGCGACGCGTGTAGAGGTCGGAGCAGATTGGGGTGGCTGGGTCGGTGATCTGGAATCCGTGCGTGCCAAGCTCGCTGGGCTTTTGGCCGTCGACGCCGATGAAGTCGCCATAACCGGCTCGGCATCGTCCGGCCTCAATTCCTTTGCCGGCGCTCTCGATTTTAGCGGCAAGCGCAACAAGGTCGTGGTATCGAACTTCGAATTCCCGACCAGCGCCCAGATCTGGCACGCCCAAGAGCGTGCCGGCGCGCGGATCGTCCACGTAAATGAAAGCGAAGAGGCGGTCATTCCGCTGGAACGGTTCGAAGCGGCAATCGACGGCGATACCGCGATCGTCGCCATTTCGCAGGTGTGCTACCGGCATGGCGGGCGGATTCCGGACGACGATATTCGTGCAATCGCCGACATGGCCCACCGCAATGGTGCGTTGCTCGTGCTCGATTCCTATCAGATCGTCGGAACCACCCCGATCAGGCCGAGAGACCTGAACGTCGATTTATGTGTGGGCGGCATGCTCAAATATCTGCTGGGGACGGCCGGCATAGGTTTCATGTATGTCAGATCCGATCTGATCGGCGACCTTGTCCCGCGCGCAAGCGGCTGGTTCACGCAGGCGGACATAGAGGCGATGGACATTTTCGCTCACCGGCCGAGCCCGACCGCGCGCCGCTTTGAGGGCGGCACTCCGCCCGTCCCCTCCTGCGTGGCATCCGTGGCCGGTCTCTCGTTGATCGAGAACATAGGTTTGGAGGTAATCGGCGAGCAGGTCAGGAACGTAACGCGCTACACGCTTGAGCGTTTAAGGGACGCCGGCCTGCCATTTTCCAATCCCGATGCGGACGAGCGGCGCGGTCCGCTGATTTCCATTCCCTCTGTCGATGACGAAGCGCTGGTCACGGCACTGGCAAAGGAGAACGTCATCACCTCCTGCCGCGATGGCAGGCTGCGCGCAGGTTTTCATGCCTATAATGACGAGGCGGACGCGGACAGGTTCGTTGCCGCCCTTCAGGTAAACCGCTCGCTTCTGGACTTGTCCCGCCAGGCGGGACCGGGGCGCTTCTAAAAGGGGGGGAGGCGCCGATCCCCCCTCGGAACGGTCAATAGTAATTTATCCCGGGGTTCGTGCCGGGGTGGATGAACCCCACGACGTCCATTCCGTCCTCCGACAGGCTTTGAAGCGAATGGACGTGCTTGCGGGGAAAGAAGATGACATCGCCCGCGCGCACCTCTGCACGGCGCGTCTGGTTCCAGATCATGCCGTGGCCTGAAACGATGATCAGTGCCTCCTCGTAAAGATGACGATGCATCTTGGCGCGGGATTTCGGGATATGGCCGATGAACTGCGCGGAATTCGTCAGGCCGTCCGTATCGTCCAGCAGCACCTGAAAATAGCGTGGCCCCATTTCGGTACGGGCGCCCTCATCGATCAGACCCATCCGTTCCGGCTGTACGTCATGAAAGGCGGCTTGTTCCTGCACGATACGAAGAGAATCCGCTGCCGGGCACACGGAAATATAGCAGGCAAGGTTTTCACCTTCCAAAACAAACGTCTCGTCAGCAAGGACGAAGGCGCCGCTCATCTGCGACAGCGCAAGGCGTTCGCCGCCGATAATGATCCGGCCTTCACCTTTGGCGACCCAAATGACAACCTCTCCGTCCGCGCCGAACATGGGCGACTGACCCCGGTCCAGCTCCAGATAGAATTGCGACTGGTGGCGTGACCCCAGATCGGGTGTCACCAGCGCGCTGATCCGAGAGTCTGCCGATAGGTCAGTAAGGGACTTGCCCGGACTGACCACATAGCAATCGCCGTCCAGACGCGCGAAGCCTTCGCGGTCTGGACTGACCAGGGCAACAGCCTGATCCTCCCCTCGATCACCCTCATCCGTATAACCCCCGGCAAGATTGCTGTGGGTGCCGTCGCAGAAAGGCGGTGTCGATGTCTGCTTGCATCCGCAGAAAAGAACTTCTTCATCCGCCTTCGCCCGATAGAGAACGGGCAAAAAGCCAGTGCCTATATGTGATTTGCCATCGCAATAGGGCTGCGTCGCCGACTTCCCGCAGGCACACCATAGAGAGCGTTGGCCCGCGCGGAGCTCGCAATAAAATGGCTGATCGGCAGCTACCAGCCCCTTTCCATCCTGCATGACTTGTCCTCATCTCTGCAATTTCGAGGACGCTTAACATATGCAATTAAATATATATAGGAATATCCAATGAGGGTGGAAGCTGTGTGGCGGATGCCAGGCTGGCCCGAAAGACGGCATCCATCCTGGCTGTTCCGCAGTGTTATCTATAGCATCACCATCTTCAGGATGGCGGCAAACATGCCAAATCCCGTCAGGGCGATGGGGAGCGGCAGAATTTGCCATGCAGCTTCCCGAACCGACAGCAGGCCACTTCCCGTTTCGACAGGAGCTTTCGCCACCCGGTCGAGCGATTCACGACCTATCGGCGACATCAGGCCACCGCCGAAATAGCCCACCAGGCAGATCAGGCAGATGGCAAAAACAAGCGGCATGGGGGCGGCTGTCATTGCAGGAATACTGAGCATCAGGAGGAGGACGGCAAAGGAACCAGCGAAAACCCACAGGATCGGCGCCGGTACGCCGGACGGCGGGCGGTTGTGACCCACACCGATGATCGCGGGTTCGATCCGCCTCCTGCTCCTTGCGACTGCCGGGCTGGCTTGCCGTTCAGGCTTGGTGTCGATGATCATGTTCGTCTCCTGTGGCTAAGCGGCGATGTGCCGTCTCGTTCGCCTGTGATAGATGGCGGAGGGAGAGCGAGTTTGACTGACATCAAATTTGCGCGAGAATGATGGGTGTGATGGAAAAAGCTTCGGCATGCACAGGCTGCGATGTTCGAACCCAGGCGATTTGCCATGTTCTGGGCGGGGACGCGCTTGCGCGTTTTGCAGACAGCGGCCGTCGTCGAAGCGTTCGCAAGGGCGAAACGGTGATGTGGCAAGGGGACCAGGACGGCGCCTGTGCCACCCTGACGCGCGGGGCGCTCAAGATGGTCGTCGTTAATGAGGAAGGGGACGAACGTATTGTCGGCACCGTCTATCCCGCCGACTTCGTAGGATCGCCGTTCCAGTCTGCCTCAACAGTGCAGGTAACTGCGCTGACGGACAGCGAGCTCTGTATCTTCTCACGCGCCGCCTTCGCCGAGGCGCTCCAGCAGAACCGACCTTTGGAGCGGGAATTACTACGCCGAACCATGGCTGATCTGGAGCGCACACGGCTGGACGACAGTCGAATGGCCAGTCTGGGAGCGCGTGCCCGCGTGGCGGCCTTGTTGGCCGACTTGGCGGGACGCGCCCGCCCAGGTTGCGCGATAGACCCAGATGGCTGGTTGAACCTGCCGCTGACGCGAGGTGAGATGGCAGCCATGCTCGACCTGCGCATCGAAACTGTCAGCCGCGAAATAAGCGCATTGGAATCCGATGGCATAATCCAGCGGCGCGGAAGATCAGGGCTGAAGGTTATCGACACGAGGCGCCTGCAGGAAGCCGCATCCTGAGCGTGCCTACGGAATGCCGACGGCGCGCTTGTTCTGCCAATTTGATTTGTGTCAAACAATAGCCTCCTTCGCCATTGCACACTGCTTTTCGGGCTCCGCACCTATGCGGAGCGGATCGGAAGGAAATGTCGATGAAAAGCATATTGCTGCAAATGAACGAAGACGGCGCGCAATCCTCCCGGATGGAGGCGGCACTGGCGATCAGCCGGACTTTGGGCGCTCATCTTACGTGCTGCCACTCCATTTCATTGTCGGCGCTGGTCGTGGACGCTTATCCGATCGGTGTTTGGACCGGTTATACCACGGACGAGCTGCGCAAGCAGTCGGAGGCGTCATGGCAGGCATTCCGCGACAGGTGGGAAGCGAAGCTGGCCAAGGAGGATGTACCATGGACATGGTGCCGTCTGCACGTTGGCGCGCCGCAAGGGTTGAGACGAAAGGCGCTTCTCGCGGATCTGACGGTCGTTAGCCTTACTGACGAGGATTGCGGTCCGCTTAGCAGCAAGCGGTTTCTTGGCGAGGCTGTCGCCGGAATCACCGGCCCGGTGCCTTGGCATCCCGGCCGGGCATGATCGCTTTGAGCCGAATGGTCAGGTCCTGGTCGCGTGGGACGGGACGGAAGAGTCGGCGCGCGCGCTGAGGGCGAGCGTTCCCTTGTTGAAGCATGCGGAGAATGTGCTCCTTGTCACGGCGGGAGAGCAAGACAGCGGGCGCGAGGATCTTCGGTCAGCCGCCGCCTATCTCGGTCATCACGGCCTTGAGGTCGAAATCGACGAATTGGTGATAAAGGGATCGGATTCGACCACGATCCTTGACGCTGCGAAAGGCGTGGATGCCGACCTGATCGTGATGGGTGCCTATGGACGGTCCCGAATGGCCGAGATGGTTCTGGGCGGTCTTACGCAGCACCTGCTTACCCAGCGCAAATTTCCGGTCCTGTTCAATCATTAGCGTAACGCGGGCTCTTGGCGGTCCCGCGCCGGCGCGAGAACGCAAGGCCCGGTAGCGGACACCGGCAGCCACAGATTTGCCGCCGCCGACGGAACGGGGTCGCGATCCCCTCCGTCGGCGGCATCCGCCGTCCTTAGCTGTTGCTGCCGTAACTGCGCATCTCTGCGCGGCCGACCACGAAGTGATGCACCTCGTCCGGTCCGTCGACGATGCGGAGGGTGCGCTGCTTCGTGTACATGTCGGCTAGCGGTGTCCACTGAGACAGGCCCGTGGCGCCATGCATCTGGATGGCCTGGTCGATGATCTCGCAGACGCGTTCGGGGACCATTGCCTTGGCGATGGAAATCCACACGCGCGCTTCCTTATTACCAAGCACGTCCATCGCACGGGCCGCCTTCAGAACGATCAGGCGCATCGCCTCTATGTCAATGCGGGCGCGGCTAACCACTTCCATATTCTTGCCAAGTTGAATGAGTGGCTTGCCAAAGGCTTCCCGGCTCATGCCTCTTTGCATCATCAGATCCAGCGCGATTTCGGCCTGGCCGATGGCGCGCATGCAGTGGTGGATACGCCCCGGCCCCAGACGCAGTTGCGAAATTTCGAATCCGCGACCTTCGCCCAGCAGAATATTCTCCTCCGGGACGCGCACATTCGTGAATTTGACGTGCATATGGCCGTGGGGGGCGTCGTCCTTTCCGAAGACGTTCATGCCCCCCAGAATTTCAACGCCAGGCGTGTCGATGGGCACGAGAATCTGCGACTGTTGCAGATGCGACGGTGCGTCGGGTGACGTTTTCACCATCGCAATCATGATCTTGCAGCGCGGGTCTCCGGCGCCGGATGTATAGTATTTCTCTCCGTTGATGACCCATTCGCCATTTTCGAGGACGGCGGACATGGAGATGTTCTTGGCATCGGAGGAGGGCAGGCCGGGTTCGGTCATGGCGAAGGCGGAGCGGATTTCGCCCGCCAGCAGGGGTTTCAGCCATTTTTCCTTTTGTGCCGGGGTGCCGACGCGTTCCAGCACCTCCATATTGCCGGTGTCGGGCGCGGAGCAGTTCATGGTTTCGGAGGCGAGGGAATTCTTTCCCAACTCGACGGCGATATAGGCGTAATCGAGGTTGGAGAGGCCTTCGCCGGTTTCCGCGTCGGGCAGGAAGAAGTTCCACAGACCCTGTTCCTTGGCCTTGTTCTTGGCGCCTTCCAGAAGCTCCAACTGGCCGGGGACATAGGACCAGCGGTCGGCGCGACCCTCGCCAAGCGCATGAAATTCAACGCTCATCGGTTGTACGACATCGGCGATGAACGTGCGGACCTTCTCAAGGAGCGGCACCGCCTTTTCAGACATGCGCAGGTCATTGAGATCGTCGCGCGGATTGAGGCCGAAGCCGGTGCGGGACGTGTTTTTCGGGGTGCTGGTCATAGGGCTCTCTCCTCAAGGCTCCGTTCTCCTAACGCCTTATCACGGCGCGCAGGACCATCCATAGCGTCAGGATGGGGAGCGGGAAGCGGGCGCAAAAAAGGGCGCGGCCACGCATGGCCGCGCCCCTTTTTCAGCGTCCCGATCAGGCTGCGAGGTTACGCAGAACGTAGTGCAGGATGCCGCCATTCCGGTAATATTCCAGCTCGTTACGCGTATCGATCCGACACAGGGCGGTGAAGCTGCCGGTGGAGCCATCGGCGCGTTCGAAATCGACGGTCACGTCCTGGCGGGGTTCCAGGCTGGCGAGGCCCTGGATGGTGAAGATTTCGTCCCCCGTCAGGCCGAGGGATTCGCGGCTTTCGCCCTCCGCGAACTGCAGCGGGAGGACGCCCATACCGACCAGATTGGAGCGGTGGATGCGTTCGTAGCTTTCCACGATGACCGCCCTAACCCCAAGCAAAATCGTGCCTTTTGCCGCCCAGTCGCGGCTGGAGCCGGTGCCGTATTCTTTGCCGCCCAGAACGACGAGGGGGGTGCCCTCCTCCTGGTAGAGCATGGCGGCGTCGTAGATGGGCATGGTTTCGCCGGTGGGGATGTACTTGGTCAGGCCACCCTCCGTGCCGGGGACCATCTGGTTCTTGATGCGGATGTTGGCGAAGGTGCCGCGCATCATGACCTCGTGGTTGCCGCGGCGCGAGCCGTAGGAGTTGAAATCGGCGCTAGCCACCTGATGCGCCTGCAAATATTCGCCGGCGGGGCTGGACGCCTTGATGGCGCCAGCGGGGCTGATGTGGTCGGTGGTGATGGAATCGCCGAACACGGCCAGCGCGCGCGCGCCGATAATATCCTTTGGATCCGCTGGTTTAAGGTCCATCCCCTCAAAGTAGGGCGGGTTCTGCACATAAGTTGACGATGCATTGAACTGATAGACACGGCCGCCCGCGACATCGATCCCCTGCCAGCGATCGTCGCCGGTGAAGACCTGGCCATAGCGTTCCTTGAACATGGCGGGGGAGAGGGCGGATTCCACCATCGCCTTCACGTCATGATTGGATGGCCAGATGTCGCGCAGATAGACGGGCTGGCCATCCGACCCCTCGCCGATGGGATCGACGGAGAGGTCCTTCCGGACCGTGCCGGCCAGCGCAAAGGCCACGACCAGCGGCGGCGAGGCGAGATAGTTGGCGCGCACGTCGGGCGACACGCGCCCTTCGAAATTGCGGTTGCCGGAAAGGACGGACGCGGCGACCAGATCATTATCGTTGATCGCACGCGAAATCTGCGCAGGCAGCGGCCCGGAATTGCCGATGCAGGTGGTGCAGCCATAACCGACAAGGTCAAAGCCGAGCGCGTCGAGGTCCGACTGCAGGCCGGTCTTTTCAAGGTAATCGGTCACGACCTGCGATCCGGGCGCCAGCGAGGTTTTCACCCAGGGCTTTACGTCCAGGCCCTTGGCGCGCGCATTGCGGGCGACAAGGCCGGCGGCGATCAGCACGTCGGGGTTCGACGTGTTGGTGCAGCTGGTGATGGCGGCGATCACCGCATCGCCATGGCCAAGGTCGTAATTTTCATTTTCGACGGCGACGCGCCTGTCCTTCTCATCGGACTTCTTGAACTGGCCGTCCAGCTCCCGCTCGAACGCGGTCTTCATGGCGGTCAGCGCGACGCGGTCCTGCGGCCGCTTCGGCCCGGCCAGCGACGCCTCGACCGTGGACAGGTCCAGCTCCAGCGTGTCGGTAAAGACGGGGTCGGCGCTGTTTTCATCATGCCACAGGCCCTGTTCGCGGGCATAGGCCTCTACGAGGTCGCAGCGCCAATCCTCGCGCCCGGTAAAGCGCATGTAACGGATGGTTTCGGCGTCGATGGGGAAGAAGCCGCAGGTGGCGCCATATTCCGGCGCCATGTTGGCGATGGTCGCACGGTCGGCCAGCGTCAGTTTCGACAGGCCCGGGCCGTAAAATTCGACGAATTTGCCGACGACGCTTTTTTCACGCAGCATCTGAACGCAGGTCAGGACGAGGTCGGTCGCGGTAATCCCCTCCGAAACCTGTCCGGTCAGCTTGAAGCCGACGACTTCGGGGATCAGCATGGAGACGGGCTGGCCCAGCATGGCCGCCTCTGCCTCGATCCCGCCGACGCCCCAGCCCAAGACGCCCAGGCCGTTGATCATGGTGGTGTGGCTGTCCGTGCCGACGAGGGTGTCGGGATAGGCGACCATCTGGCCATCCGCATCCTCAGACGTCCACACGGCCTGACCCAGATATTCCAGATTGACCTGGTGGCAGATGCCGGTGCCCGGCGGCACGACGCGGAAATTGCGGAATGCCTGCGATCCCCATTTCAGGAATTCATAGCGTTCCTTGTTGCGTTCATATTCCAGCGCCACGTTCGCCTCAAAGGCTTGCGGCGTGCCGAATTCGTCGACCATGACGGAATGGTCGATGACGAGGTCGACGGGGACCAGCGGATTGATCGCCTCTGGCTCGCCCCCCAGTTTTTCGATGGCGGCGCGCATGGCGGCCAGATCGACGACGGCGGGAACGCCGGTGAAATCCTGCATCAGGACGCGGGCGGGCCGATACTGAATTTCGCGATTGACGCGGCCATCGGCCAGGAAGGTGGCGAATGCCTCAACATCCTCCTTGCCCACCGTGTCGCCGCCATCCTCGAACCGCAGCATGTTTTCCAGAAGGACCTTCATGGAGAAGGGCAGGCGGTCCAGATTGCCGTATTTTTCGGCGGCGGCGCGCAGCGAATAATAGGCAAAGGACTGGCCGTTCACGTCCAGGGTCTTGCGGGTGGACAGGCTGTCGGTTCCGGTCTGTGTCATCAGATATCTTTCGTCGAAAAGTGATACTTTTCGCCGGGAGGGAATCGCGGGGGGATCGCGGGGTCCGGCGGGCTTGCGCCGGGTGTTAGCAGAGGGGGCGGGAAGGGGGAAGGGTGTGGGGTGGCAGCGCGTCCGTCCCACTTGTGATACCGAAGCCCATGCAGAGCAGCGGTTTTTAGTTTCGGCTCATCGATGAATCGATTTATGTTATTAACAAAGGGTTGGCGACCAAAGCTTTGGCACAACCATATTTAACGTACTGAGAAACGGCTAATGTAGCGCGCTAAAAAATCGGTGAAGAAGATTGCCGGAGGTTCACCGGAAGTGGTTGACGTAATCCGTGCAAACTTTTCGAGCCCGTATGAAATCGCTCGTGAGAACGAAGCTGAAATTAAGCGCCTTCTACGCGCCGTGGTTGAGGCTGCCCGCTAACCTCGACAAAGGAGTTATATAACTCCCAAGCAATGGTGTATGTTATAAGCAGATGCAGAGGTTGTGCCGGAAGCTTTTCCCAATTCTCGTCTCGGGCCTCCCATCCGCCGTCTTTCTTTAATGTCATGTATTCTGGAGAATCGATAGATGCATCGACATGACCGCCGCCGTCCCGAAATCTAATTTCAAGGATTAAATCCTTTCTTGTTAGTGGTTTTTGGTTGTGGACAAATACCGGTTCCGCCCACCATTCTTCGAATGGTATTTTATGAAAATGCTCGCGACCTTGAACGAGCTTAGGAACCCACCCATTCCCTCCAAACGCAAGTGTCGGCGGCGACTGAACGAAAGCGTTCGGGTCTAATTTATCGGCCGTGGTTATGACCGTGAACCAGCTCCGATAACCTAACTGTGTTATGATTGACTTCGATTTTCCCCATCCATCATGACAGATCATGTGAATGATAGTTGCGAGAAGCTTTCCGGCCCAATGACCGCCGCCTTCGAAAGCTATCATTAATTCTCTCATGGCAACCAGCTGTTCGCTTGTTTCTTTAACTATTTCGTCTCGTGTGCGAGTATAGGCGGTAGGCTTCGAATCATCAGGCATACGCGTTTTTAGCCCACTTTTGGTAAATCTCTCAGCCAAACTCCGTCGGACGGCTTTGCTTCCCCTGTTTATCAACGGTCCTTTTAGCCGCTGTAGCGTTTTATTCACGGGCGTTGATTACTCTTTGCGTCTCATGCTTGAAACGCTCGTTCAACTCCTTCTGGCTCTCGGCGTTTTGCTTTCTGGGCACGACGCCGTCGCACTGGCTGTATGTTAGGTGAGGCGTTTTTTTGATAATGGTGGACAAGAATGCGTCCGCGCGATCTGCGTCGTTGCAACCAAGCGCAATGCGGTTGTTACAGCGGAACTTAAATTCCGCCAAATAGCGGAGCAGGTGCTGCTCGCCGCAAAGCCACGGGGGTCTTTGTGGGTTTAGAACCCATCAACATCGAAAACCATTTTCCTACACCCACCCGAATCAGCGATACTCCCGGACATGCACAATCGGGACACGCACGACACGGATGGCACTGCACGGCGCTGGGCCGCCGATGAAGACTCGGCTATCCTGCAAGACGAACAGAGGCCCGTCGCGGCGCGCGACAGGCATGATGGGTGGACGGCGGTGCGGCAGGCGCGCTTCCTGAACTTCCTGGCGGAAAGCGGGGTGGTGTCGGAGGCGTGCAAGGCGGTGGGCCTGTCCACCACCTCTGCCTATCGGTTGCGGGCGCGCAATGCGAACTTTGCCCGCAGCTGGGACCAGGCGCTGGACCGCGCGACGGTCGAGCTGGAGGCGATCGCCTTTGAACGGGTGATCAACGGCACGGAGGAGACCGTCTGGTCCCACGGCAAGGCGGTGGGCACGCGGCGGCGATATTCCGACGCCCTGCTGAAGACCCTGTTACAGCGGCGGCGGCCCGAAACCTATGGCAGCGGCAAGTCGGCGCGGGCGCCGGGGGCGGGGGACTGGCGCACGGCGGTGGCGCGCCTGCTGGACGAGGAAAAGGACTTGATCCTGTCCGACCAGAACGGATCGCCTCTGTTCGACCCGGAAACGGGGGCGGTCCGCAACAAGCAGCGGCGCGGCCTGCACGATCTGCGCGCCTATGAGGCGGAGGCGCGGGAATCGTGCCGCCTGTTGCAGAACGCCGTCATGACGGAAGAGGAGCTGGTGCGGGCGCGCAGCCCCTATTGGCAATCGGCCGAGTTCACGCCGCATGGCGACATATTGGACACGGACGGCGCCCTGCTTGGCAAGATGACGGAAGAGGCCATGGTGCGCCTGGCCGCCGAGCGAAAGGCGGCGGAGGCGAAGAAGAAGATGGGCAATAGCTGGGGGTAGGCTGGCTGGTTGGCGGGGCGGGGCAACGAAGGTGCCGGAACGTACTGAAAGGATGTGGCCGGGCACGCCATTCACCAGTTGAAGAAACGTTAATTCGTCCATAATGACTGTTTTATGACGCAGTCGGCGGCCGAGTCCGGCATCCGCTTTCCCCGTACAGGTGCCCGCCGCTGACCTTTCGATCCTCCCTGATTTTGGCGCTGTTCGCGGCATTTCTGACCATAATGGTCGTTATTGCGGCGGGCCTGCTCATTGGCACGGAAAATGTGCCCGTGCTGACCCGCGACGTGGCCGCCACCATGGAAATCAGCGCCTTTTACGGCCTGGTGTCCAATCTGGGCTCCTTTCTGTGGTATGGGACGGGCGCGGTCTTGCTGTTTACCGCAGTGTCGGGGCGGCATGACCTGCCGCGCGGGAAAATTCGGTTCATGTGCGCCGCGGCGGCCCTGTCCGCCCTGCTGTGGGTGGACGATTTCTTTATGATGCACGAACAATTGCAGCTGTCGGCGCTGCAGATCCGGGAACGCTATACCTTTGCGGTGCTGGGCGCGCTGACCCTTTGGCATATCGTCACTTTCCGGCGGGAATATCTGTCGCATGCGCCGGCAGTGTTCGCCGCAGCGCTGGCGCTGTTCGCTACAGCCGTGGGCGTCGACATGCTGGAGGAACAGATGGTCTGGCGCTTTGGCAACTGGGCCTATCTGATGGAGGACGGGCCGAAATGGCTGGGCATCGCCATGTGGAGCTTCTGGCATGTCAGCTACGCCTTTTATGTGAACAACCGAAAGGGCGCGGCTTAGGCCGAGGGTGGCTGCGCGCTATGTGCCGAAACTGCTGCAATATGTGCGGCGGCCAAAGGATTTTCGGGCGTTGTAAAGCGCCCGGCGCGCTGCCACATTCAGGGGCATGACCGGCGCGAAGCTGACGGCCGTCCTGGGCCCCACAAATACGGGCAAGACGCACCTGGCCGTCACGCGCATGTGCGGATATGCCAGCGGCATGATGGGCTTTCCGCTGCGCCTGCTTGCGCGCGAAGTCTATGACCGCGTCGTCGCCATAAAGGGCGAGCGGCAGGTCGCGCTGGTGACGGGCGAGGAAAAGATCGTGCCGCCGCAGGCGCGCTATTGGCTGTGCACGGCAGAGGCCATGCCCACCGACGTGCACCCCGAATTCATCGCGATAGACGAGGTGCAGCTGGCCGCCGATCCGGAACGCGGCCATGTGTTCACCGACCGGCTGCTGCATCGGCGCGGTACGGCGGAAACCATGCTGCTGGGCGCCTCTACCATGGTGCCGATGGTGCGGCGCCTGCTGCCCGATGCGGTGATCGACAGTCGTCCGCGCTTTTCCGAGCTGAGCTATGCCGGGCCAAAGAAGCTGTCGCGCCTGCCGCGCCGGTCCGCCCTGATCGCGTTCAGCGCGGAGGAGGTCTATGGCCTGGGCGAGATGCTGCGACGGCAAAAGGGCGGTGCCGCCGTGGTGATGGGCGCGCTGAGCCCGCGCACGCGCAACGCACAGGTCGCCATGTATCAGTCGGGCGAGGTCGATTATATCGTTGCCACCGACGCCATCGGCATGGGCCTGAACATGGACATAGAACATGTCGCCTTTGCCGGGCTGACCAAGTTCGATGGCGAACGGCTGCGGCGGCTGTCGCCGGCGGAAATGGCGCAGATCGCCGGTCGCGCGGGACGCTATCAGACGGATGGCACTTTTGGGACGCTGGTATTCGGCGACAATGGCGGGCCGGAACTGCAGGAGGGCGAGGTCGCGGCGATCACCACCCATGATTTCGCGCCGGTAAAGAAGCTGGTCTGGCGCAATGCGCGGCTGGATTGGCGTTCGCTGACCAGCCTGATCCAGTCGCTGGAAATGCGGCCCGATCGGGACGACCTGGTGCGGACGCGGCGGGCCATGGACGAGGCGGTCCTGAAACTGCTGGCCGACGACCCGGACGTGGCGGCGCGCGCGACGACGCCCGACCGGCTGCGCCTGCTATGGTCGGTGTGTAGCCTGCCGGATTACCGCAAGACGGGGCCGAAGGGTCACGCGCGCTTGGCGGGACGCATTTATCGCCATTTGACGGAGGGTGATGGCAAACTGCCAACGGAATGGATCGCCAGCGAGGTTGCACGCCTGAACGACGTGCAGGGCGACATAGACGCGCTGTCGCATCGCATGTCGGCGGCGCGGACCTGGACCTATATTTCCCACCGCGAGGACTGGCTGCACGACGTACAGAAATGGGCGGCGCGCACGCGGGAGGTGGAAGACCGACTGTCCGATGCACTGCACGAGCGACTGACGCAGCGCTTCGTCGACCGGCGGACATCGGTGCTGATGCGCGAATTGGCGGGCGGCGCGGACATGCTGCCGGTCGAAGTCGATGCCGATGGGACGGTCGCCATTGGCGGCGAAGAGATCGGCACGTTGACCGGCTTTCGCTTCGAGGCTGAGCCCGGCGCAAAGGCGGGCGAGCAAAAAAAGCTGGTCGCGGCGGCGGACCGGCGCCTGTCTGGCGAGCGCGCCAAACGTGCAGGCCAATTGGTTGCCGCGCCCGATGCGGAATTCGAACTTGCCCTGACCGGGAAGCTGCCGCCGCGCATATTGTGGCGCGGATCGCGGGTGGCGCGGGTCTATGCGGGGCCGACCGTCCTGCGGCCGCAGCTGCGCCTGGCGCGTGCGTTCGACACGATGGAAAGTGCGACGGTCGCACGGATCGCGGCGCGGCTGGAGATCTGGCTGTCGAGTGAAATACAGCGGCAAATGGCGCCGCTGACCCAATTGGCGACGACGGCGGTCGCAGCCGATGTCAGCCCCAGCGCACGCGGTCTGGCGGTGCAGATGATCGAGGCGCTGGGCGTTATCGAAAAGGCGGGCGTGGCGCCGCTCCTCGCGGCGATGAACGATGCGGACCGAAAATTGCTGCGCCGCGTCGGCGTTACCATCGGTGTCACGCATTTGTTCGTTCCGGCGCTGCTGCGACCGGCAGCCACACGGTGGCGGCTGGCGCTGTGGGCAATCGCGGGCGGGCTGAAGGACATGCCGGAGCCGCCGGGGCCGGGTCTGGTATCGCTGGCGGCTGACCCGGATGCGCCGGGGGACTTCTATGCCGTTGCGGGCTTTGCGGTGGTGGGCGGTAAGGCGATCCGGCTGGACATGATCGAACGGCTGGCGCGGGCGATGCACAAGGCGCGGAAAGGGAGCGCCCCCTTCGTGCCAGAGGAAAAATGGGTGCCGACACTGGGTTTGGATAATGAGGTGTTTGCAAAGGTCATGCGCGCGCTCGGTTATAGGCGGGCCAAGGTAGCGGAAGCCGACGGCTTTCGGTGGCATGGCATGGGGCCGGCACCGCGTGCCGCTCCGGCGCATTCAAGGCGCGGAAAATCAGGGTCGCCCCACAAGCGCCCTACCGCGCCACGCCATTCACCCTTTGCCGTCCTGAAGGACCTGAAAGTTTGACGGCGGAGGCCTCGGCTGCGGCTGCGGCTGATGCAAGTGGCCAGCGGGTCGACAAATTCCTGTGGTTTTCGCGTCTGACGAAAACACGATCGGAGGCACAGAAGCTGGCGGAAAGCCGCAGGCTGCGCATTGATGGCCGCGTCGTGACACGCGCATCGGCGACCGTCCGCATTGGCAGCGTGCTGGCCTTTACGAGGGCGGGAGCGGTGCGAATCGTTCGGGTAGAGGCACTGGCCGAGCGACGAGGACCGTTCGCCATGGCAAGGAGCCTGTATTCCGACCTGACGGAGGAATGATGACGCCATGTCAGGCGATTGCTGACTGAACCGGCGTCAGCGAGGATTGACCCTGAGGGGGCGAAGCGCCTACGAACGGCGCCGATCGTTATTTCGGAGCCTTTCGACCCATGACCTATGTCGTCACCGACGCATGCATCAAATGCAAATATACCGACTGCGTCGAAGTCTGTCCCGTGGACTGCTTCTACGAGGGTGAGAACATGTTGGTGATCAATCCGTCGGAGTGCATTGACTGCGGCGTATGCGAGCCGGAATGTCCCGCCGAAGCGATTCTGCCTGACACCGAAGACGGCCTGGAAAAATGGCTGGAAATCAACAACACCTATTCCGCCGAATGGCCGAACATCACGGTGAAGAAGCCCGAACCGGCCGACGCCGACGAACATAAGGGCGAAGAAGGCAAGTTCGACAAATATTTCTCGGCAGAACCCGGCGAGGGCTGATTCCACCGGCCCGCGCGACCTGAATTTCCATTTCATTCCGCCCGCGCGGTAATGAGCCAGCCATAATAGTGGCCGGGTGCGGCAGCAGGCTTTGCGGAGATGCGGGTATTTAGCCGGCGGGCCGATCGGTGCCCTGTAAGTGGGTCCGGACCGCCGTTAAAAATGCGGCTCTGGGACTCCCTAATAGTGCTCCTACGCAAACCTCGGCCACGTATCCCCCCGGCGAACGGGTGCGACTGTTGCGTTCGCCGGACATTTGGTCAGCGAACGCTTCAGAAATCTCTGCTTTTTATCAGCCAGTCTTTTGCACCTGCAGGATTTCCGCCAGCGGCTGGTGATCCCACATCTCCCTTATTTCATCATCATAACCAGTAAGGTCGTAGCGTAACAACGATACGGGAAGGCGGCCCGTGTTCATTAGATAATCATGATATCCTTTGATGGAAAAGTCCTCGCCCAGCTGTCGTTTCCGGTCGACTAACAGTTTCTGCAACTGCATCGCGCCAATCGTGTATGTCATCCCATATCCGGGGGGACGCCGAATATAAATTCCTGCATCGACGCGCGCCACATCGTCGTCGAGATAAGGCGTCCATTCCTTCCAAAATTGCATCGTTTGATCTACGGTCATCTCGTTCCGCTGCATCTTAACGTCCCCGATTGTCCGCGCTGCGCGGAACAGACCGAAAATATAAATCAGTTCGCGTGTACGGGGGCGCTCATCGAACAAGCCGAGCTGAATTGCGCTCTCTTCGAGATAAAAGCCCCACCCCTCGGTCCGCCCGCTGTCGCTGATATATGCGCGTATCGGATGAGTGACCCTCTTGCCGACCATTCCATCGAATCGGTGACCCGGGAAGGTGGCATGTAGGTGGTCAGGCGACGCGTCGCGAAACTGGACCTGTTCCCAAAACATCGGGCCGTTCGGACGCACGATCCATGGGGCGTTGAAACCAACCTCTTGATAGGTATCCGGAATGTAGTCTGGAATGGTGATGATCTCTTCTTTCTGCAGCCACTCCCTTATCTTTGCATCGGTCCCGGCCAGCTGTGCTTCATACTGCTCCGCAGATTCTGGTAGCTCTAGTTCCGGCAAATTGCGGTTGCGATGCCGCTCGGTCACGTAGTTGGCCCAGTGGCGCTCCAACTCGCGCTCCGCAAGCGTGACGATCTGATCGGAATCGTAAGGCATCAGGCGAACATTGGTGAGAAACCAATCGTAAGCAGGTTTTCCCACACCCGCAGATGCAGTCATCGATGGCCTGCTCGTAATCAGCCATTGGCGAAACTCGGAGATTGCTTGTTGTGCTGCTTCTATATCAGGCAGCAGTTCCGGTTGTTCCTCCGCCGCGCGCCGGTGGAGGTCTTCGAACCAGCCTATCAAGCCCTCAGGCTCTACCGATCGATACGGCATGCCATGGCCGACGCCGTCTCCGTTCGATAGGCTGTGAATTGCAAGATCGGCATAATCTGCGGCCACGGAGTCCAAATTGGTTCGTGCCTGCGCCAAATAGGAAGGGACACCTTGCAGTCTCGTCCGAAATACGTCGAGATCCGCTCCGCTCAGAGGCAGGTCATTATACGCAAGCCGCTGAAGCTCATCGACGTACATACCGGGATCACGCGCCCATGGCTTTGTGACGTTCAACGTGAAATCCTGCAGATCCATCTGGGCGCGTACCGCCAGATAGTCGACCTGTCGGTGGCGATCCCATCCGGAAACCGCAAATTCTGGCAGTTGCGCCTGGAAGACGCGAAGGTCTGCGCGTCGTTTGTCGACAACGGCCGGACTATAATCGACAACGCCATTCACGGGCGTCAGGGTCTGCCATTCCCTAAATTCGGAAAAAAGGCTTACCAATTCTTCATAGCCGCGCTCTCCGTCGGGGGGAGCAGGGGCATCAGCCGTCGTTTGTGCAGATGCTGTGGCGGCAGCAACTGGAAGGATGCTTACGCAACCTGCCATCAAGGCAGCCATAGCTAAAACAGAAGTCTTACACATCAGACCCTCCCTCCCGAACCTTGTCGCCCATCTGAACTGGCTCGACCAAATTAAAACGAAAAGCGCGTGATTTTTGTTATGATGTGGCGTGCCCATTTATGGGTCAAGAGTTCTTTTGTGCCGCTGATCGAGTTTTACGAGCATTCTGCGCGCGGACTTTCGCGCCTTTCATCCGGAAGCCCGATCCGCAGGAAATGGTGCGCTCTCTCTACGTCCGCCGAATCTAAAAAATCCCGCCGACCCTTCGTGGTTATTAATTTCAAAGGTATGGAGCCACCGAGGGTATCCAAAGACGATGAGTATCGCGCCACATTATTTTTTTCATAGAATTGACGCATGAATGATGATATGCTCAAAATCACACGACTGTTCACGGATATGACGATGGGGAGCGTCGATTTCCGGGCAATCTCGGGCGGGTGTTCACACAGGGAGTTACAAAATGGCTATGCAGCGGGTGGTAAGTTTTCGGGCGGGGCTGAAAGGCGGCTCGGCACTGTTCATGTCGATGGCGGTGATGGGGGCGGCGTTTGCGCAGGCTCCGGTCGCGCAAGGCGAGGGCACCGAGATCGTCGTCACTGGATCGCGGATTCCGCGCCCGGACGTGCAGGCTAACAGCCCTGTGAATGTGGTTGGCGAAGAGGAAATCAAGCTCGCGGTAACCAACGAGACAGAACAGCTTCTCAATGCCATTCCACAGGCGGTTTCGGGCGCTGGTGCGCAATCCAATTCGGGCAATGGTTCGGCCACCGTCAATCTCCGCAATTTGGGGGCAGTTCGCACTCTGGTACTGCAAAACGGCCGCAGGATCGTCGGCGCGTCGCAGGATGGCGTTGTCGACCTTAACATGATCCCGCCCTCACTGGTCTCACGTGTTGAAGTCGTAACCGGCGGCGCCTCGGCGGTTTATGGATCCGACGCAATGGCCGGCGTCGTCAACTTCGTGATGAAGGACGATTTCGAAGGATTGGAAATCGACGGTTCCTATGGGATTAGCGAAGAAGGGGATGCCGAACGGCTGAATCTTGGCCTCACGGTCGGGGGCAATTTCGCCGAGGGTCGCGGAAATATGGTTTTCCACGGCAGCTATTTTGACCGTGCCCAAGTTCGGGGCGCTGCACGAGACCATGCCGTCGAGTTTTTTAACGACGCCATCGTCGATGGGGAGCCCGTCCTGATTCCGGCCGGCAACGGCGTCACGCCACAGGGTACCATTTTCAGCCCACAGTTGGTCGGCCTGACCGACCCCTATGGCGACAACATCGGCACGGCCGGTATCTTTTTTGCGCCAGAGGGCTGGCGCGCCTATCGCCCGAGCGACGGCTTCAACGACCGTCCTTTCACCAATCTGCAAATGCCGATGCAGCGCTGGCAGGGAACGGTCATCGGTCATTACGATGTCACCGAAAATGTCAGTGCGTTTTGGGAAGGCTCCTACGTCCACAGCAAGATCAATTCTACGCTGGGCGCGGTGCCGATGAGCAGCTCTGGCTTCATTCCGGGCTTCCAGCTGGATATCCGTAATCCCTATCTTGATCCGACACTCCGTGATTTTCTGAGCGCCAATCTGGACGGGGACGGAGACAGTCTTGTTCCGGTGAATATCAACCGTCGGTTGCTGGATGGCGGGTCGCGCACCAGCGATCAGACGCGCGATTTCTATCGCTTCGTCGTTGGATTGGAAGGTGATCTCACGGATCGGCTGAATTGGGAGCTCTTCTACAATCAGGGCCAGACGAAAGTCACCGACGTCCAGGGTGGCGGCGTTCTGATCGATAATTTCGCGAATGGTTTTCTTACAGATCCGAACGATCCCTATTCCTGCGCCACGGACGATCCCGACTGTGTGGTTCTAAATCCTTTCGGCCTAAATTCGCTGACGCCAGAGATGATTGATTATATCAATACTGATCTGACCAATATCACGACGATTCGGCAAAAGCAGGTAGGCGCGAACATCACGGGTTCGCTCTTCACGCTGCCAGCCGGAGACGTAGGAGTGTCGCTGGGCGCCGAGTACCGCAAGGAAAGCTCAGCGTTTGACCCCGACCAGCTTTACGTCATGGGTAAGGCGCTCTCGCGCTCAGCCGGCCTCAGTCCGACCGCTGGCTCATTTGACGTTGCTGAGGTTTATACTGAACTTTATGTGCCGCTCTTGGCTGACATGCCCGGCGTCGAACTGCTGGCATTTGAAGGTGGTGCCCGCTTCTCCGACTACTCGACGGCTGGTTCGGTCTGGTCGTACAAGCTGGGCGGCGAATACTCGCCGGTTCGTTCGCTGAAATTCCGCGGCCTTTATCAACGCGCGGTGCGTGCCCCTAACGTGGTCGAGCTGTTCTCGGGGGCCACTAACACAGCGCCGCAGGCGGTCGACTTCTGCAACGCGACCCCGGAACGCACTGCCGCTGAGCGCGATTTCTGTGTCGACGCACTAGGTATACCGAGCGCAGTCATCGACGTGTTCCAGCAGGAAAATCAACAGATCCGGGCGATCACTGGTGGCAACCCGAACCTGCAAGAAGAAACATCCGACACGTGGTCCGTGGGTGCAGTTATTCGCCCCGATTTTGTACCGAACCTGCAGTTGACCGTCGATTATTATAATATCAAAATCGTGGACGCTATCGGCTCCTTTGGCGGCGGCCTCCAAGCGGTAATAACCGCATGTAACAGCGATTTGTCGCTAGATAACGTCTTCTGCGTGCCGCTGGGCAATCGAACGCCAGACGGCCAGCTTTACGATGTTCCGTTGCTGAATGCGAACATCGCAAGCCTGGAAACATCTGGTATCGATTATCGCCTCGACTATCGCCACAACCTCGGGTCCGCAGGCAGCCTCAACTACTACATAGCGGGAACCTACCTAATCGACTCCGTTACCCAGGGCAGCCCAATTGCGAACCCAGTCGATTGTGCGGGGTACATTGGGGGTGGCAGTTGCTCGACGGCCAACCCGACGTGGCGCCTCACCCAGCGTCTGACATGGGATATGGAAAGATTGCAGGTTTCACTTCGCCATCGCTTTATCGGCTCAGCGAAGGATGGTCGTATCGCGGGCGCGAGGGCGGCCGAGCTAGAGGCTCCTTTGCTGGCGGTGCCTGAAACAGGGGACGTCCATTATTTCGATCTCAGCGCCAACTTTAATGTCATGGAGAATGCGAGCTTTTATGCCGCTATCGACAATCTCTTTGATAGAGACCCTCCATTCTATTTGTATGAACGGGAAACATATGACGCGATTGGGCGCCGCTTCACTGTCGGGTTCCGTTCAAACTTCTGATTGAGAACGGTCGGTCGCGGCTGGCAAAGGCCATCGTGACCGGCCCGTCATCTATTGGGCAGGCGCAACCTCGGCTAGGTGGATAGAATGTTGATTTTCAGGTCGTTCATAGCCGCCACGGCGCTGTTTTTGTCGGTGGCTGCAATAGCGCAGGAGCGCCCGTCGCCGCATGCCCCGGTACATGGCGGATCGGAAGTGGCGGGAACTTCGCTGTCGATCGACGAACTTTATCAGCATAAAAGCCTTATCGGCATTAGCCCGGAAGGCTATAGCTGGTCACCCGACGGTACCCAATTCTTGTTTCTGTGGAACGACGAAGGCTACAGTTTTCGCGATATATGGTCCTATTCTGTCGAAACGGAGCAGAAAACCCGTCTGACCTTTATCGGGCGTGACAGCGAACCGGAAGCGGAGGAGAAGGGGATCGCTCAGGCGGTCTTTGTTGGCGAAGGCCGCGTCGCTTTTACGCTCGGCGGCCAGCTTCATATTCGTGACGCTGATGGTGTGATCACCAAGATCGAAGATGACAAGCACGTCATACGCAAGCTTGCTGTGTCGCCTGACGGTACGCGGCTCGCCTTCATTTCTGGAAGTGATGTAGAATCAGAAAACGGCGTTGCCACTGGTGGTGTGCTCTGGGTGCGCGATATCGCGGCGACCGGCACTAATGCGGCACGTCGGATTGCGGGCGAGGACAATCCCAAAATCTACGTCGAGAGCTTTGAGTGGGCAGAAGACAGCAGGACGATTGCATTTCAGCAATCCGACGATCGCGAGATACCCGAACGCGACATTTTTTATTATACCAAAGATGGTCTGCAGAATAATCGCGTGATCCGTGCCTTTCCAGGCGATGAAACCACCAAATCCACAATCGGTGTCGTGAACGTTGGGTCGGGCGATCAGCGTTTCTACGCGCGGCCCGATGCGAAGCATCATATTTGGGGATATGGTCTATCGAGCGACGGTACGCGCCTGTTCGTTAGCGGATCGGATATGGAGGCGAAGCGGCATACCGTCTATGTCTACGACGTGGCGTCTGCTGCACGTGAGACCTTCTACGAACATTTCGAGCCCAAACATTTGCGTCCGGATTGGCAGGTCGCGTGGGCGCCGGATGACGATGGTCTGATCATTCTCACGGACCGCGACGGTTGGCTGCACCTCTATCATCAGCGGAGTGCGGGAGCGTCGCCGCAACAGATCACCAGTGGAAGCTGGGAGATAGCATCGTTCGAAGTCGACGCGCGCAGCGAGCAGCTATATTTTACCGCCAACGAGTTTTACCTGTCCGAGCGACAGCTTTATCGTGTGCCGGTAGCCGGCGGTGCCATTGAGCGGGTCAGCGGTGACACCAGCGGCACCCATGAACCAGTTTATTCCCCGAATTTCCGTTATGTGGCTGATTGGTTCAGCAATGATACCTCGCCGCCAGAACTGTACCTGATCGATACGGCCAGCCCGCGCGTGGCCGCGCAAATAACTAAATCGCCTCAGCCGGAATTCTATGAACAGACATGGGCAAATATTGGCTATGTGGAATTTCCGAGCCATGTCGATGGTACCAATCTCGTCGCACGGCTCAGCCTTCCTGCGAACTACAACCCGGCGCACCGATATCCCGTGATTGTCGGATCGGTCTATTCGGATGCAGTTCGAAATCAGTGGGGCGGGCGACGTGCGCACCCGACTTGGGGCCTCGATCAATATTTCGTGGCCCAGGGCTATATCGTCCTGAACGTCAATATCCGTGGATCATGGGGTCAGGGCAGAGACCACAACCAAACCCAGTATGAGAGCTATGGCGAAACGGACATCAATGATCTTGAAAGCGGGGTCCGCTATCTCGTCGAAAAGGGCTACGCGGATCCGAAGCGAGTGGGAATCTGGGGGTCCAGCTATGGCGGACTGATGACACTAATGTCTCTCGCTAAGAAGCCTGGCGTTTATGCTGCGGGGATTGCCGGGGCGCCTGCAACCAACGTATGGCACGCTTATCCGTCACAGATGTGGATCATGGGTCCGCCCGAAGGGACCGACATGCCCGGTCGCTATGAAGCGCAGTCTGCGCTCTATCAGGCACAAGGCATCGAAGATCCTTTGATGATCATCCATGGGACACGCGATCCCGTGGTGCTCTATTCCGACACGATGGCGTTGGTCAGCGACATGGTGCAGCGCGAGCAGATGTTCGAACTGGTCACGCTGCCTGGTGCCAACCATGCCTGGGCAAGCGATAATCTGCCCCAGGCGCGTTTCGCCTTTAAGAAAATGATCGAATTCTTCGACGATAAATTGAAGGGCAGTAAGTAAATGTTTCGGCGGACAGTTGCCGGAATGTTTGCCGTAGCTGTGCTGTTGACGGCGCAAGTTGCGTCGGCGCAGGATGCGGTACAAAATCTCGGCGCTGAATTCTGGGCGTGGCGTGCCGTCACGCAACCTGCAACGAGCGATGATATTCCGCGAATTGTTCGTCCCGAAAACTGGACGCCAGACTGGTCGGCTGCGGCTGTGGCTGCGCAGCAGGCCAAGCTCTCCGCGTTTGAGAAGCAGTGGGCGAGCTTGGCGAATGAGCCACAGACAATCAGTGAGAAGGTCGACTATCGCCTGGTTGGGTCTGCGATCGCTCGCGTACGCTGGGAACTCGACCACGTCGCCGCGTGGCGGCGGCAGCCAGCTTTTTATATAGCGCAGGCCCTTAATCCGATTTTTGAAATATTGTTACCACCACCCCCGCTTGAAAGCGCGCGTGTGGATGACGTCATCCGCCACCTTGAAAACGCACCTGCCATCCTTCTTGCAGGCCGCGCCAATTTGACCGACATGCGCGCGCCATTCGTCGAAGCGGCGCTGCAGGAGATTGCGGAAGTCCCAAATAGTCTGCGAGGCATGGTCGACGGGATGACTCCTCATGCGACGTCGGCACAGCGCGAACGTCTCGACGCCGCCTCGGGAAAAGCAATAGCCGCGTTTTCAAACTTTGCAGTCCATCTAAGAACCAAGCGCGCTGGGCTGCCCGAAAGTACCGCGGTCGGGAAGAAAAGCTATCGCTACTTCTTGCGCAGCGTCGCGCTCTATCCCTATTCGCCTGACGAGCTGCTGATCATGGGCAGGCAGGAATGGGCTCGCTCGGTGTTGTTCGAAGAGCTGGAACGCAACCGCAATGCGGACATCGCTGAGCTGCCAATAGGCAAGTCAATCGGTGCGGTGACGGCGCGCCTTGACGCCGAAGAGCTGAAAATTCGTGATTTCCTGCGAGACCAAAGGTTACTGACGGTTCCGGAATGGACTGGTCATTACAGGGCGCAGCCATTCTCCCCATATTTGGCGCCGATAAGCTGGCTGGGGCGAACGTTCGATCTGACGGATCGGACGCGTGTGGGGCAGAATGCGACTGTTTATCTTCCTGAACCTTCGCCCCAACTCGGATATTTCAATCTTTCGATCGCGCGCGACCCCAGGCCCATCATCGTTCATGAAGGCGTGCCAGGCCACTTCTTTCAGCTTACCCTCGGCTGGAAACATCCAAACCCGCTGCGCAGACATTATTACGATAGCGGCGCCAACGAGGGCACGGGCTTCTATGCGGAAGAAATGATGCTGCAGGCGGGGTTGTGGGCGGACGACCCAAAAACCCGCGAGATCATTTATAATTTCGGTCGTTTACGCGCGCTGCGCGTCGAGGTTGATGTGAAACTGGCGCTTGGCGAATTCAGTATCGAAGACGCGGCGACCTATCTTGAGACGATGGTGCCAATGGACCGCAGGACGGCAAAAGAGGAAGCTGTGTTCTTCGCTGCTTCGCCAGGTCAGGCGATTAGCTATCAAATCGGGAAGATGCAGACTGCAGAGTTTCTGGCGGAAGCACGGGTTCGCGAGGGTGATAGCTTCGATCTGCGCTGTTTTCACGATTATCTTTGGCAGAACGGCAACGTTCCCATTGCCCTTCTGAAAGAAGAATATTTGGCGATGGTGGGTGAGAAGGCGGAAGCGGTATGCGTGTTATCAGATTAGTTGAACCGAATTCGCGCCTATCTGCGCGCTGCCGCCTGCTGGACGATTTAGCGCCGAAATCGGCTGCCTTTCTTTGGGACCTTGCCGAACGCAAGGCCGGCTTCGCGGCAATGCATGCGATCTGGACTGGCCCGGAAATATCCGTTCCGATACCGGCCGGTACGCTCCCTTCTGGCATCGAGCAACCGGTCATCCCTGCGGAAAACGCAACGTCTTTTCCCGAAGCCGGCGATATCGTTCTGGCCTATCTGAGGGAAGGCAGCACGAAGGGGCTCCCCCCGGGCGGCGACTTTTACGACATCGGTCTTTTTTATGGCGGAGGGGGCCGGCTCGCTATGCCGTTTGGCTGGATCCAAGCCAATGTCTGCGCCCGCATTCTCGAGGAAGACATGGCCGAGGCGCAGGCTGCATGTAGCACAGTCCGGCGCAACGGCGCCTGCACGCTCTCGCTCGAAACTGCCTAAGAGGGCGCCATGACTTATAACGAGCTGATGTCCTTGCTGAGCAATTGGCTGTTGCCAGGCTCGCTGATCGCAATCATGGCATCAATGGGCCTTTCGTTGACCGCGAATGACTTTCGGCTGGTGTTTCGCAACAAGCGGGCGCTGATCTTTGGCGTATGTTCGATGCTGATAGTGCCGCCCCTAATTGGTCTATCACTTGCCCTTACGGTGGCGCCGACTGCGGCCCTGGCAGTTGGCTTCATCCTCCTTGCCACGGCGCCAGGGGGGATGCTGTCGAATCTTTTCACCGACATGGCCAAGGGCGATCTTGCGCTATCAATGTCGATGACACTGATCGTCAGTATGTTGTATATCGTCCTGGTCCCTTTCTACGCGCATTTCGCGCTCCTCCATTTCATGGCACTGCAAACGGACATTAACGTACCCATCGGTTCGTTTTTCTGGGACATTTTTTCGATCACCTTGCTGCCGGCTACGATTGGCTTCGTCGTTCGCGCCTGGAGGCCGGGCTTTGCAATTTCGGTAAAGCGCTATCTGAAGAATATTGCGACCGTCGTCCTGTTTGGATCGTTCGGTGTGATCCTCTACGATCAAGCGGCCATCTTGCGCGAAAATCTCAATACGTTGTTGTTGATAACGATTGGCCTTAATGTGATCATGGTTGGGGTGGTGATGACCATTGTGCGCTTCGCGGGATTTAATCGGCGCGAAAATATCGCCATTGGGATCGAGCATCTGATGCGGCAAGAAGGCACCGCAATCTTCATTGCCGTCTCTATAGTTGGCAATAACGAGATGTCGCTGCCAATGATCATGAACACCCCCGTTGCGCTCTGCTTCGTCCTGATTTTCGTCGCCCTTTCCAGGCGCACGGGAAACGCAACGCGGCGATCCAGCGTCCCCATTTAATGCGTGAAGAGATTTAGCGTTCGACCCCGGACGAGCAGAAAGTTCGCTATTATGACCCGGTCCGATCAATGGACGTCACAAGGAGGTTCCACCTTCTTGCGATACACCCTTCTTTCGACCCGCTGATGAAAAAGAAAGCGAACCTGCGCCAGCGTTCCGCGACAGCGCTGACGAGCTCCTTATGGACGGCGACGGCCGCGCGGGCGCCTGCGTTCACGTCATTGTCGGGCGATCAACAGGCAGATGTTCTTGTGGTCGGCGGCGGTATTGCCGGAATGTCCACGGCACTCTCCCTGGCCGAAAAAGGAATAGACGTCGCTCTGGTGGAGGCCGGACAGCCTGGCGACGGGGCCACCGGGCAGAGCGGCGGACTTGTGGCGCCCGACTATATTCGTCATTCTCCTGAAAGCATCCGCTCGGTGCTGGGGCACAAGGATGCCGAACGCCTGACTGGAATGATCGGTCGATCGGGGCAACATGTGTTCGACCTGATTACGCGTTATGGCATCGATTGTGGCGCGCGACAGGACGGTTTCTATACGCCGTCACACACACCCTCTCTGGCCGAAGATCAGCGCCGATACGCGAACCAGTGGCGCGTGCGTGGTCATAAGGTCAGCTTTGTCGAAGGCGAGGAGGTGCGGCAGTTGTTCGGCGCCGATCGCTATTGCGGCGCCCTCCGTTTTGAAGAAGGAGGTAGCCTAAACCCCCTCGGTTACGTTCGCGGCTTGGCCCGCTCGGCACAGTTGAATGGTGCGCGCGTCTTTACGAATAGCACGGTAAGGGCCCTGAACCGGGAAAAGGATGTTTGGGTCTGTCAGACGTCGTCGGGGACGATCCGAGCACCGCGTGTCGTGCTGGCGGCCAATGGGGGTAATGCGGCACTGCATCCGGCTATGCGCAGAACGTCGCTGCCGCTCCATGTCGTACAGTTCGCTACTACCCCGCTGGACCCCTCTCAGCGGCGTGCAATCCTGCCGAACGGAGGGGGCTTTACCGACAAGGTGCCCTATTTGTTTACGGCGCGGATCGACAATCATGGTCACCTTGTCTCTGCCTTCCCCATGTCGTTCCTCCTGAAGGGTGACGAGGGATATTACCGCGAGGCGAGGAGCCGCTTGAGGGAGCATTTCGAAACGATGCGCGATCCCGATATCGGCCACCTGTGGCGCGGTGTGGCATGGGTGAACACATCCTTCCTGCCAGAAGTATATGATTTGGGGGATGACGCGATATCAATTCAGGCGTGTAATGGTCGCGGTATCGCCACCAACACGGTTCTCGGCGCAGAAGTCGCCGCCATGCTGGCCACCGGGGATTCGGAATCCTTGTCGGTGCGGATGCGGAAACCCAAGCCAATCCGCTTCTATTCTGCCGCGGCCATGTTGCCAAAGCTGCTCATGTCGATGGCGTATTTGTCGAGGATCAATTCGAAGTCAGCATAGTGGTTCTGGTCCGCGACGGGATCTCTCCCCGCCTGACCTGTCGTAATGCGGCGTGGTGCGGCAGTCTGTGATGAAAGGAAGCCGGAATGGCACTTTGGACATCTAGCATAAAACGCCGCTGCGGCCGTGCGCTTTCGCTGTGCGGCACGAGTTTGCTATTATTGGGCGCCGGTGAGCCCGGCTTTTCCGAGCTTGCGGAACGCTACGAGCGTTTTGCCGATGATTATCCAATGGAAGCCGGACGATCAGACCCGTCCCGATCGCGCACCGGTTGGCCGAACGAAACGCCTTCGGGTATGGAAAGTCGAAAGATAATTCTGACCCAAATCGCAGCGGAACTCGATGCGCTCGACGATTCTTCCCTTGTGGATGAGGATCGGGTCAATCGCGACTATCTGCGTGAACTGATCGGCTGGCGGATCGAAGGAATAAACTTCGATGAGCGGCGTTTTTCGTTCGTTGCGCATGAGGGGTTCTACAATACACCCTACGCATTGGCGCGAGGGTTAAACCTGCGGTCCGAAGCCGAAGCGCAAGAGTGGGTGGCCCGGATGGGCGGCATACCCGGCTATTTTTCTGAGCAACGTGCAAATCTGGAGCGCGGAGTTGAGACCGGGTGGACGCACCCGGCAGTGGTGATCGACGTCGCCGTTGAAACGCTGCGCAATCAGGTTGCCCGGCCGGTCGCAGACGATCCGATGCTCGACCCTTTGAAGGCATATCCTGCAATTGCCGCCGATGCGCAGAAGCTGATCGAGAGGGAAATTCGTCCCGCGCAGCAAGCGGCATTGGCCTATATCGATGGTCCCTACCGTTCCAAGGCGCGCAAAGGGCTTGGCATTGCCGAAATACCGGGCGGTCGCGCCTATTATGACTTTCTTCTGCGTTATTATACGACGACAGATTTGACGGCCGAGGAAATTCACGAGCTCGGCCTGTCAGAGGTCGAGCGCATTCGCGCCGCTATGGATGAGGTGATCGCCTCGACTGGTTTTGAAGGCACATTTGCCGACTGGTTAAAATTTTTACGTACCGATTCCCGCTTTTACGCCGAGAGCCGGGAGGAATTGATCGAAAAATATGCCGCTGCCTCAAAACGCATTGATGGCGTCCTGCCCGGTTATTTTTCCATTCTGCCCCGCCAGCCGTTCACAATCGTTCCGGTGCCGCGCGACCTTGAAGAAGGCTATACGACTGCGCGGGGCGGCGGGGGCGGTGATTTTGCGAAAGGGTTTGCCGGAACCTTCGTTGTCAACACCTCGCACCTCGATCAACGCCCCTTGTACGAGGTGCCAGCGCTTAGCCTGCATGAGGCGGCGCCCGGTCATCATACGCATGGGGCTTTGAACAGAGAGAATGGTTCGCTGCCTTCGTTCCGGCGCGCACGCGATCTACTGGCCTTCCGCGAGGGCTGGGCGCTTTATGCCGAAAGGCTGGGACACGAAATGGGGGTCTATCGTGATGCATATGAAAAATTCGGGAGCCTTTCGAATGAAATGTGGAGGGCGTGCCGAATGGTCGTCGATACCGGCATCCACGTCATGGCGTGGGACTATGATAAAGCGCGCGAATGCTTTGCGGAAAACACGGCGCTTGCCGATATCAACATAGATACCGAACTAGCGCGTTATATCGGCGCGCCGGGCGGTGCGGTTGCGTATAAGGTTGGCGAATTGAAAATTGTCGAACTGCGCCAGCGCGCCGAGGAGGCCCTCGGCACTCGCTTCGACGTTCGCGCCTTCCACGATCTCATCTTGGCACAAGGGCAATTGCCTATGACGATGCTGGAGGCAAAAGTGGATGCTTGGATTGCCGCAACGCCGCGCTAGAGAGTGCGCTTTGCTGGCGATCGCTGCGCCGCGCCGCCGGGTAATCTGCGCCTTCGGTCAGCGTGCCGGGATGATGTCGAAGGCGATCGTCGTACGGTGCCCATTTCCCGAAAAGGGGTAAGTGCCGTGGTAGAAATAGGATGGAAACAGAACGAGCAGTCCGGTCTCCGGCCGAACAGCGCATAACAGCTCTTCCCGGTCACCTAGGTTCAGTCCTGACTCTCCGAATTTTAGCCAACCCTCCCTACCGGCAGGTGCCGCGTCATGAAGCGCAACGTAATAGACCGCGCTCACCCAACCTTCTGGATGGATATGGTTTGTGTGATGACCACCGCCATATAAGCGTACAGACCAAGATCCCGAAAAAGCGAAATTGGACGTCTTGCGGCATAAAAAGGGATGGGCGGGATCATCGGGCAGTCCCGATATATAGTCGTGGACGGCATGCTCTATCATGGTTCGCACCGCTGCCACCTCCGGCAGAGCGCGAGTGAATAGATCGTCGGTGGTCTGGGTGCCGCCGCGAAGTGTTTGCTCGAGGGGGTGCTGTCGTCCGTGGTGCAGCCCCGTCAACACAGTGTCGAGGTGCTGATTGAATGTCGCGGCGTCGCCATCGCTCGGCTTCAGCGCAAATGTTCCGATTAAATCCGGATCGTGTAGGGCGGCTGCACGGGTATCACCGGAGAGGCGCCAGGCAATTCCCTGCAGCGCCAGGGCCTGTTGATCTGCGGGGTCTGCAGCAAGCCGGCGTTTGATCCGTTCGACTGCATCGTGGGTCCGGTCCATGATAATAAGAGAGCGGGCGGATTCTTTCAGCGTTGCTGCATGCTCAGGATCGTAAGAGAGAGCGCGATCAAAAGCGTTGCAAGCCTTGTCGGGTTTGCCAGCAGACCACAGTGCCTGCCCGAGCCGATATTGAAGATCGGCGCCGCCCACGCCACACTCTGCCGCCGGCGCGAGCAGGTTCACCGCTTCCTGCGCGTCTCCCCCTAGCGTCAGCTGATAGGCGAGGCCTGTAAGCAGACCAGGATCATCGCCATGCTCTACGAGGGCTGCGCGATAGCTTTTCAAATGATCGCCCCTTTGACCATGCTGCCAAAGCAAACGGCAGAGGGAATCATGCACAGCAACATCGGTGGGTGTTAGTTGCAAGGCGCGGCGATAGGCCGCCTCCGCTTCCTTGATGTGCCCCAGATCCTGTAGACAATTGCCCAGATTATAATGGATTCTTGCATCTGAGGGGGACCTGATCGCGCAACTGGAAAGGATGGGCAGGGCCTCCTCCGCACGTCCGACGCTTCGAAGCGCCAGTGCAAGATTGTGAAGCCAAGGGGCATGCCCGGGGCGTAATCGCAGCGCCGTCTGATAGGCGTCGACGGCACGGCCGCCTGCGTTCATTGCACCAAGCGCCTGACCGAGAATTCCCCAGACCCGGGCGTCTTCTGGCCGGACGCGGGCAAGGGGTTTCACTGTTTCATACGCGGTTGAAGGATGGCCAAGCGCCATTTGCGCCAGGGCCAGGTTAAGTCGTGCGTCAATATAATCTGATTTCAGTTCCAACGCCTGCGTGTAAGCGCGGGCCGCTTCCTCAGGACGACCAAGGTCAATGAGACAATTGCCCAGATTGTTCAGGACATGATATTGGTGGGGACGGGCGGCCAAAGACTGGCGAAACAGTTTGGCGGCCGCAATTTGATCGCCACGTTTCCGCGCTACCATTCCCAGCAATTGCAGGGCGTCCGGGTCCGTAGGCGCGGCAGCGAGTATTCGGTTTAGACAGGCCTCTGCACGGCGGAAATCTCCGCCCTGGGCCAACGCCATTGCCTGCCTCAACTCCTCCTGCAGCTTCGTCTGCGATATCGACTCTCGCATAACGCACTCGTCCCATCGCGATCGCATGGAGTGGGTCCTTGGCAAACCAAACCCCCCTTGTGTTGTCAACAAAATAACGACATAAATCATGTGTAAATTCACGCGAGGGGGCGATTATGCTGCAAGCTGGTTTATTCCGAAGGACTTGTGAACTTTTGAAGGGAACCGCTCTTTGCGTGGGCCTGCTGGTTGGCGCCGGTGTATCGCTCGCCCCGGCGCATGCTGCGCCGCGCGCCATTCCGGCGACCACGGATGACGTCCGCCGTTTGCCCATCCCTCCAGTGGACCGAAGCCAAGAACCTATCATGGTGCTGACGGGAGGCACCCTTATTGACGGACGCGGGGGCGAGGCGATCGAGGATGCTGTCATCGTCATGCAGGGCGATCGGATACTTGCCGCAGGCCCTGCCCGGTCCACGCCTCTCCCCGCAGGTTCGGCAAAAACCATTGATGCCACCGGCCTTTATATTCTGCCTGGCCTGATCGACCTGCACATTCATTTCACGCAGCAGCGCGGCGAAGATTTTGGTAGATATTCAGATAGCGCCGCAGGTGCTGCCATTCGTGGCGTCGCGCTCGCCGAGCAGTTGATCAGCGCGGGCATTACCGCGGTCAGGGATGTGGGCACCGTTGACGATGTAGCCTTGCGGATCAAGGAGGCTGTCGATCGCGAAATCATTACAGGTCCGCGGGTTCTATGGAGCGGAAGCATAATTTCCAGCACTGGAGGTCACGGTGATGAAGTAACCTCGACTGCGACTGGCCGACAGAAACCTGCGTTTGGGGGCCCTACAAAAGGTTTTAATGGCCCGTGGGAATGGCGCGCTGCGGTTCGGAACGAGGTGCGAAGCCTAGTCGATTGGATCAAGCTGGGCGCACCGGCCAATAAGGAAGAAATCGCCGCCGCCATCGAGGAGGCGCACTCATTGGGGGTGCCCGTCGCGATAGATAGTTATGGCAAGTACACCGATTGGGCGATTGAGGCAGGGGTTGATACGCTTGAACATCCGCTGGCATTGTCCGACGATGCCGTGCCGCTGATGAAGAGACATGGAACTGCCTTCGTGCCGACGATCGGTGCTTTCGACAATTTGCTGACCGGGGGCTACCCGACCGCAGGCATTCCGACCGGCGGCTTTTATCACACGCATTCTCGCCGTTTCGTGATAGATCAGCAGGATCATCTGGACCGCGTCGCGGAGGCGTATCGAAGCGGGGTTCAAATTGGCGTCGGCACCGACATTCCGTTTGAGAACGAGATTAGATATCCAGACGCCTATTTCCGCGAACTTGCCTATCTAAGCGAGGCGGGGATGACCAACGCGGATGTGCTGGCTTCGGCGACCCGTGTTGGAGCCGAAATCATGCGCATGGGCGATAAGCTGGGGACATTGGAACAGGGAAAAATCGCCGATATTCTGATCGTCGGCAAAAATCCATTGGATTCTCTAGATAATCTTAGAGACGTTCGTTACGTCATCGCGGACGGCAAAATCGTAGTAGATGAACCGGCCCGCTGAGTGCAGGGGACTATTCGATCGGAAGCTTGCTAAGATTTGCGCTGATCTTTTTGAGCGTTCGCAATAGATGATCGATGTCTTCGTTACTAACGCCTTCCATTGCGCGGGCGAGTTGCCGGCCGACGATCGGTGTCAGCTTGCGTAGCGTTTGCTGGCCCATCGAAGTCAATCTGACCTCAGTTACACGGTTATCATCGGGATTGGGTCCGGTGGAAACGAGCCCCTGTTCGACCATTCGGTCGATGATGCGGCTGATAGTAGACCTCTTCGTCAGCGCCGCCTCAGCAATAGCCCCGATACTTGCAGGCTCTTGCTCACGCAACACCGTAAGCACGCGATAAATAGGCTTGGACACGCCATGCTTGTGCAGTACCTTGTCCATATCTTCATGATATTTGAAATCCGCGTGTGTCATCAAATAAAATGGAGAGTTTTCCAACCGGAATGCCGGGCTGCTCGGATCATAATCACTACGATCTTCCATCATCTCCCCTGCTCTCATTATCGATTTGCGCACTGATATTTTATTCATATTTTCCTCGAATGCCTTGCTCGATCAAGCAGTTTTGGATGGGAGAGCGAGCGCCTTCACCGATTTAGCCATGAATCAAGCCTCTAATCCTCGTTACCTGCAATGTGCTTTAACGCCTTCAAGGGGTCGCCAATGGTCGCCATCGCGTCCTGACGATGACCCGGTTAACCAGTCGGACAAAGGCGGCCCGTCCTGATCAGCCATATAGGTCCTCAATATTGAAGATTCACGAAAATTAGCTATTAATCGCGTGAATATTGATATGATCGGGTCCGACCCTGGGCGAGGCTAGGTGAGAGGAGGGGGTGGTATGCGCTGGGCTTTATATCGACTAGTTCTTGTCGGCGCTGTGTTGTTATCAGCAGCTCCGGGGTCGGCAATGACTCTGGAAGCGCAGCAGCGCTGGGAGCAGCTTTGCCAGATTCGCAAGGACAAGCTTGACCTGATCTTGCCGAAGGTAATGCGCGAAAACGGCATCGACATGTGGATCGTGGCGTCGCGCGAAGGTCATGCGGACCCGAACGCTGAAACACTCGGCGGCGGATATGTTGGCGACATTGGTTATTACGTGTTTACCGACCTTGGCGAAGATCGGATCGAACGCGCGGCGATGGGTATAGGGGGCGCATTGTTCGACCAATGCCCCCTATATGACATCAAAACTGCACCAGCCGGTCTGCGCAAATTCGTGGAAGAGCGCGATCCAGAACGCATCGGAATCAATATCGCGAGTGAAATTGGCACTGCCGATGGCCTCAGCTATTCCCAGCACGGGAAGTTGCGTGAAGCGCTGGGCGCGGACTTGTCGGCACGGCTGGTATCGGCAGAGAAGCTGGTTTCTGATTTCCGTTCCCGGCATACCGTCACAGAGATCGCGGCATTTGCGCGCGCCGGTGAATATTCGCGGACGATTGCCGAACGAGCGCTGTCGAATGAGGTAATCGAGCCTGGCCATACGACGACTGGCGATGTCGCGTGGTGGATGATGGAAGAGCTGCAAAAGGAAGGGCTTGGTAGCAGCTTCGGAATACCCAGCATTTACGTCCTTGGGCCGGGTGAGCGGGGGCCGGTGTCCGGGGATCATATAATCCGGCCGGGTGACCTGATCACCATGGACTGGGGCGTCAATTACCTCCTTGCTTACACTGATATGAAGCGCATGGCCTATGTGCTGAAACCAAGCGAAAACGCACCGCCGGCCGGTGTGCAGCGTGCGTTCGAAAAGGCGATCGAAATTCGGCAGATGATCCTCGACGTCATCCGGCCCGGTGTTACTGCCGGGGATGCGCTGGCTGCCGTTAATCGAAGAATTTCAGAAACGCCGGGGCTTGTCCTGGGTCGCTATGACGATCCGAGCGAGGATGGTAATGTATCGGATGTCGTAATCGGCAGCCACTCGGTAGGGGATTTGGGGCATGGCTCCGGTCCATCAATGGCCGATTTTAATCCGCTGCGAATGACCTACTTGCTACGCCCCAGTAATTTTCTTTCTATCGAGCTTTTTCTTTATACCCCGGTACCTGAATGGGGGACGCAGAAGGTCAAGATTCCGCTGGAGGACAATGGAGTCGTAACCGAACGCGGGTTGCAATGGCTTTATCCGGTCAATAGCCGAATATTATTAGTGAAATAGCCTCCGCGCGCATCGTGACATGTCGCGTGTATCATTACTGCGACGCGGTGGGTGTTCGCTGTGCTGCCTAGCTGCGCGCCATGCGAATTATACGTACGAAAACCCAGCTCGCCTGCATTGTGAACAGAGCCGCATCGATCCGCTGGTGGGCACGTGCGTTCGGAAAGCCGCCGCCCAAAAATTTTCCGAAAAAAGAGGCAGAGACGAATGCCATAAAATATCCTAGATCACGCAATTATTCACATGTAATGTGATGAAGGAGGTTGTGATATGAAATGGCCGGCGCAGCGCCTTTCGGCGGCATCCAGAAAAAGTTTTGGGATGTTTGACGAAGCATCCAAACTTGACGCGGACGGCGTCGATTTGATCCACTTGGAGTTTGGGAGGCCACATGCCGATACGCCGGCCCATATTAAGGAAGCGGCAAAGGCCGCGCTCGATGCCGGCGTCGTCCACTATGGCGATTTTCGCGGTACCCTCTCCTTCCGTCAGGCTCTCGCTGAAAAGCTGAAAGACTTCAACCGCCTCGACTACGGGCCTGATGAGATCCTGGTCACCAATGGACTGACGCATGCATCATTTGCGGCCTTCATGGCGGCAATCGATCCGGGGGATGAGGTTATACTGCTCGACCCATATTATCCGCAGCACATCGCTAAGACGGAACTCGCGGGGGGCAGGGTGGTAATCGCCGGTCTCGATAAGGAAAATAATTTTTCGATTTCTAAAGCGGCAATTGCAGCGAAAATAACTGAACGAACACGGATGATCGTCCTGATCAATCCAGCAAATCCAACCGGCCGCGTGTACAGCGCACAAGAACTACAGCACATCGCAGACCTTGCGATCGAACACGATCTTCTCGTGCTGTCTGACGAGGTATATGAGTATATTACCTATGGGCATGCGCAGCATGTTAGCATTGCAAGCCTGCCAAGGATGCGGGAACGCACGATAACCTGTTTCGCCTTCACGAAAGCCTATTCCATGGACGGCTGGCGGATCGGCTATCTGACCGCCGATGCACGGCTAATGCCGGCAATTTTGCGTATCACCATGACCGATGTCACACACGTCAATGTATTTGTTCAAGAAGGCGCGCGTGCCGCTGTCGAAGGTCCACAAGATGCGATGCGGGCGATGGTGGAGGCGGATCGGCGCAAACGCGACATCGTTGTGCAGGCACTTAATCAAATGCCTGGGGTAATCTGTGCGGAACCGGAAGGTACGATTTATGCCTTTCCCGACATAAGCGGAACGGGCTGGGCGTCGGACGATCTCGCGACGGCAATTTTGACGGAGGCGCATGTCGTCGTTGAATCCGGCTCCTTTTATGGTGCTGCCGGGGAAGGGCATCTGCGGGTCTGCTTCGGATCAGAATCAGAGGCGCGCGTGACAGAAGCAATGGAGCGTCTGACCCGCTTCTTTAACACTGCGGAACAACCGCTTCGGAAAAAACCTATCTCGAATATAATGGGAGATGCATAATGAAGCTGAAGCTGCGACTTGCGCTCGCTTTAATGACGGTGCCGTCTTTCTTCCTCATGGCCGCAGCACCTTCCTTTGCACAGACAAAAACAGCTTCTGCCGATTATGCAGATTTGGTTGCCCTCTACGAGGAATTCCGCGGCTCTGTAGCGCCGCCGGTCGTGAACGGGGTGCCGGACTATTCTCCTGCCGCGATGGCGCGCCAATTTGAGCAACTCAAAGAGCTTCAGAAGCGGATGAAGGCTATCGACGATAGCGATTGGCCCATAGCGCAGCGCGTCGACTATATGGTGGTATTAGCAGAGATGCGCGGGCTGGAGTTTCAGCATCGCGTAGTCGAACCATGGAAACGCGACCCTGCCTATTACAGCACGACCAATCTCGGTTTTGGCCCCAAGATGCATGGAGCGCTAGCAATTCCGAAATTACCACTCACCCCTGATGAGTTAATTGAATTCAAGGCGAAACTTGACGCCGTACCAGAGGCGCTAAAACAAGCGCGCGCAAATCTGACCGATCCGAGAGGCGATCTTGCGCGCCTCGCCATCGTACAGAAAGAGGTTGAGGAGAACGTCTATGGGGAGCTTGCCGCCAGCGCGGCGAAGTTGCAGCCCGCTCTCGAACCGTCGGCACAGCGCGCCAAAGCCGCGGCGGCCGACTACAAGGCTTGGTTGCAGCAGATCGAGGCGGGCCTTCCCGCACATGGAGGCGTCGGCGAAGACAATTACGCGTGGTACTTACGCCACGTCCTATTGCTGCCCTACACGCCCGAGGAGATCGCGGTCATTGGGGAGCGGGAATATCAGCGGCAGGTTGCCTTTCTGAAAATCGAAGAGCACCGCAATCGCAGTATCGCAATGCCGGACCCGGTAACAACACGTGCCGAGTTCGATGAAAAGCGCATGAAAGAGGACGAGGACCTATTAGCATTTCTGCGCGACGGCGACTGGGTGACGATCCCGGATTATGTGAAGCATGACCCGGATGAAGGCCCCTATCAATTTCCGTTCGAGAAGGATCCATCGAAACCGGGACTGTTCGATCCACCCCTCGATTTGCATTTTTTCTTTCAGGCCGAGTTTCGCGATGGGCGGCCTCTGCGCGCGCACAATCTTCCAGGCCACGCTTTCGACAGCTTGCAGGCAGCGCGCGACGATCGCCCGGTACGTGGCGCCCCGCGACTTTTTTTCGTTAATGGCGTACGTACCGAAGGCTGGGCGTTTTACCTGGAGGAGATGATTCTGCAGGCGGGTATGCTCGAAAATCTGCCGAAAACCCGAGAGATCGACTATATTCTCGGCGCCAAGCGTGCCGCTCGCGTTCTTCCCGAGCTAAAAATGCAAAAAAACGAGTGGACTTGGAAACAAGCTAACGAGTCGCTCATCGACCGTACGCCGAAATGGATGGAGGAGAACGACGCCGTCGCGCAGTTCGACATCGAACTGTATCTGCGCCAGCCTGGCTATGGAATCGGATACTACATGGGCAAAGTGGAACTGGAAAAGCTGCTGTCAGAAGTTGCAATGCAGGAAGGTGCCGCGTTCGATATCAAGTCCTTCCATGATCGCTTTCGCGCTGCCGGTTCCATTCCCATTTCCCTAATTCGCTGGGAAATGACCGGCCGCGGCGATGAGGTAAGAACGATGCGAGATTAACGACCGCGATAGCCAGAGGCAAACGATCCGCCGATGTAATAGGTTTCGTAAATTTCGCTTTACCGGGTTTCTGCATTTGCTCAGGTTGACGAACTACCAGCTACTCGCAATGGGCGTTCGGCGGGGGTGGAACGTTGGACCAGTCGCCGGATTTCTTTGCCCAATATTCGGCCTGGGTGCGGTTCACCTCCCAGGTTTCGCAGGCGGCCTCGGCGCGCTCGCGTTCGCGCTTTATGTATTTCTCGTTCTTTTCCTCGTCGCTCTCGGTGGCGAGGTCGACGGCCTTTGAACCGACCTTGTAGGGCACCTTCACGATGCCGACGGCCGTGTCGGCGACGGCCTTTGCCAGGCATCCGGGCAGGGTCAGGAAAAGGGCGAGGGCGATGAAGGGGCGCATGGAAAGCTCTTCTATCGGCCTGAAATGACCGGGAGATGAAGGAATGACGGGTATTCCGTCACGCGCACAGGCCGGCATAGCGCCAATGCAGGGTTTCGCCGGCGTGGAAGGGGACGACGCATGCGCCATCGGGGTCGATGGCGGCGGGTACGTCCATTTCACCGCGTTGGAGTACGATCCGTGCCTCATTGACGGGCAGGCCGTAGAAGGTGGGGCCGTGGAAGCTGGCGAAGCCCTCCAGCTGGTCGAGGGCGCCCTCTTCCTCGAACGTGCGGGCATAGCTTTCGAGGGCAACGGGGGCGTTGAACAGGCCGGCGCAGCCACAGGCATTTTCCTTTGCCCCTTGCATGTGCGGCGCGCTGTCGGTGCCCAGAAAGAATTTCGGCGATCCCGAGGTGGCGGCGGCGCGCAGGGCGAGGCGATGGGTTTCCCGCTTGGCGATGGGCAGGCAGTAATAATGTGGCCGGATGCCCCCCTGGAAAATGGCGTTGCGGCTGAATTCCAGGTGATGCGGCGTGATAGTCGCGGCGATGTTGGGGCCGCTGTCCGCCACGAACTGTGCTGCGTCGGACGTGGTGATATGTTCGAAGACCACCTTCAGATCGGGGAAGCGGTGAACGAGCGGCAGCATCACGCGCTCGATAAAGACAGCCTCCCGATCAAAAATGTCGATTTCCGGATCGGTGACTTCGCCGTGAACGAGGAGCGGCATGCCGATCCGCTGCATCGTCGACAGGACCTGGTCGATATTGCCAATTTCCGTAACGCCGTGTGCGGAATTCGTCGTGGCGTTGGCGGGATACAGCTTGGCCGCGGTAAAGACGCCGTCGGAGAAGCCGCGTTCCACCTCTGCCGGGTCGATATCATCGGTGAGATAGCAGGTCATCAGCGGTGTGAAGTCCAGCGCCGGATCGACGGCCGCAATGATGCGGTTGCGGTAGGCGCGCGCGGCCTCGGCCGTCGTAACGGGCGGGGCCAGGTTTGGCATGACGATGGCGCGGGCGAATTGCCGTGCCGTGTGAGCGGCCACAGCCCGTAACATGTCGCCGTCGCGCAGGTGCACATGCCAATCGTCGGGGCGGCGCAGGATGAGGCGGTCGGTCATGGAGCGCCTGCTTCTAACCGACGGAGCCGAATTAGTACAAGCGAATGAGCGCGGGAAAGAAGGATTCTGTGGGCATTACGATTGGCTTACCTGCTTATCATCTTTTTCTGCTGTAAAATTTCTTGACGGCATGGAGAGCTCCCTTAGTGCAGATGCGAGCTTATAGCGGGGGTTAAGCAATGTTTTCGACATTTTCATCCAAAACCACTGTTCGTAAAATGACCGGGGCGGACACCTCAGATATTGTTCTAAATTCGAGCGGCTCCCGATTGTTCGCTGCAAGTGACGACGGGCAGATAAAGGTCGTGGATGCTGGCACGGGTGAGCTTCTCCTCTCCTTTGATGTGGGCGAAAACCTCGGGGGGATCGCGCTGAATCGCGCGGGAACCTCAATCTTCGCTACTGAAGACATCATCATCTCTACGGATGGGGACTCGCGGGATGTCGCTCTTTATGAAATCGATCTCCAGACCCAGACAATCAAAACACACATAAAAACGCTTAATGGCTATGACGGCGCTTTTTTCGATGTTGCCGTCACGGCTCAGGGCAAAGCCTTGCTGACCGGGGATTTTCTCGGAAGTGGCTGGGTTACCGTTCGTGAATTCGATCCCGTAGCGAAGGCATTTACAGATTTAAGCCTGTCGGTCCGAAATCATTCTGCTCTAGTTGAAGATCTCAGCGGCGACCTGATCCTGATACCTGAAGCTGATACCAGCGACGCGCGGCTTACTTCGTACGATCCAATTGACGGAGTAGTTCGGTCAATATCTGCTTATGATTATGAAACCTTTACGTCGGGATTCAATTCCGGCGCCGCGGCGATCAGCGAGGCTGCGGATCTTGTTGTGCAGGGGTTAGGCGGAGCGTTTGTCCTCGATTCCGGCCTGAGTTTCGAAGGCGAACTGAAGCTAGAGGGGGCTAATCCCTTCGTGGCGAGGGGCATTGCGGTTAATGCCGACGGTAATCTCGTTGCGATTGCGGATGCGAACAGCGACCGCATCATCCTTGCCACCATCGCCAGCAGCCTCTCGGGTCACGAATTTTCCATCGTCGATGTCATAGATCCGGGATTTCAGCTAGATACCCTAGTTTCCCGCCGTGGAAATGCGATTCAGTTCGCAAAAGAAAATGATCGAGTTTTGGCTCTCCTCGCCGAGGACGGGGCCCATATCGTGGACTACGGTTACGCGCTGAAAATAGGTGGTGCCACCGACGATGGGCTGGATGGAACGGCGGGCGCCGATCGGATGCTGGGCCGCGCAGGCAATGATACACTCTCCGGATTGTTCGGTGAAGACGAGCTGCTTGGCGGTGATGGCGATGACGTGTTGAGCGGCGGAGAGGGCAATGACATTCTCTTCGGTGGATCGGGCGCAGATGCTTTGTCTGGCGGAGCCGGCAAGGACATTTTTGCAGGAACCATTCTGGAATTTGACGGAGATACGCTGGACGATTTCAATGCCGAAGATGTTTTGTTCATCAGCGAGGGGATCAAGCGTTCGCAGATCATTTTTAAAAATGGCCCTGATGCTTCCATCGGTTTTGATTCAAATGGCGATGGTACGGTGGACTCACAATTGGCCGCGCCGGGGCTTTCCGAAACACTGCGGCTCATGATGCTGGCCAACGAAGACGGGGTAAGCCTTCAATTGCAGGAAGAAATCATTCCCCTAAGTGATGCCGTAAGGGTCAGCGAGGAAGATATTAACGGAATTGAGTTCGACGAATATCTCTCAAGCAGCAATTCGACCGCGTTTACCTTAAAATTGGCTTCGACCTCTGTCGCTGATTTTTCCAACAGCTTGGGCGTATACGAATATAACCCGGAAGGTGAGATCATTGATGTCAGGATCATAGCAGAGGACGTAACGAAGGTGGATGCCCCGATAAAACTGCTGAATCTGGATGCGGGCTATAGTCTCGGCTTTTTCGTGATCCAGGATGGCGCAAGTATTCTTGACGAAGGCGACTTCAATGGGAATGCGGCCTTTGCACTTGTCGACGGAAGTGCGCGATTGGCAATAGACGGTGAAGTGCGTGACGATGTGGAAATCTTCCTCAGCCACGATGCCGCCTATAATTTCGACAATTATGTGCACGCATTGTCCGGGGCGGCCGATGATGATTCCGGCGGCTTGACGATCGGTTTTGAAGACCTGATCCGGACCCCGGAAAATTCTTCAGACGATGACTTCCAGGACGTGGTGTTTACGGTCGAAGTTCTCCCCGCAGTCGATATTATAGGAGGGTAGACTCCAACAAGATATGCGATCGGGCCTTTCCACGCGTCGTGGGGTGTCAGGCGATTCGTGCGGTGACGTCAATGGTCCCGCGCTCGATGAGGATTTGATTGAAACTGGGTTCGTGCTCTCGAATACGTTCGGACAGGGTGCCTGCGCCAATTAATCGGACATTTTCCCCCTGCACGCGGCGATTGAGGTCGAAGGGCGTGTGGACATGTCCGCTGAGTACCGCGTCGGCGCCTGCGGACGCAATGACGCGAAGGGCGTGGGGGCCGTTTCTTGTGCGACCCTTCGTGCCCGTTTCTGCGAGATCGACGAGGGGGTGGTGGCAGGCAACCAGCTTCACATGATCCGCCGTGGCCGCCGACAGGCCGGCGCGTGTCTCACGGATGGCACCGGCGGCGACATGACCGAGGCTCCAGTTGAGACGGAGCTGGAATCGCGCGGTCGTTTTCAAGGGCACGACCGTGCAATCGTCCAGATCCAGCGGGACATTCACCATGTCCTGCACGGCGCGCAGACGGGCATAGGGGCGGGTGAATCGCTCCAGCAGGTTGAAATAGGGAAGGTCGTGATTGCCGGGCTCGACCGTGACCGGCACGGGCAGCGCCTCAAGCCACTCCGCCGCCGCAGCGAATTCGCGCTTCTTTGCGCGCTGGGTGATGTCGCCGGTGACGATGACCGCGTCCGGCGCCTCTGTCTGCACAAGGCCAGCGAACCAGGCCAGCGCTGCGCTGTCCTCCGCGCCGAAATGGAGGTCGGAAATGTGGAAAAGAACGCTCATTGGTCGGTCCCGCTGGTGTAGAATTGCGTCTTGGAAAGACCCGCCGACAGGTGAACGGGCGATTCAAGGATCCGCTCCTCTCCATCAAACAGCGCGTGGATCGGCCGGGTGGAGCGGAGCTCGGCGGCGATCGTTTCGAGTTCCGCCACCGTGGTCGCGTCGCGCCAATTGCTGCCCCACCACGAACGAACAAGTGTCAGAAGATCGCCAAGATGACGTGCGCGAGTACCCGCAACGCGCAGCTTGCCTTTTTCCGCCTGCTCCCCCGCCTCTGCCATCACGAGGCGAAAGCCGCCGTTGAGGCCGCTTACGTGGATCCTGCGCGACCAGCTGATCCGCCAGGCAAAGCCGAGCGCGCGCCACAGACGTCGCAGCCGGCCGGCGCGCAGCGCCTCTCGTGCATGAACGAAGGTGGCCGCGGGGCCGGCAAGAATGCTGACGAAGGAGCGGTGGGGGCCTGCCTGAACGAACGGGAGGGAGCGGATCGCCGGGGCCTCGCAGGCGGCGCGGATGATCTCGCAGGGACCGGCATCCCCGTGCAGGCGCCGGGGCAGCATGTTCATCGTGCCGCCGGGCAGCAGCAGCAAATTACCCGGCCAGTCCGCCACGTGGCAGGCCATCGCATTGATCGTGCCGTCGCCGCCGAACAGAATCACCGTGTCGACCGAATGCGCTTCCAGCGTCCTCTGGTCCGGCAGTTCCTCTTTCGGAAAGCGGGATTCGCCGCAAATCTTCAGCCCTTTTTCAGCAGCGGTGTTGCGGATGTCGGAGAGCAGGGTGTCCGTAAAACTGTGCGAGGCGGGGTTGATGACGAGCCAGGCACGGTGGGGAGGCTGTGCGGAAGAGGCGGTGGCAGTCACCTGCGGGAAACGCGTGGGAAGGGGGCTGGTGCCCTCGGCGTAGGAAATCCCTCAGCACGGGAAATCAGATGGTGCGTATGTCAGATTGACGCGGCGGGAAGCGGATGCCGAAAAAAAGGGGGAGACCATTCGGCCTCCCCCCTTCTTCATTCTATGCCGGGGCGCAGGGTGCTCAGTCGTCGTCGCCCGAGATGAAGTCGGGCAGACCGGCATCCCCGCCGCCCTTGTCGGAGCTGTCGGAGCCTTCATTGTCGCGACCGCGTCCACGGCCACCGCCACGGCGATTGCCGCCACGGCCACGTCCGCCGCCATCGCGATCCCGGCCGCCACGGTCGCCACCGCTGCGTTCACCGCCATCACGACGGGGGCCACGGTCACCACGGGGCTTGTCTTCGCGCGGAGGACGCGTGTCCTCCAGCTCTGCGCCGGTTTCCTGATCGACGACGCGCATGGACAGGCGAACCTTGCCGCGATCGTCGATGGCAAGCACCTTGACCTTGACCTCCTGGCCTTCGGAAAGCTCATCCTCGACCTTTTCGACGCGTTCGTCCTTGATCTCGGAAATGTGGACCAGACCGTCCTTGCCGCCCATGAAGTTCACGAAGGCGCCGAATGCGACCAGCGAAACCACCTTGCCGGTGTAGATTGCGCCGACCTCGGGTTCTTCGATGATGCCCTTGATCCAGTTGATCGCGGCCTCGATCTCGCTGCCGACGGAGGAGGAAACCTTGACCACGCCGTCATCGTCAATGTCGACCTTCGCACCGGTTTCGGCGACGATTTCGCGGATGACCTTGCCGCCCGTGCCGATGATGTCGCGGATCTTGTCCTTTGGCACCGATAGCGTTTCGATGCGCGGCGCGTGTTCGGACATGGTCTCGCGCGTGCCGCCGAGGGCGTCGTTCATACGCTCCAGGATATGGGCACGGCCGCCCTTCGCCTGCTCCAGCGCAGACTTCATGATCTCTTCGGTGATGCCGGCGACCTTGATGTCCATCTGCAGGGACGTGATGCCCTCCGACGTGCCGGCAACCTTGAAGTCCATGTCGCCGAGGTGATCCTCGTCGCCCAGAATGTCGGACAGAACCGCGAACTCGCCTGATTCTTCAAGGATGAGGCCCATGGCGATGCCGGAAACGGGGCGCTTCAGTGGAACGCCCGCATCCATCATGGCCAGCGAGCCGCCGCAAACGGACGCCATCGAGGAGGAGCCGTTCGATTCGGTGATGTCGCTGATCACGCGGATCGTGTAGGGGAATTCCTCCTTCGTCGGCATGACGGGGTGCAGCGCGCGCCAGGCGAGCTTGCCATGGCCAACCTCGCGACGGCCGGTGCCGCCGAAACGGCCAACCTCGCCCACGCTGTACGGCGGGAAGTTGTAGTGAAGCAGGAAATGCTCCTTCGACAGGCCGTAGATCGCATCGATCATCTGTTCGGAATCCGCCGTGCCGAGCGTCGTCGTCACGATGGCCTGCGTTTCGCCGCGCGTGAACAGCGCGGAGCCGTGCGTGCGGGGCAGAACGGCGACTTCCGCTTCGATCGGGCGAACCTGATCCAGCTTGCGGCCGTCGATGCGCGTCTTGTCCTTGATGATGCCGCCGCGGACGATTTCAGCTTCCAGCTTCTTGAAGCTCTTGTTCGCCTTCGAAACGCGGTTCGGATCGAGATCCTCGCCAAGCGCGGCAAGGCCGAGTTCCTTTGCTTTCGCAAGTGCGTCCTGACGATCCTGCTTCGCGGTCAGCTTGTAGGCGGCGGCGATGTGGTCGCCGACGGCAGCGCGGATGGTTTCCTTGTCGGCCTCCGCAGCTTCGTCGCGCAGGGTCAGTTCCCACGGATCCTTCGCCGCCTTTTCGGCCAGTTCGATGATCGCGTCGATGACGCCCTTGCCGTGTTCGTGCGCGAACATGACGGCGCCCAGCATGACGTCCTCGGGCAGTTCCTTTGCTTCCGACTCCACCATCAGAACAGCGTCTTGCGTGCCGGCAGCCACGAGGTCGAGTTCGCTGTTTTCGATGTCGCGGGCCGGGTTCAGCACATATTCCCCGTCGACATAGCCGACGCGGCCACAGGCGATCGGACCCATGAAGGGCAGGCCGGAAATGGTGAGCGCGGCAGATGCGGCGACCATGGCCAGCACGTCGGGCTCATTTTCTCCATCATAGGAGAGGACCTGACAGATAACGTTGATTTCGTTATAGAACCCCTCTGGGAAGAGCGGGCGGATCGGGCGGTCGATCAGACGGCTTGTCAGCGTTTCGTGGTCCGTCGGACGGCCTTCACGCTTGAAGAAGCCACCGGGGATACGACCGGCCGCAGAGAATTTTTCCTGATAGTGGACGGTCAGCGGGAAGAAGTCCTGTCCGGACTTCACCGACTTTGCGGCGGTGACCGCGCAGAGGACCACTGTTTCGCCGAGAGTCGCGAGAACCGCGCCATCGGCCTGACGGGCGATGCGCCCGGTTTCCAGGGTCAGCTTCTTGCCGCCCCATTTCGTTTCTACGATATGTTTGTCGAACATGATTGTTTCGTCTTTCCAAAAGCCGGAAACGAAACAAAAATGCCCGCCCGGCAACCTACTACCGAACCCGCGCCCATCGCGAATCCGGCTTCAAAATGCGTGATGTTTATATGAGAAGGGCGCCCTCACGCGGGGGGCGCCCCTCAAAAGATCCTCGCCCTTAGCGGCGCAGACCCAGTTTCGTGCGGATCGCTTCGTAGCGCTCCGGATTCTTCGCGTTCAGATAGTCGAGCAGCTTGCGGCGCTTGTTCACCAGCATCAGCAGCCCGCGGCGCGAATGATTGTCCTTGTGGTGATCCTTGAAATGCTCGGTCAGATTGGCGATGCGCTCCGTCAGGATCGAAATCTGCACTTCGGGGGAGCCCGTGTCGCCCTCTTCGCGGGCATTTTCCTTGATAAGCTCTTGCTTACGTTCGGCGGTAATCGACATCGTGCCTCCTTATTATCTTAAATGTTGAAGCCCCGTTCCACACGCACCACGCCATCCTTTACGGCGACGATCGCGACGGGCGTATTGCCAAGCATCGCGAATGCTGGTCCGTCCGGTTCGGGACGTCCGAATAGCTGTTGTCCGTGTTTCAGGACGCTGGCCTCCTCGGGGGAAACGGCGATAGCCGGGATGTCGTCCAGCCCTGCCGTCATGGGGAGCACCACGCTCTCCAGTGCGCGCACATCCGCGCTTTCCATCAGATTGTCAAGCGCGATCGCCTTTTCAAGGGTGAACGGGCCGCAGGCGGTACGGCGCAGCATGGCAACATGGCCCACCGTACCAAGCGCCGCCGCGATGTCGCGCGCGAGCGAGCGTATATATGTCCCCTTCGACACAGTGGCGGACAAGGTGATGCTGTCCAGGCGGCGGCTATCGTCATCAACGTCCGGGGCGGTGTCCATTTTCTGACCGCGCGACCGGCCTGAAATTTCAGAGAGGGGTGACGAGAGAGTGAGGGTGTGAATGTTCGTCTCGCGTTCCGCCATCTGCACATCTTCACCTGCGCGCGCGCGTTTATAGGCGCGTTGGCCGTCCACCTTCAGCGCGGAAAAGGCGGGCGGGCGCTGCCGGATCGGCCCGGTGAAACGTGGCAGTACCGCCTGTAGCGCGGCGGGACTCGGGCGGACGTCGCTGATCGCGACCGCCTCGCCCTCCCGATCATCGGTCGCGGTCTGTGTGCCAAAGGAAATGGTGAAGTCATAGCTTTTGTCGCCGTTCAACATCCAGCCGGTCAGCTTCGTCGCCTCCCCCAATGCGATGGGGAGGACGCCGGTTGCCCGCGGATCGAGCGTGCCGCCATGGCCGACCTTTGGCTTCTTAAAACCAACATCGCGTAAGGCCCGCTTTACCCGCGCGACGCCGCCGGCGGAGGTGATGCCGATGGGTTTGTCGAGGATGATCCAGCCGTGGAGGGCGGACGCGGCCGTCACTCTTCCTCGTCTAGGTCCGGCGCGACCTTTTCGGAGCGCAGAAGCGCGTCGATCTTCGCAGCTTCGGCAAAGCTCTCGTCGAGGCGGAATTTCAGTTCCGGCGTATATTTCGTGCTGAGCGCGCGCGCGACCTGGCCACGCAGGAAGCGGACATTCTTCTTCAGCGCGGCGAGCATATCCTCGTCACGGCCGGCGAGTTCCTTCACATAGACAGCGGCATGGCGCAGGTCGGGCGATACCCGCACCTCCGACACCGACACGATCATGTCGGACAGATTGCGGTCGTTCACCTCGCCCCGCTGCAGCACCTGCGCGATGACGTGACGAATCTGCTCGCCAATCTTGAGAAGGCGGACCGATTTGGATTCAGGGCTTTGGACGTGTTTCATATCTGCTTCTCTCTCCGCCCCCTGAGGGCCGGAGGTGGGGCGGTGTTGGAACGGCGACATTTCTCAATGCGCAGGCGGATCCCACCCCCGGTGTCACTGGGCGGCTCGCCCCTTCCCCTGATAGGGAAGGGGGAGTTTTATAGCACCCGCTCGCGTTCTTCGATCTCGAAGGTTTCCAGCATGTCGCCCGGCTTGATGTCCTTGAAGCTGTCGAAGACGACACCGCATTCCAGGCCAGCGCGGACTTCGTCGACATCGTCCTTGAAGCGGCGAAGGCTGGCGACCTTGCCGTTGTAGATGATGACATCGTCGCGCGTGACGCGGGTGCGGATGTTCTTCTTGATGATGCCGTCGGTGACGAGCAGGCCCGCCGCCTTGCCGGTTTTGCCCGCCGGGAAGGCTTCCTTTACTTCGGCACGGCCGACGACGTTCTCGATCCGCTCCGGCCCCAATTGTCCCGCCATGGCGAGCTTGGTCTCGTCGATCAGATCATAGATGACATCATAATAGCGCAGCTCCGCGCCTTCCTTCTGCGCGACCTCGCGGGCCTTTGCATTGGGGCGGACGTTGAAGCCGTATAGGGGCGCGTTCGAGGCGGCCGCCAGCGTCACGTCGGATTCGGTGATGGCACCGACACCGGAGTGCAGCACGCGCACCTTGATCTCGTCATTCGAAAGCGCCTGCAGCGAGGAGACGATTGCCTCCACGGAGCCCTGCACGTCGCCCTTGATGACAACGGGATATTCCTCGATCTTGTCGGCATGCGCAGCGAACAGCGCATCGACATTTGTCGGTGCGGTGACGAGACGCTTCTTCTTCTTCTCGCCAGCGCGGTAATCGGCGACCTCGCGTGCGCGACCCTCGTTTTCCACGACGGTGAGCAGATCGCCGGCCATGGGCGCACCGGTGAGGCCGAGAACCTCAACGGGCTTCGAGGGGCCAGCCTCCTTCACCTGCTTGCCATGTTCGTCGATCAGGGCGCGGACCTTGCCCGATTCCGAACCGACGACGAAGATGTCGCCGCGCTTCAGCGTACCGCGGTTGACGAGGACGGTGGCGACCGGGCCGCGGCCCTTGTCCAGCTTCGCCTCGATCACCGTCGCCTCTGCATCGCGTTTCGGATTGGCGCTGAGTTCCAGCAATTCGGCCTGCAGATTGATGGCGTCGATCAGCTTGTCGAGGCCTGTCCTCTTGAGCGCGGAGACCTCCACATCCTGAACGTCGCCGGACATTTCCTCGACGATGACTTCATGTTCCAGAAGGCGCGTACGGACGTTGGTCGGATTGGCGCCCTCCTTGTCCATCTTGTTGATGGCCACGATCATCGGGACGTTCGCCGCCTTCGTGTGCTTGATGGCCTCGATTGTCTGCGGCATCAGGCCGTCATCGGCGGCAACCACCAGAACGACGATGTCGGTGACATTGGCACCGCGCATACGCATTTCGGTGAAGGCCTCATGGCCTGGCGTGTCCAGGAAGGTGATGGGACCGGAATTTTCCGGTGTCACCTGATAGGCGCCAATATGCTGCGTGATGCCGCCTGCTTCGCCAGACGTGACGTCCGTACCGCGCAGCGCGTCGAGCAGCGATGTCTTGCCGTGATCGACATGGCCCATGATGGTCACCACCGGGGGACGCGGCTGCAGATCCTTTGCATCGTCGTCGTCGGCGACGAGGCCAACCTCGATATCCGCCTCGGATACGCGCTTCACATTATGGCCGAATTCCTCGACCAGCAGCTCTGCCGTGTCCTGGTCGATGGTCTGATTGACCGTCACCATGGACCCCATGTTGAACAGTGATTTGACGAGATCCGCGCCCTTTTCGGACATGCGGTTCGCCAGTTCCTGTACCGTGATCGCCTCTGGCACCACGACATCGCGAACCTGCTTTTTCGTCTTTGACGCATCGAAAGCGTGCTGATTGTGCGCCTTCTCCCGCTGGCGGCGCAGGCGCGCCATCGACATGGGACGGCCATCGTCGGAACGCATGGCGTTCTTGACGGTCAGCTTGCCGGAACGGCGCTTGTCGCCGCGCAGCTGTGGCTTGACGGGCTCCTTGCGCTCTTCCTTCTTGCGGGGGGCGGGGCTTGCCTTGCGCTCTTCTTCGGTGACGACGGGTTCGGCGGCCGCATTGACTGCGGTCTCCTCAGCGACGGCCTCCTGCTTTTCAAGCGCGGCAGCCTCTGCGGCGGCGCGGCTTTCTTCTTCGGCGCGGCGCGCATTTTCCTCGGCGCGGCGGCGCTCTTCTTCCTGCGCCGCGTTCTTCTTCTCTTCCTCGCGGCGGCGCGCATCCTCGGCCATTTTCAGGCGCGCTTCCTCTGCCTCGCGAAGCAGCTTTTCCTGCAATTCCTTGCGGGAAAGCGTCGCCTCCATTTCGGACGGCTTGCGCGGCGCGGGCGGCTTCGGCGCAGGACGCGCTGCAGGCGCAGGCGTGGGCTTCGGCGCAGGGGTCGGCTCCGGCGTCGGGGTCGGCTCGGGCGTCTGCGCCTCCTCGCCGGGCTTCTTGGGTACGAAGCGGCGCTTGCGCTCCACGACGACGGTGTTCTTGCGCCCATGACTGAACTGCTGCTGGACCTGGCCGCCATCGACGGTCTTCTTCAGGCCAAGCGGCTTGCGGGTCAGGGTTTTCTTCTCGTCGCTCATACTATCCTTCAACACCTTTCGCCCGCCCGCTCACGGGCAACTCTTCGCTCGCGTCCGTTTCGGACACGCTGTTCGTACCATCAAGACCTGAAAAGGCCCTCCACCGGCGTGCGGCGGCCTCAATTCTGGATGCAGCCCCGGCATTCGTGACTGCGACATGTACCACATTTCCCTGCCCCAGCGCCATCGAAAGCGCAGCACGGTCCAGCGGCAACAAGAGGGACTTGGCCTCGGGAGCGCCATTTTGCAAGGCACGGGTCAGTTTCGCGGTGCCATCTTCGGCGCCGTCGCTGGCATGGAGAAGCAATTTCGCGGCACCGGATTTTGCCGCCGACAGGACGCGTTCGAAGCCGAAAACCAGATTGCCGGCCTTCATTTCCAGGCCCAGACCATCAAGCGTCCGGCGCTGCATTTCTTGCGAAATTAGGTCTGCCAGATCGTCGGGGATGTCGCGCGCCTCGCCCTTGAACGCACGGCCGAGCGCGCCTTTCAGCTTGCCCTTTCGCTGTGCGGTCCGAAGCGCGGGCGCGTCTACGCCCAGCCACGCGCCGCGACCGGGCGCCTTCGCGCCCAGGTCGGGCATGACCTGACCATCGGGACCGAGCGCGAGCCGGACCAGAAGGTCCCGCTCGCCCGTCTCACGCGTTAATATGCACGTCCTTACAGGTTCATTGTGGGACTGCCGCATCTTCGGCCTCCCCTGATGAGGTGTCGGCGGCGGGGGCCGCGGACTCCGCGTCCTCGTCATCGAACCAATGTGCACGCGCGGCCATGATGATGCGGTTGCCCTCATCCTCGCCGAGGTCGTAGCCCTTCAATATGCCGTCGCGCTTCGACACCAGCTCGTCGGTGGCGAGATCACCGAGATCGTCGAGCGTCTTGATACCGGCCTCGCCCAGCGTGACGAGCATCTTTTCGGTCAGCCCCTCGATGGCGGCCAGGTCGTCGGAAACGCCGAGGCTCTTGCGGGCCTCGCGCGCTTTCTGCTCGCGGACGTCGAGCGCTTCCTTGGCGCGGTTCTGCAGCTCTTCGGCGAGATCCTCGTCAAAGCCTTCAATGGCGGCGATTTCCTCTGCGTCGACATAGGCGACCTCCTCCATTTCGGAGAAGCCCTCTGCCACGATCAGCTGTGCCAGCGTTTCGTCGACGTCGAGTTCCTCCATGAACATGGTGGAGCGGGAGGTGAATTCCTCCTGACGGCGCGCGGATTCCTCGTCCTCCGTCAGAATATCGATCTGGTGACCGGAAATCTGGCTGGCGAGGCGAACATTCTGGCCACGGCGACCGATGGCGAGCGATAGCTGCTCGTCGGGAACGACGACCTCAATGCGGTTCTCGTCCTCGTCGATGACCACCTTCGCGACCTCGGCCGGTTGCAGTGCGTTGACGGTGAAGGTGGCGATATCTTCCGACCAGGGAATGATGTCGATCTTCTCGCCCTGCAATTCCTGTACGACGGCCTGCACGCGGCTGCCCTTCATGCCGACGCAGGCGCCGACCGGGTCGATGGAGCTGTCATAGGAAATGACGCCGATCTTTGCCCGGCTGCCGGGATCGCGGGCGACGGCCTTGATCTCGATGATGCCGTCGTAGATTTCGGGGACTTCCTGCGCGAACAGCAGCTTCATGAATTCGCCAGCGGAGCGGGACAGGAAAATCTGCGGCCCGCGCAGTTCGCGACGCACCTCCTTTATATAGGTGCGGACGCGGTCGCCGACGCGCAGAAGTTCGCGCGGAATCTGCTCGTCGCGGCGAATGACGCCCTCGGCGCGGCCCAGATCGACGACGACATGGCCGAATTCGACGCGCTTGACGATGCCGGTGATGATCTCTCCGGCGCGGTCCTTATATTCGCTATATTGCCGCTCGCGCTCCGCATCGCGGACCTTTTGCACGATGGTCTGCTTCGCGGCCTGTGCGGCGATACGCCCGAATTCGATGGGCGGCAGCGGGTCGACGATGAAATCGCCTATTGCCGCGCCGGGCTCGCGTTCCTGAGCCTTTTCCACCGACATTTCCGTGAAATTATTCTCCGGCGCCTCGACCACCTCAACGACGCGCCACAAGCGGACTTCGCCGCTGGTCGGGTCCATCTTTGCGCGAATGTCGTTTTCCTGGCCATATTTGGCGCGCGCGCCCTTCTGAATGGCCTCCTCCATCGCCTCTATGACGATGCCGCGATCGATGGACTTCTCACGCGCGACGGCGTCGGCGATGGCGAGCAGTTCGGCGCGGTTTGCGGTAACGGCGTTGGACATCAGTAAGGCTTCCTCAGTTCAGGCTTTTGGGCTGCGTCGCAGCGATCAGTTCGTCCGTCAGCACCAGCTTGGCACTGTGTATATCAGAAAGCGGGAAGGTCATCACGGCGTCGGAGCCATCATCCAGCTTTATTTTGGCGGCATCCTCGCCCCCCTCCTGCGTCAGGCCGAGAAGGGTGCCGACAAATTTCTTGCGGCCATCGATCCCCTCGGTCAGCGCCACCTTCGTCTTGTGGCCGGCCCATAGGGTGAAATCCTTGGGACGGGTCAGCGGACGGTCGATGCCCGGCGACGAAACCTCCAGATTATATTCTTCCTCGATGGGGTCGACCTCGTCGAACAGATCGGAAATGTCGCGGGACAGGGCGGCGCATTGATCGACGACTAACTGTCCTGTTGCCGGATCCTCCGCCATGATCTGCAGGGTTCGGCCCATTTCGCCGCTTGTCATCTTGACGCGCACGAGTTCCCAGCCGCGCTTCGTTATCAGCGGCTCGATCAGATTTTCAATGGCGGACAGGTCGGCCAGCGTCGTATGTTCCCGTCAAATTCGGCAAAGCCCTCTCGCGGCCGGTTCCGCGGGGCGGAGCCAGCTTCCAAAGGCTAACCATGTGGAAGATGGACCCGGATATAGGCTGCCGCGTTGAGTGGTGCAAGAGACATCCCGTCCGACAAAGGAGCATGCCATGATTCGCCTGTTTGCCGCCACATCCATTTTCGCGCTGGTCGCCTGTAACGGGGCCGACGACGTGACGGCCCAGGAGAACACGGCGCCCGCCGCGGCGCCTGACGCGGCGCAGGAGGCAGGCACCGGCGACACGCCGTTTACGAGCGAGGCACTGGGCCAGTTCGATGAGCCCTGGGCCATGACGTTCCTGCCCGATGGCCGACTGCTGGTGACGGAACAGGCGGGAGAGATGAAGATCGTCACCCTGTCCGACGGCGCGGCGCCGCAGGTGGCGGATGTGTCCGGCATTCCAGAGGTCGATTATGGCGGTCAGGGCGGGCTGGGCGATGTCGTCGCCCATCCGGATTTCGCCGATAACCGCATGCTCTATATCTCCTTCGCCGAGGCCGGGCAGAACGATACGCGCGGCGCAGCGGTCGCGAGAGGCACGCTGAACTGTGCCGATGCGGGATCCTGCGCGCTGGAGGGCGCGGAGGTGATCTGGCGCCAGAGCGAAAAGGTCGAAGGGCGGGGGCATTTCGGCCACCGCATCGCCTTCGGCCCCGACGGCATGCTGTATATCAGTTCAGGCGAGCATATCAGTTCAGGCGAGCGGCAGAAATTCGACCCTGCGCAGGATATGAGCAACGATCTGGGTTCCATCGTGCGCCTAAATGCCGATGGCAGCGTGCCGGCGGACAATCCCTTTGCGGATCGCGGCGGCGCGACGGCGAACATATGGAGCTATGGCCATCGCAATCCGCTGGGCATCGCCTTTGCCCCTGACGGTACGTTGTGGACGCATGAGATGGGCCCGAAGGGCGGCGATGAGCTGAACATCATCGTCAAGGGCGACAATTATGGCTATCCAGAGGTGTCGAACGGCGTCCATTATGACGGTCGCAATATTCCCGATCACAGTGCGGGAGACGGATTCAACGCGCCGGAAGTATCGTGGACCCCTGTCATCTCCCCCGCCGGATTCGTCATCTACACCGGAGACAAGTTTCCGGCCTGGCAGGGCACCGGCCTGATCGGCGGCCTGTCATCGCAGGCGATCATCCAGGTTTCGCTGGACGGCGAAAATGCCCGCGAAGTCGGGCGTTACGACATGGGAGAACGCATCCGCGAGATCGAACAGGGCCCAGACGGCTATGTCTACGTGCTGGAAGACATGGACGACGGTTCGGGCGGGAGGCTGTTGCGACTTACGCCGCGGGGGTGACGGCAATCTCGTTCGCCGCGCGTTCACTTACGTTTATACTGAAAAAACCACAGTTCCCGGCCTTCGCGCAGGGCCTTTTCGGCGTAGCGGGTGAGGGGCCAGCCGGAAGGTGGGTTGCGAAAATCGCTGGCGGATTTTGCCATCCATTCGAAATCGCCGCCGGGGGCGATGCGCGGGGCCATCTGCATCATGGCCCAACGGCAATAGACCGGATGATCGGTGGCCATGCGAAAGACGCCGCCCGGACGCAGCTTTGCGGCGATCAGGTCTAGCGGGCCGGGGTTCATCATGCGGCGTTTTGAATGTCGCGCCTTTGGCCAGGGGTCCGGGTGCAGAAGGTACACCATGGCGAGTGTGCCATCCGGAACGCGCGCAAGCGCCTCCAGCGCGTCGCCCAGATAAAGACGGATATTGCCGAGCCGCTGATCGCGCACATGCTGTAGCGCGCCGACCATGCCGTTCACGAACGGTTCGGCGCCGATAAAGCCGTGATCGGGCAGCAGGTCGGCGCGATAGGCAAGGTGCTCGCCGGCGCCGAACCCAATCTCGAAATGCAGGGGCCGCTCGCGTCCGGGCGGATCGTCGAACAGCGTCCGCGACGTAATCGGCCCCTCCGCCGGTACGGCGAGCGCCGGATAGACATGATCGAGCAACGCCTGCTGCGATGGACGCAGGCGATGCCCCTTGGACCGGCCGTAAAGCCGGTTGAGGGTGGTCGGATCCCCCTGTTTGTGCGCTGTCATGAAGACGGCGGCTTACCGAGCCTGCGCTGTCGCGCAACCAGCTTTGCATTGCGTCTGGCGGCAGCGGATCAAGAGCGGCGGAACATGCAGGGAGGGCAAGCTACCCCGGAAGGATAGCCAAGAGTTACCCGGCAATATGCGCGACAATAATATAGGCAAGAGGGGCAGGTTCGCAGGAATATCCATATCGACAGTGGTAATAACCATTTTAGACAAGACAAACATTAACCATTTAAGACCAGATTAACGAAGTACTAGATAACGGGAAAGCGCGGATAAGCCTATTTTGGTTATAATGACTGCTGCCATCTTTGCCAGGAATAGTATCCCAATATCGCAAGTGCGTCGAAAATTCTTACACCCAAAGATTTGCATACGCGGTGCCGGACTGGAAGTACCCAGGGAGTTCGTAACTATATGAAATTATGACTCTTACTCCAAGGCGCCTGAGGGGGTTCGCTGTTGCCTGTGACGAAATGTCCAAGCCTTATGCGCAACCAAGTGTCGGCGTGTTTTACAAATTCATGAAATAACCAAGTTGCCGAAGCCAAAACCTCTAGGCGGATAGTTTTTGGCACACTCTATGCAAGTGGACGATCGCCACACGGGTATAGGGAGAGAGTAAAGTGACCAAGAGACTATCGACCATATTGATCGCCGTTAGTGCCATATGGGTGCCATCTACATCGGCAATGGCGGCACCCATGTCCACTAGTGCAGGATCCGATGTCGACATTAACTTAGCCGTGGGTCAGACGATATTTGCCGATATAGGCCCATTTGTGTCTGCATCGGGTACAGCGCCACCGTCTTATGATGAGAGCCAGACGCTGGTAAATGTCGACGCCGATGCCGAGGTCAGCGGAATTGGTTTGCTGACAACGGAGCTGGACGTGTCGGCTGGCGCCACGTCGGCAGCTGCCGAGGGCGTCGCCGCCGGAAGCGGCACCATGGCCACCGGCTCCTCGCAGATCGCCGGGCTGAATTTCAGCTTTAGCCAATCCCTGCTGGGCGCGGTCGGGACGACATTATTGTCGTTCGACGCGGATGCGATCACGTCGACATCGACGGCCTCCGTAGGCGGTGTGTCCGGGTCCAGCTTCATCGAAAATGCGTCGTTGGGAGGCACGCTGCTCGATACATTGTCCATCGACCTGGGCCTCTTCACGGCGGCCGGGCCGAACACCGTCCTGCTGGACCTGCTGGGTATTTCGATCATTCTGAACGAGCAGATCGAAACTGGTGACGGCGTTAATACGCTGGGTATCGAAACCAATGCCGTCCACGTGTCGCTCAGCGATTTCCTGCTCGGCACACAATTGCTGACTGGCGATATCTATATCGGCCGTTCCAGTGCGTTCGTGGAATTGGGCGAGGAGGTTGCCGAGGTGCCGGCCCCGGCGGCCATCGGCCTGCTTGGTCTTGGCCTGGCAGGGCTGGCATTCGCCCGCCGCCGCCGCGCCTGACCGCCATAAAGGTGAGCGCACGCCTGCGTTTTGTGTGGTGCGGCGTACGCAAGCAGAAGCCCCGGAATCCGCTGGGATTCCGGGGCTTAGTCTCTATCGGGGATTTTGCCTTCTTACGAGAACGGCGTCGCCTAGAATTCCTTCTTCAGCGTGTCGACCAGATCGGTGCGTTCCCACGGGAACAGGTCGCCCTCCGCATCCCGGCCGAAATGGCCATAGGCGGCAGTGGGGCGATAGATCGGCTTGTTGAGGCCAAGATGGGTGCGGATGCCCTTGGGCGTCAGTCTGACGATCTCCGGCAGCAGCAGCTCCAGCTTCATCGGATCGACCTCTCCCGTGTCGTGCAGGTCGACATAGAGCGAGAGCGGCTCCGCAACGCCAATGGCGTAGGAAAGCTGGATCGTGCAGCGGCTGGCAATACCCGCGGCGACGATATTCTTGGCAAGGTAGCGCGTAACATATGCGGCAGAGCGGTCGACCTTCGTCGGGTCCTTGCCGGAAAAGGCGCCGCCGCCATGCGGCGCCGCACCGCCATAGGTATCGACGATGATCTTGCGCCCGGTCAGGCCGGCATCGCCGTCGGGGCCGCCGATTTCGAACTTGCCGGTCGGGTTGATGTGCATGATCGTCGCGTCGGAGATGAAGTCCTCCGGCAGCACTTTCTTGAAAACGGAGCGGACATAGTCGGCAAGCTCCGTCCCCTTGGCGCCTTCGTGATAGCCCGGCGCATGCTGCGTCGAGACGACAAGCGCCGTGGCGGCGACTGGCTTTCTATCGACGTAGCGCAGCGTTACCTGGCTTTTTGAATCGGGTTCCAGAAACGGGGCACGGCCGGAATGGCGATCATCCGCCATCGTCTTCAGTATGCGGTGGGACCAGTCGAGGGTGGCCGGCATCAGCGCGTCGGTTTCATCGCAGGCATAGCCAAACATGATGCCCTGATCGCCCGCACCCTCGTCCTTGTTGGAACCGTCAGAGCCGGCGTCCACGCCCTGCGCGATGTCGCTGGACTGGCCATGCAGATGATTGGTGAAAGCGGCCGTCTCCCAATGGAAGCCCTCCTGCTCATAGCCGATCTTCTTTACGGCCTCGCGCGCGGCGGCTTCGATCTCGGCATTGGCTTCGTCGGTGATGTGGTCGTTGTCGTCGACCATGCCCGGACAGCGGATCTCGCCACCCAGCGTGATCTGGTTGGTGGTCACCAGCGTTTCGCAGGCCACCCGTGCCTCGGGCGCCTTGCTGATCATCAAATCGACGATGGCGTCGGAAATCTGGTCCGACACCTTGTCGGGATGTCCCTCGGAAACGCTCTCGCTGGTGAACAGATAGTCGTTGCGGGCCATGACAGGGGCTCTTTCGGTCGGGAAATAGGAATTGGGACAGGGTCTAACTGTCGCAAGGGGCGGGTGCAAGAGAGGATATAAAGATATCCTTATATGCTATGCCGCTTGTCGCTCCAGCTGGCGAGGCGCCTTACGGGCGCGCGACGAAAGCCAGAAGGCTGCCGCGATGAGGAAGAAGGCGATGCCCATGGGGAGCGGCGTGCCGACGCGGGAGAAAATGGTCGGCGCGCGGGGCTCCGGCAGCATGGCGATGACCCGGCCCTTCACATGGCGGCCAAGCGCCGCCGTCACGCGGCCCCAGGGATCGATCACCGCGCTGATCCCCGTCGGGGTGGAGCGGGCCATGGGCAGGCCCTGCTCAATACTCCGCATGCGTGCCTGGGCCAAATGCATCTCCGCGCCCTCGTTGGTGAACCAGGCATCGTTGGAGAGATTGAGAAGCCAGCGCGGCCGGGGGTGAGAAGATGCTGCTTCAGGGTAGACAACCTCATAACAGATGAGCGCGCCCACATTCGGAAAGCCGGGCAGGGTAAGGGTGCGGGGGCCGGTGCCGGGGATGAAATCTATCGCGCCCGGCGCCAGACGCGCGAGGCCGATCGCCTCCAGCAGCGGACGGGCCGGCAGATACTCGCCATAGGGAACCAAAACAGTCTTGTCATAGCGATCGCGAATGCCCCCCTCCGGCCCCAGAACGAACATGCTGTTATGGGCGGCGGTGGTGTAGCCCTCCTCGTTCCTCAGCGCCTTCAGCCCGCCCAGAATGAACATATCGTTCGGGCCGACGAGATGCCGGGCGAGACGTACGCGCATACCCGGCAGCTCGTCGAGGACGTCCGGGATCGCCGCCTCTGGCCAGATGAGGAGGCGCGGGCTGTTCGACGGGGGCGGGGACAATGCAGAGTAGCGGCGGATGGCCCCCTCTATGGCGCCAGGGCCGTACTTCTCGTCCTGACCTATATTGGCCTGCACGATGTCGAGGCGGACATCGGTCAGGCGTGTCGGCTGTATGAAAGGAAGCGGCGCGACCATGCCCACCAGGATGGGGCAAATCAGCAGAATCGCCATGCGTGTCCGCCGAAGGGCGAGAAGGGCGAGACCGTAGCAGGTCAGTGCAATGAGGCCAGAGAGGCCGAGTGTGCCGATGGCGGCCGAAAGCTGCGATAGCTCGCCCAAGGGAAGGGATACAACGCCGAGCGGGTTCCAGCCAAAGCCGGAGAGAAGATAGCCGCGCAGCCATTCCGTCAGCATCCAGGCGCCGGCAAAGGCGAGCACGCGGGGAGCGGGCCCCGTCTTGAAGCGATAGGCGATGGCGGCGCTGACGCCCGGATAGCAGGCCATGATGGCGCTGAGCAGAAGGACGGCGAACCATCCGAGCGCGGCGGGCATCTTTGCCTGGAAGTTGAAGGCCTCCGCGATCCAGAACTGCCCGACAAGGAAATTGCCGAGGCCCCACCACCAGCCAAGCGCAAAGGCATGTTTTCGGGTCGCGCCGCGTTCTACCGCCCGTTCGAGAAGGTAGAGCATCGCCGCCAGCGAAATCAGCATGGCGGGCGCTATGTTCCACGGGGCGAAGGCGAAACCGCCCAGCACACCCAGAACGAACACGATGAGGAAGCCGATCGCGGGGCGCGGCGAGAGAAGCGAAGGAGAGGGGGGCGGTGACATCGTCCCGACCCTTACGTCATTCCCGCGCAGGCGGGAATGACGTGGATGGCCAATCAGCCCTCTAAAACCTTCTTCAGAGTGGTGCCGAGTTCCGAAGGGGAATCGACGACGGTGATGCCGGCATCCTGCATCGCCGCGATCTTTGATTCTGCGCCGCCCTTGCCGCCGGACACGATGGCGCCGGCATGGCCCATGGTACGACCTTTGGGAGCGGTGCGGCCGGCGATGAAGCCCACCATCGGCTTTTTCACCGGGTGGGATTTTAGGAATTCGGCGGCCTCTTCCTCGGCGCTGCCGCCGATTTCACCGATCATGATGATGGATTCGGTTTCGTCGTCGGCCAGGAACATTTCCAGGACGTCGATGAAGTTCGTGCCGTTGACGGGGTCGCCGCCAATGCCGACCGCCGTTGTCTGCCCGAGGCCAACCGCCGTCGTCTGCGCCACCGCCTCATAGGTCAGCGTACCGGAACGCGACAGGACGCCAACGGACCCATCCATGAAGATGTTGCCGGGCATGATGCCGATCTTGCATTCGCCGGGGGTCAGAACGCCGGGACAGTTCGGGCCGATCAGGCGCGACTTCGAACCGCACAGGGCGCGCTTTACCTTGACCATGTCGAGAACGGGGATGCCCTCGGTGATGGCGATGATCAGTGGCACTTCCGCCTCGATCGCCTCCATGATGGAATCGGCGGCGAAGGGGGGTGGCACATAGACGACGCTGGCGTCGGCCTTCGTTTCCTTCATGGCCTCTTGCATGGTCGAAAAAACCGGCAGGCCAAGATGTTCCTGCCCGCCCTTGCCGGGGACGACGCCGCCGACCATTTTCGTGCCATAGGCGATTGCTGCTTCGGTGTGGAAGGTGGCGGTATTGCCGGTCAGGCCCTGACAGAGAACCTTCGTGTCTTTGTTGATGAGAATGGACATGGGGTTCAGCCTGCCTTCTTGACTTCAGCTACGATTTTCTTTGCCGCGTCGCCGAGATTGTCGGCGCTGACGATGGGGAGACCGCTGTCGGCGAGGATCTGCTTGCCCTTGTCGACATTCGTGCCTTCAAGCCGCACGACCAGCGGGACGGAGAGGTTCACCTCCTTCGCTGCTGCGACGATGCCGTCGGCGATGATGTCGCAGCGCATGATGCCGCCGAAGATGTTGACCAGAATGCCCTGCACGGCGGGGTCCGAAAGGATGATCTTGAACGCCGCAGTCACCTTTTCCGTGGTGGCACCGCCGCCCACATCTAGGAAGTTGGCGGGTTCCGCGCCATTCAGCTTGATGATGTCCATCGTCGCCATGGCGAGGCCTGCGCCGTTCACCATGCAGCCGATATTGCCGTCCAGCTTGACATACGCGAGGTCGTACTTGCCGGCTTCCAGCTCGGCTTCGTCCTCTTCGGTCTCGTCCTGCAGTTCGGCGATGTCGGGATGGCGATAGAGGGAGTTGCCGTCAAATCCCATTTTTGCATCAAGAACGAGAAGGTCGCCCGAGCCGGTTTCGACCAGCGGATTGACCTCCAGCATCGCGGAATCGGTGGCAAGAAACGCATCATACAGCGTCTTGCCGAGCTTTGCGGCCTTTTTCGCCGTTTCGCCGCTCAGCTTCAGCGCACCGGCAATCGCGCGGCCGTGGTGCGGCTGATAGCCGGTGGCGGGGTCGACGGTGATTGTGATGATCTTTTCGGGCGTCTTTTCGGCGACGTCCTCAATGTCCATACCGCCCTCGGTCGAAACGACGAAAGCGGGCTTTCCTGACGCGCGATCGACCAGTAGCGACAGGTAATATTCCTTCGCAATGTCGGCGCCGTCTTCGATGTAGAGGCGGTTGACCTGCTTGCCCTGCGGACCGGTCTGGTGCGTGACGAGGACACGGCCGAGCATTTCCTCGGCATTGGTCTTGACGTCTTCCACGGATTTCACGACGCGGACGCCTCCTGCCGCATCGGCGCCAAGCCCTTCGAATTTGCCCTTGCCGCGTCCGCCAGCGTGGATCTGCGATTTCACCACATAGACGGGACCGGGAAGTTTCTTTGCCGCCTCGACAGCTTCCTCGGCTGTAAAGGCAGGGAAACCCTGTGAAATGGGCGCGCCATGTTTGGCGAGCAATTGCTTCGCCTGATATTCGTGAATGTTCATTTGCTTTCCGTCTCCAACCCTTCCGTCATCCCCGCGGAGGCGGGGATCCATCTCCTAAAATCCGTAAAGTGCGAGATCGTCCCAATTCGGATTGTTTTCCTGAACCAAGCGCGCCTTCCACGCCCGGTTCCATTTCTTCATGCGCTTTTCCATCGCAATTGCGTCTTCGATCCGGTCAAAATGCTCTGACCAGACAAGGCGGCTGCACTGGTATCGACTGGTAAACCCCGGCGCCGACTTCGCCTTGTGCTCCGAAATTCGCCGAGCCAGATCGTTCGTGACGCCGATATAAAGTGCTCCTTGTTTGCGATTTGTGACGATGTAGACCCAGCCGTCTTTTGCCATTTCCTCGCATTGCGCTTTCGAAACGTTCGGGAGATGGATCCCCGCCTGCGCGGGGATGACGGCCAGAGGGCGTGTCTCAGGCCAGCGACCCGTCCAGGCCCTTACAGGCTTCCATCAGTTCCTTCACCGCGTCGACGGACACCTGGAAGCCCTTTTTCGCTTCGTCGCCAAGGTCGATTTCGACGATCTTCTCGACACCTTCTTCGCCGATGATGACAGGCACGCCGACATACATGCCGTCGCAGCCATATTCACCGTCAAGCCAGGCAGCGCAGGGCATCAGGCGGCGTTTGTCCTTCAGATAGGAATCGGCCATTGCGATGGCCGAGCTGGCCGGCGCGTAATAGGCGCTGCCATTGCCAAGCAGGCCGACGATCTCTCCGCCGCCCTTGCGCGTGCGGTCGACGATGGCGTCCATCTTTTCCTGCGTCGACCAGCCCATTTTGATGAGGTCGGGAACGGGAATGCCGGCAACCGTCGAATATTCGAGGACCGGGACCATCGTGTCGCCATGGCCGCCGAGAACGAAGGCAGTCACGTCTTCGACGGAAACGTCGAATTCTTCTGCCAGGAACAGGCGGAAGCGCGCACTGTCGAGGACACCGGCCATGCCGACGACCTTGTTGGTCGGAAGGCCGGAGAATTTCTGCAGCGCCCAGACCATCGCGTCGAGCGGGTTGGTGATGCAGATGACAAATGCGTCTGGGGCGTGCTGCTTGATGCCCTCGCCGACGGCCTTCATGACCTTCAGGTTGATTTCCAGCAGGTCATCGCGGCTCATGCCGGGCTTGCGGGGGACACCGGCGGTGACGATGCAAACATCGGCCCCGGCAATATCGGCATAATCGCTGGTGCCCTTCAGCACGGCGTCGAAGCCCTCCACAGTACCTGACTGGGCGAGATCGAGCGCCTTCCCCTTCGGCATGCCCTCGGCAATGTCGAACAGCACGGCATCGCCCAGTTCCTTCAGACCCACGAGGTGGGCGAGCGTTCCGCCGATCATGCCGGAACCGATAAGGGCGATCTTGTTACGTGCCATGGAGGGATGTCCTTAGATTACGAGTCGGGAAGAGTTTCCCGCGGTCGTTATCGTGGACCCCGAGTCCCCGCAACCTGTCTGACGCAAGGTGTGGAAAAGAGGAGGGCGGAAAGCAGCAGGGGCGTGGACGGCGGTATCCGCCATCCACGCCCCTGCCATGCATTTCATCAGGGACTAGGCGACCGGGTCGGGCGGCAGCAGCGCGTCCACCTGGAACACGACGTCCTGGAAATCATCGTCGCTGTTGGTCGTGCGGACGAGATCCTCGAAACCCATGGCGAGCGCGCCAGAGCCATCCTCCGCAGCGCCGCTGACAACGTGTTCGGCATTGTCGACGTTCAGGTTGGCGTCGTGACTGACGAAGATCGTGAGGTCGGAGGCCGCGCCATCCACCTCAAGAACGGCGCCGCCGCTGCTGACGTCGATGTCGAGAACCGCGCCTGCGGTCAGGGAATCGGCGCCGTCCTGAACGATAAAGAAGCCGAGCGTGCTGCCATCGTCAAGATCCTCGACGTCGAATGTGCCGCCGTCCTTTACATTAAGCGACAGCAGGCGAACGTCAGCAATGGTCCCGTCGCCGCGAATCTCATAGACACCCAGACTGTTGTTGAAATCTGCAGCGATATCGGCCTCTCGCAATGTTACGGTGAAGTCCGTGGCCGTATCGCTGGACAGATAATCCTCGACTGCAATGCCATTTACGGCAGCCCCCGTAAGAGCGACGCCTTCATTCAGGTCGGCAAGATCGGCGATGATGCGGGACGATGTATTGCCTGCGGTCTGTCCGGTAGAAATGAAGCCGGAAGAACTGAGGTCGGACCCAATAGTGAAATTTACAGCACCATTGTTGGTGACGATCTGCGCACTCTGCGCCGCATCGGTCTCGACGATTTTCAGAACGCCGGCGATCTCGAGCCGGTCCTCGCCGCTAAGGTCGGTTACGGTGTCGCCGTCGAAATCGGCCACAGAACCACTGAAGATGTCTGCACCTGCGCCGCCTGTCAGCGTGTCCGCTCCAAGGCCGCCCTCCAGCGTATCTGCGAACGCCCCGCCGAGAAGAGTGTCATTGCCAGCCTCACCGTAGAGGATGCCCGCGCTGTCCGCTCCGCTGGTCAGCGTATCGTTGCCCGCTCCGCCAAAGACATTGCCGTGGGTCGTGCCCGCGACCGCCGTGAAGCTGTCGTCACCGCCGCCAAGATTGATGTCAGCTACAACCGTATCGGCAGTCAGGTTAAGCGCGTTTGCACCCTCGCTGCCGGTTACGGCAATGCCCGCGAAGGCCATCGAGGTGAGAATGGCGCTGACATTGTCATTGATTTCAAGTGTGGACACATTCTCAAAGGTGCTGACAGTACCGTCCAGCGTGGTGGTGACGGGCCCGTCAGAAGCCATCAGGGACAGCGTTTCGAACTGGCCAACGCGGAAATATTCAAACCTGCCATCCAGATCGTCGATGGTGAAAACATCCTCGCCCGTTCCACCGAACAGACCAACGCGCGTCGTCGCCAGCGATGCCGCTGCATCACGGAAATCGAACGTAAAGGTGCTATAGTCCACCGTCATCTCGTCCGCGCCATCTGCGAGGCCGACGGCGGTAAACGGCTGAGACACGGAGCCGTCCGCATTCAGCGGTACGATCAGTGTTCCAGCCTGCAGAAAGGCGTCATTTCCGGCGCTGAGGTTTACGCGCCCTACCATCTCACCATAGTTGCGCACCGTGACACCGCGTGCGGCGCTCGTCGCATCGATAACGGGCTCGCTGGTGATGGACTGGAAAAGGCCTCCAATCTGATTTTCGATTGTGGTGTTTTCGCCGCGTGCCTGCACTCCCTCGTCCTGCTCGGCCTGCACGACGCCGCCGGCCTCGTTGATGAAGATAACATTGTCGGCGTCGATCCCGACGGCGCTGGCACCTGCGGTGTCGCTGGCCCATGTCGAGGTATTGGTGTAGGTTTCACCGTCGGTGTTCAGGGTAAGGGTTGCCATAAATTACGCCACTCTATTGAAAGGGTTATAGTTAAGGCACACGCATGCGCAGCCCGGTGGGGCGGTACGGTATTCAGCCGGGGGACTGCATTTTCAGTCATGAATTTCCGCCCCGTTTTAAATTACGCACCACTGTTCTAAGAGCCCATCCAACGTACATAGGGGAGGGCGGTTCCTGAGACCCTGAATGTTATCAGGGACCCGACATGAACGCATGATGAGTTGGATCGGTCTGGTCGGCGGATTGGCATTGCTGATCTGGATGACGGTGCGGGGGGTCAACATCCTGATCGCGGGACCAGTGGCGGCCCTTGTCGTGGCGGTCACGGCGGGTCTGCCGCTATTGCCGCCCTTTGTCGACGCCGGGGCGGATGCCGCCGGTGCGGTGGATTTCGCGACCAGCTATATGGCCGGGTTCACGGCATTTTTTGCCGACTGGTTCTTTATGTTCCTGCTGGGCGCGATCTTTGGCGAGGTCATGGCCGCATCGGGTGCGGCGGCGTCGGTCGCGCGCTGGATCACGCAAAGGCTGGGCAGCCGCTATGCCCTGCTGGCCACCGTGCTTGCCTGCGCGGTGCTGACCTATGGCGGGGTGTCCGTGTTTATCGTCGCGTTCAGCGTGTACGGCCTGGCAGTCGCCCTGTTCCGGGAAGCAAATCTGCCGCGTCGCTTCATCCCCGGGGCACTGGCGTTCGGATCGGTGACGTTTACGATGACGAGCGCGGGATCGCCGGAAATTCAGAACCTGATCCCCATGCCGTTTCTGGGCACCACCGCCTATGCCGGGTGGGAGGTCAGCCTGGTCGTCGCGATCATGATGGCGATCATGGGCTATGCGTGGATTTCGCGCATGGTGCGCCGCGCAGTTGCCGCCGGGGAGGGATTCACTAGCCGGGCGGGCGATGATGAGCCCGCCGGGTTCGGTGGCCTGCCAGCACCTTTGCTGGCGCTGTTGCCGCTCGCCGCAGTGCTGGGCGTGTTTCTGGTGTCGCAAGATCTGGGCAAATGGGCGCTGATCGCGGCGCTGGGCAGCGGCCTGATTGCGGCCGTCGCCGTCGGCTGGCCCAAGATCGCCGCCATGCCGGACGCCTTTTCCCGGGGTGCGACGGGTGCCGTCGTCGCGATTACCAATACCTGCGCCGTTGTCGGCTTTGGTTCGGTGGCGCAGCTGACACCGGCATTCCAGGAAGCCTTGAACGCCGTGCAAAGCCTGCCCGGCAGCCCGTTGATCGGTGCCGCCATCGCGGTGACGGTCATTGCCGGCCTGACGGGAAGCGCCTCTGGCGGGCAGACGATCGCCCTGCCGCTGATCGCGCCGCATTATCTGGCGGAAGGGGCCAATCCGGAGGAGCTGCATAGGGTGGTCGCCATCGCATCGGGCGCGCTCGATAGCCTGCCGCATAATGGCTATGTCGTAACGACGATCCGCGCGGTATGCGGAGAAACGCACAAGGATGCTTATGCCGCCGTCGGTGCGACGACGGTGGTGGTCCCGGTCATCGGACTGGGCGTGGCGCTGCTGCTGTTTTCGATTTTCTAGGGCGTTACGCGCATGTCCCGGCGGGAGGACTAGTTTCTCCCGCGTTTCACCCGCCGCGTCGCCGCTCCCGGTATGCCCGGCGGCGTTCCAGCATCCCCTTGGCTTCAAGACGCATTTGCTCGTGAAGCTGCGGTGTTGCCGCGACGATCAGATTGCGTTCGCGGGCGATCGGTTTGTTGAAATGCGGCTTCAGCCCCTCCGTATCAGAGGTAACGCCGCCCGCCTCTGTCACGATCAGCACGGCCGCCGCGATATCCAGTTCGCGACTTTCGCGGCCGTCGAACATGGCGTCCGCCGTCCCATCGGCGATCATCGCCATCCTCAGCGCGATGGAATTGGGCTTGGAGACAGACACACATCGCGGCCCCTGCCAATGTTTGGAGCGGAGCATATCCGCGTCCACTGGCAGGCGGGCACCCGCAAGATCGCGTTGATTCGAAACGTGGATCGGCTCCCCGTTGCGAAAGGCGCCGCCGCCGCGGCCGGCGGTAAAGAGCAGATCGGTTGGCGGCTGATAAATCGCTGCCGCGATCGGCTCCCCCGCTTCCACGACGGCGATGGATACGCACCAGCCGGGGCGACCGCGGGTGAAATCGCGGGTGCCGTCTATCGGATCGACCAGAAAGGCGCGGTCGCAGTCCAGGCGCGCGCGGTCATCCTCCCGCTCCTCCGACAACCAGCCATAGGCGGGTCGTTCCGCCCGCAAATGGTCGGAAAGCAGGCGATCCAGCTCCATATCGGCATCCGTCACCGGATTGCCGGGGGACTTTTCCCATTTGCGGTATCCCGACGCGGCGAGTTCCAGGCCACGTTGCCCTGCACGCCGGGCGGCAGCGGCAATAAGGTCAAGATCTTGGGCGGCGGTGGTCATTGACAGGGGTTGCGCTGATCGCTTGTGGCACTTGCCCGCGTGAAGGGGGGAAGGCTGGAGACCGGCCGACTATTCACCCGCCACCGTCATACCCTCTATAAGGACGGTGGGGGCGTTGGTGGCGTGACGAAATTCCAGATCGTCCGCCGGGATCATGCGGGCGAACATGTCCTTCAGATTGCCGGCGATGGTAATGCCGTTGACGGCGCGCGTGATTTCGCCCTTCTCGATCAGGAAACCGCCTGCGCCGCGCGAATAATCGCCGGTCACGAGGCTGACGCCCTGCCCGATCAGTTCGGTAATCAGAACGCCCCTGTCGATACCGGCAATCATGTCGGAAAGGCGTGTCGATCCCGCCTGCAGGTGGACGTTCGACATGCCGATGCCCGGGGGGCCGCCGGTACCGCGCGCAGCATGGCCGGTGGGGGCAAGGCCCAGTTGCCGTGCCGCCGCCGCATTCATCAGCCAGCCGGTCAGGCGCCCATCGGCGACGATATCGCGCGCGCGTGTGGCGACACCCTCCCCATCGAAGGCGCGGCTGCGCTGGCCGCGTGGGCGGTGCGGATCCTCCACAATGCGGATGTCGGGGGCAAACGGCTGCGCCTGGGGATCATCGAGGAAACTGGTGCCGCGCGCGATGGCGGCGCCGTTGATGGCACCGGCAAGATGACCGATCAGGCCGGGCGAGACGCGTTTGTCGAAGAGGACAGGTAGCGCGCCGCTTTTCGGCTTCACGGGGTCCAGCCGGGCGACAGTACGTTCACCGGCGCGGGTTCCGATGATTTCCGCGCCCTCGACATCTTCCAGATGGCGGGCACTCGACTGGGCATAGTCGCGCTGCATGCGTTCACCCACACCGGCAATGACGCTGGCATAAATGCTGTGCGATGTGCCGGTGCGGGCGGCAGCAAATCCGTGGCTGGTGGCTAGCGCGAAGGTCGAACGGCTGGCGCTGGCCCCGCCGCCACCGGAATTGGTGATTCCCCCTACCGCGCGGGCCGCGTCCTCACAGGATAGTGCGCGCGCCTCTAGCCTGGCCAGGTCGATCTCGCCGCCATCGTCCGTATCGAAATCCTGCGGCGGATCGCGCAGCAGAAGATCCCGGTCGACGAGGCCGGCATATTCATCGGCGGTCGTGGCGCGCGCCATCGCGACGGCGCGCGCGGCAGCCTCCTCGATAGCGGCCGGGGCGAAATCCGACAAAGCAACGCTTGCCGATTGACGTCCCACAAAGGCGCGCAGGCCAATTTCCGCATCTTCCGAGCGGCTGATGTCCTCCACCTGTCCCAGGCGGACGGAGACGGAGGCGCTGTCGCCGCCGACATAGGCGGCGTCCGCATCGGTCGCGCCTGCGCGCTTCAATGCGGTAAGGACGGTTTCGAGATGGGTGAGGGCTTCGGCTTCTGAAATCACCGGCAGCACATAGGGAAGGGGGCGCTATTTCGCCAGCATGAAAGCCGCGACAATCCCCAGCGTCACCAGCAGGCCGGTCCAGGTGCTGGCGCGGAAAAGGGCAAGAGCCGGGGCGGAAGCAAGAACGGAAAGCTGCCGCACATGCATGAGCGATATGATGCCGCCAAGCGTCGGGCCGATCAACGCCGCCACTATATTGCCGGTCGCGATCCACAACGCCGCGAATAGAAAGATTTCCATGGCGCCATAAAAGGCGCCGACACCCATCTGCGTATTTGCGCCAAGACGGCGGGCGCTGGATTTGATGCCGACGAACGCATCATCCTCCATATCCTGAAGAGCGTAGATGGTGTCGTAACCGAGGGTCCAGAAAATGCCCGCCAGATAGAGAAGGCCCGCCGCCCAGCCCAGCGTGCCGGTCGCGGCGGCATAACCCACGAGGGCGCCCCAATTGAAGGTGAGGCCCAACCAGGCCTGCGGCCACCAGGTGATGCGCTTCATAAAGGGATAGGCGGCGACAAGACCCAGACTGCCAAGGGCGACGAGGGCGGCGAAGAGGTTAAGCTGAACAAGAACCAGAAGGCCGATCAGGCACAGCAGGACAAGGAAAGTCCATGCGCCGCGCACCGAAATCGCCCCGCTGGCCAGCGGTCGGTCGCGCGTCCGCTCTACGCGGGCGTCGAGATCGCGGTCGACGATATCATTATAGACACAGCCTGCGGAACGCATGACGAGGGCGCCGACGAAGAACAGCGGCACGAGATAGATGTCGCGCACCGGCTCCCCCGCCAGGAACACCCCCCAGACGCAGGGCCAGAACAAGAGCCAGGTACCGATGGGCCGGTCGAGCCGTGCAAGCCGCGCCCAGGGCTGTAGCCTGGTCGGCAGAATATCGACGACGGAGCGGCGGACGGCGTCGGGGGTGGCGGGCGATGACATAATATCCGCGTCCTAGCCGGGTGCGCGGCTGACACAAAGCGTCCCGGTCATTATGCAGTGAATGCATGTCGTCTCGTCACGTGCCTCGCCTGTTTATCACCGCGCCCTTGTCGGCGGATGTTGCGGTGGCCGTCGATGCGGATCAGGCCCGTTATCTGGGCAGTGTCATGCGGCTGGGCGTCGGCGATCGCGTCCTGTTGTTCGACGATGCCACGGGCGAATGGGACGCGCGAATAGAGGTACTATCGAAAAAAAGCGCGGTTCTGATTCCGGAAAACCAGCTGCGCCCGCGGGAGGCTGTGCCGGACATCTGGTTATGTGCGGCACCGATCAAGCGCGCCCGCTATGAATGGATCGCCGAGAAGGCATGCGAACTGGGCGCTGCGCGCCTGCTGCCCCTGTTGACCGAGCGCACCGGCGGCGTGGAAGCACAGCAGGCGAAGCCCGAACGCCTGCGCGCGCATATGATCGAAGCGGCGGAACAATGTGGCCGTACCGCGCTGCCCGAACTGGCGAACGCCGTGAAGCTGGCGTCCCTGCTGGACGAGTGGCCTGCGGATCGGGCGCTGATTTTTTGCGATGAAGACGGTGGAGACGATGCATTGGCGGTTCTGGGGGATTGTCCGGCCCCGGCCGCCATCTTGATCGGTCCCGAAGGCGGCTTTTCAGATGCGGAGCGGCAGAGGCTGGCTGCTATTCCAGTGGCGCGCCGCATTAGTCTCGGGCAGCGTATCCTGCGCGCCGACACGGCGGCGGTGGCGGCCCTGTCCCTGTGGCAGGCCGCCATTGGCGGCTCTGTGTAAATTCGAGGATGACTCAGGGCTTTCGTCGCGGGTAAGCGGCGGCCATGAGCACGCGCGAAGACAAGGGCGAGATCGCCGCCCCCATTGAGACCCGGGCCGACCTGCTCCGCGTCTTTGAAACCGGCTGCAAGCCGAAAGACCGCTGGCGGATCGGCACGGAACACGAAAAGTTTGTCTATCGCCTGTCGGATCATCGCGCGCCCTCCTATGACGAGAAGGGCGGCATCCGTGACGTCCTGAAAGAGCTGGAACGCTTTGGCTGGCAGCCCATTCGCGAGAATGGGAAGGTCATCGCGCTGAAGGGTGCCGACGGCAATGTCAGCCTGGAGCCGGCGGGGCAGTTGGAATTGTCCGGCGCGGCGCTGGAAAGCCTGCACGATACCTGTTCCGAGACCGGACGCCATTTGGAGCAGGCAAAGGCCGTCGGCGATGAACTGGGACTAGGCTTTCTGGGGCTGGGCATGTGGCCGGACAAGGCGCGCGCCGACCTGCCCGTTATGCCCAAGGGCCGCTATGAAATCATGCTGAACTACATGCCGAAGGTCGGCTCCCTTGGCCTCGACATGATGTTGCGGACCTGCACCATTCAGACCAACCTCGATTATGCGTCGGAAGCGGACATGGTGAAGAAATTCCGCGTGTCGCTGGCCCTGCAGCCGCTGGCCACGGCGCTGTTCGCCAATTCACCCTTCACTGAGGGAAAGCCGAACGGCTATCTGAGCTATCGCAGCCATATCTGGACCGATACTGACCCCGATCGCACGGGCATGCTGCCCTTTGTCTTTGATGAAGGGTTCGGGTTCGAACGCTGGGCGGACTATATGCTGGACGTTCCGATGTACTTCGCCGTTCGCGACGGCAGATATGTCGATCTGGCGGGGCAGTCGTTTCAGCGCTTTATCGACGGCAAGCTGGATGCCTTGCCGGGTGAGCGGGCGACCGCCGACGATTGGGTCGACCATCTGTCGACTGCTTTTCCAGAGGTGCGGTTGAAAAGCTTTATGGAAATGCGCGGGGCCGATGGCGGACCGTGGAACCGCATCTGCGCCCTGCCAGCCCTGTGGGTCGGCCTGCTGTATGACGACACGGCGCTGGATGCGGCGTGGGACATGGTGAAGGACTGGACGCTGCAGGACATGGCGGCGCTGCGCGATAATGTCCCCAAAGAGGGGCTGAAGACCATCGCGCCGGGCGGTACGTTGCTGGAAATCGGGCGCGAGGCGCTGAAAATCGCCGAAGCTGGCCTGACGGCGCGGGGTCGGTTGAATGCAGCAGGCGATAATGAGGCAGGGTTCCTGTCGCCCCTGTTCGAGATCGTCGAAAGCGGCAAGACGCCGGCGGAGCGATTGCTGGAGGCCTATCATGGCCGCTGGAATGGCGATGTTTCGAAGGTTTACGAAGAAGAGAGCTTCTAAGGGCTATCACCGAATAGCCCTAGCGAGGAGAAAGGCGGCGACTGCCGAGGCAGCCGCAGCCCTTCCCGGAAAAAGGAGTCCGGCCGGTGACCGGTTAGATGCTATGCAAAATAAGGCGTGGAGCCGTAATAGCCGTACATCCGCGTTTCATAATCGCGATCAAACGCTTGATTTGAATTGTCCTCGCGGAAGGTCGGGCCACCACGAAGCTGTTCTTCGGTCACGTCAAGATTATAGCCATTCAGATCGGTGTCATAGGTGAACTTGTCCCACGGCAAGGCGTGATATTCGCCGCCCATGCCCAGGAAAGAGCCAATGTCGGCAACCACATGAGCCACCTGGCCGGAGCGTTTGTTGATCATCACGGTTTTAACGTGGCCCATCTTGTCGCCGTCCGCACCGTATATGGCGGTACCGTCCACCTTTTCAGCTGAGATCAGGTCATGGGATTCATCGGTTTCGATACGCATATGAGAGGTACTCCTTAAAGTTTTGCCCACTGTCCCCCACGAACGGACGAACCTGCTTTTCGTTGCAAAGACAAAAACTTAACATATGTGTAGATCGTTCGTGAAACGAATGATCAGGGTCCGGTGGTTCCTTAGAGAACGCGGATCAGGGTGCGGGCGACCGCGATCCAGGGAACGTCGACCAGAACCATCTGCCGTGCGCCATGCTGGGGCGGTAACAGGCTGAGGCGGGCACCGAACATGTCGACCAGCCGTCCAAATGCGAAACGACCCGCTGGGCGTGGGGCGAGAATGTCCCGGTTCGTCGCCTCCCGGAACCGCTCCGGCGGCAGACGTTCCAGCCATATCTGATCGCGCGGGCGGTAATCGCCAAATGGAAACTCGATCTCCAGGCCGACCAGATCGCCGCTTAGCTGCGGCGGGGCAAAGTTTCGACGCGCCGCCAGGGGCTGGGCACCCTCGGCCGTCAGGCGGGCAGCGATCGGAATATCGGGCCGGTCCTGCAGCTTGACGAGATCCCCCGGCAGAGTGTCGAGCGCGGCGGCGATCCGGTTCAGCCAATCGACGCTGACGGTGCGTGCGCCGGTTTCCAGCCGGCCGATCGTCTGGGGTGTCGTCGGCGGCTGACAGGCCGCCGCCACATCGGCGAGCGTCATGCCCTTGCCCTTCCGGATCTCCCTAATTCTGGTTATCATGATATCGCATCCCTCGCCTATTTGGTTCTTTCCTACACCTGATGGCTCGTGGCAAACTGTTTCTTCGTGTGAGAAAGCAAGGAGCGTGGCGATGCAGGTACGAATTACGGGCGGTGAGGCGAAATTGCTGAGGCAGATGGCCCTTGGCGTCCCGATGCAGGTGGATGCCCGGGGTGGATGGCGTGTGGGATCGAAGCGTTGCGGCGGCGACGTGCTGGAACGGCTGCAGCGGCACGATCTGATCGAAGCATCTGGGGCGGCATTCCGCATAAGTGGCCCGGGCATGGCGCATGTCCAGCGGCGCGAGGCTCCAGAATATCCGAACCGCCTGATCGCCAATGCTGCCGATGTAAAGCGGACGCGCGCCGCAGCAGTTGCGGGCGCGCGCGTGGTCAACCGCGCGGAGGAGCCGCTTGCCTGGCTGCATACTCGGGGCAAAATCACGGATCGCCAATTCGAAGCCGGCGCCCGCCTGCGGGCCGACTTCATGGCGGCGGGACAGTCGCCGCGCATTACGATGGCGTGGGATGCGGGGCCGCTCGAAAAAAGTCGGCGCGGCGCACCCGATGGCCTGTCGCCGACTGAGCGGCAGGTTGCGGCGAAAAGGCGGCTGGAGGGCGCCTTGTCCGCCGCGGGAATGGGCCTGTCGGATATATTGAATCGTATCGTCTGCGCCGGTGAAGGGCTGGAGACGGCGGAGCGGGCCATGGGTTGGCCGGCCCGCGCGGGAAAAGTCGTTCTCTGCCTGGGGCTGGATCGTGTGGCCGACTATTACCGGCTGGGCGGTGCCGAGGGGATCAGCGATTGATTCACCAGGCGGCCGCTGGACGTCAGCAATACGTTCATGGCCATGGGCGTTTCCGCCATTTGCTGTTCCATGGCGGGTGCATCGGATTCGGAAAGATAGAAAATGCCGGAAACGTCGAGGCGGGCGGGCTGGCCCGCCTCATCCGCAGTGCCGCTTGTCGCGGGCACCGCATAGAGCGTCAGGCCGCTTGCTTGCCAGTCGATTTCTTTCGGACATGGTGCCGACGGCAGGTCGCGAATTTCGACGCGGCTGCCGTCGGGGGCCTCGCCCGCAAGGCAGATTCGGCAGGCCCCATCCCGGCACCATAGGGGGTGGCCCGATGCCTGCCAGTCGTAACGATAGCGGATGTAATGGCCGCGTAGCACGTCACGCGGATCGAAGCCGGTGACGGGCATGATGTATTGTTCTGCACGCGACATCTCGCTTTCCCTGATGACCACACTGGCGGCGAGTCCGGCGAGCGGCAGCAGCAGCGCGGCGATCAGCAGGCTGCGTTTCATGGCGCGTTCCTGCGGAAGGTTTGGAATATCCGCCGCCAGCCGAGCGCCAGCCCGATCAGCAGCACGCCCGCGAAGATCAGGCCGGCGCCCGTCATGGCAAGCGACCCGAAAAGTTCGAAATAGACGATGAACAGCCTGATCGCGAGCGCGCCGATGGCAATGCCGAACAGGCTGCGCCAGCCGAGGCGCGCAGCGGCCCAAGCGATCCAGCCCCACATGCCGGCGAAAACGAGCGCGCCGAAGAAGCGCGGCAGCGGGCCGTCGCCATGGGGCAGGGCGGTAGCGAGGAACAGCGCGACGAACGGCACGGCAACCATCGGCAGGTGCAGCGGCTGTGGCAGAGGGCCGCGTCGCCGCTGCGCCCAAAGCGCGGCCATTGCGACCACCGCAACCAAGGCCATTCTGACGCGCATGTCGCTGGCGGCGGCACCTGTCACGGGATCGGCCCATGCCATGTGGGCAAGGCTGACGCTGATCAGAAGGACGATCAGCGCAACCTCCACAAGGCCATGGATAAAGCGGCGGCGTTCGCGAATAAGGGCTGGGATTGCCAGAAGCAGCCAGGGGACGCACATCGCCAGCCCCTCCACCAATTGCGCGGAAAGCGTTTCGCCGACCTGCGCGCTGGCCCAACTGATCGTGGCCCAGAGCGTCATGCCGGCAAGGGCATAGGCGGTCAGGCGCGTGCGCCCGGCAAGCAGCAGGACCGGCGCCGCAAGGGCCAGCCAGGTCATCAGCAATTTCCAGATGTCGCCGCTGAGCTGGTAAATCTGGCTGTGGAGGGCGAGGCCTGCCAGCACCAGCGCCGCAAGCAGGAACAGCGCCCCCTCAGTAAACCAGCGCGCGTCGCGGCGAACGCCGAACCAGACGGCGAGCGCGGCGGCGGCGCTGAGCGTGAAATGCACGACGAGTTTCAGAACGTCGGGAATGTCCGTCCAATTCGCCGCGACAATGCTGATCAGACCAAGAGCGAGCGCAAGACACCCAAGGCCGATGACAGCCCAGAGCGCGAACGGGCGGGCACTCGCATCCTCATGCGCGGCGATGCGCGCGGCGGTCTCTGCATCGATGATACCGGCCTGCTGCCAGGCGGCGAGCTTGTCCGCGAGTGCCATTATGTCCGGGGTTTGGCGCGATTTGCCATTCGTGTCGAGAGCGGGCCATCCCACGGTTTTCCACAGGCTAGTCCCCCGACTTACCAATAGCGCGCCTGCGCGACGGCTGTGCTAGAAAGTGCGCATGGCCACGAACCCAAATGTCGCTTCGATCGTCCCCGGCGTCGGACAAGGACAGGAACTCCCGCAGAATCTGGATGCCGAATCGGCGCTGCTGGGCGCGCTGATGCTGGACAATAATCTGGCGGGCGACATCCAGATGAAGCTGAAGCCGGATCATTTTTTCGAGCCGCTGCACGCCCGACTGTACGAGAAGATCCTGCACCTGATCGACAAGGGGATGCTCGCCAATCCGGTCACGCTGCGGCCACTGTTTTCGGACGATCCGGCGCTGAAGGATCTGGGCGGCCCCGCCTATCTGGCGCAGATGACGGAGGGCACCGCCGGCCTGATCGCCGCGCGGGATTTTGCCAATCAGATCTATGATCTGGCGCTGCTTCGTGCGCTGGTTACCGTTGGCCGCGACCTCGTCACCAGTGCGACGGACACCAGTGAGGATGTCGATCCGCAGGCCAAGATCGGCGAAGCGGAAATGGCGCTGTACAAGGTGGCGGAGCAGGGCGAGACGGGCGGTACTGCGCGCAGCTTTACCCAGGCGGCGACCGAAGCGGTGAACATGGTCGCTGCGGCGCTGAAGACCGGCGGGAATTTATCGGGCCTGACCACCGGCCTGAAGGGGATTGATGCGAAGACCGGCGGCATGCACCGGTCCGATCTGGTCATCCTGGCGGGACGACCCGCCATGGGCAAAACCGCACTGGCCACCAATATGGCGTTTTCCTGTGCAAAACGGTTCATGGACGATGCCAAGAACCGCTCGGATGGCGAGACGGCGGGCGCGGGCGTGGGGTTCTTCAGCCTGGAAATGTCCGCCGACCAGTTGGCGACGCGTATCCTGGCGGAACAGGCGCGCATCAATTCCGAAGATCTGCGCATGGGGCGCATCAACCAGTCGCAGTTCCGTGATCTGTCGCGCGCAGCGGCGGAGTTGACCGAGCTGCCGCTGCATATCGACGACACGCCGGGCCTGACCATCGCCGCGCTGCGCAGCCGCGCACGCCGCATGAAGCGGCAGAAGGGCGTCGGCATGTTCGTCATCGACTATCTGCAGCTGTTGCAAGGGACGAGCCGAAAATCGGCGGAAAACCGTGTGCAGGAGATTTCGGAGATCACGCGCGGCCTGAAGACGCTGGCAAAGGAACTGAACGTGCCGGTGCTGGCGCTGTCGCAGCTGTCGCGGCAGGTGGAGCAGCGAGAGGATAAGCGTCCACAGCTGTCCGATCTGCGCGAATCGGGCACCATCGAGCAGGATTCCGACATCGTCATGTTCGTTTATCGCGAGGAATATTACCACGCGCAGAAGAAGCCCGAAGACGGTAGCGAAAAATTCGTCCAGTGGCAGGAAAAGGGGGCGGAGCTGCGCGGTCTGGCCGAGGTCATCATCGCGAAGCAACGCCATGGTGCCACGGGGATCGTGCCCTTGACCTTTGAAGCGCAATATACCCGCTTTGGCGACCGACACGACGATTATGTCGCCGCTGGCGGGCATTAAGGTAAGATTTTGCCTCCGCCGGGGATCACCGGCTGTCAGTCATCAAAGGGGCAGGTGTCTCGCAGGGCCGCGTCGAAATCGGTCATCGTCGCGTCGGTGCCGAGCGCCGCGAGGCTGGTGACAGGATAATCCGGCAAGCCGCAGGGGACGATGCCGCCATAGTGGGAAAGGTCGGGCGCGACGTTCACGGCCATACCGTGCAGGGTGACCCACTTTCGGACGCGCACACCGATGGCGGCTACCTTTGCCTCCCCCGCCGGGGTGTCGACCCAGACGCCAACCCGCTCTGGTATGGCGCGGCCGACAATATCGAACCGGGAAAGTGCCGCGATGATCCAGTTTTCCAGATCGGTGACATAGGCGCGCACGTCGCGGTTGCGCCTGGTCAGGTCGATGGCGGGGTAGACGGTGCGCTGGCCCGGCCCGTGATAGGTATATTGGCCGCCGCGCCCGGTCTGGAATACGGGAAAGCGGCCAGGATCGGTCAGATCCTCTGCCCGTGCGCTGGTGCCTGCGGTGTAAAGCGGAGGATGTTCCACGAGGAGGACGCGCTCTGCCAGCGTTCCTTCGTGAATGGCGGCGGCGCGTACCTCCATGTCCAGAAGCGCGTCGTCATAGGGCGTCAGACCCGGCCAGACCTGCCATTCCATGTTTACGCGCTCCTAACGAAAGGCCGGGCAGAAAGCGTCATCTGGTTCCCATGGAGGCCACGGCGCGTGAGTAAGGAAATCGAGGTCGACATATCGGTGGTCATCGGTGCCACGCCCATGCCCATCGGGCAACTGTTGAAGGTTGAAGCTGGCGCCATATTCGACCTGACCGACGGTCTGGCGGAGAAGCCCGTCGCCATTTATGCCGACGATGAACTGATCGCCCACGGGCAGGTTGTGCGCCGGGGTGACACTGTCGGGGTGGAAGTCACCGAGCGTGTGAAGCGACCGCGACCGGTTCCCGTTGATCTGCGCGCCAGTCCGCCGGCATGGATGAAGCTCACTTCAAACTAGCCGGCGGCGGTGCATGGTCCTTACGCGGGAAGCGCGATGACCTGCTGCCCTGCGCTTTCAAGCGCCTTTTCCCGGTGGTCCGGCCCCAGCAGCATGCCCTCTGCGATGACGAATTCCGGCTCTATGCCGATGAAGTTGAAAACGACCTTCAAATAGGTTTCCAGATGCTCATTGGGGGCGGACGGCGTGTCCGCACCATAATAGCCACCCCGGGCCAGGGCGAGAATGACGCGCTTGTCGCCAACGAGGCCGACCGGCCCATCCTCCGTATATTTGAAGGTGCGGCCGGCGATCAGAACGCGGTCCAGCCATGACTTCAGCTGGCTGGAAATGGTGAAATTATACATAGGCGCGCCGATCACGACCGTATCGGCGGCCAGAAATTCGTCGAGAACCTCCGTGCTTTCCCCCTCTGTGGGCAAATCCCCGAGAGTAAGGTGATCGAGCGGCTGTGCGGCCAGGTCGCGATAGGTCGTGGTAAGATCCGCATTTTCCGCGCGCAGCCGCGCCACGATATCCGCCGAAAGCTGGCGGCTGATGGAATTTTCGCCGGTAATGCTGCTGTCGAGGTGCAGGAGTTTCATTCTGTTACTCACTTCCGTTTGGTGCCTGGGTCGAAGGTGGGATAAGATCGGAACGGCCGCAAGACGGCACCTTTTCGTAACCGGGGGCACATGGATGTGACCGCAGCTTTGCCAGATCACACTAGTGAAGCGTGCATGCGCGTCAGCGAGGTGCTGGCGCGGATCGGCGACAAATGGAGCGTTCAGGTTGTCCGGACATTGGGTCAGGGACCGCACCGGTTCAGCGAACTGAAACGCGGCATAGAGGGCATATCGCAGCGTATGCTGACGCGCACACTGCGCGGGCTGGAGCGGGATGGGCTGGTTACGCGTACGGTCACACCCAGCATTCCGCCACGGGTGGATTACGAGCTGACGGAATTGGGGCACTCGTTGCTGCAGCCGGTAAATGTGCTGGGCGACTGGGCAATCGCAAACCGGACGAGGATGGACGAGGCCCGCCACGCGTTCGATGCCCGTGAGGCGGACTAGCGACTAGGCTGCCATCGCGTGCTTGCGCGCGGCGAGGATCAGGTCGCTGGCCCGTTCCGCAATCATCACGGTGGGAGCATTGGTGTTGCCGGAAATCAGCGTCGGCATGACGCTGGCATCGACGACGCGTAGCCCCTCTACGCCCTTCACGCGAAGGTCGGGCGAAAGAACGGCCCGGTCGTCGCGCCCCATGCGGCAGGTTCCGACGGGATGATAGATGGTTTCGCCCCATTTGCGGATCGCCGCGAGTTTCTGTTCACGCGTGTCGACACCGGGACCGGGCCAGACTTCCTTTGCGCCAAATGCGGCAAAGGCCCGCTGGCGGCCGATTTCCCGCGTCATGTCGAGGGCAGCCAGGACTGTCTCCACATCATTCTGGGCGCTGAGATAGGCGGGATCTATGTTCGGATGCTCGTCTGGGTCCGGTGTGGCGAGCGTGATCGCGCCGCGGCTTTCCGGACGCAGTTGGCACGCATGAATGGAGAAGCCGTGCACCTGTCCCATGGTGCCCCGGCCATGCGGATTGGTCAGGCCGGGGATCAGGTGAAGCTGTATATCAGGTGCGGAGAGGCCGTCGCGGCTCGCCAGAAATGCGCCTGCCACCGTGGGAATATAGCTGCCGCTGCCGCCCCTGCGGGCGAGCCAGAGGCCGAGCGCCTTCATCTGGTTGATGCGCCTTGCATTGCTGTTGAGGCTGAGCGGGCGCTGGATAGTCCATTGCAGCAAAAGGTCGAGATGGTCCTGCAGGTTTGCGCCCATATCGGGCGCGTGATGAACGACAGGGATGCCGAGACGCTGTAATTGGTCCGCTGGTCCGACACCCGAAAGCATAAGGGTCTGGGGCGAATTGACGGCGCCGCCAGAAAGAATGATCTCACCGCCAGAGAAGGACGTCGCCGTGCCGCTCAATCGAACGGCGACGGCGTGGGCGCGCCGGTCCCTGAACAGGATGCGATCGACTAGGACACCGGTGCGTACGTGCAGATTGGGTCGCTGGAGAATCGGGGTGAGATAGCCTCTGGCTACGCTGAAGCGGGCGCCCCCCTTGGTTGTCGAGTCGTAACGCCCGCACCCTTTCAGCCGTGCAGCGTTAAAATCCGGATTGAACGAATATCCCGCTTCTGTCCCGGCAGTCAGAAATGCATCCACGAGCGGATGCTGCATCGAGCGTGTCGAAATGTGCAGCGGTCCACCGGTGCCATGAAAATCGCTGGCGCCGCGTTCGGAATTCTCTGATTTCAGGAAATAGGGCAGGACATCGTCCCACCCCCAGCCGGTACAGCCCATTTGCGCCCAGCGGTCGTAATCCGACGGCGCGCCCCTGGTATAGACCATGCCATTTATGGAGGAAGAGCCGCCGAGCGTCTTGCCGCACGGCCAGAACAGGCGACGGCTCATCAGATGCTGCTGCGGCTGGGTCCAATAGCCCCAATTTTCCTTGGCGAGCCGGTCAGGTGTGATCAGCTTTCCCAGCCCGGCAGGAAAATGGATGAACATCGAGCTGTCCCTGCCTCCCGCCTCAAGAAGAAGGACGCGGATGCCGGGGTCGGCGCTAAGCCGGTTTGCGAGAACGCAGCCAGCGCTGCCCGCGCCGACGATGATATAGTCATAGTCCGGCATGCGCCCTTACCACCCCTATTCCGGTACAGGACTGTCTACGCGTGCCGCCCTGCCGTCGATACGGCGAAAATACCCAGGCTGCAGGGCAGTTCCGCATGGCATTCGACGAAGCGCCGAACATCGGTCTGACCGATTCGGATCAAGTTGTCTGTAGGTGGTAACCAGTAATTATACGTCCCACGCAATATTCGCCCCTCCTGTTTTGCAAGGAGATGCAAGATGAGCAAGTGGGGTATTCATTTTTTGTCGGCGACCGTCATGATGTCGGCGATTGCAGGGCCAGCTTTGGCCGCCACCAACGTCAGCCTGATCGGTGGGATCTTGGATTCCTGTATCCTGACCCTGTCTACACCGGGGCGTCTGGTTGCTGACGATAGCGGCATGAACATGACGAGCACCGCGCCGCTGGGCGCAGCCGCCGTTCTGGCCGTGGTCGCGACCGGCGGGCGGCCTACGGTGGAATTCACCGCACCGACGATGAGCCTGTCACCGGGGGCCTATGCCGGATCGCCCATGGTCGCTGTCGGCTATACGTCCCTGGGTGGTGCCAATCAGACGATGACCAGTGGCGAGAGCAGCTATAGATCGAACCTGTTGCTGGATATCGTCACCATAGACGGCACGATCACTGACGCGAACGGCTTCGTCGCGGGCGATTATGCCGTCTCCTCGGTAGCGACATGCTCGCAATAAGAGGGGCTGTCCCCGCGCTGTTGGCAGCATTGTTCCTGACAGGTCAGCCTGCGAAAGCCGTCGGGCTAGGCCCGATGAAGGCGGAGGGCGCGACCCTCAGCCCGCGCAAGGGTTTCTACCTGACGGTGATGAATCCTTATGATGAGCAGCAGAAGTTCCGGCTGGATGCCTTGGCATGGGCCAGTGAGGCGGGCGAAACCGAAATCGACATCCTGCCGGCCAGCGCCGTCCTGGGCCCGGGCCAGCGGCGCCGGGTGCTGGTCATATTCAACAATCTCGAAAAAGGCGAAGAGCGGCGCGCCCGCGTCTGCGCCCGTTTCGACCGATCGCTGGAAGGGGTGGCTATCGATGCGCGCGTTTGCTCGAAACTTATTGCTCGTCGCAAGTCTTAGCCTCTGGGCGCCGGCGCTAGCGACGGATGGTATCTATCTGCCGCAGGCGCCGCGGGGGTCGGGCGGTGACGACACGATCCAGTCGGCCACCGGCACACGCTGCAGCCAAAGCATGAACGCCAATGGCGCCTATCTGGATTTTGGCGTGGTCGGCCGTGCTGGTTCCTCCCTGCCAGAGGAGAACCGGGCCTTCATCAGCGATCCGCGCGACGAGGAGGCTGTCGCTTATGCCCGCGTCACGCTGCCGCTGGGACGTCAGCCGAAGCGCCTGGACTGCAGCCGCCTGTATGAACTGGAGATCGAAAGGCTGCGGCGGGAGCTGGACCTTTTGGAGATCAACGCGGAGTAGCCGCCGCGATGGCGGCAGCGGCACGAGCGTCCTTGGTCGCCTCTGCCAGCGGCAGGCGCTTGTAGAGAACGAACAGGCAGATGAGCGTGACCGGCATCATGAGGAGCAGGCTGAGAACGCCTGTCGACAGGTCGCCGGTACGCGCGCTGACTTCCCCCGCAAACCACGGGCCAAGGCCGAGGCCGATCAGCGTCGTCCCGAGGAAATAGGTCGCGGTCGCTGCCCCGCGCATGCGCGGCTGCACCAGATCCTGGCTGGTGGCGGCTGCGACGCCCACCCAGGTGCTGGCGACGATATTGCTGGGGACGCTGACCAAGTAGAACACGAGCAGGCTGTCGGTCGTGAACAGGATCAGAAGGGCAGGGGCCATGGCGAGGATGGCGAAAATGCCGACGAGAACACGGCCGGCCGGATTGCGGCGCTTCAGCAGATCGGAAATCCTGCCGCCGAGGACAACGCCGATGAAGCCGCCGCCTGCGCCGAGGCCGCCAAGGATCAGGCCGACCGTTGCCGGGTTAACGCCGTCGAACGTGCGCAGCACATAGGGTGCGGACCAGAAGGTTGCTGCATAGGTGTTGAATGCAATCGAGCCGAAACCGACCACGGTGAGGATGAAACTGGGCGTGCCCCAGATCAGCGCATAGGTCGCCGGATCGCGCCGCTTGATGGACTGCGACCAGGAAAAGACGGCATAGGCGCCGATGCCGAGAGCGCCGAACTGCAGCATATTGTCCGTCAGCAGGATCATCCCATAGGCTGCCGCCGCGATGACGGCAGCAGCGATCAGGTTGCGAACCAGCCCCCGGACGCCGCCCCGGGCCGCGTCGATCAGCGTCAGCGGCGGGATAACGCTTGTCAGTTCCTCGAAGAATTTCGGCCATGGATTGGGGTCCGGCGGCTGATACGTCCCCTCCGACATACCGCGCAGGGGTTCCCGCAGGGTTGTGACCCACAGGGCGACCAGAAGACCGGGAATGCCGACCGCCAGAAATGCCGCCTGCCAGCCGACGATGTTAAATCCGGCAAGGGCGAGACCGCCGGGGAAAGCCTCGTTCCAATTCCCGGCGACCGCGCCGCCGATGAACAGGGATATGCCGCTGCCCAGATAAAGCCCGCCCGAATAAATGGCGAGCGCGGTGGCGCGGCTTTCTTTTGGAAAATAATCCGAAATCATTGAGAAGGCGGCGGGACTGGCGGTTGCCTCGCCAATGCCGACACCGATGCGAGCGCCCGCGATCTGCGCGAAATTGCCCGCCAGACCGCTGAGCGCCGTCATTGTCGACCACACGGCAAGACCGATGGCCATCAGTCGCTTTCTCATCCACATGTCGGCGAGGCGGCCAAGCGGAATACCGAACAAGGCATAAAAAACGGCAAAGGCGGTACCGTAGAGAAAACCCATCTGACCGTCGTCGATGCCAAGATCGGCCTTTATGTCCTCCGCCAGGATCGAAAGGATCTGCCGGTCGACGAAATTCAATATGTAGACGAGGACGAGGACGCCCAGAACGTACCACGCATAGGGGCTGCCGACATCATTCTGCCGCGATTGAAGCAGTTCGGCATCATCCCGTGATTCCGCAGCCATGCGCGTTCCTCCCCCGAATGCGACGCCTTGTGGCGATTGAACGTCAGGGCTAGCAGCGCGGACTTCGTTTAGATAGCGACAACAGACCCATGCAAAACGCCAGTATTCTTTTCGTTTGCCTCGGTAACATCTGCCGTTCCCCGGTTGCCGAGGGGCTGCTGCGAAGCCGCGCAGCGGCGGCGGGTATCGAGGTTCTGGTGGATTCCGCTGGGACGGGCGACTGGCATCTGGGTCAGCCGCCCCACGAGGGGGCGCAGGCCGTCGCCACCGCGAATGGCCTGGACCTGTCCGGCCTTCGCGCGCGACAGGTGACCGAACAGGACTGGTTCGATTTCACGCACCTGATCGCGCTCGACCGTTCCAATTTCCAGGATTTGGAGGCACTGCGTCCGGCAAATGCCAAAGCCAGCCTGTCCATGTTGATGGATCATGCGGGGCGAGACGGGGAAGACGTGATCGATCCCTATGGCATGGAAGAGGCTGCGTTCAGCCAGATGTACGCACAGATCGACGAGGGTGTCGCGGGCCTGTTGAAGGCGCTTTCCCGCTAGAGCAGCGCACCCTGAGCGAAGGAATAGCGCGCGACGATATCGTAATGCGCGCCTTCATTGGTCAAATGGCTTTCGTAGAGGCAGAATTCATACGCCTCGAACGCGGGCAGCCGCAGATCGCCGTGGCGGATCATGAAATCGTCGAGTGGCCCAGCGCCGTGGGAGAAGCGCGCGAGAGTGATGTGCGGCAGATAGGCGCGCGTATCGGGTTCCACGCCGATCAGCTGTAGCGCGCGGTCGACCTTGCGATGCAGGCGCTTTGCATCGTCCGGCGGGGAAATCCGGGCGTAGAGCTGGTGCGGACGGCCACGCCGGTCGAACAGGCCGACTCCGTCGATGGTGATCGTGGCGGGGCGGGTCAGGACATGGGAAAGCGTATGGGCGATATCGTCGGCCTGCGCGGCGCTGCGCTCTCCCAGGAAGCGCAGCGTCATGTGGAGCTGCTCCTCGTCCTGCCAGCGGGCGCCGATGACGCCGCCCATGACATCCATCAGCGCCTCCTTCACGTCGAAGGGTGGATCTATGCCAACGAACAGGCGGTGCATGCCATGGCCTTAGCGCCTCTGGCAGGGCCCGTCACCTGCGCGCCGGGCTGGAAATCGCCTAATTTAGCGCCTGCACGACGCTGGGCGCGATGCCCTCCACGATGATTTTTACGCCCTCTGCATTGGGGTGCAGATAATCCTCCAGCAGATATTTCTGCCGCATTGCTACGCCCCGCAGGAAGAAGGGGTAAAGCGGCACATCGTGACGACGCGCGAGGAAGGGATAAATGCGGTTGAAATAGCGGAACCGCTCCTCGCCCACATTTGGCGTCGCAAGCATTCCCGCGATCAGCACGTCGATGCCGCGACGGTCTATCTCTTCAATGATGCCGTTCAGATTGCGCAGCGTCTGTTTGGGGTCGAGATTGCGTAACATGTCATTGGCGCCCAGTTCCACGATGACAAGGTCCGGCTTCACCGGCAGATTGTCGAGCGTCCATCCGATGCGCTGTAGCCCGCCCCGGCTGGTATCGCCCGAAACGCCCGCGCCGATCACCCGCGCATCTATGCCGCGTTCGCCAAGTTCACGCTCCAGCTGCGGCGCGAAGCCGTCGCCCTGGTCGAGCTGATACCCGGCCATCAGGGAATCGCCGAACGCCAGAACCGTCTTTGTCTGCGCTAGAGCCGGCGCCGTCATCACAAATGCCAGAACCATCAGTGCCGCATGGACAAAGGCGCGCATGCCCCCATATGAGTGCGGCTTAATATTTTCTGGCACGGGATCATTCCTTCATGGCGAAACCGGATGGTGGTTCCGCGAACGATATTGTCATTGATGCACTGAATGTCACCTTGACGCTGTCGGGCGCGGCCGGACCGGTCGAGATATTGAAGGGGGTCGATCTGAGCCTGCGGGCGGGGGGCAGCGTTGCTGTGCTGGGGCCGTCGGGGTCTGGCAAATCCTCCCTGATGGCGGTGCTGTCGGGCCTTGAGCGCGCAACATCCGGCACGATCCGCGTCGCCGGCGCGGAGTTCGGCAGTCTGTCGGAAGATCAGCTGGCACGGGCGCGTCGCGGCCGCATCGGCATTGTCCTGCAAGCATTTCACCTGCTGCCTACGATGACCGCGCTGGAAAATGTCGCCGTACCGTTGGAGCTGTCAGGGGCCAGCGATGCCTTTGAGCGGGCGGAGGCCGAACTGAGGGCCGTCGGGCTGGGCCACCGGCTGACCCATTACCCCGCGCAATTGTCGGGCGGCGAACAGCAACGCGTGGCCATCGCGCGTGCTACTGCGCCGGGCCCGGCCATCCTGTTCGCGGACGAACCCACAGGCAATCTGGACGGTACGACCGGCCATGAGATCATCGATCTTCTGTTCGACCGGCAGGCCGCGCAGGGAACGACGCTGCTGCTGGTGACGCATGATCCAGAGGTTGCGGTCCGTTGCGCGCGTATCGTCGAGATGAAGGATGGCCGCATCATTTCCGACCGCGAGCGTGCCAGTTGATGCGGCAAAAATGGATGCGTCTGCGCGGCAGGACGGCGGCATGACCACGTGGCTGCCATTACGGCTGGCGCTGCGCGATTTGCGGGGCGGTCTGGGCGGCTTGCGCTTGCTGGCTGTCTGTCTGTTTCTGGGTGTGGCGGCGATCGCAGGTGTCGGCAGTCTGTCATCCTCCATTGCCGCCGCGCTGGCAGCGCAGGGCCAGGCGATTTTGGGCGGTGACGTTGAGGTTCGCATTGCCCAGCGCCGTGCGACCGAGGAGGAGCGCCAATCCTTCGCCGCAGAGGGAGCCGTGGCCGAGGTCGTGCAGATGCGGGCCAATGTCGCCACCGACGAAGAGTCGATGATCGGCGAGCTGAAAGCGGTCGATGACGCATATCCGCTTTACGGCGAATTTACGCTGGTGGGAGGCGGCAGCCTTCAATCCGCGCTGCAAGAAGGAGTGCTGATCGGACGCCAGGCAAGCGAGAAGCTGGGCGTCGGCATTGGCGATTTCGTGCGGATCGGTCTGACGCAATTGCCGGTATCGGGCGTTCTGGATCAGGAACCCGATAAGGTTGCTGAGGGCTTCGTCCTGGGTCCGACATTGCTGATAAATCAAGCGCGGCTGGCGCAGACTCAGCTGGAGCGGCCGGGTAGTCTCTATCGCGTGCACTACCGCATCCGGACGCCCGAGACAGCCGACCCGGAAGCGGTCGCGACGCGGCTGGAAGAGGCGTTTCCGCAGTCAGGCTTTCGTGTTCAGGATCGCACAAATGCAGCCCCCGGTGCACGCCGTTTCATCCTGAATACCGGGCAGTTTTTGACCATGGTGGGCCTTACCAGCCTGCTGGTTGCGGGCGTCGGCGTGGCGAGCGGGGTCGGTTCTTACCTGGCGTCCAAGACGCGATCCATCGCCAGCCTGAAAAGCATCGGCGCGGATTCGGGCACGATCTTTGCTATCTATTTGATCCAGATCGGGATCGTCGCTCTGGCGGCGGTAATGGCGGGCGCCATTGTCGGTGCATTGGTGCCGGGAATCGTCGGGCAGATTGCCGGTGACGCGCTGCCGGTGCCGCCGCGTGTAGGCATATACCCCCTGCCGCTGTTGAGTGCCGCCGTTTATGGCCTGCTCGCCGCGACGGTTTTTGCGCTCGTACCGCTAACCCGGGCGCGGGATGTGCCGGCGGCCCGCCTGTTCCGAGCCGGCGTTGAAACGATGCAAAGGCCGCCGGCGCGCGTCGTCGCCATCATCGCCGCCGCCGCGCTGATCATTGCGGCTCTCGCGGTTGTGCAGGCGCGCGAGCCCCTGTTCGCCGCCGGATTCCTCGCCGCGGCGGTCGCCGTCTTGTTCATTCTTGGCCTGCTGGCCAGCCTGATTACAGCCGCAGCCCGCCGGGTGCCGCGCCCGCGTCAGCCGCTCCTCAGGCTGGCGCTTGCCAATCTGACGCGGCCGGGTGGGATGACCAGGGAGCTGACGGTGGCCCTCGGGCTCGGCCTGACGCTGTTCGCAACGCTGGCGGTCATCGAAACCAATCTTGGACGGCAGATCGAACAGACGATCCCGGCCGAGGCGCCGAGCCATTTCATTCTCGACATACCCTCTGACGAGGCCCCTGAATTCCGGGCCGTCGTGGAAGGCGCCGCCGAAGGTGCGGGTGTTCGCATCGTTCCCAGCCTGCGCGGTCCGGTCACGATGCTGAACGATGTCAGGGTTGCCGATATGGAAGAAATTCCGGAAGGCGGCTGGATCCTGCGCGGCGATCGTGGCCTGACCTATACCGCCGATCTGCCCGAAGGAAACCGCGTGGTCGCGGGCGACTGGTGGCCGACGGATTATGACGGCCCGCAACTAGTGTCCATGGACGCGGAGATTGCGGAAAATCTCAGCCTGGCGGTCGGTGATCGCATTACGGTGACGATACTCGGCCTGCCACTGGAGGCACGGATCGCCAATCTGCGCGAGATTGACTGGCGCTCCATGGGGTTCAACTTTGGGCTGGTTTATTCTCCGGGGCCGATCGAAAACGCACCGCACAGCTTCATGGCGACAATCCGTGCGGCGGACAGCGCCGATCGCGCCCTGTCGGAGGCACTGGGCCAGGCATTTCCAAGTGCGAGTGTGATCCGGGTGCGCGACGTGGTCGACAGTGCCGAGGCACTGCTGGGGCAATTGACCACAGCCATACGCGCATCCGCCGCCGTTGCCATTCTGGCGGGCATTGCCGTTCTGATCGGTGCCATCGCTGCCGCGCGCCGTGCCCGCACCTATGATGCCGTCATGCTGAAGGTTCTGGGCGCGACCCGGACGCAGGTGCTGATCGCATTTCTGATCGAGTTCGTCCTACTGGCCGTCACCGTCTCTGTCCTGGCACTGAGCCTTGGGGTTGTGGGGGGGTGGTACGTCGTGACGCAGGTGTTCGAGCTGGACTGGTTACCCGAATGGGCGCCGGTATTAGGGATTACCGCAGCCGGTGCCATCACGGTTATCTTGTTCAGCCTGATCGGGTCATGGCAGTCGCTGCGTGTTCGTCCGGCGCAGGCGCTGAGAACCCTATAGCGGTTTTGCTTGAAATTGGAGTGTCGCGACCCCACAATACACCCATGAGCGTCGCGCCTATCGCGCGCGCACGATTGGGAGAGAGTACAGAGCGATGGTAAACCGTACCGATCCTCGTTTCACCGTCCGCCAGCATGGCGCATCCGCGACCGCGGTTCCGCGCGCCGGCGGGGCCAGCTATGATGCGGGCCTCAGGAAGTACATGCTGTCGGTCTATAATTACATGGCATCCGGCGTCCTGCTGACCGGCCTCGTCGCGTTTCTGTTCGCGCAGAGCGGTATGGCCGAGCAGCTGTTCTATTCCGGTGGCATTCTGCGCTGGGTCGTGATGCTGGCTCCGCTGGGCTTTGTCCTGGCGCTCAGCTTTGGCCTGAACAGAATGTCGACATTCGCCGCGCAAGCCACCTTCTGGGGCTTTGCGACAGTGATGGGCGTCAGCATTTCGTATATCTTTCTGGCTTATACGAACACGTCGATTGCGCAGGTCTTCTTTGCCACGGCGGCTGCCTTTGCTGGCCTTAGCCTGTGGGGTTACACCACGAAGAAAGATCTGAGCGGGATGGGCACGTTCCTGATCATGGGTGTGATCGGTATCCTGGTCGCATCACTGATCAACATCTTCGTCGGATCGTCGGTTCTGCAACTGGCCATTTCGATCCTTGGCGTGCTGATCTTCGCCGGCCTGACGGCTTACGATACGCAGAAGATCAAGAATATCTACTTCCAGGTCGCAGGGACCGATTTCATGGGCAAGTCCATCGTGATGGGCGCCCTGACCCTCTACCTCGACTTCATCAACATGTTCCTGTTCCTGCTGCAATTGTTCGGCAACCGCGAATAGGTCAGGAGGGGCGTGAGCGCCCGAGCCGATCGGACTTAAGGGGTCCGGCAAGGGAAACCTTGCCGGACCTTTTTTATGTGCGGCGCTCATCTGCGGACATCGCGGGAATGCCGGGTGCTGCTGACGCGTTTAATCTGTCGGCAGGCACCAATGCCCCAGGAGACGGCAGACGCCAGGAGCCGTTCTGTGCGCGCACATCGGCACGGATAGGAGATTACTCACGAAAGCCGCTGCCTGAGGGGCGAACATCGAAGCTGACCTGAACGGCGGCTGAAAGTTGTCGCGTGTCGTTTCAGCTAGAGGAGCTTTCCAACCGGGCCACACCATTTGCAGGTGGAGACGATAGCAGGGTCGTTTGGTGGTGCGGAACAGCACAAGCGGCCGCTGCCTTAATCGTCCGGTGCGGACGCGCGTCAGGGGCGTCAGGCGACGGGAGTGCCGATCATCAGCCGCGGCCGTGCTGGGCGCAGCCTATTGGCCCAGTGCCTCGCTAATTGCATTGCCGGCCATCTCCGTGGTCAGTTGCGCCATTCGCCCGCCCAATTGCCGCATCTGCGATTCGATTGCCGCGCGTTCTGCGCCGCGTGCATCCTCATGCTCGTCGGCGAGCTTCTCGAGCTGGTCAGCAAGACGTTCCATCTCCAGCTCGAACGCATCCGAGCTTGCTTCGAAGGCGCCGCTGCCATTGGCAAGGCGCTCATCCATGTTCTGCACCCGGTCGCGCACAGCATCGACCTCCACGCGCACATCGGCCCGTTCGTGCGGGACGTGCAGACCGAAATCGTCGCCGGAAGAATGCCAGACCAGCCCAGCGCGGGAATCGTGATCGAACAGATTATCGATCTGTGACACGCCGACCAGTGCGGCGACGGCACCGGCGACGAGGCCGGTGCGTTTCCAGTCTATTCCGTCATTATGCATCGACCTTGTCTCCTTCGTCGCCCCCCTTGCCGGCACTGGAGGCCTCCGCATCGTCAGACGCCTTCTTCTTGCCGGGCGGTTTGCGCTTGGGCTTGGGCGGAGCTGCGGTGATTTCGAAGGAGGGCTTGCCGTCCTTCATACGCACCACGACCTCGCCGCCATGCATCAGTCTGCCAAATAGCAGTTCTTCTGCAAGGGGCTGTTTGATTTCCGTCTGAATAAGACGGCCCATCGGCCGGGCGCCATATAGACGATCATAACCGCGTTCGGTCAGCCACGCCTTTGCGTCGTCGCCAAGGCTGATGTGGACATCACGGTCGGCCAGTTGCAGCTCCAGCTCCAGAACGAATTTTTCCGCGACCATGCCGACGACTTCCGTGGGCAGATAGTCGAACGGCACGACCGCATCCAGGCGGTTGCGGAATTCGGGCGAGAACATGCGCTTGATGGCTTCCTCATCCTCTCCCTCCCGCGTGGAGGCGCCAAAGCCGATGGCTTCCTTCGCCATTTCCGCCGCGCCTGCATTGGTCGTCATGATCAGGATGATGTTGCGGAAATCCACCGTCTTGCCGTGGTGGTCGGTCAGCTTGCCCGCATCCATGACCTGCAGAAGAATGTTGAACAGGTCCGGGTGCGCCTTTTCGATCTCGTCGAGCAGGAGGACGCTGTGCGGGTTCTGGTCCACGGCATCGGTCAGCTGTCCGCCCTGATCATAGCCGACATAGCCCGGAGGGGCGCCGATCAGGCGCGAGACGCTGTGGCGTTCCATATATTCCGACATGTCGAAGCGTTGCAGCGGGATGCCGAGAATGGAGGCAAGCTGCTTTGCAACTTCGGTCTTGCCGACACCCGTGGGGCCGGAGAACAGATAATTGCCGATGGGCTTGTTCGGCTCGCGAAGGCCAGCGCGCGACAGCTTGATGGCGGAGGATAGCGTGGAAATGGCCTTGTCCTGGCCGAATACAACGCGTTTCAGATCCTGTTCCAGCGTCGCCAGCTGCAATTTGTCGTCCGATGACACCGATTTCGGCGGAATGCGCGCCATGGTGGAGATGACCGCCTCCACCTCCTTCACGCCCATCGTCTTTTTGCGCTTCGACTTTGCGAGCAGGTTCTGCGACGCGCCAACCTCGTCGATGACGTCGATGGCCTTGTCCGGCAGCTTGCGGTCATTGATGTAACGGGCGCTCAGCTCCACCGCCGATTTGATCGCGTCATGAGTATATTTCACCGCATGATGGCGCTCGAAATAGGGTTTCAGGCCGTGCATTATCTTGATCGTGTCCTCAACGGTCGGTTCCGTGACATCGATCTTCTGGAACCGGCGCAGCAGGGCGCGGTCTTTCTCGAAATGATTGCGGAATTCCTTGTAGGTGGTCGAACCAATGCAGCGGATTGACCCCGATGACAGGGCCGGCTTCAAAAGGTTCGACGCATCCATGGCGCCGCCGGACGTGGCGCCCGCGCCAATCACCGTGTGAATTTCGTCAATGAACAGAATGGCCTCTGGCTTGTCCTCAAGCTCTGACACGACGCCCTTCAGCCGCTCCTCGAAATCGCCGCGATAGCGCGTTCCGGCAAGGAGGGCGCCCATGTCGAGCGAGAAGATGACGGCGTCCTTCAGGACTTCCGGCACGTCCCCTTCCGTGATGCGGCGCGCCAGCCCCTCGGCGATAGCGGTCTTGCCGACGCCCGGGTCGCCCACATAGAGCGGGTTGTTCTTTGAGCGGCGGCAGAGAATCTGGATCGTGCGATCCACCTCTCCATGACGGCCGATCAGGGGGTCGATCTTGCCCGATTTCGCCTTTTCATTAAGGTTCACGGTGAACTGATCGAGCGGCGATTCGGTTTGCTTGCCCTTTTTCTTGGTGTCGGCGGCGTCGGCCTCTTCCGTCCCTTGCGCAACCTTCGGCTTTGCGGTGCCGTTCTTGGCCACCCCGTGGCTGAGATAGGACACGGCATCCAGGCGCGTCATGTCCTGCTGCTGCAGGAAATAGACGGCATGGCTCTCACGCTCCGAGAACAGGGCGACGAGGACGTTGGCCCCCGTGACCTCGTCCCGGCCGGACGATTGCACGTGCAGGATGGCGCGCTGAACCACGCGCTGAAAACCGGCCGTGGGATTGGGATCGACCGAGGCGCTGGTGCGCAGCGGCTCAAGCTCATTATCCAGATATTCCGTCAGCTGTCCGCCCAGAATTTCCAGATCGACGCCGCAAGCGCGAATGACCGCGCCCGCATGCTCGTCAGACATAAGGGCGAAGAGCAGATGTTCCAGCGTCGCATATTCGTGGCTGCGCTGTGCCGCCTGGGCGAGCGCGTTGTGGAGGGTAGCTTCAAGTTCGCGTGAAAACGCAGGCATATAAGGTTCCTCATCCCAGGAACCGGCCGCGCCAGTGCGGCGGCCCCGCTTGTCCAGTAGATTTGCACGGTGCGCGTAAACGTCAAGTGCATATGGGACGGAACGTGTAAGGATTTACGCTGCTTCTATCCCGGCGGGATGGGATCGCGATCCGCTAGCCCGGGTCTCCATAGCCGCCGCCGCCGCCTGGTGTTTCGATCAGGAAGGCGTCGCCGGGCGCCAGCGATGCGCTGCCCGTGCTGCCGATGGTTTCTATCGTACCATCGGCGCGTTCGACCCGGGCCGTACCTGGCAGGGCGTCTGCGCCACCGGCCAAACCAAAGGGCGCGATTCGCCGGCGGTTTGCCAGCAGGTTCGCCTCCACCGCTTCGCGGAACCGCAGACGGCGAACGACCCCGTCTCCGCCCTTGTGAAGGCCGGTACCGCCCGATCCGCGTCGAATGGAAAATTCCTCCAGCACGACGGGAAAGCGCGTCTCCAGGATTTCGGGATCGGTCAGGCGGCTGTTGGTCATATGCGTTTGCACCGCGTCGGCGCCGTCAAAGTCGGCGCCTGCTCCCGATCCGCCCGCTATGGTTTCATAATATTGGTAGGAATCATTGCCGAAGGTAAAATTGTTCATCGTGCCCTGCGCCGCCGCCATCGCGCCCAGCGCGCCGAACAGCGCATCGCAAATGACCTGGCTGGTTTCGACATTGCCGGCGACCACCGCGGCGGGAGGGCGCGGGTTCAGCATCGACCCCTCGGGAACGTGAATTTCGACTGGCCGCAGGCAGCCGTCATTCATCGGTATATCCTCATCGAGCAGCGTCCGAACGACATAGAGGACGGCGGCCCGCACGACCGCGTAGGGCGCGTTGAAATTTCCATCCAGCTGGGGCGAGGTGCCGGTGAAGTCCACGCTTGCGCGGTCCCCCTCTATATCGACCCTCACTTCAACCGCGGCCCCCTGGTCGAGCTCGTAGCGCATATGGCCGCCGCTGATCCGGCCAAGCAGGCGGCGGACGGCCGCCTCTGCCTGATCCTGCACATGTTCCATATAGGCGTCGACCACACCGCGCCCGTAATCGGCCGCGATGCGACGCAACTGTTCGGCGCCGCGCGCGCAGGCGGCAATCTGCGCCTTCAGGTCGGCAATATTCTGATCCGGGTTTCGCGCCAGATGAGGGCCGGAGCCGAGCAGTGCGCGGACCTCGCCATCCTGAAACGCGCCATTGGTCACAATGCGTACATTGTCGAACAATATGCCCTCTTCCGCGATCGTGCGGCTGCCCGGCGGCATCGACCCGGGGGCGATACCGCCAATGTCCGCATGATGACCACGCGCGGCCACCCAATAGGCGGGGGCGTCATCTTCCGGACGCAGGAAAACCGGCATGATCACCGTAATGTCGGGCAGGTGCGTGCCGCCAGCATAAGGATCGTTCAGCGCATAGACGTCGCCGGGGCGAACGCCATTGCCGCGCCTTTCGCGGACCGCAGCCACGCTGGCGCCCATGGAACCCAGATGGACGGGCATGTGCGGCGCATTGGCGATCAAGGCGCCCTTTGCGTCGAACAATGCACAGCTGAAATCCAGCCGCTCGCGAATATTGACGCTGGAGGCAGAACGCTGCAGCGCCGCGCCCATCTCCTCGGCAATAGCCATGAACAGGCCATTGAATATCTCCAAGCGGACAGGGTCCGGCGAAGCCACTGGCTGCGTTTCGCCGCCGGATGAAGAATCGAGAGCGCGGGGGGCGTGTCTGTCGCTCTCGGCGATGTTGTCCGCCGATCCGGTGCGCTCAAGAATTAGATTTCCGAGCCGGTCGACCTGCGCCGTCCAACCTGGTTCCACCATGGTCGTCGATACGCTGTCGAAGATCAGCGAAGGGCCGCAAACCGAAAACCCGACCGCCAGGGTGCTTCGGTCGTAAAGCGGCATCGGCGCCCCTGCATAGTTTGTCTGTCCGATGGGTTCGCCGGAACTGTCCGGCAGATCTACTTTGTTCTCTCGCCCCGACCCGGTCGCGGCAATTGCATCCACGCGGATCATCTCGACGATCAGTGGCGCATCGCCGACAAAGCCGAATTGCGCGCGGTGAGCATCCTCAAATGCAGCGCGCATTTCGGTGGTCGATGCAAAGGCAAGTTCTATGGCGTGGTCGGTACCCTCGTAGCGCAAAAATACCCGCGTCTCGGTCCGCGGTTCGGCCTCTGTGCCGCGCGCCTCTCCCAATTCGTCGAGGGCGGCGGCGGCGAGCGTCTGCCGCGCGTCCGTGATGGCGTCCTGATCCTCCAGCGGAATGCCCAGCGTCCTGCCGCGCGATGCCCGCCGGTCGGCCAGGCCCATGCCATAGGCGCTGAGCACGCCGGCATGCTGGTGGATCATGACGCGTTTCATGCCGAGCGCGTCAGCAACCAGACAGGCATGCTGTCCGCCTGCGCCACCGAAGCAGGCCAGGGTATAGCGCGTGACGTCGCGCCCGCGCCCGACGCTGATACGCTTGATCGCATTCGCCATATTGGCGACCGCAATGTCGATCAGGCCACGTGCGGCATCCTCTGCCGCCATGCGCTGGCCCGTCGCGGCCTCCATCTCGTCGAGGAGGCTGGTCATTCGACGCTCCGATGCGGCGCGATCGAGCGGCTGATCGCCGGTTTCGCCGAATACATGGGGGAAGTGGTCGGGCTGTACCTTGCCCAGGATCAGATTGCAGTCGGTAATGGTCATGGGACCGCCCCGCCGATAGCAGGCTGGGCCAGGCACCGCCCCCGCGCTCTCAGGGCCGACCAGCAGGCGCACGCCGTCAAAGCGGCAGACGGAACCGCCGCCCGCCGCCACGGTGTGTATCGCCATCATCGGTGCGCGAATGCGGGCGCCGGCGACCTGGGTTTCGTGGCTTAGCTCATATTCGCCGGCGTAATGCGACACGTCGGTCGAGGTGCCGCCCATATCAAAACCGATTATTTGGTCGAATCCGGCAGCCTCGGCCGTCTTTGCCATGCCGACGATGCCGCCTGCAGGGCCGGACAGAATCGCATCCTTGCCGCAAAACCGGCCGGGCTCTGCCAGGCCGCCATTGGACTGCATGAAAAGAACGTCCGCATCCTCGCCCAGACTGGCGGTCAGGCGGGCGATGTAACGGTCGAGGACGGGGGACAGATATGCATCCACCACCGTCGTGTCGCCGCGTCCGATCAGCTTGATCAGTGCGCCGACCTCGTGGCTGACCGAAACCTGGGTAAAGCCCACTTCCCGCGCCAGCTCAGCCAGCCTTGCCTCATGTGCGGGATGGGCATGGCCATGCATGGTGACAATGGCCGCAGCGCGCAGGCCGCGTTTTCGGGCGGCGGCGAGGCCTGCACGGGCATGATCCTCGTCGAGCGGCAAAAGAACTTCGCCGTCGACGGTGATCCGTTCCTGCACCTCCAGTACGTCGGCATAGACGGGTGCGGGCTTGACGATGTGACGCGCGAAGAGATCCGGGCGCGCCTGATATCCGATCGCCAGTGCGTCGCCAAAGCCCTGTGTGATGACGAGCAAAACAGGCTCGCCCTTGCGTTCCAGCAGGGCGTTGGTGGCAACCGTCGTTCCCATACGAAGATCGAGCGGCGGCAGCGCATCGCCCTTCGCCGTGCCGGTCAGTTGCCGCATGCCCTCAACCGCCGCATCGTCATATGCTTCGGGATTATCGGACAGCAGCTTTGCCGTCGTCACGCGGCCGTCCGGCCCCAGCGCAACGATATCGGTAAAGGTGCCGCCCCGGTCGATCCGGAATTGCCATTCGCGTGCTGCCAGCGCCATGGCCCGACTATCGACGCTGATGCCCGTGGGCACAAGGGGCAGGGCGTACGCAAAATTTTCCCGCTATGCTGACTTTTTGCTGTTAGAACGCCGCGCGTTTGGTCCCGCGCCCGCCATAGAAGGAACTCATGATGGAAATTCGCAATCCTTCTATTGTCGTTGAAAAGCATACACTGCGCTTAACCGCTGAAATCTTTACGGCAGGCGCGCGCGAGGAAGCCTATTTCGAGTTTCGGGGCGAGGGGCTGGCGGGACCGGAAAACGCAGCAGACCCATTTGTGGCGGCCATGCTGATGCCGGCCATGGCAAATGGCGAAGCCCTATCAGCCGAGCAGGCAATATCCCCACGCCTGCATACCCAGCTTCCACGTCTTGCCCGCATTTATCACCAATGGTTCCCGCAACTGCCGTTGGTCGATCTGAAGCTGGACCGTGGTACGACACTCGTCCGACCCACCGGACGGGCAGCCGCGTTTTTCTCGGGAGGCGTCGATTCGCTTTACACGGTCCTGAAACATATAAACGATGCCGCCGCACTGCCCGCCAGATTGACGGACATCGTTTATATGATCGGCGTTGAAAACCGCCTCGACCGGATGGGTGATCTCGCCGGCACAACCGAACAGGCCCGGAAGTTTGCCGAAGAGGTCGGCTTAAATCTGATTATCGGCACAACCAATCTGCGAAACATAGCGGAATCAACCGAGGTCACCCTGGAGTGGGAGCCACATTATATCGGCAGTGTGCTTGCCAGCATCGGCTTGGCGCTGTCCGGGAACTTCGATTTTATCTGCATCGGATCGACGCACAGTTATAGCGGCCTTGAAATGCGCTATGGCACGTCGCCCCTCACGGACGAGCTGTTTTCCAATGATGCCTGCACGATCATTCACGATGGCTGCGAAGTGACGCGCGCCGAGAAGGTCGAAAAGATTTTCGCCTGGGATGAAGACCTGACCAAGGCATTTCTGCGCGTCTGCGCCGTTAACGATGGCGAGGACTATAATTGCGGCAGGTGTGGTAAATGCGTTCGCACCGCGATTGAACTGGAACTGCTGGGAAAGCTGGATGGATTTCCAGACTTGGCCCGGCGCGACGAGGCACTGTGGTACAAGGGCAGCCTCTACGACAAGCGGTCTATTGTGGAAGAGCATCTCGCAATGGCTGAGCGCAAAGGGTTGTCACCCAGGCTAGAAAGCATGCTAAGAAAGGTGTTGAGGCGGCGCGACCGGATAGATGGATTTACCTCAGCGCTTTCATCCTCCCCGTTGGCTTTTATGGCCCGCCCGGTGCGCCGCCTTCTATAGGTCATAGCACGGGTGGCAGACGGCCGCCGCAGGTCTTGCATTCCGCCGCTGACGCCCCGATGAGAGCGGGCGCTGATGTGCAGGCATGGCTGCGAAATTTGGCGCACATCAATATATATCCCGCATATGGCGTCGCGGATTGCCGCCACTGTGCCTGGCGGATGAAAGAGGACTGAGAATTACATGGGTTTCAAATGCGGTATCGTCGGCCTGCCCAATGTCGGCAAGTCCACTCTGTTCAACGCCTTAACGGAAACGCAGGCTGCGCAGGCGGCGAACTTTCCGTTTTGCACGATCGAACCCAATGTCGGACAGGTCGGCGTTCCCGACCCCCGGCTGGACAAGCTGGCGGAGATCGCGAAATCGGCAAAGACCATTCCGACGCAGTTGGCCTTTGTCGACATTGCCGGACTGGTGAAGGGCGCTTCCTCTGGTGAGGGGCTCGGCAATCAATTCCTTGCGAACATTCGCGAGGTCGACGCCATCGTTCATGTGCTGCGATGCTTTGAGGATGACGACATCACCCATGTCGATGGCCGTGTAGACCCGGTTGCCGACGCCGAAGTCGTTGAAACCGAACTGATGCTGGCCGACGTTGAAAGTCTGGAGCGCCGGGTTCCCGCTGCCGAGAAGAAGGCGGCACAGGGAGATAAGGAAGCCAAGATCCAGGCGAGCGTTCTGGGGCAGGCGCTGAAATTGCTGCTGGATGGAAAGCCCGCCCGTCTGACCGAACCGAAGGATATCGAGGAGGCGCGTGTCTTAAAGCAGGCGCAGCTGCTGACAGCCAAGCCCGTGCTCTACGTCTGCAATGTCGGCGAGGAGGAAGCGGCGACGGGCAATGCATATTCCGAAGCGGTCGCGAAAAAGGCGGAAGCGGAAGGCGCGCTGAGCGTTGTGATATCCGCCGCGATCGAAGCGGAAATCAGCCAGATGGACCCAGCCGATCGCGCCGATTTCCTGTCCGACCTCGGCCTTTCCGAAACCGGCCTGTCCCGGATTATCCGTGCGGGATACAGCCTGTTGGACTTGATCACTTTCTTCACCGTGGGGCCAAAGGAAGCACGGGCCTGGACGACGCCGAAGGGTGCCACTGCACCGAATGCAGCGGGTGAAATCCACACCGACTTCGAGAAGGGCTTCATCCGCGCGGAAACCACCGCCTATGACGATTTCGTCGCTTGCGGCGGAGAAACGGGCGCGAAAGAGGCCGGCAAACTGCGCCTGGAGGGCAAGGAATATCTGGTCCGCGACGGCGACGTCATGCATTTCCGCTTTAATGTGTGAGGCAGGACGCTTGGTGACGGTCGCCCTTTTTTCAGCGCAGGAATCCTAATCATGAAATATCTAGAGGACCTGATCGTCGGTACGAAGGCGCAGTTTGGTCGCTATGAGGTCACGCGCGAAGAGGTGCTGGATTTTGCGCGCAAGTATGATCCCCAGGCGTTTCACCTGGATGACGAAGCGGCGGCCAAGACGCATTTCGGTCGGTTGAGCGCATCGGGATGGCACACTTGCGCGATGACCATGGCGATGATCGTCGAGGATCAGAAAAGTGACAGGCGAGCCGGGTTGGGTTCACCCGGGATCGACGAACTGCGCTGGCTGAAACCGGTCTTTCCCGGCGACATATTGCGCGTGGAAACCGAACTGACCGATGTGCGGCCCAGCCGGTCGCGACCGGAACTGGGTTCCGTGCATTCGCTGGTTACCGTCTTCAATCAAAAGGATCAGGCGGTGATGACCATGAAATCTATCGTCTTGGTGGCGACGCGGCCATCGACGGACTCCCAACTGGGCACATAGCGGGCAGGAGGCGTTTACGCCCCCGCCGCCGTCAGTGCCTGGTCGAGGTCGGCGATGATGTCGTCACTATGTTCGAGGCCAATGGACAGGCGGACATAGCCGGCCGATACGCCCGTCAGTTCCAGATCTTTTAACGACAGCTGAGAGTGGGTGGTCGACGCGGGATGAATGGCCAGGCTGCGGGCGTCGCCGATATTGGCGACATGGTAGAACAGCTGCAGCGCGTCGATGAAGGCGCGACCTGCCGCCTCTCCCCCCGCCAGTTCAAAGCCGACCAAGGCACCCAGACCGCCGGTCATATATTTCTGCGCGCGGTCCTTCTGCACCCCCGTCGCAAGCGACGGATGGATCGTGCGGGTCACCCCGCTCCGTTCGTTCAGGAAAGCGGCGACGTTCAGCGCATTGTCGCAGTGGCGGGGCATGCGTAGCGGCAGTGTTTCGACACCCTGGATCAATTGAAAAGCGCTGAGCGGCGATAGCGCGGCGCCCAGATCGCGAAGCAGCACGGTGCGCAGGCGGAGGGCATAAGCGACCGGCCCATGGGCCTTTGCCGCCTCTGCCCAGACAACGCCGTGATAGCTGGGGTCGGGCCGGTTCAGCATGGGCTGTCGCTTGGCATGTGCCGCCCAGTCCAAATTGCCGCCGTCGATGACCATACCGCCGATGCTGGTTCCGTGACCGCCAATATATTTCGTCGTCGAATAGACGATGATCGCCGCGCCATGATCGAAGGGGCGGCAGAGGAGGGGCGCGGCCGTATTATCCATGATCAGCGGAATGCCGAGCGGCCGGCCGGCCGCGGCGATCTCGCCTATGGGGCAGACGGCCAGTTTCGGATTGGGTAGGGTTTCGGCGTAAAAGGCGCGTGTCTTGTCATCCGCGGCGCGGGCGAAGGCGTCCGGGTCGGCGGGATCGACGAAACGCACCTCTATCCCCATGTCCGGTAGCGTGTTGGTGAACAGATTATAGGTGCCGCCATAAAGGTCGGTGCCGCTGACGATATTGTCCCCGGCGCGGGCGAGCGTCTGGATCGCATAGGCGGACGCGGCCTGACCGGACGCAACCGCGACGGCGGCCGCGCCGCCCTCCAGTGCTGTCACACGCTGTTCCAATATGTCGGTCGTGGGATTGCCGATCCGCGTGTAGATATTGCCCATTTCCGACAGAGCGAACAGGCTCGCGGCATGTTCGGTGTCGCGAAACTGATAGGAGGTCGTTTGATAGATAGGCGGGGCGACGGCCCCCGTGGCGGGATCTGCGCGCCAGCCGGCGTGAAGCGCCAGGGTTTCAGGATGCAGCGTGCGTTCGGCCATGGATTTCCGCCCTTCAGATGGGAAAGAGTGCGCGCATCCTGCCATCTACCTTCGCGAAAGCAATGGGCGGCGGGGCCAGTCGGCTATTCGCCCTCGAATTCGATCAACGCGTGGACATCCAGGCCGCTGTCGCGAAGCCGCGCCGCACCGCCTAGGTCCGGCAGATCGATCAGGAAGACGGCGCCGGCGCATTCGCCACCCGCGCTTTCGATCAGTTTTGTCGCCGCGATGGCAGTGCCGCCAGTGGCGATCAGATCATCGACGATAAGAACGCGGGCATCCTTCGGTACCGAATTCTGGTGCATTTCCAGCCGGTCGGCACCATATTCCAGCGCATAATCGGCGCCCATGGCGGGACCGGGGAGCTTGCCCGACTTGCGGATCATCAGAACGCCGGCATCCAGCCGCGCGGCCATTGCGCCCGCGAAGAGGAAGCCGCGCGCCTCTATACCGGCGACCAGATCAATATCGCGGGGCGCAAGCGATACCATGCGTTCGACGGCATCGCCGAAACCGGCCGGGTCGGTCAGCAGGGTCGAGATGTCGCGAAAACGAATGCCGCGGCGCGGATAATCGGGAATCGTCCGAATCAACGATTTCAGATCGATCGTCACGAGAGGACACGTCCGGCAATCGTTTGCAGCGCACGGACTGTCATGTCCGGCCATGCCGCGCGGGGGGTGATGATGGCGTGGTCGAGTGCCCTGTCGCAGCCATGCGAACACGGTTGGCGGTCGCCATGATCGAGACGGGCAAGGGCGGTAACGATGTTGCGTGCATATTCCACATTGGCATGCATCACAGAAAGGATGTCTGCCGTATGCGCGCCGCCCTCGTCGTCCTGCCAGCTGTCATAGTCGGTGACCATGGCCATGACGGCGTAACAAAGCTCCGCCTCCCGCGCGAGGGCGGCTTCGGGCATGGCTGTCATCCCGATCACATCCAGGCCACCGGCGCGATAAAGGCGCGACTCCGCCCGCGTTGAAAATTGCGGTCCCTCCATGCAGAGATAGGTGCCATTTTGTGTGACATTGATTTCGGCCTGGGCTGCAGCATCTCCGACAATGCCGCGGAGACGCCCGCAAATAGGATCGGAGAGGCCGACGTGCGCGGCGATCCCCTCTCCGAAGAAGGTGCGCGGCCGCGCCCGCGTGCGGTCGACGATTTGATCGATCATCACGAAACTGCCGGGCGGCAGTTCTTCCCGGAAGGAACCGCATGCCGCTACTGACAGGACATCGGTGCAGCCGGCGAGCTTCAGTGCGGCGACGTTTGCGCGATAATTGATTTCATGTGGAAGAAGGCGATGGCCGCGGCCATGCCGGGGCAGGAAGACCATGCGTCGCTCGCCGATACGGCCGAAGAGCAGGTCATCGGAAGGATTGCCCCAAGGGGTCGTGACTGGCCGCCACTCGCGATCTTCCAACGAATCGAGATCGTAAAGTCCGCTGCCGCCAATGATGCCCAGAACGGTCACGTCAAATATCTGACCCGGGCGAGCGGCAATCCATAAGTCTGCGTGATTTGCAATGCGGTCTGGCGCGACCGGTTATGGATTGCCGCCCGAAAGGGAGTGACGGCCAAAAGGGTGCTGAAGCCCTCAGTGCTTCACGTCCGCCCACACGCGGCGATATGCGACGTAGGCGAAGGCCGTGAAGATGATCAGGAAGACGATGGTACCGATACCGGCGGCCTTGCGGGCCTCCATCTTCGGTTCCGCCGCCCAGGTCAGGAACGCGGTCACGTCCTGACCCATCTGGTCGACCGTTGCCGGCGTACCATCGGCATAGGTGATGAGGCCATCGGAAAGCTGCGGCGGCATGGCGATCCACAGGCTGTGGAAATGCGGGTTGTAGTGCAGCCCTTCTGAAACCTGATCCTCAGGGAAGTTGGCAGGGACAGGCTCATAGCCGGTAATCAGCGAGTAAAGATAGTCGGACCCGTGGGGCCGTGCCTTCGTCAGCAGCGACATGTCTGGCGGCAGCGCGTTGTTATTGGCGGCGCGTGCAGCGATCTCGTTCGGATAGACGAGCGGGATGGTATCGGCAGGCGTGGCCTTACGCGTGGTCGTCTCGCCAGTGTCCGGATTGATGTCTGGAACTTCGTTGATCCAGTCGGCAGCGATCTGCTTCACCTCGGCTTCGTTGAAGCCGATATCCTGAAGGCTGCGGAAAGCGACGCGCTTCAGGCTGTGACAGCTGGAGCAGACTTCCTTGTAGACCTGAAATCCGCGCTGCAACTGACGATCGTCGAAGCCGCCGAAGACGCCGAGTCCCATCGGCCCTTCCCAAGACCAATGAACGTCCTTGTTGGAGGCGTGGAATTCTTCACGGACCAGATCGGCCTCGCTGGTTTCCGCACCTGCAGAGTCGATGAGGCCGGTGACGGCCGCAAGCGCCAGTACGAAGATGAATACCAGCCCGATGGCGTAGGAGATGAAACGAAACATGTATGCGTCCTATTCAGCGGGCTGAGCTTCGGGAGCGACGGGGGCGGGACCGGAGTCTGGCTGCCCTGCGGGCGCGCCGGTCGATTCCTTGCCCTTCAAGACCGCTTCGGAAATCGATGCGGGCAGCGGCAAGGGCGTCTCCGTCCGCGAAACGAGCGGCAGGATGATCAGGAAGTGCGCGAAATAGTACATCGAGGCGATCTGCGAGATGATGATGTACGGCTGTTCCGCGACTGCACCGCCACACCATGACAGCACGATAATGTCCGCGGCCAGCACCCATGTCCACATGCGCGCCTTCGGGCGGTAGCGCATCGACTTGACCGGCGACGAGTCGAGCCATGGCAGGAAGAAGAGCAGCACGATGGCTGCACCCATGGCGATCACGCCCCACAGCTTGGCAGGCAGGATGAAGTCGAACGTAAAGGCGCGCAGGATCGCGTAGAATGGCCAGAAATACCATTCGGGAACGATGTGCTCCGGCGTCGCAAGGGCGTTCGCCTCGATATAATTATCCGGGTGCCCAAGGAAGTTCGGCATGAAGAACAGGAAGATCGAGAAGGCGATCAGGTAGACGCCGACGCCGAACAGGTCCTTTGCCGTGAAATAGGGGTGGAACGGGATTGTGTCCGCGGGCCCCTTCACCTCCACGCCCGTGGGGTTGTTCGACCCCGGGATGTGCAGCGACCAGATCTTCAGAATCACCACGCCGGCGATCACGAAGGGCAGCAGGAAGTGCAGGCTGAAGAAGCGGTTCAGGGTCGCATTGTCCACTGCAAAGCCGCCGAGGAGGAAGGTCACCAGCGTGTCGCCGACGATCGGGATCGCGGAGAACAGGTTGGTGATAACGGTCGCACCCCAGAAGCTCATCTGACCCCAGGGCAGAACGTATCCCATGAACGCCGTTGCCATCATCAGCAGGAAGATGACCACGCCAAGCATCCAGACCATCTCACGAGGGGCCTTGTAAGAGCCGTAATAGAGACCGCGCCACATGTGCAGATAAACGACGATGAAGAAGAAGCTGGCGCCGTTGGCGTGCATGTAGCGCATCAGCCAACCATAGTTGACGTTGCGCATGATGTGCTCAACGGAGGAAAACGCCACCTCGGTATTGGCCGCGTAATGCATGGCCAGAACGATGCCGGTGACGATCTGGATCAGCAGCGCGAGGCCGGACAGAACGCCGAAATTATAGAAATAATTGATGTTCTTAGGCACTTCATAGCCGCCGCCGACCGATCCATAGACCAGACGAGGGAGCGGCAGACGCGCGTCCATCCATTTGCCGAAATCGCTCTTCGGCTCGTAGGGTTTGCTCCAGCCAAAGGACATCAGCCGATCCTCACATTGGTGTCGGACAGGAATTCATATTCGGGAATGACGAGGTTCTTCGGCGCCGGACCCTTCCGGATGCGCCCCGCGTCATCATAATGCGATCCGTGGCAGGGGCAGAAGAAGCCGTCGAAGTCGCCCTTCACCTCGCCCGAGGCCACCCCAGAAGGAATGCAACCAAGGTGAGTGCAGACGCCAACTTGGATCAGATACTGGCGATGCCCGTCCTGGGTGCGCTCATCATAGGTTTGCGGATCGCGCAGCGAGGAAACATCCACTGCCTGTGCTTCGGCGATCTTGGCGGGCGGGAGGTGCTGGATGAAAACGGGCTTGCCGCGCCATGACACCTTGATGCCCTGCCCCTCGGCCAGCTGTGCCAGGTTGACCTCAACCGATGCCAGCGCCAGCACGTCGGCACTGGGGTTCATCTGATCGACGAACGGCCATATGGCGGCAACCGCGCCCACGCCTGCAAAGGCGCCGGTGGCGACATAGATGAAATCGCGACGACGGACACCATCTGGAGAATGACCGACGGCTTCGCCGACAGTGTGATCCCCGGCGTCAGGAGCTGTTGCCATGAAGAAGTCCCTGTACTCTTAGGTTGCGGGAGCGCGCGGGTTCTCGCTGCCAGCCCCCATCTGAAATGCTGCCGCGCCTGATAGCCGCGCAGAGGGCAAAAGTGCAACGGGCAATTTGCCGCGAGACCTACCTCATGTTCCGCGAGTTGTTCGACCTTCACTGGCACCGGGCGGAAATTTCGCATAGAGGCGCGCGGAATATGACCGCGCCCGCCGACCGAAAAACCCTTGCCCGCAACTGGTTCACCAGCCTGCGCAACCGAATCTGCGCGGAATTCGAAACGCTGGAAGACGAGGCGACGCACCTGTCCGGTTCGCCGGGGCGGTTCGTGCGAAAGTCGTGGGAAAGAGAGGATCCGTCCGGTGAACCCGGCGGCGGCGGCGTAATGTCGATGATGAAGGGGCGCCTGTTCGAGAAAGTGGGCGTCAACATCTCTACCGTGGAGGGAACCTTCGAACCGGAATTCGCCAAGACGATTCCGGGTGCGGACGACGATCCTCGTTTCTTTGCGACGGGGATTAGTCTGGTGGCGCATATGGCGAGTCCGCACGTTCCAGCGGTCCACATGAATACACGTTATCTGGTGACGACGCGCGACTGGTTCGGCGGCGGCGGCGACCTGAATCCGCCCTTGCCGCGCGCGGAGGATACCGAGGACTGGCACCGCGACTGGCAAGACTGCTGCGCACGGCACGAGGTGGCGGACGGGCCCGGCTACCAAAAGTGGTGCGACGAATATTTCTACGTTCCGCATCGCAAGCGCGCCCGCGGTGTCGGCGGTATATTCTACGATCGCTTGTCCAGCGCCGCAGAGATCGGCGGCTGGGATGCCGATTTCGCCTTTACCAAGGACGTGGGCGAAACATTCCTGTCCGCGTATCCGAAGCTCGTCCGGCGCCGCATGCACGAGTCATGGACGGAGGAGGATCGGCAGGCGCAACTGCGTTATCGCGGCCTCTATACCGAATTCAATCTGGTGCATGATCGCGGTACCCTGTTCGGGCTGAAGACCGGCGGTAATATCGAGGCGATATTGATGAGCCTTCCTCCGCTGGCGGCATGGGAATGACGCCTGCCGGCGCGAACGGCGACGGTCCTCTGCGCCTCAACATCGACCTGCAGGCACTGACGGCAAACTGGACCTGGTTTCGCGACCATTCGCATGGCGCAGTCACGGGCGCCGCCGTCAAGGCGAACGGCTATGGACTTGGCGCGGACGCGGTCGTCACGGCCCTGGCCGGTGCCGGATGCCGGGAATTTTTCGTCACCACCTTCGAAGAGGCGGCGCGGCTATTGCCGCTGGCAGACGGTTGCACCGTTTATGCGCTTCATGGGCTGCGGCCAGGCGAGAAGCCGATACCCGGTATCGTCCCCGTCCTGAACAGTCAGGAGCAGATCGCCCGCTGGCGCGAAGCGGCGCCCGGCGGGAAATGCGACGTCATGGTCGACACCGGAATGAACCGTTTGGGTATTGGCTGGCGTGAATTCGAGAGGGGAATGCTGGACGGGCTGAACCTCGGTACCCTGCATTCCCATCTCGCCAGCGCGGACGAGCCGGACAACCCGCTGAACGATATTCAGCAGCGCCGCTTTCAGGAGATCGTCGCGAGCGTCAGACCGCCGCGTGCGGCGCTTGCCGGTTCGGCGGGTATATGCCGGGGGCCGGATTTCGCCTTCGGCATGACGCGACCCGGCCTTGGCATCTATGGCGGCGTTCCGCATCCGATGGCGGCGGGCTGCCTTCAGCAGGTCGTTCGTCCCCAGGCGGAAGTACTCATTGTCCGGCACGTGGCGGCAGGCGACATCGTTGGCTATAACGGTATGTGGCGCGCTGAGGTGGGTACGAGGGTTGCGGTGCTGAACATCGGCTATGCCGACGGCTATCGGCGCGGCTTTTCCAATGAAGGTCAAGTCCTCGTCGGCGGAGAGCGGCGACCTGTCATCGGACGGATTTCGATGGACCTAACGACAGTCGATATTGGCAACGCTCACGTCGACGAGGGTGACTGGGTCGAAGTGGAATATGACCTGCCGGCGGTCTCGGCCGTTTCGGGGCAGAGCCAATATGAGTTGCTTACTGGCCTCGGCCACCGCTATCAGCGGCGGTATATATGATGGAAACGCTTATTCAGGTCTTTTCTCGTCCGGGCGCGGCCATTATTGCCCTGTTCGCGTCTATCGGACGTGCGTCCATTTTCGCCGCACGCGCCATCTGGTCCGCGATGAGGCCGCCTTATTATCCTATTCGGCTGATCGAGCAGTTGATTTCGCTCGGCTATTTCAGCCTTCCGGTGGTCGGCCTGACGGCCCTTTTTACGGGCGCGGCGCTGGCCCAGCAAATCTATGTCGGCGGTAGCCGCTTCAACGCGGAAAGCACGGTTCCTGCAGTGACGGTGATCGCCATGGTTCGCGAACTGGCCCCGGTTCTGGGCGGACTGATGGTGGCGGGCCGGGTATCCTCCGCCATGGCGGCAGAGCTGGGGACCATGCGCGTGACCGAACAGATCGACGCGCTGAAGACCCTGCGTACCGACCCCTTTCAATTCCTGATCGCGCCGCGCCTGTTCGCCGGTACCATAGTCATGCCGCTGCTCGTGTTGGTTGCCAATGCCATCGGTGTGCTGGGCGGGTATATCCTCGCGGTTTACCGACTGGGCTTCAACGGGGCGAATTATCTGGAAACCACGCGCGCCTATCTGGAATGGGACGATATCGTCTCCTCCATGGTGAAGGCGGGCGTATTCGGATTCCTGCTGGCGCTGATGGGCTGTTATCACGGCTATCATACCGAAGGCGGCGCCGCCGGTGTGGGACGCGCGACGACCAACGGCGTCGTTTCTGCCTTCCTGATGATCCTGCTGGCGAACCTGATCATCACCGTGCTGGTATTCGGCTGATGGTGGAAGACGGCCAACAACGGCGCAAGGGCGCATCCATTGAGATCGCCGGCCTGCGAAAAAGCTTTGGCGACAAGATCGTTCTTGATGGCGTTAATCTGGGCGCCACGCCGGGCGAATCGCTGGTTATCATCGGCGGGTCGGGTACCGGCAAGTCGGTTCTGCTGAAGTGTATTCTGGGCCTGATGCCGCCCGACACAGGTACGATCCTGATCGACGACGTGGATATGACCGACGCGCCCCGCAGCGAGCGTGAGGAAGTGCGCGATCGCTGTGGAATGCTGTTCCAGGGCGGCGCACTGTTCGATTCAATGAACGTGTGGCGCAACATCACCTTTGCCCTGACACGCGGCCGCCAAAGAAAATCGAAGGAGATGCGCCGCATCGCTGTTGCAATGCTGGAAAAGGTGGGCCTGGAAGAAAGAGTCGCCGATCTGCGCCCGGCGGAAATTTCCGGCGGCATGCAAAAGCGTGTGGCGCTGGCGCGGGCGATCGCGGCGAACCCGGACCTGATCTTCTTTGACGAGCCGACGACGGGCCTGGACCCAATCCGTGCGAATACGATCAATCATCTGATTCGCAATCTGACCACGGGCATTGGCGCCACTGCCCTGACCATCACGCACGACATGGAAAGCGCGAAGATCATCGCCGACCGAGTCGCCATGCTGCACGAGGGGCGGATCATCTGGTCTGGCCCGGTGGACCAGCTGGAAAATAGTGGCAATCCGCTGGTCGACCAGTTTGTACACGGGCGGGCAAAATAGCGCCCCGCGCATGATGGCCCGCGCCCTCGGCCCTCGGGCGTGCATTGGCGGCGTGCGCACCACGCCCTATATCGATCGATAATGTCAGAGCAGCTATACAATACCCGCATCCTGCGCCTGGCCGCTGCCATCCCGCTGGACGAGCGGCTCGAGACGCCGCAGGCCTCGGTTCGAAAGGTGTCGCCCATCTGCGGCAGCCGTGTCACCGCCGACGTTACCCTGGACGCGGCGGGAGAAGTCAGCCAATTTGGCCAGGAAGTTCGCGCCTGCGCGCTGGGGCAAGCATCGGCTTCATTGCTGGGAAGCCGGGTGATGGGGCTGAACGCTGCCGAACTGCGCTCTGCGGCCGATGCGCTGCGAGGATTTCTGGCAGAGGGGACGCCCCTGCCACACCCGCTGACGGAGCTTGAGATATTTGGCCCTGCACAGCCTCACAAGGCGCGCCATCCCTCCATCCTGCTGGCGTGGGAGGCTGCCGCCGAAGCGGCGGCAGCGGCGCAGGCGGAATCAGAACTGTCGGCGCCGGTCGCGTGATACGGCGCGTACTGATCTTCATCGCCGCCCTTTATGGGCTGACCGGTGTCGCGATGGCGGCGGCGGCGGCGCATATGGGATTTCCGCCGACGGTGGGAACGGCGACCGTCATGCAATTCATCCACGCTCTGGCATCTCTTGCGGCTCTCGCCCTGTTGAAGGGGCGGGCGTCCATCCTTACCGCGATCGTCTTTCAGACCGGAACGCTGTTGTTTGCGGGCGCTCTTTACAGCAGCGCTCTGTTGGCGGTGTCCCTGGGGCCGGTGGCGCCCACGGGCGGCGTCATTCTGATGGTGGGATGGGCGCTGTTGGGATGGTTTGGTCTCACTCGGCCGGCAATGCCACCTTCACGGTGAAGGTGCCGCCATTCGGCGAATCATCGTAACGCGCATCGGATACGGTGACATTCGTGCCCATCGGGGTTTCCTCAATTCGGGCATAGGGCGTCCGGGCCCAGAAAAGAAAATCGCGCAGCGGCTTGGACACTGCCATCGCCTGTGCCACGGCCGGATCGTCCATTTTGTCGGCAAAAGGAGCTTCGCCAAGCCGCAGGTCGAGCCCCGGCGTGAATCGCGCCACGCCTTCGCCGATGTTTCCGCTCGCACGGTAGATCATGTCGCGCCGGAACGGATTAACTGGCGGCGGGCTGGCGATTACTGTGTCGGGCGTTCCATAGCCGGCAGAAATCACCGCCGCGCGGGTGCGGTTTTCCGCGACCGCCGTGCCAGCGCCCATGGCCCCGATATAAAGCACGACCGCGCCCAGGGCGGCGCGCGCAGGGATGCGGGGAGCGTCCTTTCCTGCCCGCCGACGTCGTTGCGACAGGAATGTGCCGATCGCCAGCACGCTCCACAGCCAGACGTCGATAATGAAAAGCGTATCGCCATAGAACCATTCGTCGCTGAACGGTGCCAGGCAGCGGATCCCGTAGACGTTCAGCCAGTCCAGGAATGGATGGGTCAGGATACCTATGTAAGCGAGCAGCAACAGCCAGCCGGGTCGGACCGGCAGTCGGGACGCCGGGCGCTCTCCGCGCTTGCCCTGCCAGCGGTCGAACCACAGCATCAGGGCGGTCAGGACAAGCGGCAGAATGAAAAGGCCGATAGGGCCATGCGTCACACCCCGGCGGTAGGCGAGGTTCTCTCCGAATGCGAGCACGATGATATCGACATCCGGCAGGTTCGCCGCAATCATCAGCGTGGCGAGACCCAGGCCCGTCTTTTCCTTCAATCCCGCCTCGGCGAGAGCCGCGCCCGCGAGGGTGTGGGCCAGATTGTCCATAGCCGGAGATCGATCCTTCCGAGGGTACAGGCGAGCCAACACTGCGGCATCTGGACCGCAAGGTAAAAACTCTTTTAAGGAAGCCCTATAAAGGGGGCGGGACCATGTGGCCAACGGCGGAAATCAGATGGTGGTGGCAGGCGGATGCCATGCCCGCGTTACGCGACTGGGTCCTGCGCGGCGTATCCCCCATTCGGGAGTTTCGGACCGACCTCTACCTCGCCGACAGCCAGCAGACGGACATCGGCATAAAACGCCGGGCCGGCGGCGCGGTTGAGGTGAAGATGCTGTCGGGCTTGCCCGATATCTCTCTGCCGCCGGCAATGTCCGGCCAGGCGGAAACATGGGTGAAGGCGGAAAGCGTCGCCCTGCCGCTGAACGATGAAAACACGATCGCCGTCGGGAAAGAGCGCCTGAGCCGCGTTCTGGGCTTCGCCGATGGGGGCTGGCAGGAGGCGGGTGGACAGGATGAAGTCGAGGAGGGGCTGGCCATCGAATATACGATGGTAGAGGCGCAAGGGTCGAAATGGACGACGATCGCGTTCGAAGCCTTCGGGTCGGATGATCCAGTGCGTCTGTTGCAGGCGGGCATCACCCTGTTCGGAGCCTGGCCGAAGGAGGTGGCGGGCCCGCATCTGATCGGCGGATATCCCCTGTGGCTGAGCGAGCTGGCGCGCGGATCGCGCCGCTGATCGGCAAGCGCAGCCCGCACCTGCCGCTTTCGCCAGAGCATTTCGGCGGCGGCGCGCCTATGGTCGCGCCAAAGCTGAACGAATTGTGGAAGGGCCAATATGACCTATGAGAATATCATACTGGAACAGGCCGGCGGTATTGCGACGCTGACCATCAACCGGCCGGACAAGCTGAACGGCCTGAATCTGGCGACGCTGGCGGAAATGCTGCACGCGGTGCAGGCGGTACGCGACGACGAAGATGCACGTGTGCTGGTCCTGACGGGGGCGGGCAGGGGTTTTTCATCGGGCGCGGACCTGTCGTCCATCGGCGATGATATCAGCAGCGGCAAGGCGGACGCGGGCAAAATGCTGGAAACGCATTACAATCCGCTTCTTGAAAACATGATGGCGCTGAACGTGCCGGTCATTACCGCCGTCAACGGGCCGGCGGCGGGGGCGGGGTGCTCGCTCGCCCTGTTCGGTGATTTCGTGATCGCAGCGGATGACGCCTATTTCCTGCAGGCGTTCGCAAATATCGGCCTGGTGCCAGACATGGGATCCACTTGGTTGCTGCCCCGGGTGGTGGGACGGTCGCGCGCGCTGGAGATGATGATGCTGGGCGAAAAGATTCCGGCATCAAAAGCGCTGGAGTGGGGCATGATCTACAAGGTTGTGTCCGCTGCCGAGCTGATGGACGCGGCGGCGGCGCTGGCGCAACGTTTGGGGAACGGACCGACACAGGCCTATGCGATGATTCGCCAAGGCGTGCGCGACTGCATGGAGCACAGCCTGTCCGATGCGCTGAAAACCGAGCGTCGCAATCAAATGCAGGCCAGTCGCACGAAGGACTTCATGGAAGGCGTCACGGCGTTTCTGGGTAAGAGAAAGCCGGAATTTACGGGACGGTAGGGCGCGCAGGCCTGTTCTTCTGCCAGCCAAAACTCAAACTGCCTCCGCCTTCGCCTCCGCCTGTTGGCGGGCCCACATGTCGGCATAGAGGCCCCGCCGCGAAAGCAGCGCATTGTGCGTGCCTCGTTCGACAATGCGGCCGGCCGACATGACGAGGATTTCGTCGGAATCGGTGATTGTCGAAAGTCGGTGCGCGATAACCAGGCTGGTGCGGCCCTTCTCGACTTCCCGAAGAGACGCCTGGATCGCCTGTTCGGTGCGGCTGTCGAGGGCGCTGGTCGCCTCATCCAGGATCAGGATGGGCGGATTCTTCAACATGGTACGGGCGAGGGCCACGCGTTGCTTCTCTCCGCCGGACAGTTTCAATCCGCGCTCTCCGACCAGGGTGTCGTAACCCTGCGGCAATGACAGGATGAAATCGTGGATCTGCGCAGCTTCGGCGGCGGCCTCGATTTCCGCGCGGGTGGCACCGGCGCGGCCGTAGGCGATATTATAGCCAATCGTGTCGTTGAACAGCACCGTGTCCTGCGGAACGATCCCGATCGCCGCGCGCAGACTGTCCTGGGTGACGTCCGCAATGTCCTGTCCATCGATGGAGACGCTGCCCGATTCGATTTCATAGAAGCGGTAGAGAATGCGGCTGAGCGTCGATTTCCCTGCCCCCGATTCGCCGACGATGGCGACGGTTCCGCCCGCCGGGACGGTAAAGGACAGACCATGCAGGATGGTGCGGTCTGCCTCGTAACGGAAGACGACGTCGCGGAACGCGATTTCACCGCCCGCAACCTTCAGCGGCTTCGCGCCCGGGCGGTTCTCTATCTCCGCCTCCGTATCGATCAGCCGGAACATCTCCTCCATGTCGATCAGGCCCTGCTTGATGGAGCGATAGACCCAACCAAGGGCGTCGAGCGGCCGGAACAGCTGCATCAGCAGCGTGTTAACGAGGACGAGATCGCCGACCGTCATGCGGCCTTGGCGCCACCCCCAGACAGTGAACGCCATCGCGCCCGCCATGGTCAGGTTGGTGATCAGCGCCTGGCCCACATTCAGCAGCGCAAGGGAGTTTTCCGATTTGACGGCGCTGTCGCGATAGGTCGACACCGCACGATCGTAATTTTCTGCCTCGATCTTCTCGGCATTGAAATATTTCACCGTCTCGTAATTCAGCAGGCTGTCGACAGCGCGCTGCGCCGCGTGATTGTCATGGTCGACCATCTGCCGGCGCAGGGCCTGCCGCCATTCCGTCACCTTCTGTGTGAAAATGATATAGGCGGCGACCGCGCCCAGCATCGCCGCCACTGCGGGCGGGCCCAGCTTTACCCAGAAGATGCCGCATACCACCGCCAGCTCCAGCACCGTCGGCGCAATATTGAAGAGCAGGAAATAAAGCATCGAATCGATCGACTTCGTCCCACGCTCGATAATCCGGGTCAGCGCGCCCGTGCGGCGATCCAGATGGAAGCGGAGGCTGAGCCGGTGCATGTGACGGAAGACGTCCATGGAAAATTCGGTAGCGGCGTTCTGCCCTACCTTTTCGAACACCGTATTGCGCATATTGTCGAACAACGTGCCGCCGAAACGCGCACCCGAATAGGCAACCACCATCGCAATCGCGACCCACAGGGCAGATTCCGCCGGTCCGCCATCCGCACTCATCGTGTCGACTGCCGCCTTATAGGCGAAGGGCATCAGCAGGATCACACCTTTCGATGCGAGGACAAGCGCCATTGCCGCGGCGATGCGGATGCGGAGGTCCGGTCGTTCGACAGGCCATAAATAAGGGAGGAAGCGGAGCAGGGTCCGCCGTTCTGATACCATGGAGTTTATATGGGAAGAACGAGCATCATTTGCCACTTTCGGCCGAGCAAGCGGGCTGCGGCCCACGGTTCTACTGCCCCGCGCCGGGTTCAGAAGGGGAACAAAATGCCGCCATCAGGGTTAGACCATTCAGAAAGGCGGCAAGACAATGCAGGAATTTTTCGTTGCAATGGCAATCATGGGATGTGGCGATGCGGGCAGTGCATGCACTACCTTGAAAATCGTTGATGCCGACTTCAACAGTGTCCAGGCATGTCATGAAGCGGCGCCCGGCGTTCTGCGTAATCTCATCGACCTCGATTACCCCACGATCAGCATCGACTGCGACGGTCGCCAGAAATTGGCCGCACGCGCCGAGAAGGAAAAAGAGCGCGTCGGGTAACCTGTCTGGCCTGAGCCCGGGTGGCTTGGGAGAAATTCCTGCGTGAATCGCGCCCCGTTTCGTGTATCGCGATCGACATGATCCGCATTCTTCTTTTTCTCGCCCTGTTGTCGCAGCCTGCGTTCGCAAAAGAGCTTCCGCTTTCCGACGGTTCTGTCGAGATGGCGGTGCGGAACCTTGCCCCGGGCGATTTCCTGTGGAGTGAGAAGGTGTCGCCGGAGGGGCCGGTAACCGCCCTTATCAGCCTGCCATTGCAGCGGGTCTATGTATATCGAAACGGTGTCATCATAGGCATTTCAAGCGTTTCCACCGGGAAGCCGGGACATGAAACCCCCACAGGCGTTTTCACAATCTTGCAAAAGGCCCGGGATCACAAATCCAACCTGTATAATGACGCACCCATGCCATTCATGCAGCGGCTGACCTGGGATGGAATTGCCCTGCATGCAGGTAATTTGCCGGGCCACCCGGCCTCTCATGGGTGTATCCGCCTGCCAGATGCGTTTGCCGAAAAGCTGTTCGCCGTCACCAGCCTCGGCATAACCGTTATCGTTGCGGACAGTGCCGATGTTCCGCGCCTCGCCGCGAGCGAGGGCGAAGGGTCGGCAATGTCCGGCGACACGGACATTGCCGGGGATACCCTCTGGAGACCTTGGCTACAGGAAGAGGGGCCCATCTCTATTCTGGTCAGCGCCGCAGATCATCAGCTTCGCGTGGTGAGAAATGCCGTAGAGATCGCCCGCGCGCCGGTGCGTCTGGAGCGGGCGGTTGAACTGACTGAAGTTTATAGCCTGCAGCGGGCCAATGCGGACCGGGACGAATTCCAATGGGTGAGGGTCCCCATCGCGGCGGAGGATTCAGGGGGGCAGGTGGCCCCGGAAGAGCGCGCTAAATTGGTGCTGAACGAGGATTTCCGGCAGAAACTGGCGAGCATCCTGACCCCGGGAACGACGGTCGTGGTGACGCCGGACAGCCTGTCATCCGCATCATATGACAAGACCATTCAGGTGCTTGCGCCGGAAGATTGAGTCGCGCCTCAGTCGAACAGGCTGGAAACAGAGCTTTCGTCCGCGATACGCCGGATCGCCTCCCCCAGAAGCGGGGCGATGGTCAGCTTGCGCAGGCCCTGATCCTCCGCATTGTCGGGCAAGGTGATCGAATCGGTGATCACCAGTTCTTCCAGCACCGAATTTTCAACGCGAGCGACGGCACCGCCCGAAAGCACGCCATGGGTGCAATAAGCGAGCGCCTTTGACGCGCCAGCCTCCGTCAGGGCGGCGGCGGCATTGCACAAAGTACCCGCTGAATCGACGATATCGTCGATCAGAATACAGAAGCGGCCATCGACATCGCCGATGATGTTCATCACCTCGGATTCGCCTGCACGTTCGCGACGCTTGTCAACGATGGCGAGCGGTGCGTTGTCGAGGCGCTTGGCCAGCGCGCGTGCACGCACCACACCGCCGACATCCGGGCTTACGATGGTCAAATTGCCGATGTCGAAGCGGGCCTTGATGTCTTCGGCCATTACCGGTGCGGCATAAAGATTGTCGGTAGGAATATTGAAGAAGCCCTGGATCTGCCCCGCGTGCAGATCGACCGACAGCACGCGATGTGCACCCGCCGTGGTAATCAGGTCGGCGACCAGCTTTGCCGATATGGGTGTACGCGGTCCCGGCTTCCGGTCCTGCCGCGCATAGCCGTAATAGGGAACAACCGCCGTAATCCGCTTGGCCGACGCACGCTTCAGCGCGTCGATCATGATCAGCAGTTCCATCAGATTGTCATTTGCGGGCGCCGGGGTCGACTGCACGACGAACACGTCCTCGCCACGGACGTTTTCGTGGATTTCCACAAATACTTCCTCGTCGGCGAACCGACGAACGCTGGCGTCGGTCAGCGATACTTCGAGGTAGGAGCAGATATCCTTGGCCAACGGCAGATTGGCGTTGCCGGTCATGATCTTCATCGGCGTGGCGGTTCCCTGTTCTTGGGGGCGGCGATTCGGCCCCGTCCGTCGTCCGACCGCCTAACCCCCCGCGGCAGTCCCGGCAACGGAGGAGGTGACGAATTTATGTCAGGGGCAGGCCAATCACGCTTATCTGCCGACCATAATCTGGCTCTGCCCGGTGCGTCGAGCGGCGGTAGGAATAATAGCGGTTTTCCTGGGCATAGGTATCCTCACCGAGCAGGATGACACGCGTCAACCCGGCTGCGGCCAGGCGGGCCCCATTGAATGCCTCAAGTTCGAATTGGTGGTGTCCGGGCCGACCGGCGGTGAAGAAACGTTCATGCGCAGGATCGTCGGCAAGAAAGCGCTGGAAGAAACCCTCGTCCACCTCATAGCTGGCGCGGGCGATGCAGGGGCCGACGGCGGCAATGATGCGATCGCGTTCCGCGCCGAGCGCCTCCATTGCTGCGACCGTCGTGCCGGCAATATTCGCCAGCGCGCCCTTCCACCCCGCATGGGCGGCGCCGACAACGCCCGCCTGCACATCGGAAAAGAGAATCGGTGTGCAGTCGGCGTTCAATATCCCAAGCAAAAGGCCCGGCCTGTCCGTGACCATGGCATCAGCCTTCGGTCTGGGAGAATCGCTGATCGGCTCCGTCAATGTGACGACGTCGGTGCCGTGAACCTGGTTGAGACTGGACAGAGAGGCGCCGGGAACCAGCGTATCGGCCACGCGACGACGATTCTCTGCGATTGCCTGCTCGGGGTCGTCGGCGCCAAAGCCGCATTGCAGACTGGCCATGACCCCGGTCGATACGCCGCCCTCACGGCCGAAAAAGCCGTTCGGAACGCCAAGGGCTTCAACGCTGATATGCGGAACCGTCTCGGTCATCCGGCAATCTCCTCCGACAGAAAAGATCTGACATCCTCAAGGTCGACATCATGTGCGACGAACGCGCGTCCAATGCCCCGCGCCAGGATCAGCGGCACTTTTCCGGAAACGGCCTTTTTATCCTGCCGCATGTGCGCGATCAGGCGGTCCGGATCGGCAGCGAAGTCGGGGATTCGCGTGGAAAGGCCATGTGCCTGCAGATGCCTCTCGACTTTCCGGGCGTCTTCGGCGGGGCATAGCCCGCGACGGGCGGAATAGCGAAATGCCAGCGCCATGCCGCTTGCCACCGCTTCGCCGTGCAGTAGGCGGTCGGAATAGCCGCCCTCCGCTTCCAATGCGTGGCCGAATGTGTGGCCCAGATTTAGAAGCGCGCGCATGTCTGCCGTTTCCCTCTCATCGGCCGCGACGACGGCGGCCTTTGCGCGGCAGGAGGCCGCGATGGCGTGGATTTGTTCGTCCGTTTCTCCGGCCAGCAATGCCGCCGCATGCGCGTCGCACCATTCGAAGAAATCGGCATCGCCGATCAGCCCGTATTTTACCACTTCTGCATAGCCGGCTCGCAGGTGCCGAGACGGCAGTGTCGCAAGAAAATCCGGATCGATCAGAACCAGGCTGGGCTGGTGGAACGCGCCAACGAGATTCTTGCCCGCTGCGGAGTTGATCGCGGTTTTCCCCCCGACCGACGAATCCACCTGGGCCAGCAGTGTCGTCGGCACCTGCACGAAGCGGCAGCCGCGCCTGAGGATTGCCGCCGCAAAGCCGGTCAGGTCGCCGATGACGCCGCCGCCAAAGGCGATGATGTTATCGCCTCGTTCGACGCCGAAAGAGAGCAGACGTTCCACCAGCGTCTCTAGCTGCGTCCAGTTTTTCGTCGCCTCGCCGGGTGGTAGAATGATCGTTTCGACCGCACGGTTCAGGCCATTGCGCAGCCTTTCCAGATGCAGGTCGGCCACGGTCTCGTCCGTGACAATGACTTGTGGCCGGTCGCCGCCAGGCCCCTGAATATGCATGCCGGCGTGCGCGCTGATGCCGCTTTCGATGAATATGGGATAGCTGCGCCCCGCCAGCGCTACGTCGATGCGAGTCACAGGATACCGCCCTTTTTCAATGCCTTGATTATCGTGTCGACTGTTCGCGCATGCGGCGCGGGAGAGCTGGAAATATGCAGGTGCGCCTGCGCGTAGATTGGATTGCGTATCTCTGCCAGCTCTCTCAGCACGATCGCCGGATCCTTGCCGGCCAAAAGCGGCCGCGTGTTGCGGCGGGAGACCCGGTCGGCCAGTATTTCGATATCCGCGTCCAGCCAGATGGCAACGGCATGATCCAGAATTGTTGCGCGTGTTTCGGGGTCGATGAAGGCACCGCCCCCGGTGGCGATGACGCCGCGCCCCTCCTCTATCAGGCGCGACAGTACGCGCCGCTCACCATCACGGAACTGCGCTTCGCCGTAACGTTCGAAGATTTCGGCGATGGAGAGCCCGGCTGCGGCTTCGATCTCGTCATCCGCGTCGACGAAGTCCAGGCGCAGCCGCGCCGCCAGCCGCCGACCGACGGTGGATTTGCCCGCGCCCATCAGCCCTACGAGCACAAGGGGGCCTGCCGTCGTTTTCGGTTCACTCTGCATCCTGCGCCGCGCTATACACGTCCGACATGCCCCTTGCGAGGGGCGCAGCGTGAATTGCAAAGGTGGTGAGTTTTGGGCCGAATTTTGATGTGGTTGATTGTCCTGATCCTGGTCGTGCTGATCGGCCTGTCGGTCTGGTTCGGTTTCCAGGACGTGCCCGTAGAGCAATCCACGATGGAGCAGGAAGTGAGCGCCGATGCGCTCGGCCTTTAAAGCCGGCCTGTTCGGCACGGCAGTTTTCGCGCTTGCCGTACCCGCCCTGACGCAAAACGCGCCGAAAAGCCTGTTGCCGGACCTGTTCGAGGAAACGCCGGCGCCCGCACCATCGGCGCCGGACCCGCGCGATCGTTCACCGACGCCCTCGCCCTCGTCAACGCCCGACGCGCCCGGTTCTGCCGAAACGCCAGAATCGGCGCTGGATCAAGTGGGGGAGGAGTTCGGCGCTGCCGACCAGCCCATGGACGCCCTGGCTCCGCCATCGGCGCCCGATCCAATGGCGACGAGGAGGGCAACCGCCAATATCGGTAATGTCGGTCCGCTGACCCCTGCGCGAGGCGGTTATGGTGCGCGTACCTTTGCGGGCTCTGAAGGCAGGTTCATGTCGATTCTGCTGAATCGGCTCGATGCACCGGTTGCCAGCCGCTGGGCACATATCGTGCTGCGACGCGCGCTGTTGTCGCGCGCACCGACGCCAAACGGCATCAATGCTGCCGACTGGGTGGCGGCACGCGCGCTGATGCTGTTGAAGATGGGGGAGGTCGATGGCGCAAAGCTGCTGATCGACCGTTTGCCGATCGATCGCTTCACACCGCGCCTCTATCAGGTCGCCAGCCAGGTTCACATGGCCGCGGGCGATGTGCCGGCGCTCTGCCCGCTGGCACCGACGGCGCGCACGATTTCAGAGGACGATTTCTGGGTGCTGGCGCAGGCCGTTTGTGCCGGCTTCGAGGGCGACGAGGGCACGTCGTCGGCCCTGTTCAACAGTCTGCGCCGATCAGGCAATGCCGATGATTTCAACATTTTGTTGGCGGAGCACGTCACCAGCGTCGCAAGCGGCATCGGCCGCGCGGCGAACATTAACTGGGCGGAGGCCGATTCCCTAACTGCCTATAGGTTCGGCATGGCAGCGGCTGGCGAACTCGAGATTTCCGACGATTTGTGGAACGATGCGCCTGTGGGCGTCAAGGGATGGGCGTTTCGCAATGGGCAGGTCGCGCTGGAACGCAGGGCGCAGGTTGCACCGCGTGCGGCGGTCGCCGGGATCGTTTCCGCACAGGAATTGGCCGCTGTTTCAGCAGCCGTCTCTGCGCGCTCCGACCAGGACGAGGTTCCGGAAAGCGCACGGCAGATGCGCGCCGCCTATGCTGGCCGCACGTCCAGCGAGCGGATCTCCGCCATGCGGGAATTGTGGGCGGACCGAGAGACGTCGACGGACACATTCGGCGCACTGATCGCAACGGCACCCGCGGCTGCGTTGATCGAGCCATCTGCCGATTCAATCGAAGCGGCGCCCGACCTGATTCGATCCATGCTTTCCGCAGGTCGTTTCAATCAGGCGCTGGCTTGGTGGCCGGTATTGGCAAATGCGGAAGAGCCACTTCAGTTCGAGGGGTGGGCGTTGCTGTTGCTGGCTGATCGGGGCGGTGTCGTGCCGCTGAATCCCGGGTTGATGCGGTCCGCCTATCGCGTGTTTGCAGAGGAAGAGGGCGCCGACGCGGCGCGTCGCAGAATCCGCAGCCTGCTGTCGTCTCTTGCCGGCCTCGGTCGTATTTCGGGGCGAGGCTGGGGCAGCCTGTACGAGGATTTCGGCGTTACCGCGCGGGAGGATATCCATACGGAGGCGCTGGAGCGCGCGGCGCGCAGCGGGCGCCGCGGCGAGGTGGCGATCCTGTCCGGGATCGGCCTGCAAACCGGTTGGAGCGGGGTGCGTCCACAGGACGTGCGCCCGATCCTGTCCGCATGGAGCAGAGTAGGCCTGGGCGACGAGGCCCGTATGCTGGCCGCCGAAGCCTATATGCGGGGCGCGTGACGGCAGAACTGGCAGACGGCGAAGCAATCGCGCTGTTTCTGGACATGATGCGCGCCGAACGCGGCGCGGCGGCGAATACAATCATTGCCTATGAGCGTGATTTGAAACAGGCCAGCGAGGCGCTTGGTGGCACGCTGACCACGGCGGAACCGGCGGCGCTGGAGGCCCTGCCGAACCGTTGGTCCGACGCCGCGCCGGCCACGCTGGCGAGGAAGCTGTCCGCAATCCGGCGCTTCTTCACCTTCCTGCAGTCGGACGGGCATCGTGCCGATAATCCGGCGGAAGAGTTGCCCAGTCCTGCGCCGCGTCGATCCCTACCCAAGATTCTGTCGCGTCAGGATATCGAGGCCCTGTTCCAGACTGCCGAAAGACAGGTTGCCGAGGGGCGCACCCACGCATTGCGTGACCGCGCGCTTCTTGAGCTGCTCTACGGATCGGGGCTGAGGGCGACCGAACTGGTGTCCTTGCCGCGCAGTGCCATTCGCCCAGATACGCCCTTTGCGATCCTCCGCGGCAAGGGCGACAAGGAGCGGCTGGTACCCTTGGGCGCTCGTGCCGCCATCGCGGCGCAGGAGCATAGGGAAACACTGCCGACAACGGGCATCTACCTTTTTCCGTCGCGAAAGGGACACCTGAGCCGGGTGCGCCTGTTCCAAATCGTGCGAGAGGTTGCCGCATCTGCTGGAATCGCGCCCGATCGCATCAGCCCGCACGTTCTGCGCCACGCCTTTGCAACGCACTTGCTGGAGGGCGGGGCGGACCTGCGCGCCTTGCAGACGATGCTGGGGCATTCGGACATTCAGACGACGCAGATCTATACCCACGTCCAGTCCGACGCGCTGGTCGCGCTGGTAAATGCGAAGCACCCGCTGGCGGACCGTTGATCGCCGTTTGCCCACGCGGCAAGCCTTGCTAAAGCGGCGGCATGGTCACTTTTCTAGAATTCGAGAAACCCATTGCCGCCCTGCAGGAGCGCATCGTTGCGCTGGAAGGCAGTGCCGAGGGCAGCCCGGTCAATATTGCCAGCGAAACGAAGAAGCTGAGAAAGAAGGTCGATAGCGAACTCGCGCGGATCTATGCGAATCTGACGCCCTGGCAGAAGGCGCAGGTCGCACGACATCCGGAGCGACCGCATTTTTCCGACTTTACTGAGGCGCTGTTTACGGATTTCGAGCCGCTGGCAGGCGATCGGTATTTCGCGGAGGACGCCGCAATCGTCGGCGGCATGGCACGGTTCGAGGGGCGGCCGGTCATGATCATCGGTCATGAGAAAGGGCGCGATACCGCATCCCGGCTGAAGCATAATTTCGGCATGGGCAAGCCGGAGGGCTACCGCAAGTCGGTGCGCCTGATGGAGTTGGCCGACCGCTTCCAGATACCGGTTCTGACCTTCGTTGACACGGCGGGAGCTTTTCCTGGCATTGAGGCGGAAGAGCGTGGCGCCGCAGAGGCGCTGGCGCGTGGGACGGCGGCGTGCCTGCGTCTGGGCGTACCCATGGTGGCGACGATCACGGGCGAGGGCGGTTCCGGCGGAGCGCTCGCCATGGCCGCGGGCAATCGTATCCTGATGCTGGAACATGGTTTCTATGCGGTGATTTCGCCGGAGGGCTGTGCGTCGATCCTGTGGCGTTCCGCCGACAAGGCAGAGGATGCCGCCGCCGCCATGCGCATTTCCGCCAGCGAGTTGAAGCAACTGGGCCTGATCGACCGTATCGTGGAGGAGCCGCTGGGCGGCGCGCACCGCGATCGTCCGGCGGTCATGGCGTCGCTGGCGAAAGCGCTGTCCGAAGAGCTGTCGTCGATGAACGGAATGTCGCCGGACGAACTACGCAAACAGCGGCGCGAGAAGTTTCTCGCCATGGAACAGGCCGCCTAGGGGTCGCCGGGCGGGCGCGTTCACTTCGCGCGTCCCGGCCAGGACGACCGCTGGCGGAAGGTGTCAGATCAAATCAATCCGCCAGGGCCCGCCATGTCGGTCCGTTCGTTAGCCTAGCAGGCCCACTGCCGCCTTGTACGTTTCCAGCAGCGCTTCCTGTTCGTCGCGGTCGTCCTTGTCCATCTTCCGCAGGCGGACAATCATCCGCATGATCTTTGGGTCGAATCCTTCGGACTTTGCCTCGCCATAGACCAGTTTCACATCATCGGCGATCGCCTGCTTCTCCTCCTCCAGCCGTTCGATTCTTTCGATGAACAGGCGCAGCTGCTCGGCGGAGTGGGTGGCGTCGGCCATGGTCGGAAATCCTATCGTTCAAAATGAATATGCCATTCCCAAACCAGCGGGAATCCGAAGAGCGCCTTATCAGGATTGCCGAGGCAGACCCGTCAGTTGGCTCAGTCACGGATCCCCACCCGCATGGGAATGGCGATGGCGCAGGTGTAGACGGCGCTACTGATTCTTCGCAACGCTTGTCTTCATCCGGTCCAGCTGTTCGTCGGTTGCATCGGTCTGGAAACGCTCCTTCCACTCCGACTGCGGCATGCCATAGATCGCGGCGCGCGCGTCCTCCTTGGACAGGTCGAGGCCCTTCGCCTCTGCAGCCTCCAGATACCAGTCGCCCAGGCAGTTGCGGCAAAATCCGCTGTGCCCCATCAGGTCGATATTCTGCACATCGGTGCGGTGTTGCAAATGGGCGACCAGCCGCCTGAATGCGGCAGCCTCCAATTCGGTGCGGGTCGCGGTGTCGACATTGTCAGTCATCATCAATCCTTCGCTTGCACTTTCGGGCGTGGGACGGAAAAGGCCGGGCAGGGGGCCGGCCCCTTCGCAATCGGGAGATGAGCCTAGTGATGAGCATCGAACCGCGCCGGCGCAAGGCCCGTATCCTGGCCACGCTGGGCCCGTCATCCAGTACAGCGGAAAAGATCGAGGCGCTGTACCGCGCCGGGGCCGATGCATTTCGCGTCAATATGAGCCATGGCAGCCACCAGGATCATCGGGCCGTCATCGGCCATATCCGGTCGCTGGAGGCGAAGCTGGACAGGCCCATGACCATCCTGGCCGACCTGCAGGGGCCGAAGATCAGGATCGGTACCTTTGCAGACGGGCCGGTGCAGTTGAAGGAGGGCGACCGCTTCACGCTGGATAGGGGCGATGCGCCCGGCAACAGCGCCCGCGTCGGTCTGCCCCATCCGGAAGTGTTTGCCGCGGTCGAGGCGGGGCAACGGCTTTTGCTAAATGACGGCAAGCTGGCACTGCATATCGACAGCGCCGATTCGGGGCGGATCGTCACCACGGTCATGAACGATGGCGAGCTGAACGACCGCAAGGGCATCAATGTGCCCGACGCGGTCATTCCTTTGCCAGCGTTGACGGAAAAGGATCGCCGAGATCTGGATTTTGCCCTTGATGAAGGGGTCGACTGGATTGCGCTCAGCTTCGTGCAGCGGCCGGATGATGTGGCAGAGGCGCGGCGATTGATTGCGGGTCGTGCCGCGCTGCTGGCAAAGATCGAGAAGCCGCGAGCGATGGATACGCTGGATGGCATATTGGAACTGTCCGACGCGCTGATGGTCGCGCGGGGCGATCTTGGTGTCGAACTGCCGCCGCAGAAGGTGCCACGCGCGCAAAAGGAAATCATCCAGCTGGCGCGCGCAGCGGGCAAATCCGTCGTAGTGGCGACCCAGATGCTGGACTCAATGGTTGGCGCCCCTTCCCCGACGCGGGCGGAGGTCAGCGATGTCGCCAATGCCATTTACGAGGGCGCCGACTGCCTGATGCTGTCGGCGGAAACCGCGGCCGGCGATTATCCTGTAGAATCGGTCCGCATGATGAACGCCATCGCACTGGAGGCGGAAGCGGACCCGGAATTCGCGCGCCATGTGCACTTTACGCGAACAATGCCGCAGCCGACGACGGCAGATGCCATGGCGTCTGCTGCGGGCCAGGTGCTGCAAACCGTGCCATGTGCGGTGGTCAGCTGCTTTACGTCCTCGGGATCGACCGCACGGCGTGCCAGCCGCGAACGCCTGCCGGTGCCGCTGCTGGTACTGACGCCAAATCTGGAAACAGCACGGCGGATCGGTCTGTTATGGGGCGTTCATGCCGTCCACACGCGCGACGTGTCAGATTTCGAGGAAATGGTTGGCAAGTCGCGGCGCATGGCCCTCAGGACCGGGCTTGCTGTCGCGGGCGACCGCATGGTGGTGATGGCAGGCGTCCCGTTCGGCACGCCCGGCAGTACGAATGTGCTGCACGTTGCGCGCATCATCGGCGACGAGCTGCAGGACGGGGACAGGCAGGCCGGGTTGGGCATGGCGTTCTAAAACCCGCATTCTGCCGTTTTGAGCGCGGGTGCGGTTAGAGGCGCTTTTCCACTTCGTCATGGAAGCGGCGGATCCCCTGTTCCAGTGTCCCCAGGACCATTTCACCCACTGCGCCAGAATCGAGGCCGCGCTGGCCAAGCGCAATGGCGCCGAAATCCTCCTGTCCGAACACTTGACCATCCAGCAGTTGCCAGCTTCGCGCCCAGTGCTGCTCCGCCTTTTCAGTTTGCGGCGCTTCGGGGATCAACATGAAATCCTCGACCAGCGTGTTGCCGACATCCTGCGGCATCAATGTCATGACGTTTACATAATCTGGTGAGGCGACAATGACCGTGCCGGGCAGCATCTGATATGTATAGGTTCCGACCCGGCGCAATTGCTCCCAATCTTCGATGTCCACTTCGTCCGCATCAAAGTCGCGCGTGACCAGAGACCGTTGATGCGGACCGATCATGTCGCCGGCGCCCTCTCCATCGGCAAAGAAACGGGCCAGCGTGTTCTTGTGCAGCCGCTGGACGTGGTAGCTTTCCAGAAAGGCGTCCATGATCAGCTTCCAATTGCCGGGAACATGATGCGTGCGGCGCGCGTAAAGATGTATGCCGGAGAGACCAAGGGCGTCGAAATCGGCGGCGAGAGGCCCCTCCACAAGGGCGAAATCATAGTCACGATTGCGGTCCAGCCCGACCCAGATCATGCCCCCCGCCTCTCGCACGGGCAGTTCCATCAGCCGCCGCGTCTCCTTGTCGAGGCCGGGAAAGGTCTCGGGCCGCGGCAAGCCCGTCAGGCGCCCGTCGCCGGCATAGGCCCACGCATGATAGGGGCATATTATCCGCGGCGCGCTGACCACTTCGTCTGCGTCCAGCAGGCGGGTTCCTCTGTGGCGACAGACGTTCAGAAACGCATGCACTCGCTCCTCGCCATCCCGGGTCAGGATCAGGGGCACGCCAAAGCCGTCATGCGTCACGGCACTATTCGCCTTCGGCAGCAGCGCCGATACGGCGACGGCAACCGGCATGGCGCGAAACAGGCAATCCATCTCCCGCACGAAACGATCTGGATCGGTATAGACAGCGGCATCAATCGCCGTTGTGCAGTCGCTATTTGGCTCCGTAGCGGGCTGTTCGGCACCGAGTGCGATGCAGCGGGCCAAGGCAATCTGGCCGGAGGTTGGACGCAACGGAGGTGCGATTATGTCCATGGCTAGGAATTGTAATGCGGATGAAAGCCCAAAAAAAGCTAGTGCCTTGAAGGGGGCGGGCAGGGGGTTGGGGGGGGGGACGGGGATACCTCGCTGACCCTCTGGGCATCACGGCAGGCTCGCGCTTCCTTACTGTCGGTGCTAGCGCACGCTTATGAGCCTTCTCGCCCCCGTCCGTGCGGTCTTGCCTGCCGGTGCCCGCCCCTATCTGGAACCCGCCCCGCTGGCAGCGCTCGCGCTTGGCATATCATCGGGTGCGCCCTTCGCGCTGATCGCTGCCACGCTGACGACGCGGCTGGCACAGAGCGGGATAGAGAAGTCGACCGTGACGCTCTTCGCGCTGGCGTTTCTTGCCTATAATTTCAAATGGGCCTGGGCCTGGGTGGTTGATGGGGTGAAGCTGCCCCTGATCGGCCGCTTGGGTCAGCGGGTATCATGGATGCTGCTGGCGGGCGGGCTTGTGATCGCGGCCATTGTGAATCTCGCCTTTGCCGATCCCGCGAATGACATCGTCCACACAGCATGGGCAGCCATTTTGCTGGCAGCGGCAGGTGCAACCTATGATATCGTCATCGATGGCTATCGGATCGACCTGCTGGAGCCGCGGCAGCTGGGCATCGGATCGGGCATGAGCCAATATGGCTGGCGCATCGGCGCCGCCGCCGCCGCCGCCGTCGCGCTCGTCGTTGCAGAACGGTCCGGTTGGACCCTGGGCTATCTGGTCTGCGCGCTGTTCGCCGCCCCCGCCATGATCGCGGCGCTGGTGCTGGGAGAGCCGGAACGCCGCAGAAAAGTGGTGGCGCGCGCCAAGGGGATGCGATCAGCCGTCGCCTCTGTGATCGGGCCGTTTTCGGAGTTTCTGCGTCGCAGCGGGGCGTTCGTCGTTCTGCTGTTCATTCTGGTTCACAAGATCGGCGATACGCTGGCCAATCTGACGTTCCGCCTGCTGTTTGATGACCTTGGCTTCACCAATGACGAGATCGCCTTTTATGATATCGGGATTGGCTTTTGGGCGTTGCTGGTCGGCGTTTTCGTGGGTGGCTGGCTATATACCCGAATTGGGATGAAGAAATCGGTGATGCTCAGCCTGATCCTGATGGCTGTCAGCAATACCAGCTTTGCCGCGCTGGCGGCAGCGGGCCACAGCAATATCGGCATGGCAGCGGCCATAGGTTTTGAGAATTTTGCTTCTGGATTTGGCGGGGTGGCCGTCGTCGCCTATTTCTCTGCCCTGTGTGACCTGCGCTTCACGGCCGCGCAATATGCGCTGATCTCTGCCGCCGCCAGTATTGCCGGACGCTTCCTGACCGGGACGACGGCGGGCGGCCTGATCGAGGCGATGGGATATGTGAATTTCTACCTGCTGACGACCCTGGCGGCCGTGCCGGGCATTCTCATCTACTGGTGGATGATGAAAAGCGGGCTGGTCGACGAGGCGATCGGAACCGCAGGCACCGAACCTGCGCCCGCCGAGGTGCCCGTGGATCGCAAAGTCGAATAGGCAGATGCCGAAAAGGGCTTGACAGCCTATCAGGTAGCGGGCGCGCGCAACGCCTCTGCCCAGCGTTTCCGCTTCTCCTCAAATGCCAGTGTGTAGGCCGGACTGCTTGACGGCAGGGCAGCAAGGTGGACACGATTTTCGTTCAGGACGCGTTGGCCGGATTTGGCCGCCGTGCCGCCGTTGAATGCGATCAGCCGCAGCCGGGGCAGGCGGGCGGCAAGTCCTGGCAAATCGTTCGGTTCGGCATCGCGAATAGCCGTGTCTAGACTTCCCTCCCGCCTGCAGGATTTGAATACGTCCCACAGGCCGATCTTGTTTCTCAGCAACGCTTGGCAGCGATCAGGATAGGGCAGGGCGGGAAGATCAATTTCGATCAGGCTGCCCACCAGACGCCAGAATTGGTTGCGTGGATGGGCGTAATATTGCGCGCGTTCCAGGGACAGCGCACCGGGCATACTGCCCAAGATCAGGATTTCCGTAAGCTCGTTGACGACCGGCGGAAAGGATTGATGCACAACCCCGCTCATTCGGGCAGAGGACCGTTTTCCTTCAGCACCTCTCCGGCCAGATAGAGCGAGCCACAGATAAGGATGATGGCGGGAGAGGATGTCTCCTCAGGGCGCATTTTCTGCAGCGCATTGCGCACCGACGCGGCGGGGCGGGCGGTCAGGCCCAGGCCGCTTGCGATGGCGGTCAGCTCGTCCGGTGTCTGAGTGACATGGTCCGACACCGGGACGGCGGAAAAATGAGTGGCGCGTTGTGCCAGAGGCTTCAGAAACTCCCGCGCATCCTTCCCCTCGATCATGCCACAGATCAAATGGACCGGCTGGTCGTTCTTATTGATGCGACGCAGAAAATCGGCGAGCGCGCGGCCCGCCGCGGGGTTGTGCCCACCATCCAGCCAGACCGCGCTGCCCGCCGGTGCCAGGTCAACAAGCGGGCCGCTATCCAGCTTTTGCAGCCGAGCCGGCCAGCGCGCCCAGCCCGGACCTGCACGCAAGGCGGATTCCGGCACGGTAAGTGCGCTCTGATGGCGCAGCATCGCCGTCGCGATGGCGGCATTGTCATGCTGATGCGCGCCGGGCAGGCGCGGGGCACTGAGCGTCAGCTTTCCAATCTTGTCGCGATAGTGAAGCTGCCCCTTGTAGAATGTTGCGTCCCAGTCGAGGCCGCGGGGGATCAGCTTTGCACCGGCCAGCGCCGCCGTTTCGCCAACCTTGCCCGCAATCGCGGCGGGATACCGCGCCGTCACGATGGGAACGCCGGACTTTGCAATGCCGGCCTTCTCTCCCGCGATTGTCAGTATCTCGGACCCAAGAAATTTTTCATGGTCGCGGCTGATCTGGCTGATGCCGCAGATCAGCGGCTTTTCGATGACATTCGTTGCATCGAAGCGGCCGCCAAGCCCCACCTCCAGAACCAGCGCATCCGCCGGGTGGCGTGCAAAGGCGGTGAAGGCGACAGCCGTTGTCAGTTCAAAGAATGTGATCGGGGCGCCGTCGTTCACCGCCATGACGTCGGTCATCAAAGCGGTCAGTTCATCATCGCCAATCAGCGCCCCGTTCAGGCGGATCCGTTCATTGAACCGCACAAGGTGGGGGCTGGAATAGACATGAATACTGTGCCCCGCCGCCTCCAGCGCGGACCGCAGGAACGCGCAGACGCTGCCCTTCCCATTGGTGCCGGCGACGTGAAAGGTCGGTGGCAGCGCGCGATGCGGATTGCCGAGCTTGTCGAGCAGCGCTTCCAACCGACCGAGCGTCAGGTCTATGGATTGCGGGTGCAGCGCGCGCGCACGCTGCAACAGGGCGTTGAGCGCTGGATCGTCAGCGTGCGCGCCGTCCCCAATGATCGGATCAGCCACCCGGAATCCGATCCCTCATCCCCGCGTCGGGGGGCGTGCAATGAACATGTTTCGGCACGCCGTCCACGCCTTTCGATATGAAGCCCCGCCTGCGCGTCGCCATGGCCTCATCCGGCCTCGGTGCGCGCGGCCTCGGAACTCAGGACTTCGGTACGGGTGCCCGTCATCATGGCGAGCAGGCGGCCCAGAACGCCGGCCAATTCCTTCCGATGCACGACCCGGTCGATCATTCCATGTTCCAGCAGGAATTCGGCCCGTTGAAAGCCCTCCGGCAATTTTTCGCGGATGGTCTGTTCTATCACGCGCTGGCCCGCCAGGCCGATCAGCGCACGGGGCTCCGCGATCTGAACGTCGCCCAGCATGGCATAGCTGGCCGTAACGCCACCCGTCGTCGGGTCGGTCAGAACGACGATATATGGCAGACCGGCCTCGTTCAGTTCCTCGATCAGAACCGTTGCGCGCGGCATCTGCATCAGGCTGAACAGCCCCTCCTGCATGCGGGCGCCGCCCGACGCGGTGCAGACCACATAGGGCAGGCGATGCTTCAGTGCCGCGCGCGCTCCTGCCACGAAAGCGGAACCGACGCCCATCCCCATGGAACCGCCCATATAGGCGAAATTCTGCACGCCCATGATCGAATCGACGCCGCCAATATGGCCGCGGGCAAGGGCGAAGGCTTCGGTCTCGCCGGTTTTGGCGCGCGCCGCCTTGATGCGGGCCGGATAGGGCTTTTGATCCTTGAATTTCAGTGGGTCATCTGCGACCGACGGTAGTGGCAGACGCACATGAGTGCCCCCGTCGAACAGCTGCTGAAAACGTTCATTGGGGCCAATGCGTTCGTGGAAGTCGCATTCGGGACAGACGTTCAGGCTCTTTTCCAGGTCGCGCTGGAAAATCATCTGACCGCAGCCACGGCATTTCGTCCAGAGACTGTCAGCCGTCTCCTTCTTTTGAAGGAATTTCAGGCGCGGGCGCAGGTTCGTAAGCCAACTCATGTCGCCGACTTAACCGCTTCGGACAGGCTTTGCACATATTTGAAGACGGCAGGAGCAGGGTCGCTCGTATTTTCCCCGACCAGATCGACAATGGCGGACCCGACGACGACGCCGTCCGCGACACGTGCAATGGCTGCGGCCTGTTCGGGTGTGCGGATGCCGAAGCCGACTGCGATGGGCAGGTCGGTCTCTCGCTTGATGCGTGCGACGGCTGCGCCCACGTCGGCGGTGGCGGCGCTGGCTGTTCCGGTCACGCCCGCGACGCTGACATAGTATAAAAACCCTGAGGCACCGTTCAGAACGGCAGGCAGGCGAGCCTCGTCGGTGGTTGGCGTGGCAAGGCGTATGAAATGCAGGCCGGCCTTACGGAAGGCCGGGCCTAGTTCCTCGTCTTCCTCTGGTGGCAGATCGACGATGATGCAGCCGTCGACGCCCGCCTTCACCGCATCCGCAGCGAACCCGTCACCATAGGATAGCAGCGGGTTGAGATACCCCATCAGGATCAGTGGCGTTTCAGGATGGCGATTCCGGAAATCCGCAGCGATCGCCAATGTTTTCCTCAGCGTCATGCCGTTCGTCAGCGCGCGAATGCCGCCCGCCTGAATCGCCGGGCCATCCGCCATGGGGTCGGTAAACGGCATACCAAGCTCGATCACGTCGGCACCCGCCTCTACCAAGGCATCGAGGACGGCAGGCGTCTGTTCGGCGGTCGGATCCCCACAGGTGACGAAGGTAACGAGCGCAGCGCGGTTTTTCGCAAAGGCAGCGGAAAGGCGTTCGCTCACAGTTCGACCCCCAGCGCGTCGGCGACGGTGAAGATGTCCTTGTCACCGCGACCGCAAAGGTTGGCGATGATGATCTGATCCTTTGTCATGCCCTCCGCGATATCGCGCACGACATGCAGGGCATGGGCGGGTTCCAGCGCGGGGATGATGCCCTCTGTCCGGCACAAAAACTGGAAGGCGTCGAGCGCCTGCTGGTCTGTTGCGCTACGATAATCGATCCGGCCGATTTCGTGCAGCCAGGAATGTTCGGGGCCGATGCCGGGATAATCGAGGCCGGCGGAGATGCTGTGCCCCTCGGTAATCTGTCCGTCCTCGTCCTGCAGCAGATAGGTCTTGTTACCGTGAAGAACGCCCGGACGTCCGCCGGTCAGGCTGGCCGCATGTTCGCGGCCGTCGAGGCCCTTGCCCGCCGCCTCTACGCCAATCATGCGAACGGAGGCATCGTCGAGGAACGGGTGGAACAGGCCAATGGCGTTGGAGCCGCCGCCGATCGCGGCGACCAGCATATCGGGCAATTTGCCCTCCATGGACTGGATTTGCTCTCGCGCTTCCTTGCCGATCACGCTTTGAAAGTCGCGCACCAGTTCCGGATAGGGGTGCGGGCCGGCGGAGGTGCCGATCAGATAATATGTATCCGCGACGTTCGCGACCCAGTCGCGCAGCGCCTCGTTCATCGCATCCTTCAACGTGCCGCGGCCCGACGTGACGCCGCGCACGTCGGCGCCCAGCAGCTTCATGCGAAAGACGTTCGGCTGTTGTCGGCGCATGTCCTCTGCACCCATGAACACGGTGCAGGGCAGGCCGAAGCGGGCACAGACGGTAGCGGTCGCCACGCCATGCTGTCCGGCGCCGGTTTCCGCGATGATGCGGGTTTTCCCCATGCGGCGGGCAAGCAGAATCTGACCGATGCAATTGTTGATCTTGTGCGCGCCGGTATGGTTCAACTCGTCACGCTTAAGGTAGATTTTGGCGCCGCCGATCGCGTCCGTCATCCGCTCCGCGAAATAAAGCGGGCTCGGACGACCGACATAGTGGTGCAGCAGGTGATGAAATTCGCGCTCGAATTCAGGATCGGCTTGGGCGCGGCGATATTCGCGCTCCAGCTCCAGAATCAGCGGCATCAGCGTTTCGGCGACATAGCGGCCCCCGAACTGACCAAAATGGCCTCGCTCGTCGGGTCCGGCTCTTAGGGATTTCGTGGTCATGCGGATCGAACGGCTTCCATGAAGGCGGCGATTTTCGCCGAAGATTTCTGACCCGGCGCGTCTTCCACACCGGAGGAGGTGTCGACAAGGGGGGCGTTGGTCGCGGCAAGTGCCGCCGCCACATTATCCGGCGTCAGACCGCCAGCCAGCCCCCACGGCATGGCCGGTGCCGCGTCTTTCAGAAGGGTCCAGTCAAACCGAACGCCGCGCCCGCCTGGCACACTCGCATCAGCGGGCGGTTTGGCGTCGAACAGGATCAGGTCGGCCGCGCCGTGATATTCGCGTGACGCGGCAAGGTCGGCGCGCGATGAAATGCCGAGCGCGCGCCAGACTTCCCTGCCGGTACGGGCCTTCAGTTCGGCCACGCGCGCGGGGCTTTCCCCGCCGTGAAGCTGCATCGCGTCCAACAGCGGCGCAGCGGCGTCGATAAGTGAATCATCGGCGTCAACGAACAGGCCGACGCGGCGTAGCCCCTGTGCCTGAAGGGAAAGAGCGCGGGCATCGGACAGGTCGAGATTGCGCGGGCTTTTCGCGAAGAACACAAAACCGATGTGACTGGCGCCTGCGTTTCGCGCAGCGGCGAGCGCTTGGGGGTCGCGGATGCCGCAAATCTTTACTTGTGTCATCGCAGAGAGGCGGCGATGGTGCTGGCCACCGTTGCCGGGTCGGGCGCCTGCGTAATGGGACGGCCGATCACCAGAACGCCGGCACCCGCCGCCATTGCCTGATCTGGAGTTAGCGTACGCTTCTGGTCGCCGGCGTCGCTACCGACGGGGCGGATGCCGGGTACCACGAACAGACCATCTGGCCAGTCGCGTCGCCGCTCCCCAACCTCCTGTGGAGAACAGACGATACCGTCCAGGCCGCTATCGCGTGCCAAGGCCGCCTGGCGCGCCACCTGCGCAGCACTGGTCCCGGTAACGCCAATATCGTCAAGGTCCTGGTCGTCGAGGCTGGTAAGGACGGTAACGCCGACCACCGCAGCATGATGGGGGGCGGCCTGCTTTGCGGCCTGCATCATGGCCCGTCCGCCCGCCGCATGCACGGTCAGTATATCGAAGTCCACATTGGCAAGCGCACGTATGCCACCCGCTACGGTATTCGGAATGTCGTGCAATTTCAGGTCGAGGAAGAGCCGTGCCTTCGGTGCCCGCGCCATGACCTCCGCGACGCCAGCGGCGCCATGGCTGTTCCAGAATTCGAGCCCCAGTTTCAATCCGCCCACATGTGGCGCAACCATACGGGCCAGATTGCAGGCGTGCGAAAGGTCGGCGGTGTCCACCGCGCAGAATATCGGATTACCGCTCATTGCGGTGAAAGCGGCGGCGTTGCGGTTTCGAGTCGGGGACCGGCTTCGCGTGACATTGCGGGTGTTTCGCGCGCCGCGCGTGACAGGTCGGGTGTTTCGCGCGCCGCCAGCTCCGCCTCCAGCTTTCTGATCCTGCGTTCCCAGCGCCACCGGCTGATCGAATGCATCAGGCTAAGCGGCAGGGCGCCGAGCAGAAGGGCAGCGATCATATATACCGCCAGCGGCCAGTTTGCCTCGTAACCACCAGGCAGCCACATGGAAACGCGCCCGAAATTGTTCGACGCGAACCACGCAATGAACAGGCCGATAAGGACGTAGATGACGAGCGTGATAATGCGCATGACGTTGCGGATAGCATGGGATGCGGAGGGTGACCAGAGTCCGGGCAATTCTGAAAAGACGCAATTTTAGAATGACAGGGTATAGAAATGCGGTCCGCCATCAGGGGGCGCGGTGCGGAATGCCCGTCATAAATAGTGACGAGACCAAAAGAGCGCTGGCGAGTTTGGCCCGGACTGCGCCCCCGGCGCTTAGGCGTTCAGGCGCTCACGCAGGTCCTTGCCAGCCTTGAAGTGGGGGACGCGTTTCGCCTCCACATCCACGGCGTCGCCGGTGCGGGGATTGCGGCCCGTTCGTGCATCGCGAGCACGGGTCGAAAAGGCCCCGAAGCCGCGAAGCTCAACGCGGCGCCCTTCGGCCAGCGCATCAATGATTGAGTCGAAAATCGTTCCAACGACTCGCTCGGCTTCCCGAGCGGTCAGATGAGGATGTGCGTCCGCCACGGCAGTGACTAGTTCCGAACGGATCATATATTCCCCCTCTTGGAAAGGCACGTCAGCTAGGTTGGGCGCTCGCCATACTAACCTGCGTTACATTATTCAATAAAAAGCACGCTCCAATGGCGAAAACGCCGTTGGAACGTGCCCTTAGTCGAAATTAATGTATATTCAAGTCAGGATTTGTCGGCATCCTTAGATTTTCCGAGCGCCTCGCCGAGAATGTCGCCCAGCGACGCTCCCGAATCGGAAGAGCCATATTGCTTCACGGCTTCCTTTTCCTCGGTGATCTGTAGTGCCTTGATGCTGAGGTTCGGCTTCTTCGAACGGTCGAAGCCGGTTACCAGCGCATCGACCTTCTGACCGACTTGGTAGCGTTCCGGACGCTGTTCGTCGCGATCACGCGACAAGTCCGAACGCCGAATGAAGCCGGTCGTCGCGCCCCCCTCGATGGAAACCTCGACGCCGCCATCGCGAACATCGACGACTTCGCCGGTGACGGTATCGCCCTTCTTGACGCCCGAGGCCACGGAAACGCTGGATGCGCCCTCTTCGGCCTGGTCCATTTGCTTGATGCCGAGCGAGATGCGTTCCTTTTCAGCATCCACGTCGAGAACAACCGCCTTAACGGTCTCACCCTTGTGATGCAGGTCGAGCGCTTCCTCGCCGGATACGCCCCAGGCAATGTCGGACATGTGGACCATGCCGTCCACATCGCCGTCCAGACCCACGAACAGACCGAACTCGGTGGTGTTCTTGACCTCGCCCTCGACGATCGACCCGACTGGATGCTTGTCGGCGAAATCTTCCCAGGGGTTGGAGATTGCCTGCTTCAGGCCCAGCGAAATACGACGCTTTTCTTCGTCGACCTCGATGACGATGACATCGACTTCCTGGCTGGTCGAAACGATCTTGCCCGGGTGAACGTTCTTCTTCGTCCAGGACATTTCGGACACGTGCACCAGACCCTCGATCCCGGCTTCCAGCTCCACGAAGGCGCCATAGTCGGTGATGTTGGTGACGCGGCCCGTCGCTTTCTGGCCGATCTGATACTTCGCCGCGACGCCGTCCCAGGGGTCGGCCTCCAGCTGCTTCATGCCGAGCGAGATGCGCTGCGTTTCGCGGTTGATGCGGATGATCTGCACCTTCACCTTGTCGCCGATATTGACGATTTCGGAGGGGTGGCCGACGCGCTTGTAGCTCATGTCGGTGACGTGCAGCAGGCCATCGATTCCGCCCAGGTCCACAAAGGCACCATAGTCGGTGATGTTCTTCACATCGCCCTCGACCACCTGACCCTCGGTCAGGGACTGGATCAGGTCGGAACGCTGCTCCATGCGCGTCTCTTCCAGGATCGCGCGGCGGGAAACGACGATATTGCCGCGCTTCCGGTCCATTTTCAGGATCTGGAAAGGCTGCGGCATGCCCATCAGCGGGCCGACGTCGCGCACGGGGCGCACATCCACCTGGCTGCCGGGCAGGAAAGCGACGGCGCCGCCCAGATCGACGGTAAAGCCACCCTTCACGCGGCCGAAGATCGTGCCTTCGACGCGGGCGGTGTCGTCATATTCCGTCTCCAGGCGGTCCCATGCTGCCTCTCGGCGGGCGCGGTCGCGGCTGAGCATGGCCTCGCCATGAGCGTTCTCGACGCGATCGACAAAGACTTCGACTTCGTCACCGACTGACAAATCCGCCTTTTGACCGGGGGCTGCGAATTCGCGGAGCGCGATGCGCCCTTCCGATTTCAGTCCGACATCGACGATTGCCATGTCGTTTTCGATGGCGGTAACGGTTCCGGTAACGACGCGGCCCTCGAAGGTTTCCGAGCCACCCAAGCTCTCTTCGAGCATGGAGGCGAAATCGTCACGTGTAGGCGCTGCTGCTGTAGCCATAAAGTTCTGATAATCCTTATATTCGTCTATTCATGCCGACCGGTTGGTTCCGGTGGTCTGGAGCGGAATTGCCCCTGTCGTTGAATGACCCGCCACAGGCAAAGCGGGCGGTTTCGGGGAGTGTCCCCGCCGCCCGCTCATCATGAGGCTGGTGCCGGATGCCGCACTTTGGCCACATCGGAAGGCGCGTGCCTAGTAGAGGAATTGTGGCGAAAATGCAAGCTGCAAGGCGGTCAGGCGATTGCCCTGTCGACGGCGGCGATGGCGGCCGCAATCGCCTCCTCGATGCCAAGGGCGGTGGTGTCGATCACCACCGCATCCGGGGCGACTTTCAGCGGCGCCGACGCGCGGCTGGAATCGCGGGCATCGCGCGCTTTTAGATCCGCGAGAATCGCCGCCTGATCGCTCGGCTCGCCGCGTCCGGTCAACTCCAGGGTACGCCGCCGTGCGCGCTCTGCGACATCGGCCGTGACGAACAGCTTTGCCGTCGCATCGGGCGCGATGACCGTGCCGACATCGCGGCCGTCCAGCACGGCACCGCCGGGCTGGACGGCGAAATGCCTCTGCCGTTGCAGCAATGCTGCGCGAACTTCTGGATGCGCAGACACGACCGATGCCAGCGCGCCCGCCTGTCGGGATCGGAGTTGTGGATCGGCAAGCAGGCTGTCCGGGAAATTTTCGGCGAGCGCGGCCGCTCTCCCGGCGTTGGCCGGGTCGCAACCATCCGCAATCACCGCCACTGCAACCGCACGATAGAGGGCGCCTGTGTCCAGATGAGGCAGGCTGTAATGACGCGCCAATGCCTTCGCGATCGTTCCCTTGCCCGATGCTGCGGGTCCGTCGACGGCGATGATAAGCGATGCCGTCATCCGGCGCGAACGTCTGTACGATCCATCCTTGACCGCCTAGGCTGGTGCTGATGCCGCTTCAAGGACTTGCGTACTTCGAGACGCGGAGTATCGAGGCATGGGCCAAGTCCGAGGGCAGGGGAGCGATCCGCATCGCCGATTTTCTGATTGTCGTGGGCACGCGGCCGGAAGCGATAAAGCTTGCGCCCGTTCTGTTCGCCCTGCGCCATGCCGGCGCAACCGTCGTCATGGCGACGACGGGGCAGCATCCCGATCTGCTGCCGCCAACCCTGGCGGCATTCGATATTCTCGACGTGGAATTCCCGCTTACTCCGCCGCGGACTGATTCCTTTCGCCCGCTGGATACCGTGTCGCAACTGCAGCGGGCGATCAGGGAAAGTTCGGCGGCATCGGTTATCGTGCAGGGCGACACGGCGAGCGCCCTTGCAGGCTCCATCGCAGCAAGCATCGAAGGTGTGCCGCTACATCATGTGGAGGCGGGGCTGCGCAGCCATGACTGGCTGAACCCGTATCCCGAGGAGTTTCATCGCGTTCTGATCTCCCGTTTGGCCACCATGCACTTCGCGCCCACTCAAACAGCCAAATCTGCGCTGATTCGAGAGGGGCGCGCGCAGCAATATGTGCATATGGTCGGCAATACCGTTGTCGATGCCCTGCGCCTTATTCTGTCAGATCCTGGTGCAGGCCTGCCCGACGGAATCGACCCCGCCCGGCGCCTGGTGATCCTGACCGCACATCGGGGGGAGAGCGCGGGGGCACCCATGCGGAATATTCTGGGGGCGGCGGAGCGCATCGCGGCCCGGAATGACGTTCAACTGATCTATCCCGTGCATCCTCGCACCTCGGCGAGCGAACTTGCTTCGCTTTCGCCCGCAGGACCAATCGAACTGGTGGAGCCGCTCGCTTATCGCGACTTTATCCCGCTGCTGCGGGCTGCCGATCTGGTCATCACCGATTCGGGAGGCATTCAGGAAGAGGCAGCGGTGCTGGGAACGCCGCTTCTTTGTGTGCGCAAGACAACCGAACGACCGGAGGCGCTGCAAGGTCGCTGCTCTCGCCTCGTTGGTACGGAAAAGAACGCGATCGTCGCGGCGGCAGAGGAGCTTTTGGATCAGGGCCCCGACCGGGTCGGGTCGCTGGCATTCGGGGATGGCCACGCGGCGGCGCGAATCGCCGATGTGCTTACCCGTCCGGCCATTTCAGCATATTAACCATCTTTATGGATGGTGCGACGTTTACACTTTGTTAAGTATATCCAAAGTGACAATGGAGGCACGATCCCATGTTCGCCTATGCGATCCGCAGACCGGCATTCGGGCGCCGCATCGCGGCCAACGCCTTTCGTACGGCCCGGTCGGAAATATCGTCCGACCTGAGGACCTTCACGCTGACCTATCTTGGCACGACGGCGTTTCTGCTAACTTTCCTGCTGTGAAGCACCCAAGGTGCACAGCAGCTCCACGAAACCCGGAAAACTGGTGTCGACAGGCCGCGCATCGTCGACAATGATCGGTCGCGCCGAATTCAGGCCCAGGATTGCGAAGCTCATGGCGATCCTGTGATCGAGATGGCTGGCGACGGTGGCGCCGCCCGCGACCGGCGCGCCGCCCGATCCCGTAATGACGATTCCGTCGCTTAGCAGCCGCACGGGGACCCCACATGCCGACAGCCCCTCCGCCATCACGGCAAGGCGGTCGGATTCCTTTACCCGTAATTCCTCCAGGCCGCGCATTTCGGTTTCGCCTTCGGCAAAGGCGGCCGCAACCATCAGGATCGGATATTCATCGATCATCAGCGGCGCAAGCACGGCTGGAATGGAGGTGCCAACCAGCGGACCGGCGCGGACGCCTATGTCGCCGACAGGCTCGCTACCAGCGGGTATCCCTTCGCGAATGTCGATCTTTGCGCCCAACAGGCGGAGCGCGTCGATCAGGCCGGTGCGCGTAGGATTCAGGCCGACGCCGGTGACTTCGATCTCGCTGCCCGGAACGATCAGCGCGGCGACGAGCGGGAAGGCCGCTGACGAAATGTCGCCCGGCACGATGATATCCATCGGGTGCAAATCGGCCTGGCCATGCAGGCGGATCTGCTTTCCCTCACTGGTCTGATGAATCGACAGCTTCGCCCCGAAAGCTTCAAGCATGCGTTCCGAATGATCGCGTGTGACGGTCGGTTCGCGGACGATCATGTCGCCGGGGGTGTTGAGGCCTGCGAGCAGCACCGCCGATTTCACCTGCGCGGAGGCTACGGGCATCGTATAGTCAATGGGCAGCGGCTGTTCCGTCCCGGTCATCGTCAGGGGCAGGCGCCCCTCCCGCGACATGAATCGTGCACCGATGCGCGTCAGCGGCTCGACCACCCGCCCCATCGGCCGCTTCTGCAGCGATTCGTCGCCGATGAAGGTGGCGGTCAGCGGATGGCTGGCCAACAGGCCCATGAACAGACGCGCTGAGGTTCCCGAATTGCCCAGGTCGAGAACGCTTTCCGGCTCCAGCAGGCCGCCGACCCCGACGCCGTCGACTATCCATATATCGTCCTGCCGTGCGACACGAGCACCCATGGCCTGCAGGGCGGCGGCCGTCGCCCGCACGTCCTCTCCCTCTAAAAGGCCGGACACCGTCGTGCGTCCGACGGCGAGCGCCCCCAGCATCAGCGAACGATGCGAAATCGACTTGTCGCCGGGGACCTTGACGTTGCCGGAAAGCGGTCCTTCGGCCCGCAGTGAAAGTGGCCGTGCAGCGCCTTCGGATTGCTCTGACATGAATACCCCTTGAAACCGGCGCCGTGCAGGCGCATTTCGGCGGGGCTTTGACAGTGCGTTCGGAGCGTGGCAAGCGCCCGCCGGAAGAGGCGGCAGGCGGCGAGTCGACAGTCCGCCCGCACGCACCCAATCAGGAGACCGAAATTGGCAGCCGCAGCAAAGGCGGACCTTGGTACCAAACGTACCTGTCCCGAATGCAATACCCGTTTTTACGATTTGGGCGAGGATAGCCCCGTCACCTGCATCGAATGCGGAGAGGCGTGGGAGCCTGAACCCGTTCTGAAATCGAAGCAGCCTCTGCCCTTCGACACCGCCAAGACCTCAAAGGAAAAGGCGGCCGAGGAAGATCTGGACGAAGAAGATCTGGACATCGACGAGGACGACGAGGGCAGCCCCGACGACGAGAACGATCTGGGCGGCGACGAGGACCTGACCGAGGTCGCGAAGTCCAAGGGCGATGACGAACAGCCCGACACCTGACATCAGCAGTCGCCGGGGCCATGGCCCCGGCGACTAAGTTTCACGTCGTACTTGTCACGACGCGCGGGCGGCGATATGTGCCCGCCCCTAGCCACCGTTCCTCAAGAGGGTGGTGACGACATTCGGGGCCGTAGCTCAGCTGGGAGAGCGCTACACTGGCAGTGTAGAGGTCAGGGGTTCGATCCCCCTCGGCTCCACCAATTTCTAATAAATCCAGAAGTTTTTCCTTCGTGAATAGCTTCTGCTCCATTTCCAGCCATAGGCGAAATCTTCCTGATATGCTAAGGATATGATGCAGTTTAGACTGTCTGCACTTTCGCCTTTGGGACAGTCGCTTGTCCGCAATGCTGGTGCAATGTTTTCCGGCAATATGACATCGAGCGTCTTGGGGCTGCTCTCCGTTATGGCGGCTGCCCGAACGCTTGAACCAAAGCTGTTCGGAGTGCTCACCCTAATCGTTACATACGCAACGGTCATGGACCGTCTATTGAATTTCCAGTCGTGGACCGCCGTGGTGCGCTTCGGAGCGTCGGCGCGAGAGCGTGGCAAACAGGAGGAGATGCTCGCGGTTGTTAAGCTCTGTATTTCAGCCGACATTGCGACTGCTTGCCTGGGGACGGTGATTGCTATCGGCGTGGCGCCCCTCGTGGCGGGCCATTTTGAGTGGACCGAGCGGGATGTGATATTTGTTCAGATTTATGCGCTCGCTATCGCGACAAATATAGTCGGTGTTACGACCGGCCTTTTACAATTAGAGCGCGACTTTAAGCTGCTTGCCAGGTTAAATGTTCTTGGCGCCATGTTAAAAGCCGCGTTTAGTCTGCTTGGCTTTGCTGGAGATTTTGGGTTACCTTATTTCGTAATTTCATGGTTGATTGCCGACCTGCTAAAGAACAGTTCGTTGCTATACGTCGGTATTACGCTTCTTCAACGACTTGGTCTGCTCGGTTTTTGGCGGGGGGATACCCGTCAGGTAGAAGGTGGCCGCAGGCGAGCGTTGAAATTCCTGTTGGTTACCAATCTTGTTGCCAGCCTTAAAATGTCCATTCGCGAGTTGGATGTACTATTGGTAGGTGCAATCCTAGATCCGCGTGGAGCGGGTATCTACAAGATCGCAAAGCAATTCGGCTCTACCCTGAGTAAGCCCGTCGATCCTGTGAATGTCGTAATTTACCCTGAGTTTGCGTCGCTTTCAGCTTCTGGCGATGACAAGCGATTTTGGCGGTTGTTTGCTCGTGTGACGATTGCGACAACGGTTATCGCGACAGTTATGCTGATCCTACTGGCAATTGTCGCCAAGCCACTGATTATCCACACGGTGGGCTCGGAATATCTTGCGGCGGTTCCAGTGGTCATTCTATATGCAACAGGTGTGCATATCGCTATTTCAACGATAGCATTTTATCCCGCGCTTACCGCCTTGGGGTACGAAAACCGTTCTCTTTTCGCGATCTCCGTGGGCACCGCCATTTACTTTTTGGCGCTATATCTGCTAACCCTCAATTACGGTCTGCTCGGAGCCGGCGGATCCTACTTCGTTTTCTACATAGTGTGGAGTCTTGTAATGTCTCTCTCGTTGCGCGCCGCGAGGGTGGGAGGGCGTCGATGAGCAATCGATATTTCCTGCCCGAAGATTATCGAGGCAATGAGGCTCGGATTACGTTTGATAATGAAACCGAAACCTATTGGGACCCGAAACGCCTCGGCATTTCTCTGCGGTATCAGCACCAGGTTTATGCCTTGGCGTCTAAATTGATTTCAGAACATGGCTTTCAGACCGTCTTTGACGTAGGATGCGGTCCGGCCAGTAAACTCGCTTGGCTGCATTCCAAGCATCCCGACGTCCATTTTACCGGGTTCGACCAGCCAAATGCCATCGCTTTTTGTCTCAAACATTACGATTGGGGTGAGTGGCGTGCAGACGATTTTGACCACCCGGAGCCGTTTGGCCAAAGTGAAAAGGCCGATTTAGTTATATGCTCGGACGTGATCGAACATTTAGCCGACCCCGATCATTTGCTCGATTATGTCATGCAACGCATCAAACCTGATGGCATGATACTTTTTTCGACACCTGATCGAGAGCGTCTATATAGTAAAACATCAAACAAGCCGCGGAATCCATACCACATCCGCGAATGGGCCGCTTCTGAGTTTACATCCTATCTTCGGAACTACGGATTCGAAATTGTACACACCGAGCATCAACTCCCTGTGCGAATGGCGGTTACCAAAACCTTTTGGGCACAAGTTGTAAGGCGAGCTTTCCAAGGTCAGTCACTTTTTTACAATTTTGTCTGCCTCGTGACCCTCGCTGACAAGAAAAAGTAGACCTGCCGTGTTTAAGGAATTTATTACATATTTTCGCCTCAATGGCCATGCTGGTCAAATAAAATCTAATGAACTGATATTTGACGATGTAGTTATTCCCCTAGAAGACGGCATCCCAAGATTTATTCAGGGCGGATCTTACTCGGCTGGTAATTTTGAGAAGCTTCGAACGGCACATGCCACGCTTCAACTTGATTCCAGAAATGGTACAACCGACCGGTACGATACCATTCTCAGGCGAACGGGGTGGTCGCCGGATTTCTTCAAGGGCAAAACCGTCTTGGAGTGCGGCTGCGGCGCTGGTCCGGACACAGAAATCCTGTTAGCGATGGGAGCGAAGGTAGTCGCCGTTGACCTCGCTGGACTGGATGTTGCCCGTGCCAATCTGGGCGATCGCCCAGATCTTTGTTTGGTGCAGGCAAGTATTGCGGATTTACCCTTGCTACCGCATAGTTTTGATATTGTGTTTTGTCATCGGGTCATCATGCACACACCCGATCCTAAAGTGACGCTCGATCATATTTTACGCTTTGTGAAGCCCGATGGAGCCGTCTTCGTACACTCCTATTCCCGCGATATATTCCAGATGGCGCGGTGGAAATACGTCTTGCGCCCACTAACCAAACGTATGTCGCCGGAACGGCTATATCGCATGATCCATCGCGCGGCACCCGTTATGTTTCGATTAACTCAAGTTCTAAATAGATCGCGGCTAGGACGCCGAATTTCATGGCATTTTTTACCTTTTCTAAATTACTCGGCAAAACCGGAGTTCTCAGGGATGAGCGATGTTGCCATGTTGGAATATGCTGTACACGATACCTTCGACGCATTGAGTCCGCCATACGACAGTCCACTATCTGAGCGCGATTTTAAGGAGGCTGCTGACATGCACCTTAAAGGTGATTGGGAGGTTGAGACCGGCTCAGCAATCACTTTGTTACGCAGCCGCGTGGCAGAACCTTGATAGGGGATAAGCATGTGCGGACTATTTGGCGTCGTGCGCCTTGGCAACTCGCGCCCGATTGATGAGCAAACGAGGGCACGGGCCCGTCGTGCTTTGCATACGCTTGAGCACCGCGGGCCAGATGCGTGGGGCGAATGGTATGACGAGCGCGCTTATATCGGCCATCGTCGTTTAAGCATCATCGACACATCCACGCACGGCCTGCAGCCGATGGTACAGAATGGGTCTGGACATGTCCTTTCCTTTAACGGCGAAATCTACAATTTCGCGTCGTTGCGGGATGACTTGGTTCGCGATTATGATTTCGAAAGCTTCACCGACTCCGAAGTCCTTCTGCATGGCTATAACAAGTGGGGAATGTCTGGGCTTCTGGAACGTATCGAGGGAATGTTCGCCTTCGTTATTTACGACCCTCGTCAGCGAAAATTGCATCTGGTGCGCGACCGCGTTGGTATTAAACCTTTATATTATGGTATATGGTCGTCGCAAATTACCTTTGCTTCAGAACTGAAAGCAATCGTTGAGTTCAGCGAGCGAGGGGATTTGGAGCACGACACGACCGCTCTCTATGATTTTCTTACTTACGGTTATGTCCCTACGCCTAAATCGTTGTACCGGCAGGTTCAAAAACTGCCGGCTGCCCGGCATTTGGAAATTGATGTTGATACAGGAATTCGACGAGAAACGGCGTACTGGTCGCTAAATGACAGTATCGACAACGTAGAAAACCCTGGGCTACCTGAAGAACTAAACCATTTGCTGAAAACGTCCGTTAACGAGCAGATGGTTGCAGATGTTCCTTTGGGGTTCTTTTTGAGCGGCGGGATAGATTCCAGTGCCGTAACCGCAGCCGCGGCTTATCATGGCGCGCGCCAGAAGACATTTAGCATTGGATTTGACAGCGAACGTTACGACGAAACCCCTTTCGCCCAAATGGTGGCGGATCGTTACGAAACGGATCATCTTCGTAGTATCCTATCTGAGGAAGCATCTGGGGCTATAGCTGAGGATGTTATCCGGAATTATGATGAGCCGTTTGCCGACAGTTCGGCAGTCCCTACCTATTTCGTTTCCAAACTCGCTGCTGAAAGTGTCAAAGTGGCGTTAACAGGCGACGGCGGTGATGAAGTTTTTTGCGGTTATAATTGGTACCGACGCTTTGCCCGTGCGCAGGGGAGAATGGTCCGGTTTCCCCAATTTGTGCAGCCACTGACTCGCTATTTACGGAGGAGGAACGGGCATAGTGAACGTCGACCGATTTCGGCTCGTCTCTCCGAAAGACTGGAGTACGATCATCTCCTGACCGGCTTTGACCTGTATGCGCGACTAATGGGAGGATTAATCGCGCGCGAGAAAAGCAACTATCGTCGATTTTGGGAGATTCCTGACGATTATGACGATTATTGGCAATACCGAGCATTCTACAGAGAAGATTTACCGCTGTTTACTCGCATGCAGTATCTCGATTTTCACACTTATCTCCCGGACGATATCCTAACTAAAGTTGACCGCGCATCTATGATGGTGTCGCTAGAAACACGAGTTCCTCTACTTTCCACGCCGATAATTGAATTTGGTTTCGGAATTTCTGAGCGATCAAGGCTGCTGAACGGAAGATTAAAAGGCGTGTTAGTAGCGTCTCAAAGAAATGAACTCCCCTCCGCTATCCTCGATCGCCCAAAAAAAGGATTTAGCGTTCCAAAACAGCAATGGAGCTCTGGATTATTTTTAAACGGGCGCACTTTTGGCGAGAATACTCTGCACCAAATGTATGGAGAGTTAGTGCCAAATGAAGCGGGGATTGCTCTGTGAAGATTGCTTATACTGCTGCTTCCATGGTGCCCTCGCTCGCTGCAAATAGTGTGCATGTGATGCGTATGGCAGCGGCATTTTCTCGAGCGGGTCACGATGTGACGCTGTATTTGCCAAAGATTAATAATAATGACGAGGCAACGACGTTCGAACATTATGGTACAGAAAACACATTCTCAATCCAACGCGTACTATGGCCAAAGATGCGTGGGCGTGCATACGTGTTTGCTGCTCAATCGGTGCGTCTAGCCAAGAAAGCTGGATGCGATCTTTTTTATTCCCGTTCGATTGCAGCCAGCGCCTTTGCGATCGGCGCTGGGTTGCCGACAGTCTTAGAAATGCATGGGCCTTACACAGACAAGTCACTGGTCGAACAGATGTTATTCAAATGGCTTATCCGCCAGCGATCTTTTTCAAAACTCGTCGTAATAAGTGGTCGTTTAAAGAAATGGTTCGAGGAAAATAACTCCGTGCTACATGGTCGAATCACATGCGCGCATGATGGGGCCGATATTGGCGTAAAACCCGCACCAGCTAGCGGGCCTGTTCAAAAGGCGGGATATTTCGGCGGACTTTACGACGGTCGTGGCATCGACGTCATCCTGAACATGGCCAGATGTACGCCCAGTATCGATTATATTATCTACGGTGGTACGGAAGAGGATGTCGCGCGCTGGAAGCTGGCGGCGCAAACTGTCACGAATTTTTATTTAAAGGGACATGCTCCCCCCGGCAAGGTCATGTCGTTAATGCGGCAGTGCGATGTCTTGCTAGCTCCCTATCAAAATATTGTAGCTGTTTATGGTGGAAGCGGTAACACGGTGCAATGGATGTCGCCTTTGAAATTATTTGAGTATATGGCCGCCGGCCGCGCGATTATTTGTTCTGATGTACCCGTGCTCCGCGAAATACTGACGCCTTGTGAGACCGCGATAATGCCCGAAGCGGCGGAAGTGAATCAATGGATTGCAGCGATATCCGCTTTGGATAGCCCGGATCTCAGGACCAAACTGCAGACGCGCGCATATGAGCGTGTTGAGCGCGAGTTTAGCTGGAACAGGCGCGCTGAAAACGTCCTGCGTTGATAGCTTCGCTCGATCTTTTGATTAGCAGTCTGCGTTTGGGCGGGGCCGAACGCATGTGTACCGTAATCGCAAACCTATTTGCGGAGCGAGGATATTCCGTACGGGTCGTGGTATTGGATGATGGGGATGGGCCGTTGCGTGCTGACCTAGCCAAAAATGTACCCGTCCTCGCGCTCGGAGTTCGGCGCGCGCGCTATGCTGTACCGCCACTTTATAGATTTTTGCGACACAGCGCAGCGCCACAAGTGCTGGTATTCAATCATCAATTATTAGCGATGCTTCTGTGCTTACGCCCAATTGCTCGCAGCAAAACGCGGTTCGTGCTGCGTAACATCAGTACATTATCGGAGAAGCTAGCGGCAGAGCGATCATTATGGCACGGGAGAGTTGTTCATGGCCTGGCTCGGTATACCATCGCCCGCGCTGATCATGTGATTGCCCAGTCTGAAGGAATGGCGCTTGATTTGGTCGCCAATTACGCCGTGCCTGAGGAAAATATTACCGTAGTCAATAATGCCGTGTCGCCGCAAATGTTGCTAAAGCGCGGGGACAAAATCCATAAAAGACGAGGCTATGAGGTGGTATTTGTAGGAAGGCTTCATGCCGTTAAGGACTTATCGCTGCTGCTGAACGCCTTTGTGCGCTTAAAGTCCGTTTTGCCGTCCGCTTTTTTATCGATCTACGGCGATGGGCCGGAGCGAGACGCTTTGGTCAGCCAGGTGACGAAACTTGGTCTCGAAGCCTCCGTGTTTTTCCACGGCCAGGTGGCGAACGTGGCAGATTGCTATACCCGTGCGAATGTAACGGTACTGACATCTCTCTACGAAGGTTTTCCCAACTGTTTAATTGAGTCAATCACAATCGGGACGCCGATTGTGTCGGTAAACTGTCGCTCCGGACCGTCAGAAATTATAAGGCCGGGAAGGAATGGCTATATAGTTCAGACGCGTCATCCCCAAGATTTCGCTGACGCGCTTTTACTAGCGTCTCGCACGCATTGGGATCCTGAAACTGTTCGCGCGACCTCAACAAAATTTGAGCCAGACTTCGTATTTAGAAAATACGAGCAAATATTATTTCCTGATAGGAACTCAGTTCAATGATAGCGAAGACTGATCGGCCTTGCCCCTTTTGTAAGGCGCGGCAAGTCGTGCCTGTTGTCGAGTTGCGGCCAAACGACGGACATACCTACCGAATCGTCAAATGCACAAAGTGTGATTTTGTCTTTACCGCCAATCCATTTGAAAGTACCCATGCTAGGGGTGCCAACACCACACTTCGTGAGCATCGCCAGCCTGCCGTACGCCATTATCGGATCGAGGGGCTGCTTCGAGCGCTGAAATTGCCGGGAGTGCCGCCGCGAATTGTTGAGGTCGGCGCTGGCCACGGACTTCTAGCCGATCTTCTGAGACACGATTTCGATTATTGTGGCTATGAGCCTAATAAAGAACGGGCCGAACTTTGCCAGGAACAAGGACTAAACGTAACTAATACGTCTTTCGACCGAACGACAGTCGGCGAAGAGAGCGTTGATGGGATTGTCATCGACAATGTGCTCGAACATGTGTCCGACCCAGAACGTATGATAGCGGATAGCTACGTGGCCTTGAAGAGGGGCGGAGTCCTTATCGTCATCGTCCCGTCGATCCGGGACGTACGCCGATTAATGCCAAAATGGCGTCGCAGGCATCATTTTCAGCGTGTACACATTAATTATTTTAGTCCGGAACACCTACAAGTGATGCTAGTTCGCAATGGATTTAAACCTTGCCAATTTGGATTTCGTGGGTTTGACAAGTTCACGGCGCGATTGATTCCATACGCGCTCGCCGATACACTTGGTTTGCACCCGCTAGGTTTATATTATTACGCCATCAAGACCGCTTAGAGCCCGCTTGAGAAAGTGATTGACCGGGTTCGGCATGAGTGATTCAAGCCGGGGATGTGAACCGGAGCGAGCCGTGACCGGAGGGCGGTCCTGAACCGCCTTGGGTTTGCCGGAGGCCATTTGGTTTAAGTTACGCGGCCATGGGGACGTCGTCCAACATGGCATAATATCGTTGCTCGGCTTCTGCTGGCGGGATGTTGCCGATTGGCTCCAGCAATCGCCGATGG
>NZ_JBSQAU010000003.1:0-31437 GCF_054740865.1 Pacificimonas sp. ICDLI1SI03
CCACGGCCGACCAGCGCGACGGATAATCGCCCTCGTGATCCAATATCATCCGCACCGCACGGGCGCGCACCTCGGGTGAAAACTTGTTCGTTGTCTTGCTCATACAGGCTCCGCCTTCTCAGGAGTTGGAGCCTCCGACAATCCCGGGGCGGTTCACTCGCTGAGGGGCTAGTTCATCAGAGCTTCCCTGATGTGAGTGCGGCCATTCGCGCGGAGACGGTTTCACTGAAGGTGCCCGACGCAGCGATAGTTGAACAGAATTTCGGTTATGACCTGCTCAGCCCATCCAGTTTGATGGAAAAGGCAGTGGGCGAAACCATCACGCTGGTGCGCACCAATCCCGCTACTGGCGCCGAAACTCGCGAGAGAGCCAAGGTGCTGGCGGTGAATGGTGGAGTGGTCATCGAAACCAATGGTCACGTGGAGGCACTGCGAGACGATGGCCTGCCGGTCCGCGCGCTGTTCGACCGGGTGCCGGACGCATTGCTGGCGCGTCCAACGTTGACAGTCGCCTTGGACAGCAGCCGGGCGGGCACGCGTGCTGCGACCCTTTCATACCTTAGCCGCGGATGGGACTGGAGCGCTGACTATGTGGCGCTCTTTGACGAAAAAAACGGCAGGATCGACCTCCAAGGCTGGATCACGCTCCACAATACGAGCGGCACGACCTTCAGCAATGCCAGAACCCCTTTTTGGGGCCGAGCCAGGAAGGCTATGTCACCGCCTCTGCAGCGATCGTTGATGGCAATTCAGGATGAAAGTTTATCTCGGGTATAGCTTGCCGCATTAAAAACGCTTTTATACGCTCGCTTTATACGCGTCCGATGGAATGTGCTTGTCAGCTACGGACATCAGCCGGACCATGAAAAGGACAGGGCGGTTTCGCCCGCCACTTCCCCCCCCTGCGTGTAGCGGCGCTCGATGATGTTCCCCCGACCCTGATTGTCAATCGCCACCACCGTGCTACATCGCGTACCGTAGACTGGATTGCGTATGAATATCGGAGACAGCGGCGGCTCCCGCGGAATGTCCAATGGAGCTCCAGAGCTTATCCCGATGGCGGGCAAGTTCTCGTCCCGCAGATCATCAAGCAGCGCTTCGGGACGTGTGGCCCCTCCTAAGACCCATTCGAGGAGGTGGGCCTTAAGCCGCAACGTCTTGGGCCAGGGCTCGTCGAGCTCACCGTTCGACAATCCGTAGATCCCGGGCTTGAAGTCGCTTTGGAAAGGCTCCGGACAATTCGACTGGAACCGGGCTCGCTCGCGAGTGGCGACGATGAGGTTGAATGGGTTAAAATCGGAAAGCTCAGCCTTGCCAGGATCGGCATACCGGCCCTCCCCGGACAACAGATCGGTTACGAGCGCGCCGCGTGAAGCGCAGCCTGGATCTGGTGCGCCATAGCCCCTGAGGTTGGTCACGACTGCAAACCGCCCCCGCTCGGAAACACCGAGCCAGGTTCCTCCCAATTGCAGATCCCGCCCCGCGAGCAGATGATCCGGATGTTTCCATCGCCTCAGGGGTTCGGCAGGACGAGCATGTAATTCGTCGCGATTGCCGGCAGCGACCAGCATCCATCGGGGGTGGGCCCGCCACGCGAATGCCAAAACACACATCACGTGAATATTGGCGCCCGGCTGCCGCATTGGCAACAATTATGATGAACGAATTCGAGAGAGCCTCGGACGCAAACAAACTACTTTTGAATTGCCGCAGCAACAATCTGCAAGAACGATTTCTAGCGGCTTCACGGCGTGAATGGAAAATCAGTGGCGCGCACGCCATCAGCTGAGCTTCGCAGCTTCATGCCAAGTTACTCTAGAAGCAAATATAGTCGACAAGATTACCCGCGGGGGCCGTCTCTGCATCCGCCGGCCGACGAACCAGGCACTCGGCCCGTGCGAGCAACATCTGGCCCGAGGCTCGCTGACCATCGAGGAGGCGGAGGCCCTCGTCGACCATCTCCGCACCCAGGAAGGACTCCCGAGCCGACGTTGCAGAGGCCGAACGCGCTAGCGGCGCCTGTTTCCAGGCAAGCGCATCGAGCGGTTTCCCACCACCGAGTGCAAGAATTAGAGGAGCCAGAAGTAAGCGTGCGATTGTCATTGCAGCAGTTGGGTTCCCCGGCAGGCCAAGGAGGTGGCAATTCTGCAGCGAAGCGCTCCAGACTGGTTGACCCGGTTTCATTGCGACTCCGGCAAAATGAAGTTCCGCGTGAAGGTCCTCGACGGAAGTGCGTGCGAAATCTCGATCACCTTTTGAGGCTCCTCCTACGATGAGGACGATGTCGGCAGTTTCTACAGCTTCGGCCACCGCTGATTTAAGGGCCTCGCGCTCATCGCCTATTCTCGCGCTCCCATCTGGAAGATCACCCCATTGTCGAACCAAAAGGAGCAGCGCCTCCGATAAGCTGTCAGGAACTGCACCCGTCCGTCCAGCGGCAGTGCCGGGCTCCGCGAGTTCGTCCCCGGTTGTGATAACGCGAATGCGTGGTCGGTGCCATACCGTCAGCTCCGCAACATCCGCAGCTGCCGCAACGACCATCGCGCGCGGATCAATCATCCGGCCCACCGGAAGGAGCTGCATACCCTTTTCAAAGTCGCTGCCCTGTGTGCGAACGTGGCTGGCGGGGGGCGGCTCGCTAGTTAGACGAACCCAGCCAGCTTTCTCGGTAGCGGCCTCAAGCAGGATCACACGGTCCGCACCGAGAGGCATTCGGGCGCCTGTCATAATGCGCACTGCCTTTTCACACGCCATGACCGGGGCAATGTCCAGGCCTGGATAAGCCGCCCCAATCAGTTCGAAGGAGCGGATTCCGGCTTTGATATCTATCTCGCGCAACGCAAAGCCATCCATCGCTGCCCTGTGACCGTCCGGTGCGTCGCGTACGGCGTGGACCGGTTCGGCAAGCGTTCGCCGCCCGGCTTTTGCGAGCGGCACTCGTTCCATGCCGAGCGGCTTGGTTTCCCCTATCAGGATGCCGATTGCTTGGTCGAATGATAGCATAACGGCAGACACCTTGCCCGATTGATCGCGTCATGCGTCAGTCCGCAACATACTGCAATTCCCGGGCAGAAGGGAAAGTTTCAGCGCTCCGAACAGCCTCGCCGATGAGAATAATTGTAGGATGATTATCAGCGATTGCCAGAACCGTGAGCGGGAGAAGGTCGAGACGCGTGGACAGCATTCGTTCATTTGCGCTGGAGACATCGCAACCGACGAGGACCGGTGTGTCAGCAGAAAGTCCGGCCGCGATCAGCCGATCACTGATCTCCCGCGCCGCGCACATGGCTCATATTCCGAGCCTCGATGTATTCCGCCAGTTCGTCGGCGATGTAGCTGGGACCATTGTCGCTGAGTAGCCGGCGCTTGTGCAGCACCGTGGCGCTGCCACAGCCCGAGGCTTCAGCGCGAGGTCCAACGTATTGGTGACATCCTCGGCCCGCATATTGGTGCACAGCTTCCAGCCGATTATGTAGCGCGAGAAGTCGTCGAGCACGGTCGACAGATACATCCACCCTCCGCCTGCTTTCCAACGATGCTACGCATCGCCGGAACCTTGGCAGGCTCCGCCCCAGCCGATGATCTTGAAGTAGGTGAAGTCGGTCTGCCACATCTCATTCACCCTGGTCGTTCGGGTATGGAAGCGATCGGCGGCCTTCATCACGACATACGCCGGGCTGGTGATCAGATCATGAGCCTTCAACAGCCGATAAACCGTTGCTTCCGATACGAAGTAGCGCCGTTCATCCGTGAACCGCACCGCCAGTTCGCGCGGGCTTAGCTCGGACTGCTCCAGCGCCAGCTCGATGATCTGATCCTGTACGGTATCAGGGATGCGGTTCCACACACGGCCTGGTGACGACGGCCGATCGGCAAGCGCCTCCGGCCCCCCATCACGATATCGGTCATACCAGCGGTAGAAGGGCCGGCGTGGGATGCCGAGCTGGGCCAGCGTGCGCTTGGCGGGCAGATGCGACTGCTCGACGAGCCTTATGATCTCGAGCTTCTCGGTGGCGGAATACCTCATGCGTCTTCGCCCCCATCCGCCAGCATGCTTTATGGGATGGCCCGCCCCTCAATGACCGGCGCTATAATGGTGCCGGAATAGAAGAGGAGAGGACCGATGACCAATCCAGTGATTAGCGTTTTAGGTGTGGACCTGATGCCACCCAAAAGGCGCTGACCGCATTTGAGAGCGGAACTTGGGGCCAGCGACATCCCGTTATCGGGCAGAGCTGGCGGCGCGCTTGGGCGGAGGTTATTCCATTCTTCGCATTCCCGGACGAGGTTCGCCGGATCGTCTATACGACAAATTCTATCGAAGCGCTGAACTCAAAGCTGCGGCGAGCCGTCAGAGCCAGGGGACACTTCCCAAGCGATGATGCCGCCACCAAGCTGCTCTATCTGATCTTAAATCGCTCGGAGAAAGAGTGGAAGATGCCGCCGCGTGAGTGGACCATGGCCAAAGCTCAGTTCGCCGTAATCTCCGGCGAGCGCTTTTTCAAAGCCATGGCGGCATAATGTTCAACCGCCCGCCACACACGGAAATCCTGACAGTCCCCGCGGACTCCCATCATGGCCAGAGGCCAAAGCGCCTCGATCAACATTCCGGATAGATTCACGCATCCAACGCCGAAGCAGCATCAAAAAACCACCTTGCGCGAGAGGCGTCCATTGATTCGTTCCTTCGTTACTACGACGAAGCCAAAATCCTCCTTAAATCAAAACCTCAAACCTGTGCCATTGGTGCTGACGACAGACAGCGCTGAGCTGCTCTTCGAAATGCTCAGCCAGCGCTACGAGCGGGGCAGCACGCTCATCACCAGCAATCTCCGGTTCGACGAATGGACATCGGTGTTCGGGTCCGAACGCCTCACCGGTGTGCGCCGATCTTGCGCCAGCAAGAGCACAAGAGCGCCGAACATTTCGGAATCAATCCGCAAGTCCTTCTCCCGGCGCTTGAGATCGACGGAGCGATCCTGACGCAAAGCCTTGCGATCTGCGAATATCTCGATGAATGATACCCGCAGACGGCCCTGGTGCCCGCAGATCCCGTCTCGGGGGCCAGGATTCGCTCATTCGCCCTTGCGATCGTTTGCGAAATCCACCCCCTGCAAAACCTCGGCCTGCTGCAACGTCTTGCAGGTATGGGCCTGTCCAAAGCGTAGCTCGACGATTGGGCGAAAAGCGTGATCGGCGACGGCGTCAAGGCGTGTGCCGCCCTGGTCGATGGCGAAAAAGGCCCTATTGCTTTGGCGCGAATGTCACCATGGCCGATGTCGTCCTGATTCCGCAACTGGTGAACGCGCGCCGCTTTGGCGTTGCACTCGATCATCTTAGATTTAAGAATATCGAGGCGAACTGCCTTGCGCTAGATGCGTATTTTAAAAGCGGCCCCGGAAAATCAGCCCGATGCAATGTGACGGCCAGAGGCCCGGTAGCAGTCAGCCTCGCAAAATGCTTTCACCTTCAATCGAGCGGTGCGAACTGCGGCAGCCAGACATCCTCGTCGTTCTCGAACCTGACTGCGACCCGCATTCCGATCGTGACGGCTTCGGCATCAATGCCAACGATATTCGTCGTCAGCCGGACGTCGGGCTGTTCATCCAGGATGACGATCGCAATGACGTAAGGGACATCCATTCCTGGACCCCACGCCCGGTAATTGACGGTATAGGTTTCGACGCTCGCCCGACCGGACGTCGGCTGCGGTGCAACATTGTCGCTTAGGCACTTGGGGCACACAGGGCCCGGCGGGTGGGTCCATGTGCCACAATCGCCACAGCAACTGATCATCAGCTTGCCTTCGGCGCCGCCTGTCCAGAATGCACGGTTGGCATTGTCGATAGCGGGCAGGGTGCGAAGATAGGAAGTTGCCATGGCTGAGTCCCGGTAATTGTCAAAAGTGACGGGCTGGCGTTACCGACAGCCCGTCGTTACGGCTCAGGCCGCCTGCTTGTGCTCGATCGAGGCGAACATGTCGGTGATGTCCTGCGACGTAACGACACGCGGCTCTTCGCCTTCGGGCAGCGGGCTTGGTCCACCAAAGGATAGCGGCTCGGTGCTCACGTCCTGGGCCAGCTTGCGCAATGCGCCAACCGTGCAGTTTTCCTTTCCGCCCATCGCGGTAAACGGATCGAAATGCATGAAATCGATCGCATTGCGATGCGTGATCTTCTCGATCTGGCTCGGCGACAGGTGCTGAACGGTTTCGAACAGCCGCTCGGGCGCATGGGGCCAAAGCGTGTCGGAATGCGGATAATCGCATTCATAGGCCACGATGTCCTCGCCGATTTCATCTAGGTTCTTGAGGCCAAAGCGGTCGTCGATAAAGCAGGTCAGGAAATGTTCGCGGAAGACTTCGCTCGGCAGCTTGCCGCCAAAGCTCGAATGCGTCCACGCGCTATGATGCGCAAACGTGAAATCGGCCCGTTCGAGGAAATACGGAATCCAGCCGATACCGCCCTCGGATAGCGAAATCTTGAGATCTGGATAGCGATTGAGGGCCGAGAGATAAAGCCAGTCGGCCGCGGAATTTACGATCGAGATCGGCATGGTGATGATCCAGCAATCGATCGGCGACTTCATTGAGGCATGCGGTGCCTGCGCACCCGAGCCGATATGGATATTGATCGTCACCTTGTTTTCGGCGCACACCTTCCACAACGGTTCCCAATGCGAATCATGAATGGACGGCTGGCCCTTGAGCGAGGGATTGTCGCTGAACGTGATGGCGTGGCAACCCTTGGCGACCACACGCTTGATCTCGGCAACGGTGGCATTGATATCCCAGTACGGGATGATCGCGCACGGAATGTTGCGGCCAGGATACGATCCGCACCATTCATCGATATGCCAGTCATTATATGCACGCAGCAGCGTCAATGCGTTGGCGCGATTATCCAGCATCTGGAATAGCCCGCCATCAAAGGTTACAACGGTGGGAAAGTTCAGCGACGCTAGAATGCCGTTGACGTTCATGTCGTCGATGCGCGCATGGATGTCATAGGAACCGGGACGCATCTGCGTCAGCGATGACGGTTCGCAGCCATACTCTTCCTTGACGCGGCCTGCGACCGCGTTGAGCCCGATGCCACCTGTACGCAGGCCATCGAATATCCAGTAGTCCGCACCCTCTTCATCCTGCAGCATTTGCGGCTTGATCGCCTGGTGCTGCACCGAAAGGTGCTGGTCCCACATTGTCGGGGGTTCGACGATGTGATCGTCAACGCTCACCATGATAAGATTTTCGACCTTCATTCCAACTCTCCTTTGTTCAACAGGGCCCCCTGTCTCTTACTGCCTCTTAACGCTTGACTATTTTCACGTCCGAACGTTCGCGATCCCAGGTCCGTTCGGTAATGCCCTCGTCGCGCAATTCGTACTTCAGAACCCGGCCAACTGGATTCTTGGGCAATTCGCGCCGAAACTCGATAAACCTCGGCACGGCAAAATAGGGCAGGTTGTCCGCTGACCAACGGCAAAGTTCCTCTTCGCTGACACCTGCGTCATTGTGGATCGTGCAGGTAACCTTCACGTCATCTTCGGTCTCGGCAAAAACTGCGTGGACCGCGACTTCCCGAACGGCCGGATGCATTCTGAAGACCTGCTCCATCTCCATGCTTGAGATGTTTTCGCCACGACGGCGCAGATAATCCTTCTTCCGATCCACAAAGTAGAACCAGCCGTGCTCGTCGAACTTGCCGATGTCGCCGGTGTGGAACCAGCAATTGCGCATCAGCGCAGCAGTCGCTTCCGGCTTGCGCCAATAGCCCTCGAACATGACATGGGGACGCTTGGGTCGCACGACAATCTCGCCCGATTCGCCAGCAGGCACTTCCTCGTCGTGCTCGTTCACGATCCGCACATCGAAATCGTCATTCGCCCGTCCCGACGAATGTGCAGGCCGATCCACGCTGATCGGTACGCTTGTGACAAGCGCGCATTCGGTCAGGCCAAAACAGATCTGCGCTGTGTCCTTCACGCCGAAACGTGTTTTCCACTTGTTCTGATATTCCTCGGGAATTGGCGTGCCGGCAATGAACCGCAACTGGCCAAAGCACCTTCTTTCGGCCTCGTTTTCATCGGCATCGGCAATCAGGGTGATCATGGACGACAGAATCTGGACACCTGTTGCCCCCGAACGTTCGATTTCCGGCCAGAACCGGGAGACCGAAAACCGCGGATAGATTACCGCCTTGGCACCATGCAGCAAGGCACCGATGATCGTCGCGCTATACTGGTTCATGTGAAAGCCGGGAAGCGGCGTCCAGATCACGTCATCCTTGGTGTAATGCATGCAATCGGCAATCTGCCGCGCCTGGTTGCAGAGATAGCTTTGGCTGACCATGCAGCCCTTTGACGGGCCAGTCGTGCCGGCCGTATAGACCAGCATGGCAAGATCGTCCGGTGTGGAAACATGATCCAGTGCGGCCTGCGATCCCTTCAATGCCTCGTTAAAGGACGTCAACTTCAGCCGTTCGGGTATCGACGCCGGCATCTCGCCCTTGACGATCAGCACCTGCGCCTCGGGGATGCCGCCCTCGATCTCTATCAGGCGGCCGACATATTCCTTTTCGGCGACCAGCACGACGGCACCGCTATCGGCGACCTGGTGGCGCAGATACTCGCCTTTGTAGGCCGTGTTCAGCCCAACGAATATTGATCCCAGCTTCGAACAGGCGAGCAAGAGAATGAACTGCTCGACGCAGTTGTCGAGCAAACAGGTAACGCATTCGCCCGGCCTTGCACCCGCATCGCGCAGGCCCTGCGCAAGCCTGGTGCTGCGAAGATCGAGCTCGCCCAGCGTGTGCTTTTCGCCCGAATAATCCAGGAATTCAAAGTCGGGGCCCCGCATCTCCATCGCGTTGCCGAACGCTTCGAGCAGAGTAGTGGTGCGACCGGGAAGCCAAGCGCCTTTCACGTCAACTTGCATATCTAACAAACATCCATTCCATTCGATATATGACTAGTGGCGAGCCAGCAGCAGAGCGCCTGCCATGGGTCCACCGCCGGCGGCCGCAACCGCCAGCTTGGGATCGCCGCCAACTTGGCGCTTGCCAGCGCGCTTGCGCAGCTGGGTGACGGCCTCGTGGACAAATCCGAACCCATGGGTTCGCCCGGCTGATAACTGACCGCCGTTGGTATTGAGCGGCAGTTCGCCGTCGAGCGCGATGCGATGTCCACCTTCCACGAAGGGGCCGCTTTCGCCTAACCCGCAAAAACCCAGAGCCTCAAGCCAAGTGAGCGTGAGGAAACTGAAGCCGTCATACAGCTCCGCGACATCGACGTCGGACGGCTTGAAGTCCGAACGCTCCCACAACATCGCAGCGGCATCGAACGCGGCCATCCTGGGAATTTCGGCCTGGTCCCAGCTCAACCTGGCGTTGCCGGCACTTCCCACGCCATCGATGAAGACAGGCTCAGCCTTGAGATCGTCCGCCGCATCGGCATGGGACAGGATGATCACGGTCGACGCATCGGTGGGCGCGTCGCAGTCGAACAGGCAAAAGGGCGAGGAAATGAATTCCGCTGCGAGGTAGTCTTCCATCGTCAGCGGCTTGTCGTACATCCGCTTAGGATTGAGCAAGCCGTTCGTCCGGGCATTCACTGCCACCGCGCCCAGATGCTCCCGCTTCGTTCCATAAACGTGGAAATGGCGCTGCGCATACAGCGCGAGCCAGTGGATCGCCGTTATCGCGTTGAAAGGCATCTGCCACTGATATTCGCCCCAGACGCGGGTGCGGAAATCCTTGGGTCGGGCCGATTCCTTCCACGCTGCCCCGCCCGAACTTTCCGTCACGGTCCTGACGCAGATCACATGGCGGGCAAGACCGGCCTTTATCGCGGCATAGCCGTTGACGATGGCAGCAAGCTGCGCGGCTCCTTCCAGTCCGCTTGAATACCAGTTAGTGTTGAGTCGCAGCGCGTCGATGATTTCGGCCGAACCGACCGGGCCAAAGGCTGGCATGTCGGGCCTTGCCCCAGGATAGCACGACACACCGTCGATATCATCGCGCGTCAGGCCTGCATCATCCAGCGCATCCTTGATCGCATCGACCGTCAGGCCCATCGCCGTACGGTCAAGCCGCTTGCCGACCGCCGATTGACCGACGCCGGAAATAATCACTGCGGGTACTGCCATCAAACCTCTCAAATTTCCTGTGGCGGTTTTTCGCCTTGGATATGTAAACTGGCCTCTGGCCTCTATATTTCTAGACCCTCAGGATCTTTCACCTGATTTGCGATCGCCCGAATTGGTCATTTTCCGGATTGCACGGCAACGCCGAATCAATCAGACATTCGCAAATTAATGACGTAGTATCACTTTTCTGGGCGCGCTTGTCTAACGGATTTTCTTAATTAGCTTTCAAAGCTGTGAAAACGTCAGTTGAAAGGGTCCCGAACGGCTGCGCGACAAAGCCCAAAAAGGGAAGGCGAGTAGATAATGGAGAGAGGCAATATGAGCGAGGCACTTCCGCTTGCAGGATATCATGTCATCGATCTTGGCCGCGGCCAGGCATCCTCGATGGCAACCTTGTTCCTTCAGCATGCCGGGGCAAGGGTTACCCGGTTCGATGATGCCAACGGCGTCGCTCCGCTCGATCGATACAAGGACGCTATGTGGAATCGCGGCAAGCACCGCAAGGGCTTCGACAGCGATACCGCTGCAGGCCGCGACATGGCTTTGGAAGCGCTTTCGGACGCAGACATCCTTATCCACGATCGCCTCCCCACCGAAGCCGAACGGATGGGAATTGACACATCTTCACTCGAAATCGCGTTTCCCCGGCTGATCCATGTTGCCATCGGTGGCTGGCCGGCAGGGCATAACCGTGAAGATACGCCCGTCGACGATGCCCTGGTGATGGCCGCCGCCGGTCTATTCGACGAACAGGCCGCCGTGAAACGCGATGGCCCGGTATGGCTGCGCTTTCCGCTTGGCAGCAATCTTGCAGCCTATCTTGCTGCGGCAGGGGCATTGGTCCGCCTTCATGTTCGCAACCGGACGGGACGAGGGGGGAAAGTCGCAACCAGCCTCCTTCAAGGAGCGCTGATCCCGATGTTGATGCACTGGTCTCGCGCAGAGCGGCCCAGCAAGTCCGTGCTTTACGGAATGCCGAAGGATGGCGGCGCAACCGTGTTCGAATGCAGCGACGGAAACTGGATTCATACGATGGGCGCGCCGCAGGCTGCCTCATCCGTCGGCGACAGGCTGGATGCGATGTCGGGCGAGGAACGGGACCGGCTCAATTCGAAATATATCGACGCCGTCGTACAGTATCCCGGCCTGGGCAAGAATCGCGGAGCGGTGGAAGCGATTTTTGCCAGCCGCCCCAGCACCGATTGGCTGGCCGAACTTTGGGATGCAGACGTATCGGCCCAACCGGCCCTACCCATGGGCGCGCTTTACAAAGATGAACAGGCAAACGCCAACGGCTATGTCGTCGACGTTCGCGATGCGCGGCTCGGCAACACGCGCCAGCCGGGAAGCCCATTCGAGATATCGCTGCGCGCGCCGTCGACGACCGTCGCACAGCCGACCACGCAAAAACCGGATATGCGCTATCCTCTCGAAGGGCTCCGGGTCCTGGACATCGGCAATTTCCTGGCCGGGCCGATCGCCCCGATGCTGCTGGGAGATCTGGGCGCGGATGTCGTAAAGCTCGAAGCGATCGGCGGCGATCCGCTGCGACCGGTGGAATGGGCCTTCAACGGATGCCAGAGAAGCAAGCGTTCGATCGCGGTGGATCTAAAGAGCGAGGACGGACGCGACGTGATGGAGCGATTGGTCGACTGGGCCGATGTCGTCCATCACAACCAGCGCATGCCCGCCGCCGAAAAGCTCGGCTTTGGCTGGCAGGCTGTCCATGATCGCAATCCCGAAGCGATCTACTGCCATGTCAGCTCTTATGGGCGCAAGGGACCGCGCCGGAACTGGCCGGGATACGACCAGCTGTTCCAGGCCGCATCCGGATGGGAATTCGAATCGGCAGGCGAAGGCAATCCGCCCAGCTGGAGCCGGTTCGGCATGATCGACCATCTTGGCGGCCTGGCCTCGCTCGTCGCGTTGCTGGCGGCTCTGGTGCGGCGCGATGCAACGGGTCAGGGCGAGTTCACCGCCGCATCGCTTCTGGGGGCGAGCAGCGCCACTCTTGAAACGCTGGTCCTGCCGGACGGGGAACTCAGCCCTCTTCCCGTTCTCGACAGCGACCAAATGGGCATCGGTGTCGCGCAGCGCCTCTATGAGTGCGACGACGGGTGGATCGCCGTAAGCGATGCCACCACCGGTTCTGGCCCACAGATCATCGAACTCCTTGGCGGTTTTGCTACGCTGGAAGATCGCCTGTCCGGAATGCAAACAAGCGATGCTGTCGCGATGCTACAGAAAGCCGGTCTTCCAGCGGTGACCGTGGCGATGGAAAACCGGGATGCGTTCTTCGACGACCGTTCGACAATCGAAAACGATCTGAAGGCGGCCGTCGACCATCCTGTCTACGGTGCCTATGAATTCATCGGAACATTCTGGAATTTCGGCGATCTCGACGTGCGGCTCGACATGCCGATCCCGCTGCTTGGCGAGCAGACCGCCCAGATCCTGTCCGAAACCGGGTTGAGCGAAAGCGAAGTGTCAAGGCTTTTGGACAAGGGCGCTGTTGCCGCGCGTACAGCGGTTGGATGAATGCCCTGTATAGGTGAACGGTCCCGCCCTCTATCGCCAGAAATGAACAGGAGGAAGCCGCCTGCGGCACAGATGCGGCAGGCTGCTTCCAAGTACCACTGGCCAGCAGCCGATGCCCCCCAAGTACCTAGTGGTTGGAATCTAACACTTGGTGCCCGCGTCTGACGGCGGCGATGATTTTATCTGGATCGGCGGTCCAGACGAAGGGTTTGGGGCTTTCGTTGTGCTCATCCAGTGAAGCGGTTGATGGAGACCTGAAGGTCGACGAGCGAATGGAAGACGCCGCGTTTGAGCCGGCGTTTGGTCAGCCTGGCGAAGAAACCTTCGACGGCATTGAGCCACGAACACGAGGTTGGTGTAAAGTGGAAGGTGAAGCGCGGGTGCCGCTGGAGCCACTCGCAGACCTTGGGATGCTTGTGAGCGGCGTAGTTGCCGAGGATCGCGTGGATTGCCTTGTCGGCGGGCACCCGCGCTTCGATCAGATTCAGAAAGCGGATGAATTCCTGGTGGCGATGCCGCTGCATGTTGCGGCCTATTACTGTCCCGTCGAGCACATTGAGCGCCGCAAAGAGCGTGGTCGTACCGTTGCGCTTATAGTCGTGCGTCATAGTTCCGGCCCGTCCCTTCTTGAGCGGCAGGCCAGGTTGGGATCGGTCGAGGGCCTGAATCTGGCTTTTCTCGTCGAACGACAGGACGATCGCGTGGGCGGGCGGCGCGCCAGACGTGCTTCTGAAGGGCGTTACGATCCTTGCAGATCCGCTCGAGACGCTCTCGGTCCGCAGAACCGAGATCGATGACTATACCACTGCGCATCCCGCTGACTCGCACGGACGAAGCCACAGGGAATCCCTGATCGGACTCAAGTGTCAGGCGGCGACCACTAGTGGGTCATTTCAATCGGATTTCCCAAGGCCTGCCCGCCATCCACGACAAGTGTCTGGCCCGTAACGTATGACCCTTCGTCAGAGGCGAGGAACAGCATCCCGTTTGCGATGTCGCTACCCTGCCCCACACGGCGCAACGGCATCGATTGCTCCCACTTTTGGAGGAAGTCTTCCGGTACGCCTGCGGCAAAGGATACCGACATGGTTCCGCCAGGCGCAACGGCGTTGACCGTGATACCCTCGGGCCCGAACTCCACGGCCGCGCCGCGGACGAGCGCGTTGATCGCGCCCTTTACCATCGTGTAGGCAGAAAGACCGACAAGGCTGTTCCGGTCGGCCATGATCGAACTGGTCAGGATCACCCGTCCCGCATCGCTTTGCCGCAACAGTTCATACGTGTCCTGCATCAGCCAGAAGGCCGATTTAGCACCGACATCCAGCGCCTTCTCAAGCTGCTCGTCCGACGTTTCGTGCAGCATGGCAAATGGCGAGTAACCGGCGTTGTGGACCAGGATATCAAGCCGGCCCCAACGCTCGTTTACCATGGCCGCGATCTTCCGGGTCGCGTCGCGGCTCCCCATCTCAATCGCGCACAATTCGGCTTCGACACCCAATGCACGTGCGCTTTCCACCACTTCCTCGCCATGGGATGCGGTGCGGGTCACCACCAACACGTTTGCACCTTCCTCGGCAAAGCGCGTGACAATGGATTCGCCGATCCCCCGGCCCGCGCCAGTGACGATCGCCACCCTGCCCTTCAAACGGCCACTGTGCGTAGAGCCGCTCAAGGCTTCCTTTCCCGCTCGGCCTTGTTTGCCGTGGTCATTCCTTCAAGCTCGAGCGTGATTACCTTTCCGCAGATGGTCCAGGCGTTGGCGTGGCCCAGCGAATGGGTATCGAATGCGGATTGTAGGGCATTGTGCTGGCCCTGCGCGTCGAGCGTGAGATTGACAGCACGCTTGGCCATCAGCAGCGCATGGGGGTGCATCTTAGAAATATCTGTCGCCAGTGCCATCGCCGCATCGTCCAGTTCGGCACGCGGAACCACGCGATTGACCATGCCGAGCCGATGGGCTTCGGCGGCATCGATGAAACCGCCGGTAAAGAGCAGTTCCTTGGCCTTGCGATGGCCCCATTCCCATGTATGGCCATGATATTCGACGCCGCCAATGCCCATCTTGATGACTGGATCGCTGAAACGCGCGTCGTCCGAAGCGACGATAAGATCGCACGGCCATGCCAGCATCAGCCCGGCCGCGATACACGCGCCCTGCACCACGGCAATGGTCGGCTTGGGCAGGTCCCGCCACTTTCGCGAATAGCCGAAATAATGCTTCAGCTCCCAGTTGTATAAGCGCATCATGCCAGTCTGATCGACATCGTCAAACATCGATTTCCACGGGTCGGTGTCAAAGACCTCATCGGCAATATCGTGCCCGGCTGAGAAATGTTTCCCCTCTGCCCTGAGCACGATGACGCGGACTTCGTCATCGGCCACGGCCTTGTCAAAGGCCTCATCCAATTCTTTCAGCAGAGCCGCATTCTGCGCATTTCGCTGTTCCGGACGGTTCAGCGAAATGATCGCAACCCGGTCGCTCAGTTCATATTCGATATAGCTCATAAGGCACAGTCCAGGATCTATATTTTGAGAATTGACGGATTCTCAATAATCGTAAGGTCGGAAATCGGGCGGTCAAGGATGTTACGCAACAAAGACCGGGCAATGCCGCACATCCAGTGTCCTTTCCTCCGGCCATGCCGCGCCCTTCTGCACTCTCGATAAGTGGACTTCGGGAGCAGCACGGCAATGGTGGAGCGCTAACTGACAAGAATGTGATTAATGCGTGCGCAACGGGAATGCCACTCGACAATCCTGCGCCAACTAGGTCCTCTTGGTGCAAAGGCACACCAAGGAGAAATCGATGCAACTGTTCTTTGCGCCGGCCTCGCCGCTCTATCGAAAAATCTGGCTTTGGGGGAAGGCACTGGGCCTGGCCGACCGGATCGAAAGGATCACGTCAAGGCTCGGGCCGGTTTCCGAAGACGCGGAATTATGCCGTCACAACCCGCTCGGCAAGATTCCCACGACGGTCCTCGACGATGGTACCGCCTTGTACGACAGCCGGCTGATTACCGCCTACCTCAATTCCTTGGGAACGGGCATCCTGTTGCCATTGTCGGGTGATCGATTTTGCCGGCATTAAGAAACGAACCGGCAGTCAGGGGAGGCATTTCTTGAACGCACAGATCCTGCCTGCGGGACCCGTGGTCCGGCTAACATCATGGTTTACGGTGGGAATACTGCTGTTGATGGCCGTGCTGTCCTATCTGGACCGCATTATCATTGCGCTGCTGGTTACCCCGATCCGCCAAAGCCTCGATATCACCGATTTTCAACTCGGCCTTGTCCAGGGGCTCGGTTTCGGGATATTCTATGCCCTGTTCGGCGTGCCGATCGGCTATCTGGTCGATCGCTTTTCGCGGCGCTGGATCCTGTTTCTGGGTACGGGCTGCTGGTCATTGGCCGCCGCCGGCTGCGGGCTTGCCAACAGTTTTTCCCAATTGTTCATGGCCCGTGTCGCGGTCGGCGTGGGCGAGGCTGCGCTGTCTCCGGCGGCCTATTCAATCATCGCCGACCTGTTCCCTAAGCGCAGGCTATCGTTCGCCGTCAGCGTCTTTGGCGTGGGCACGGTTCTGGGCAGTGCAGTTGCATTCATCGGTGGCGGCGCCGCAATCCGCCATTTCGAGTCCATCGGAGCCATGACCCTGCCGGTTCTGGGAGTAATGGAGCCTTGGCAGATCGTGTTGATCCTTACGGGGCTTCCCGGATTGCTGGTGGCACCCCTCATCTTTCTGGTGCGAGAGCCGGGTCGCACATCATTGATCCCGGTCATGCCGGGCGATCGCCCAGCCGATGATGCGCCATTGGATGACAGGAAGGAAACCCTCACCCACTTTCTGCGCCGCAGCCGGACATTCCTTTCGTGTCATTTCATCGGTTTTGGCCTCCTGGCCGCGGCAACCTATGGCGGTTTGAGCTGGCTGCCCACCATGCTGATGCGCCGCTTCGATACACCGATTGCCGATATTGGCCTGATGATGGGGCTGGTCAGCATCTTTGCAGGTGTACCGGGCTTTCTCGCCAGCGGCTGGATCGTGGATCGCTGGTTCCATGCCGGAACTCGCGATGCTCACCAACGGTATTATGCGATCGTGAACCTAATCGCCGCAGCCGTGTGCATTCCGACGTTTCTCGTCGCTCCTAGCGCTGTGCTTGCGATCGTCGGCTGGGGCATCATCTCGCTGGTCCAGCCGTTCACCGGTCCTTCTGCCGCACAGCTTCAGATTGTCACCCCGCCCCATCTCCGCGGTCGGGTATCGGCACTTTACGTCATGATCTTCAATCTAATGGGAATGTGTATCGGGCCGCCGCTCGTGGGGTTTCTCACCGATTACGTCCTGGGGAACTCCGAGCGTATCCACGTGGCGCTCGCCTTCAGCTATTTCGGATTGGCAGGCGCCAGCGCATTATGTTTCTGGATCGGGCTGGGCCCTTCGCGGCGCGCAATGGAAGGCGCTTGACGAAGGCAATTATTACATAGGTGAATTGATGAAGCCCGCGCCGCCACCCCGTCCAACAATCACGTCCATGGAAGAAGAGGGCGGCACCTTGCACGTGCCAACGGCCTGATCATAATCGCCGACACAAACAAGAACAGCAAAGTTGCAACCGGACCATAAGGCCGGAGCGACCGTGGGAGCGATGATATGAAGGTGCACGACACGAAAGCTGAATTGCGCGGAAGAACACGGTTCTGCATGTTGGCAAGCGCAGCGGCGATAATCGGCGTAGCGGCAATCGGATCGCCGGCCTTCGCGCAGTCGTCGCAGGGCGAGGACAAGGCATCTGCCACGGCCGAAATCCCGCCAGCCGCCGAACCCGCAGGCGAAACGGTGGCACGCACCGACGGCAATGACATCATCGTCACGGCGCGCCGCCGGGCGGAACGCCTGCAGGACGTGCCCATTGCGGTCAGCGCGCTCAGCTCTGACGAGCTGACCCGCGCGAACATCACGCAGGTATCCGACATTCAGCTAAAGGTACCGGGACTGACGATGACCCCGTCGCCTTTCGGGTCGAATATCCTGCAGGTCGCCATTCGCGGACAGCGCCAATTCGATGCCTATATCACCAAGGACCCGGCAGTGGCGGTCTACTTTGCCGACGTGGTGCAGAACCGGCCCCAAGGTCTTAACGCTGCACTGTTCGACATCGAATCGGTACAGGTTCTGAAAGGGCCGCAAGGCACGCTGTTTGGCCGCAACACAACGGGCGGCGCAGTGATTATCACGCCTGTCGAACCCAAGCCGGTCTTTGGCGGCTATGTAACGGCCGGCCTTGGCAATTACGATGCAAAACGGCTCGAAGGGGCGATCAACATCCCGCTTACCGACGATCTGGCGGTTCGGGCTGCCGGCTCGATAACTCGGCGCGACGGATTTACCAGGAATTACACGACCGGGCAGCGACTGGACGACGACCACAAGAACAGCTGGCGCATTTCGGCGTTGTGGATGCCGGGCACGATGTTCGAAAACCGGTTGGTCCTGAACGGATTCGAAGCCGACGAGAACGGAACAGCGTACAAGTTGTACGCCTATCGCCCCGGAAGTCTGACCGAAACCTACGTGAACTCCACCGATCCGGGCGGGCTGGACCGCGAACTCGACGATCTTGCGGCGCTGCCGTTCCATTCGACATTGTCGAACGAGGTCCTGAGCACGAAAATTACGACATTCACTCTGTCAAACGTCAGCGAACTGTCGCTGGGCAATGCCACGCTCAAGAACATTTTTGGTTATCGCCGGGTGAAGTCCAACACGAATTTCGATCTCGAAGGATCGCGCTACGACTTCTTCTCATCGCGCGAGGACATGCAGGAACGCCAGTACAGCAACGAGATACAATTGCTTGGTACCGCTTTCCAGGACAGGCTTGATTACATCGTCGGGGCGTTCTATTTCTATGAGAAGGGTTCCGACTATCAGCGATCAGATTCCTTTGCAGGCTTCGGACCGCTCGAGGCGGTGCGCGAGAGCTTTGCCGATCCGATCACCAACGAAGCCTATTCATTCTTTGGGCAGGTCACTTATCGCCCGGCATTCGTGGAAGGCGTGTCGCTCACCGGCGGCATTCGCCAGAATTACGATGTCCGATCGCTGTTCGCACGCAGCCGGACAAACGGGATCTGCCGCCTGGTCGATGCCGATGTCGGCGGGACGCCTCTGGACCCCTGTGTCAAGCAGCTGAGCGAGAAGTTCAAGAAACTGACCTATACGTTGAGCGCCGATTGGAAGGTGACCGACGATGTCCTCGTCTATCTGGCGCACCGCAAAGGCTACCGGACCGGCGGATTCAACTTTGGCGGCGGCCGCCCGTCGGAACTGCTGCCCTTTCGTCCTGAAATCGTCAAGGATTTCGAACTGGGGCTGAAGTCGTCGTGGTATGTCGGCAATGTCCGGTCGAGGCTGAACATTGCGGCCTATAGCCAGGACTACACTGATATCCAGCGCTCGGTCGGCTTCTTCGTGCCCAACACCTCCCCACCGGTCTATGTCAACAGTATCATCAACGCAGCATCCGCGCGGATCAGGGGTGTCGAGGCCGACATCACCATCGATCCATCGAACTATTTCGAACTTGGCGGCAGCGTTTCGTATATCGATGCCACCTATAAGCAGTTCACCGATCTATCGTCGGGCGCCGATCTGAGCGGATCGGCCTTTGCCGGCGCACCGAAATGGGCGTTCAGCGCCAATGCAAGCTGGACCCTGCCGCTGGCGCCGGCGATCGGTGACATGATCTTGCACGGCGATGTCTATCATCAAAGCACGAGCAATTATGCCGATGTCAATTTCGACCCGTCGATCGGCGCGCCATCGCTTTCCTCGCGTATACCGCCATTTACACTGGTCAACGCTAGGGTCGAGCTTGCCGATGCCCTTGGCACATCGCTAAGCGTTGCCGCCTTTGCCAAGAACCTGCTGGATGAGGAGTATATTGGCGGCGGCACCGATATCACGCTCAATGTCGGTTTCGCCGGCGTCATCCTCGGTGCGCCGAGAACCTATGGCCTCGAGGCAACCTATCGCTTCTAGACATTGCGGAAAAGGCGCGCGGCATTACCGCCGCGCGCCGTTATCGGGACAGTTCGGGATAATGACTTGGCACATTCGAAAAACCTGAAACTGGCCGGGCGGCGGATCATCGTGACCGGCGGCGCATCGGGAATAGGCAAGGCGACGACGCAATTGTTCGCCCGCCAAGGGGCCGACGTTGCCGTGCTGGACATTGATCCCAGCGGTCTTGCCGCGATCGACACAGCCGATGGCGTCACCACGATCCCTTGCGACCTGTGCCAGCCAGCTCAGATCGCCGCAGCCGTCGATACGGCTTCGGGAAGACTGGGCGGCATCGACGGTCTTGTCCATTGCGCCGGATATTCCGCGATGGCCGCGCTCGACAGCATGGCCGATGAAACATGGCGGCGCATGATGTCAGTCAACCTGGATGCGTTGTTCCATCTCTGCCGCGCGGCATTGCCGTGGCTGCGCGCAGCTGGAAATGCGACCATTGTGACCGTCGCATCAGGGCAGGCCATCCTGCCCAATGCGCCGGGTGGAACCGGCTATGCGGCATCCAAGGCCGGGGCAATGGCCTTTACTAAGGCGTTGGCTGCGGAACTCGCCCCATCGGTTCGCTGCAATGTCCTCTGTCCCGGCATCGTCGATACGCCGATGGTATCGGGCCTTTTGGGCGACGGGCCAGCCGACAATGCGCCTTTCGTGCAGCAATATGCCATGAAACGCGTGGCAAGGCCTGAGGAAATGGCCGAGGCAATCCTGTTTCTGAGCAGCGAGGCATCATCCTATATCACGGGCGCAGCGCTTGCCGCCGATGGTGGACGCACCTTGCACTAAGGTGGTGCCTTTGCGATCAAAAGCGCAATCGCCGCCGCACGCCCTGCCCCTTGCAAAACCCAATTCTAGAGCGTTTTCCGATCATGCTGGATCATATCCACACGAGCTGAAGTAATTGGCGCCTTCGTCTGGCTGGAAGATATCGACGAGCTGCCTGATGAGCCCCCCAGAGGCCGACGACGGTTCGTTCGCCAAGCTTTCGCAGCATGGCCTTGAGCCGCGAGAACGCCTTCTCGATGGGATTGAAGTCGGGGCTGTCGGGGGGAAGGAAGCGCAGGGTTGCGCCGGCCGCTTCGATCCGCTCGCGCACCGATGCACGCTTGTGGCTCGACAGATTGTCCATGATCACAACATCGCCAGGTCGAACCTGCGTCACATAAGCCTCGAACCAGTCGCCGTTGATCGGACCATCGAGCACCATTGGCGCGACCATGCCGGTCATACGCAGCCCGGCGACCAGCGTGGTCGTTTTGCGATGGCCGTGGGGAAGCCCATGCGCAGGCGCTCGCCCCTGGTGCAGCGGCCATGGCTGCGGGTCATGTTGGTCGCGGTCCAGAGCCTGCCCCGGCGGAGGCCGGGGTCTCGTCGATAAACACGAGATGCTCCGGCTCCAGATCGAGCTGACCGTCGAACCAAGTCTGGCGCTGGCTCAGGATGTCGGGGCGATCCTGCTCGATCGCGTGCCCAGTCTTTTTTTGCGCGTGATCCCGCGCCAGTCGAAGAACCGCCACAAGGTGCCGATCCCGACGTGCACGTCTTGCCCTGCAAGACCCGACTTGATCTCGGCCAGCGTGATATCGCGATCCTCATCCAGCAGCGCCATGATCAGATCGGCATAGCGGTCGGTCTTCGAGGAACGCTGATTGCCACCGGGCTTGCCAGCGATGGCGCGGCCATGTTCGCGTGCCATCTGCCGCCAACGGACTGCCGTAGCGACCCCAACCCCGAAACGAGCCGCCGCCGCCCGGCAACTCAGCCCGCCTTCGATCGCCGCAACAACCCGATCCCGTAAATCCTGCGATAGTGCTCTGGCCATTCATGCTGGCCTCCTGCCCAGCACGAAAGATGAATCATAATCTCCCCGCCGATGGGATCCCTCGCGATTCAGGCGCTGTGGAAAACGCTCTAAGCCGTGCACCCGGATCGTTTAGGGATTCTGTACTTCGAACATCCGTTTGATCGCTCCCAGATCGACCTTCATGGAACTTGTCCGCGGTAACACATCGATTACACGTATCTCGGATGGAACATATGTTGCCGGAACCTGGTCGCGCAGATAGTCGCGCAGCGCCTGGCCATCGATTGGCCCTGCTTCGCTGGTCAGCTGAACGACAGCTACCGGAACTTCGCCCAGGCGCCGGTCCTCCAGTCCCACCACGCCTGCTTCCAGCACGAGAGGATGACTGGTCAGCGCATCGACGATCGTCTCAGGGAGGATCTTGAACCCGCCGCGCATGATGGCCCCATCGCCGCGCCCGCAATGATAGACAAAGCCGTCTTCGTCGATCCTTGCAAGGTCGGTCGTCCTGATCCAATCTTCCGCGACTTCGGGTACGATCGCTTCGAGATAACCCACTTCGCCGTCTGCAAGCCGCTGGCCGGTCGACGTATCCACGATGCGGACTCGGACGTTGGGAAGGGGCCGACCCATCGCGCTCTTCTTTTCCTTTCCAAAACGGCGATACAGGTCGAGTGACCAGCTGATGATCGTGCCGCAGAATTCGGTGGCGCCATAGGCCCAGATCACCGCGATGCCATACCGTTCGAGAAGTGTTTGCTGAAGCGGGACGGGCATGGGCGCGCTGCCGCCGTAGAAATAGTCGATCGATGCCAGGTCCTCGGCCGGGACATTCGCATCGACGACCATCTGGGCAACGGCCGGAGGCCCGGTGACATAGGCGGGACGCAGGCGGCGCACCGCTGTAACCCATTCGGGAACATTGAAGCGGTCGATCAGCACCATGTACCGATCAATCATTATATTCGCGACGATATTGCCCATGGCGATCCCGGCAAGGGACCAAGTGCAGATATCGGGCGGGACATCGCCGGCACTCACCCCTGCCCGCACGGTCTCGACGGAACGGACCAGCATTCTGAACGGAAAAAAGATACGCTTGGGCTTGCCTGTCGTTCCACTCGACAGCAGTTCAAGGCCCGGCTCGCCCGTTATCAGGTGATGGCGCTCGGCCGTGTCCACGGTTCTGGCGGTACCCGTGACGCTGATTTCCTCTTCTGCTCCTAGATCGAGGACGATGGCCACACCCCCATTGTCTCCAATCGCCTTGACGACAGGATCGGAAAGGTCGGCAATGTCCGCAATAACGGCCGCGAAACCGGTCTCTGCGATCTCTCTGGCCAACAACGCGGGTTTCTGAAGGGCATAAATACTCGTAATCGGACGACCGGCAAGGATCAGCCCCATCACCGCTACCACGTGAAGCGGCCGGTTGCGCATCACCAGTCCGATAAAGGCATCTTGCGGAACGCCCGCATCGGTCAGCAACGCGCCAAGCCGCTGGGAGAGTGCCGCGATTTCGCGGCGGGTGAATTGTCGTCCTTCGAATTCCAGCACGGCATCGTCATTTGTAGCCAGCAGCTTGTCACGGAATTCTTGAAGTAGTGTCATGGGACCTCGATGGGTGGCTTCCGATTACCGGAAATTGCTGCGCGGCAGGGAGTTGGTGGATCGCGTTCCAACCCAAACAAGAACACGTGTTTGCAGGCATTCGTCCAGCCCAAAGCGACGCCAGCGATAATTTTTCATAGATGTAATTTCATGGCCGACTCTGGCCTGCAACTGTATGCTCTTTCCATTGATGGGCGTCGATCGGTTAGGTGCGCCAATTGGACAGGAAACTCGACGGCCCTATCGGTGCGCCGAATGCACCGTCCGGCTGCAACGGGCGTCTATCACCGTGCTTACGCCGCCGGTCACCATCCATGTCAAGATCGAAGCCCGCGGTATCCCGGTCAATATGCCCGAGCCGCGGGCCATGGCCGTATGCCGTGGCGCGCGACGAAGCGGCAAGCACCGATTTGACCTCGTTATGCGCTGCCAGCGGACGGCCGACTTCGTTGCTGACATCTTTCAGAACGCCGATCATCTTTGCTCCAAGCAGAATCGCCCAAAAAAATAGAACTTCGCGACCGTGCTTGGCCTGAAACGCCCTGCCTCGCCAAAATAACGGACCCAGTCCAGGGGCCCGGTTTGAATCTGCCAAGCGAAACCGGCACGGTATAGCGCCAGGCGAGACGCCTGCGCTAAGTTTGCTCCGCCAAGCTTCGACTTGGTTGGTTGGCCATCTTCGTCGGGGCCCGCATGGATGGCATGGCCCCAATCAAAGGCTAACATCGTCATTGCGCCCGCCTCATAAAGCGGCTCGAGATGCTCCATGGTCGCGTCATGTGTCTCGCCCGGCATATAGCCGGGATAGACGAGCATGCCCGGATAGCGGCCCAGGATTCCGCGCTGGACATCGATGCATTGTGTGATCGAGTCCTCCTTGTTCAAAAAGGAATCGTGGTGATAATGCAGGACCCCTGCCCCGGCCTCGGCGCAGTCGATGTCCCCTTGGACAATGCCTTGCGTCGTCAGCAAGTTGCCACCGGTATTCGCGACCACCTGCGTCATCGCGGCTTCGATTACCAAAGGTTTCCAACAGATCCTGGCCCGAGCATTCCTCCTGCCATCGACGGCTGTCTGCCCTTGTCGAGGCGGCGTCCGACTGTTTTTCGGGTAATCGAACGTGATTGTTTTACCCGGCTACCTCAAGGACATTCAGGCGTGAAAACAGGACGCATTCAAGCATTCATTTCATTCGTTGGCTTTCCCGGTCTTGCTGGACCTAAATCGGCAGAAATCGGACGAAGACCATCGAAACAGGGACGCCAGAATTCTTGAATCAAGTTGACCTAAATATCCCTATTGCGTGGATACCAATCCAGGTGTCGACACCGTCAGTCCTTCAGTTTGCGGATCCGCTGTTCCTCAATCGCATCGGATGTGAATGCGCTAACCGAGACGGGTACCGCTTGCAGGCTCTCCTCGCGCCGACGCGCGGTTACGACGATCTCCCCCGATATGTCTGAGAGCCTGACCGGAAAAGAAATTGCGTGATATCAGTATGACGTGATTCAAGTCGGTGTTGCGACACTTCGACGGAGGATCATATGTGGACCGATACCACCCGGCAGCAGTTTGCCCGAAGCGAGCAGCGCTTGCCAAGATGGGGTGGTTGCCGCCCTCCCCAGACGGCATCGCAATGTGCCAAGTTGGTGGTGTTTAAATCCACTGAGCAGAAAGGGCCGTAACCATGTTGAAGGATACTATGATTGGGGTGGACCTGGCAAAGATGTTTTCCAGATCCACGGCGCGTCGCTGGTGGGGCAAGTGCAGTTTCGCCACAAGCTTTCGCGAACGCATTTCCGACGTTTCATGGCGAAGCAGCCACCAGCAATGGTGGTGATGGAGGCTTGTGGCAGCGCGCACTACTGGGCGCGTGAGATGGTCCAACTCGGCCAGGAAGTGAAGCTGATTGCACCCCAATATGTGAGGCCGTTTGTCAAGCGCCAAAAGAATGATGCGGCGGACGCCGAGGCCATTGTGATTGCGGCTCAGCGGCCCGAGATGCGCTTTGTCGAGCCTAAGTCGGAGTGGCAGCAAAGCCGGGCCGTCTTGTTTCGAAGCCGTGAGCGCCTTGTTCACCAGCGCACCGAACTGGTGAACGCAATCCGGGCCGGTCTTTACGAATATGGCCATATTGTTTCGCAAGGGATTGGCCAACTCGGGCGTATCGGGGAAATCATTGATGATCCCAGCAGCGATCTGCCCAGTCTGGTGCGGGAAGAATGTGGAGACCTGATTGAGCAGATTGGTGAGCAGACCATGCAGATCAACGCGAAGACTGGCAAAATCAAAGCGCTGGCGGCCGAATCTGGCGTAGCGCGGCGGTTGCAGACCATGCCCGATGTAGGTCCGCTCACTGCCTTGGCCGTCGAAGCCTTTGCTCCGCCGATGGAGCGTTTCCAACGCGGACGGGACTTCGCTGCCTGGTTAGGCCTGGTCCCGCGCCAATTTTCGTCCGGTGGCAAGGAAAGGCTCGGTCGAATATCAAAGGCCGGGCAGGCCGATATCAGGCGCTTGCTCATTATTGGTGCCATGTCGCGATTGAACTGGATGGGCCGCAGGGCGTTCCCCGAGGGATCTTGGCTGGCACGCATGGCAGCGCGAAAGCCCCGGATGCTGGTCGCCATTGCGCTGGCCAACAAGATGGCCCGCGGCATCTGGGCCATGCTAACGAAGAAAGAGGACTATCGAGATCCGGTGCAGGCTGAAGCGGCATGATGTGCATGCAGCGCAAATCTGCCTCGCGTCGGTAAGGGGGGTGTGAGAAGGCCAAGACCCGAATGGGCGAAACGATCGAAAAGATCTGGATCAGGAAAACCAGGAAATCGCTATGAGCCTTGAAGCTCGTTGCCAAGATTTGGACCTGACCCGCAGATCACCATACCGGCCAGCGGCGTCTGAAAACGCTGCATTTCAAAGGCCTCACAGAAGACCGCACTCGATCACATGCGTATCGGATCAGAAACTTCTTGCATCCCGGGCGGCAACCACAGAAGCGATTTGACGGATGCGGAATGGGCGGTTCTGGAGCCGTTTTTGCCGCCGCGGTCACACCTTGGCCGGCCGCCACGCTGGAGCTATCGCGAGGTCGTCGAGGCGCTTTTTAGATCAAGGGGCGGAAGCGCCACATCGTAACCGATACGCAGGGGCTTCTCGTCGGCGCCATCATCCACACTGCCGACGTACAGGATCGTGATGGTGCGCCAGACGTTCTGGCTTACGTCCGGCACGACTTCCCTTGGTTGCGGCACGTCTTGGCGGACGGCGCCTATGCAGGCGAGAAGCTCAGAACCGCGCTTGCCAGCATCGGCAAATGGACGCTGCAGATCATCAGACGCTCTGATCAGATGAAAGGCTTCTAGGTGCTACTCCGTCGCTGGGTGGTCAAACGCACGTTCGAATAGCTTGGCCGCAACCGCCACCTTGCCAGAGACTTCGAGCGCACGATCGAGAGTGCCACGGCCTGGCTCCACCTCGCGTCCGTACAAATGATCGCGAGAAGGATCGCAATACGCTGATACTAAATCAAATCATTATGAGTCAGAATGTGACGTCTGCTCGATGTCGTCACCATCGACGTGTGCGTTCTGCGCAGTCGCAGTCGCAGTCGGTGCAGGTGCAGGTGCAGGTGCAGGTGCAGGTGCAGGTGCAGGTGCAGTAATCACAGTCGCCGTACAGACCGTACTCAAAAATATCGTCTGAAACCTCGATTTTCTCCCGTTCTAATCTTGTGCGAACTTCTGCCGGGATAGACTCTTCATTCATAAAGGTCAAAACCGGGCAGTAAGAAAAACCGGGACCGCCACGGCTCGTGCATTTTGGCATCGCTTGGGAAAATGTCCTACTTTCGACATTCTTGCCGCGCGTTTGAATTCAAACTGCCATCGGCAAAATGCAACTGGGCCTTGCCGCGCCATAGCCCCGAACATCCGCATAAATTGACACGGATGTGGAATCTGATCGCCAGGCCGGTTTCAGGTCGGGCTGGGTTTGAGCCTCCCCACGCGAGTTGCTAACATGTTGCCTGAAATGGAAACCGGCATGATCCGGACTTCGAAGAGGATTGAGGGTGATGAAGCGAAGCGCCATGCCGCCGGGCGAATGGTCAGTGCCGATGCTGGCCGCCGCAGAAGAAATCCGGCAGGTCAAGGCGCGTTATTTCCGGTTCGTCGATACGAGGCGGTGGGACTGCCTGCGCGAATTATTCACCACTGACGCGACCCTGCATTTTCCCGAACGTACTGCGGCATTGGAAGACTGCGACACCTGTATCTCTCGATTTTCCAGTATCCTGGCGGCAGATGTTACCAGCATTCATGAAGGCGGCATGGCGGAAATCGGCTTTTTCGACGAGACAAGTGCGCACGCAGTCTCGTTCATGCGTGATACGATCATCTTTCCCGAAGGTCGGTCCAATCCATTCGGCGTCGCCCGCCTCGCCGGTGCAGGCCATTACCACGAAACATATCAACGCTGTGCCGACGGCTGGCGGATTGCCTCGCTTCGGCTTGAAAGGCTGTTCGTGGAAACGGTTCCGCAAGGGACCGATCGATGACCCCTGCCAATCCGGTCGACATGGTCGTCGTGGGATCCGGGGCCGGCGGACTGTCGGCGGCCGTGAAAGCCGCATCGCTCGGCTTGAAGGTGCATGTTCTGGAAAAGACTGACCGGGTCGGTGGAAGCACGGCCATTTCCGGCGGCGTGGTCTGGATCGCGAACAATAGCGCGATGGCAGATCACGACGCGCCCGATCCACCCGGCGCAGCGCGGCACTATCTTGAACAGGTGCTAGGGTCCGGAATGCGCGCGGAAATGGTGGATGCCTATCTGTCAAATGGCGCAAGGATGGTCGATTTTCTGAACAACAATACGGACGTACAGTTGCGGCCAAGGATGTACGCACCCGATTACCAGTCCGAACTGGAAGGGGCCTCGGGGGGCGGAAGGGCGTTGGATCCGATCATGTTCGATGGCCGGAAGTTGGGCCGCTGGTTCAAGCGGCTGCGCGGACCCTTGCCGCAGATGACGATTTTCGGCGGCATGATGGTAGGTCGCGCCGATATAGATCACTTGTCTGCGGCAATGCGGAAACCCCGTTCCTTCGTGCATGCGTTCGCGCTTTTTGCCCGCCACGCAGGGGATAGGATGCGGCATCGGCGCGGGACGCGGCTGCTTGCCGGCAACGCCCTTGCCGCAAGGCTGCTGAAATCCGCGCTCGACCTTGGCGTGACGTTCACGTTCGACGCCCAAGTGGATGAAATCACGATGGCCCAGGGCCGCGTGACCGGGTTGGCCTACAGGCACAAGGGAGTGACCTGCACAGTCATCGTAAACAAGGCGGTCGTGCTGGCTGCTGGCGGAACCGCAGCGAACAGCGCATTCCGGACGGCCCACGTTCCGCATTCCGGCGTCCACCGGTCGATGGCCCCCCTGTCCAGCACCGGGGATGGCATTGCGCTCGCCCGTGCCGTTGGCGCGGCGATCGAGGACGGGAACGAGAGCGCGGTCTTTCTTGCACCCGTTTCCGTACACGAAGAACCTGGCAAGCCCGCAATTGCCTTTCCGCACCTGATACTCGACCGACAGAAACCGGGCCTGATCGCGGTCAATTCGGCCGGGCGCAGGTTCTGCAACGAGGCGGACAGCTATCACGATTTCGTGACCGCGATGTACCGTGACGGCCCGGACGGCCCAGCGGTTCCCGCATGGTTGATCGCGGACGACCGCTTCGTCTCGAAATACGGGCTCGGGCTCGTAAAGCCGCGCCCCTTTCGCCGCCGCACTTATTCCAGGTCGGGCTATCTCGTCAGTGCGCCGGACCTCCCGGAACTGGCCAGCCGCATAAAAGTCCCCGTCGATGCCTTGCAGGAAACGGTGGCCCGCGCAAACCGTTGGGCCGATAGCGGCGTTGACGAAGACTTTGGCCGGGGTTCCACAAAGTATAACCGATATCTAGGCGATCCGTCGCACGCCCCCAATCCCTGCCTTGGGCCGATCCGCAAGGCACCGTTCCATGCGGTGAAGGTCTGGCCCGGGGACATCGGCTCCACCCAGGGCCTGCTCACCGATGGGCGTGCACGCGTACTGGATGACCGGCATGAACCTATCGCCGGGCTGTATGCCTGTGGCAACGACATGAACTCAATCATGAGGGGCACATATCCGGCAGGCGGCATCACTCTGGGGCCGGCCATGACATTTGGATATATCGCCGCGCGCGATGCGGCCGGAAATCTTGCAGAGGCAGACCGATGATAACGCTTTACGGCATGGGCAGTCCCAACGTGGTCAAGGTCAGGATCATGCTCGAGGAGCTCGGCCTCGATTACGAATTCGTCAGGGTCGACGTGATCGGTGGCGAGCAGTTTTCTGAGGAATTCACCCGCCTTAACCCGAACCGCAAGGTTCCGGTGCTGGTTGACCGGCGCACGGCCGGCCAACCGGTCACCGTATTCGAATCGGGGGCGATCCTCGTCTATCTTGCCGAAGAGGACGACACGTTCTGGCCCCGGGATCGCGCGCGACGCAGCACGATATTGAGCTGGTTGATGATGCAGATGGCCAACCTCGGTCCGGCAGCGGGGCAGGCCATCCACTTCAATCACGCGGTCTCCGAACCCAGCTATGCGCGCGAACGGTTCACGAACGAGCTGGCGCGGCAGCTGAACCTGCTGGAAGACCGGCTTGAACAGTCGCCCTTCGTGGCCGGCGCGGAATATTCAATTGCCGACATCGCGGTCTTTCCATGGATCCGCACGTTGCAGCGGTTCTTTCCGCAACTGACCGAAGGCAAGCACAGGATGGCCCTGTGGACGGATGCCCTGCTGAAGCGTTCTGCGATCGAGCACACGGAAGCGCAGATGGCCGAACTGACGCGCATCGACTTGCAGAGCCTAAAAACTGCGTCGGCCTGGACGCTAGACCGGTACTTCGGGCGGATCCCGGCGGAGTGATCCAGTTGCACTAGTCGCCCAATCGTTTCGAAATTCGAGCAATCCGGCAGGTATCGAAAGCCCGTTGCCTCAGGACGTGGTGGCCGAAAAGCTGGCAAGGTCTTCAAATTCGACCGGATGGTCGGCCGCCGTTCCCTCGTATCGGGAAAGTTCCTCGATGAAGATCGCCTGCAGATGCTCGTGGTCCTGCAGGAAACTGTCCATATGGTCGCCGAGGCAAATCGCAAGGCGGGGATGGCCTGGGCGCGGGGACAGCGGAGCGGCAAGGATGCCGCCGGAAAGCGCCTCGTCGATATAGCTGATGTATCCCTCCTGCCGGATTTGCCGCAGATGCGCCATCACATCGTGAAGCGAAGCATTCGGTGTGCTCTTACCCCGCTCTGCATTATTGCGAAGGACAAGGCTTGTCGCTTCGGAATCTGACATCATCGACATTAACGCGAGCCCCGCCCCGCTCGTGCTGATCTGTCGGGAGGTTCCCAGTGTCAGATGCGGCCTTCCCGCGATGGTCGACTGGTAAACAAGCACGTAATTCGCATGCGGCCCGACCTGGCTGGCAAGAAAGATGGCACGGCCTGTGCGCTGGTTCAATCGCTTCATCGTTGCCGGCAGGCTGCCTTCGTGAACGACGAGGTCATGGCACCAGCTTCCCAGCAGGCTGACCCGCATGGACGGCCTGTAGCACCGGGTCTCGCGATCAAAATCAAGATATCCGCTACCCAGCAGGCTGCGCAGTAGCTGAGACGTGCTCGATTGCGGAAAACCACAGAACGCTGCGATCTCGGCCGTCGACGCCGGGCGACGGACGTCATCGAAGAACTCGAGGATCCGCAGGACGCGGGCCGCCGATTTCACGACGGGATAGCTGTCCTGCGTCCCTGCCGCGAATATCCGACCGCCTTGTGTCTTGGCGGCACTTCCGTATAACGTAGCCATCCTCACCCCTTTTTATTTTTTATTATCCTTCTCAACTGTAACTAGCGTTCGATTGGCCATCAACTGATATGTTAGCGTTTCACGAGCCATGTCTTGGCCGTTCCGGCAGCCGGTCGAATTCGACAATCACCGCTTGCCACCTGGTTCAGAACGCCGCCAGTCTAGAAAGCGCCCGGCCAAGTATCAGCGCATGGACATCGTGCGCCCCTTTATAGGTGTTCACGTTCTCGAGGTTTATCATGGGCCGAATGACCTAGGGTCCGGACCCGTAAACGGGATTCCCAAGGCGGCTGCGATGTGATTCAAGTGCTGCGATTGCAGGAGCATGTTCGTGAGCGAGTTCTGGTTGACCGAGGCGCAGTTTGCGCGGAT
>NZ_JBSQAU010000004.1:0-16206 GCF_054740865.1 Pacificimonas sp. ICDLI1SI03
CCTCGAAAATACCGTTGCCGCCAAGCATGTCGCCGGGAGCCGCGCGATATCGAGCGCTTTGCCGACATTCTTGCGCTTGACCGTCGAGATCATTTCGGGCGCAAAGGCCCCCTCGTAATCAGCCGCCAAACGCGAAGGGAAGCCTGCAGGCAGAATTCCGCGGCCCCCATCGCACCCCAGGAAATACGTAACGCGCACGCTTGAGACATTCGAAGGGACCTTTCAGCCCTTCTAACCCCGGCAAGAACGCATCACTGTCGGGCTGTAAATCCTCTAGCACGATCATGCCCGTCGTCGATGCGCGCAAGGACAGCTCGCCGTCGATTATGGGGACGGAAAGCCTTTTCATGCCCTTTTTTAAGGATGAAACCACGAATAGCACCGCCATGTGCTTCGATTTTGCCCAGACAACGAAGAGATTGGCAAATGGCGCATTGCTGGTCCAAGTCTTCGTCCCGTTCAGCACGAAGCTATCCTTGCTGCTTCGTGCGACGGTGCGCATCGCATTTGGGTCCGATCTGCATCGGGCTCTGTCAGTCCAAAGCAACCGATCACGCGTCCTGCGACAAGATCGGGCAGGAACCGGTGCTTCTGGGCCTCAGACCCGAATGCATGTATCGGGTGGAACACCAGGCTGCACTGTACCGAGGCCATTAAACGGCAACCGGAATCCACGCGCTCGATCTCGCGCGCGATCAGGCCGTATGCGACATAGCTTGCAGCCGCGCCGCCGAATTCCTCCGGCATGGTCACGCCCAGCAGGCCGGCGGCGCCCATAATGGGAAACAGCTCGGGGCCGGTGTTTCTTCACGATAGGCCAATACGATCCGCGGCTGGAGCTTCTAGCGACCGAACGCTGCCGCAGCCTCCGGAATCATGCGTTCGTCATAGCTTAACTGTGCATCGATGAAGAATAGATCGCTCCAATCAAACCTTGCTATGCCTTTCACAGTATTCTCCTCTTGACGGTTGCTTCTGGTCTTAGCCGGATGCGTCTGGCCTCGAGGCATTCGGCACGGGTGTCTATTACCCGGGCACATCCGACCACCTCGCTCGTGTTAATTCCGGTTCTCCTGCCAGACTGGATATCGTAAAGCGACATGTTTAACTATGCTAGAATTTCAATAAAGCGGGAGAGCTACATGAACCGGGAAGACGAAGCGACTGAACGCGCGGCGATCCGCGATCTTCAGTCCATCTACAACACGGAGGGGGACCGCGGCCGTATCGACGCATTGGTCCAGGTGTTCACCATCGATGGAACCCTCGAGATACTGGGGGATGAACATGGCGGACGCAATGCGATCCACCGTTACCTGACCGATGTGTGGCAAAACGGAGCGCCCAATGTCGACCTTTCAGGTTCGCGCCATCATCTTAGCACATCCCGCATCGAGTTTACCGGGCCCGAAACCGCGCAAGGCTGGACCTACTTCTTCGTCATGCGCAGGGGCAAGGTCGTGCAGGAAGGGACCTACGTGGATCGTTTTACAAAGAGCGGATCGGAGTGGCTGATTTCGCACCGCCGCGTAAAGCTTGTCTGGACAAAAGGCGAAGCGTGATGCGCCAAGGCCAGCGCGATAAGGTGCATGCGCCGCCCGGCAGGCATTCACGATGCTATCGCTGTCTCATGCTCCCTGGGTCAAAGCGAAAGACGCAGACCCTCTCCGGTCATGCAAGCCGAATCGTCCGAAATCAGAAACGCGATCACCTTCGCGGCCGCCTCTGGCGTAACCCAGTCGCCCGGGTCCGCATCGGGCATGTCCTTGCGATTCGTCGGCGTATCGATGATGGTCGGCAGAATGGCATTAACGCGGATCTTGCGATCGGCAAATTCTTCGGCAAGGGCCTGGGTCAGAGCCATGACGCCCGCCTTGCTGGCGGCATAGGGCGCCATCCCGGCGCCTGCCCGCTGCGCCGCGGCGGCACCGACATTGACAATTGCCCCGCCCGCCCGCAAATGCGAAATGGCGCATCTCGACGAAACGGCTGCGGTCCGCGTATTGATGCGGTACATGGCATCGAAGCTGTCGATCAATCCATCTTCGACGGTCTGCCAGGTAAATCCGCCTGCAATGTTCACGACCGCATCAAGCCCATCCATCGCCGAAGCCGCTTTTGCAAACGCTTCCTTGACTGCATCCTCGTTGCAAAGATCGACGCCGCCGATCGTCACCTCGGCGGGCCCGCTGTCATCCAGGTCGGTCAGGTCGACGATGGCCACCTTGTGGCCCCGCTCGACAAGATGCGAAACGACCACGCGCCCAAGTGCGCCAGCGCCGCCAGTTACGATTACATGTGTCAAATTCTTGCCCATCCCTTTTGTTCTGCCAAAGTTGTGGTTCGTGAGAGTTGCAGGGACGACGATCAGACCTTGATCAGGACCGATCCGGCCTGACCGCCCCCGGCGCACATCGCGGCCACTCCATATCCGCCGCCACGACGGCGCAGTTCATGGATCAGCGAAACCAGCATCCGCCCGCCCGATGCTCCGATGGGGTGGCCGATGCTGCAACCGCTGCCGCTGACGTTCACGATATCCTCGTCGATGCCGAGTTTCCTGCATGTCGCCAGGGGCACAGAGGCAAATGCCTCGTTAATTTCGAAGACTGCGATCTCGGACTGGCTGACGCCGGTCCGCGCGAAAAGCCGCGGCAGGACTTCGATCACGCTCAGGCCCGTATTGCGCGGATCGACCCCGACGGATGCCCACCCCAGGACGGTCGCCATCTGTTCTAGGCCCTGTTCCTGTGCAAAATTCGCACCGGTGACCATGAGGGCCGATGCGCCGTCGTTCATCCCGCTCGAATTGCCGGCGGTGATGGAAAACCCCTCGATATCGGGGTGGATCGGCTTGAGAGATGCGAGTCGCTCTGCGGTAGTGTCGCGGCGCGGATGCTCGTCCGCCGCGAAACTCACACGGGTGCCGTCGCGGCGCTCGACCTCGATCGGCACGATCTCGTCGCTAAGCCGGCCAGCGTCGATTGCCGCTATTGCCCGCTGGTGCGAGCGTAGCGCCCATGCATCCATTTCCTCGCGGGTCAGGCCCAAGGCTTTGGCCGCGCTCCAGCCCACGGTGATGGTCATGTCGTTATTGGGCGCCTCGGGATCGTCGGGATGCGTCGGCGGGAATCGGTTTTCGCTATATTCGTCGCTGCCCTGCGTGCGCCAGCTCAGCATTGGACCCATCGAGGACGAGTTCACGCCGCCCGCCACGATCGCACGGTCCATGCCCGCCATAATCGAACCGGCGGCGACTGCGACAGAGCTTAAGCTGCCGGCACAGTGACGGTTCAACGCCATTCCGCCAGCTTGCAGCATACCCGCTTCGACAGCGGCATGGCGGGCAAGCGCACCGCCGCCGTAAAGCGATTCTGCCAGGATCACATCGTCGACGGCACCCGGCTCGAGACCGGATCTTGCAACTGCGGCCTCCAGCACGTGGCGGGCCAGTTCTTCGCCGGTGACATCGACTAACGTACCCTTTCGCGCAGTGCCGACCGCGGTCCGGACGGCGCTGGTAATTACGGCTTTGGTCATGATCTGCTCTCGCTGTCTGTTCTAATTTTACTGAGCCGACGCCGGTGGCGCACGGCAGTGGCGGGTAAGCGTGTAGCCCGGTCGGGTCGGCTGTCCGTTGCCGGGCCCTGGACCGCTCTGACCCGATACCGCAGGGTCAGGCATCCATTCCCATCAATTGCCGCATCTCGTTATGCCATTGCGCGATCGGCTTGAAGCCGTTCCGCGTGCGGCAGTACGCCTCGGTGAAACTGCGGATCTCTTCGACGGGCCTGGTCAGATCCAGCGGTTCCTTGAAGGGCTGCGATATGTACCAGTCAGTATCGGCAAACACTTCGATGCGATTGCCCTCTGGATCGTGAAAATAGATCGACCAGCTGTTGCCGTGGATCACCGGCTCCATCCCGGCGGTCTCCGCCTTTACGAGACGTTCATAAAAGATTTTGAGTTCGCCGAGCGATCCCAAGCGGAACGAGATCTGGTTGAGGTTCAGTTGCGTGCCATGGTCGCGACCCTCGACCAAAACAATTTGGTGATGTTCGCGGGGATCGCGGCTGAAGAAGGTGATCTTCTTGCCATTCAGCGTCCCGCGATCTGTAATGAAAAAGCCCATCGTTGCCGTATAGAATTCAGCCATCTTCTTCATGTCGGTCACGAAGAGACCGACGTGGCTGAAGGAAAGCGCATAGGGGTCGGCCTGCGCAGTGGACTGCGGCGCGGTCTGGTTCTGCGTACTCATAACTTCTCCGTCTGGTGAATTCCCTAGTCGATCACATTCGAAAGAACGCCGACACCGGTCACTTCAACTTCCACGAGATCGCCGGATTTCATGAATATCTGCGGGTCGCGCTTGACCCCTACCCCGCCCGGCGTTCCCGTGACGATGACATCGCCGGGAAGCAGTTCGGTAAAGGTGGAGATATACTCGATCTGTTCGGCGATCGAAAATATCATCTGGCCAGCGTGGCCCGATTGCACGACCTGGCCGTTCAGCCGGGTCTCCAGCCTGATATCCTCAACGTTCGAAGGCATCTCGTCGGACGTCACGAGCCAAGGGCCAAAAGGGCCCGAACCGTCGAAATTCTTTCCCGGCGTCCATTGCTGAGTATGGGTCTGCCAGTCGCGGACCGAGATATCGTTATAGGCGCTATATGCCCACACATGCTCCATCGCCGTGGCTCTTTCGATCTGCCTGCCGCCTTTCCCGATGACCACGGCGATCTCGCCCTCGTAATCGATCTTCGTCGAAACAGGCGGAATGGAGATCGTGGCGCCATGCGCGGCCTGAGACTGCACTGTCCGCAAGAAGATGATCGGTGCCGGGGCACGGTCCCGGGCGGTTTCAAGCCGGTGCTCCTCGTAGTTCACGCCAACGCAAAAGACGCGCGGGGGATCGAATACGGCCGGCATATACTCGATCGAATCCAGCGGCAGCCGCCACTCGGAAACAGCGGCCCGTTGCTGCAAGGCATCGATCTGTCCATCCGAGAATATGCCACCAAGCGTAGGAGCGCCGGTCCACCCCGGACCGGTCAGAACCACGATGTCTTGACCGTCGATGGAGCCGACATGCGCACCACAGTCATGCCTGAAACTTACCAACTTCACGTTATTCTCCCACTATGTCGCGGTTATCACAAGGGCGCCCCGCGCTGCTCCCCCGATATGTCTGGCATTTTGATAGCGTTCTAGAATATTAGCAAGGATAATGTTTCAAGGGCGGCAGCCGCCGCGCCCTTTCGCAGCGCGAGAACAAACGGGCAAGGGAGTTGGAAAGATGCATCCGGATGATATCATGCTCAGGGGCAAATCGGCGCTAGTCACAGGTGGCGCAAACGGCATCGGCAAGGGCATCGCCCTCGCTCTCGCCCGCTTTGGCGCGGATGTCGCGATCGCTGACATCGATTCGATCGCCGGTCCGCGTATCGCTGGCGAAATCGCGGCATTTGGCCCGCAGGGCTGTTTCATCGATTGCGACGTGATGAAACGCGAAAGCCTGAAGGCAGCCGTCGATACCGTTGCCGATCGGTTTGGCCGTTTCGACATACTCGTCAACAATGCAGGCGGAGGCCGCCCGGTCAGCTTTCTGAAACAGAGCGAACGCAGCTACGACCGGCACATCGAACTGAACCTCAACAGCATGTTGAACGCAACCCGCCATGCCGCGGGCCACATGATCGTATTCGGCAATGGCGGATCGATCATAAACATCAGCAGCATCGAAGGCCTGCGCGCCGGCCCCGGCTACGCGGTCTATTCGGCCTGCAAGGCCGCAATGCTGAATTTCACGAAATCCGCCGCGCTTGAACTGGCCGAACATGAAATCAGGGTAAACGCAATAGCGCCCGACATCGTGGCGACCGAGGGCTTTCGAAACCAGGTAGCCGGATCGATGGATGCCGAGGAAGTCGCGGCACGCGCACGGTATATCCCCATGGGCCGCGACGGCGACGAGGACGATTGTGCAGGCACCGCCGTCTTTTTGGCGTCGCGGCTGGCACGCTACGTCACCGGCACCACGATCAACGTGGATGGCGGGACCTTTGCGGCTAGCGGATGGATGCGGACGACAGGCAAGGGCTGGCGGCTTTTTCCCGACCGCGCGTGAACGCGCAGGGTTCGGCCTTCCCCATTCAGGCGAATTGCGGCCTTGACCACGGCATCACATTCAAAGATAGCCGCTGGACATTCTAGAATATTAGGCGGCATGGCCGGTTTCGTGCCAGCGATCGTAGAAGGATCATTAGGATATGGAACATAGCGCGTCAGCCGATGTGATCGTGGTGGGCGGTGGCCCGGTGGGCATGACCTTGGCTTATATCTTAGCGGAGTACGGGGTTAACAGCATATTGCTCGAACGCAATCTGACGACGACGCGCCATCCCAAGATGGACATCACCAACGCGCGCAGCATGGAGCTTTTCGCCACGATCGGTCTGGACAAGAAACTGCGGGCGGTATCGGTACCCGAAGACCACAGTTTCGACGTATCGTGGATCACGACGTTGACCGGGGATGAACTTTTCCGCTTCGTGTATCCCTCGCCCGAGACAATCCGCCGCCAGCTACGCGAAAACAACGACGGGACCGAGGCATCGCAGCCCCCGATGCGGGTCTCGCAGGTCATCATAGAACCCGTCCTTAAGCAGGCGATAGACGAACATCCCCTCGTCGACGTTCGTTTCGGCCTCAACTTCGAGGCGTACGAGCAGGACGGCGGGACGATTACCGCAATCGCATCAGACTGCGACGGAAACCGGCGCCATTTTGCCGGGAACTGGCTGGTCGGGTGCGATGGCGGTGGCAGCAGGGTCCGCGAACAGTTGGGCATCGCCCTGCAGGGCCGTTCGCGCCTGTCGCAGCGGTTCATCACCCACTTCACATCGACCGACACGGCGCTGCTTCAGCAGTGGGGCCCCGCTTGGCATTACCAGTCCAGCCGGGGCACGCTTGTCGCGCAAAACGACTGTGATACCTGGACGCTGCTGTCGCGCCTTCCCGACAATGTCGATAGCGACACGGTCGATCCCTCTCGCCTGATCGAGGAATTCGCCGGCGCCCCAGTCGAACACGAGGTGATCGTATCCAATGTATGGTCGCCCAACCTGTTGGTGGCCGACAGTTATGGACGGGGAAATATCCTTCTAGCAGGCGATTCCGTCCACCAATACATCCCGACCGGCGGCTATGGCATGAATACGGGTATCGGCGATGCATTCGACCTAGGCTGGAAACTGGCCGCCGCAATCAAAGGGTTTGCCGGCCCTGCGCTCATTCCATCCTACGAGATCGAACGCCGACCGGTCGGGCTGGCCAATTGCGCCGGGTCGGGCTTGCACAATCGCGTCAGGATCGAAATCGGCGGATTGTACGACGACACGCTATTTGCACAAACCCCCGCCGGAGAGCAGGCCCGGTCCCATGCGAGCAAGCGAATCGAGGAACTCGGCAATGCCGAGAACGAATGCTGGGGTCTGGAATTCGGCTATTCCTACGAACATTCACCCATCGTGATACCCGATCCGACCGATGCACCTTCAAAGAGCCCGCTCCACTATAAGCCGACGACATCGCCCGGTGCGCGGCTGCCCAGCGTCTATCTGAACGATGGCAGCAATGTGTATGACCATATCGGACCGTGGTTCACCCTTCTATGTTTTGAAGACCTCGACACCGGTGTCATTTCCAACGCCGCAAGCGCCGCCGGTGTTCCGCTTGCAATCAAGACCATCGATGTGACCGGGTTCGAGGAATTGTATCGCGGACCAGCCCTGCTCGTTCGCCCTGATCTCCAGATTGGCTGGCGTGGGTTGCCTCCGCCGGACGCAGCCGAGGCAGAAAGATTGATCAAGCGACTGGTCGGCTACACGTCCACACTGGCCCTGCCCGATCCGGATCCATGAGCGGAGCTGGCGCGCCCGGAGCAGGACCCCGCGCGTGCTGGTCCCGGCTAGGCGCTGCTTGCATCGTCGGCACCGATTTCCCGCGGTTCGAGCAATCGGACCAGCACGCTGGCCTGCGCCTCGATCAATAGACCGGGATCGAGCCCAACACTGGGATATTGGTGCGCTGCTGCGGCCAGCCGCTCCATGGCGACAAAGAAAACGATCGCCTCCGCATAATTGGACACCCGGCGGGGCGCGCGTTCCCGGGGAAACGAAGTGGCGATGCGATCGCACAGAGCATCCAGGATCGGAATAGCCGATTGAGTTCGCAAATCGTTGAACCGCGGATTGCCACGGTCTGCCTCGATATTCCGGTACAACAATATTTCGCTGTGGCGATCCCACACCCGGTTGAATTCTTTGACCAAGATCAAGGCATCGCGGTGGAGATAGCCGCCCTCGCGAAGCAGGCTGTCATTTCCGGAAAACAGGTCTTCGATCTCTTCCGTAATCTGCGCGCACAACGCAAAGATCAGGTCCTGTACATCGTTGAAATAGACATAGAACGTCGCCTTTCCGACGTTCGCCTCTTTCGAAACCTGCGCAATCGAAAGATTGAACGGCGAGTGTTTGGCAATCAGCCGGTGGGCGGCACGCATCAGCCGTTGTTGTGTTTGCAGGCCTTTGCGGCCCAAGACTTGTCCGTTCTTGTTGAACAGCCCTGCTTCGACCGCCTTATCGTTTGAAACCGATAGTTTTACGTCAGACATGCGTCATCCCACATCGCTTGAAGACGCGATCCTATAGCGACGCGGCCATAGAGTGTAATACCCAGCGGCGTTCCCCGCCAGGCCAAGCCGTCTGAGTACCAGAGGTGGGAGGACCAGTAGTAGCTGGGCCTTGAGCCAGCAACAGAGCCTGCCACTACCCGAGACGTCTACCGATCGCCACGAGGTACGGTCCGCAGTGATTGGGGCCGCCGATGGGCAGCCCCGCACCCGATCAGTCGCGCACGCCTTCAAGAAGACCCTTCATGTTGCTGTGAAAGACCTGCTTGACCTGGTCGTCGGAAAAGTCGCGGAACTCCTTCAGATAGTCCAGCGGTTCGGCCAGCCCTTCAGGATGCGGGAAATCGCTTCCGAATAGGATGCGCTTGACAGGAATGTCCTTTGCCAGTTCCGTCATGCTGTCTTCATAGAACGGCGCGACGAAAACATTCTCCCTGAAGGTTTCGCGCGGGGGCTTGGCAAAGGATTTTGGCATCTGCCCAAAGGCCTTGTCGAGCCGGTGAAGCAGCGGACGAACCCAGTCAGCCCCATTTTCCACCGAGACCATCCGCAGTTTGGGAAAACGATCGAACAGGCCGTGGCAGATGAAGGCCGACAGCGTGTCTGCGATGGGGCGTCCCAGCATGTCGAGCGTGGCCTTGAAAGGATCGCTTTCGAAAGGCTGGTACTCACCCACACCGCCGGTCCACCAGCGATAGATCCGATCGTATCCCGAATCCGATGTATGCAGACAGGTAAAGATCCCGGCCTCTTCCACGCGCGCCCAGAAAGGGTCGAACTCGGGAAGGCCCGGCGAGCGGCTACCGCGGAAGCCGGGTACCGGCGCTGGGCGAATGCCGATGCAACGCGCTCCGTCCTTCAAGACCGATTCAAGTTCCTCGATCGCCAGATCCATATCGGACAGGCTGATCATGGGAACCGAAAAGAGGCGATTTTCGCGGGCGAAGCCCCATTCTTCCGCAGTCCAGCGGTTAAGCGAATGGAACAGGGCAGCCATTACCTCGGGCTTTTCATTCAAACGTTCCTCGACGACCGAGGCAAGCGTCGGGAAGATCAGCGCGGCATGCACCTGCTGCTCGTTCATGACAGCCAGACGGCCATCGCCCGTGCGCCATGCCGCGGGCGGACGAAGGGGCTTTCCCGTCATCTCGCGCATGGTCAAACCTTCGGTGTTCTTCGCCCGGTACCAGGTTTCATGCGTGCCGGGCCCTGCAACAACCTCGAACGTAGGATTGGGGATATATTCGGAAAGGTGGCCATCGATCACCAGTTTTGTTCGCCCCTCGACGTCCACGAAGTAGAATTCGTTCGCAAACTTCTTAGGCAGGTGCCGCAGGAATGCTTCGGCAGGTTCGTAAAGATGGTGATCGGCGTCATACACCTCATATGGCAGGGTGGTCATCTCGGTCTCCCATTATTTTCTGGCTGATCTTCTTAAATCGTCGGCTACAGCGTGGAATTTTAAAAGTTGACTGTCAATCAGCTTTTAACCGGAGCCCTCGCCAGGGTCGGGTTTCCGGCTTAGCGCAGGCCGTCCTCTGCTGTGATTTCGGATACGGAAAGGCCGCCGGAACGCGCATGGATGCGGCCCCCGTCCGACGCGGCAAGACCGAACAGGATTTCGTCGCGGCGCGGGCCGTCCCACACGCTCATTTCCGCCGTGCCGAAATGGCTGCGGACATAGGCGGCATGGACGTGGCCCAACGGGATCATGAGCCTGGTCCCGAGCGTGCCAATCGTCTTAGCAGCGGGCACGATGGCCTTGGCGCCGCCCAGTGCCTCTCGTAAGGCCCAGCCGCCGGCCTCGTGCCATACGGCTCCGTGTTCGAGTTCGCCGTCTTCGCCGACAATCGCACCCTTGCCAAATGCCTCGATCGAACTGACGTCCAGCGACTTAGTCAGCCGGTCCGACAGATCCCAGCCCAATTCGCGAAGCGCGGACTGGAACGGGATCAGGTCCTGTTCGAATGTGTTCGCAAACGGGTTTCGCACCACCGCGCATGCTACCGCGACCTGCAGGGGGCGGGTTGGCACCGGGCCCCGCTCGTGCCGGATTTCTTCGATGCAAACGATCGTCTTGCGAACTTCGATCACGGCTATTCGCCGACGACCGGATTGCGCAGGATACCGATGCCCTCTACCTCGCACTCGCAGATATCGCCATCCTTCATGAAGATCGGCGGCTTGCGGGAAAACCCGACTCCGCTCGGCGTCCCCGTCGCCAGGACATCGCCCGGCTTGAGATCGAGGATTTCGGAGACGAATGAGATGAACGCGGGTATCTTGTGGATCTGATAGCTGGTGTTGCTGTCCTGATACGTCTCGCCGTTGATGCGTGCCTTCACCACCAGATTGTGCGGATCGGCAATTTCATCCGCAGTCACCATCCATGGACCCAGAGCGCCCGAAGCGCGGAAGTTCTTTCCTGCGGTGATCTGCTTGGTGAAGAACTGGTAATCGCGAACGCTGACATCATTGAATACCGAATAGCCCGCGACATGATCCATCGCGTCCGCTTCCGAAATATTGCGACCGCCCTTGCCAATGATGACGGCAAGCTCGACTTCCCAGTCCAGATCGTCGCTCGTCGCCGGTTTGAGGATCGGCGCGCCATGACCCATCATCGTATCGGAATAGCGGGCGAACAGCGCGGGTTTCCTGGGTGGATCGCGTTGTATGCCCACGGCCCGGATTTCGTCGATATGGTCTTGGTAGTTGATCGCCAAGCACCATAGATGGGCCGGATCGACGATCACCGGCAGAAAGATGATATCGTCAAGCGAATGATCGGCATCGGCGTCGAGGTACTGTCGCGCTTCTTCAAGCCTGCCAGCCTCGAGCAGGGCCTTCAGCGATGCAGCGCCAAGCCTGGGCTGCAGGTCGACGATTCCGTCCTCCTTGACTAGGCCGAACGATTGGCGATCACCGGCAGAATAGGAAAGCAGGCGCATAGGGTCCTCCAAAGGCAGTCATTATCAATACCGCGAGCTAGGCAGGGCCGCGGCCGCTTACAAGCAATCGCCTCACAATTGCCACATATGTGAAATTGACGTGCTGCCCTTGGCGTGGCCGGCAGGGACAATAGGCTATGAGCAATCAGGTCAGGAGGAATATCCATGCAAAGCGTTCATCTCAGCCATTTTGGCATCTTTGTCCGGGACATCGACGCAATGGAACGTTTCTACGCAGACACGTTCGACATGGTCGTGACGGACCGCGGCATGGGCAAGACATTCAAGAACAGCCTCGTCTTCATGACAGGCGATCCGGAACAACATCATCAACTCGTCCTGTCGTCCGGCCGTGCGCCGGACGGGCCAAGCACGATCATGCAGATATCCTTCAAGGTCCACTCGCTTGCGGACCTGCGGCTGCACCGCGACAGGGCACTGGCAAATGGCGCGCAGAACATGGTCGGGCTCAATCATGGCAACGCATGGTCGATCTATCTCGACGACATCGAGGGCAATAAGATCGAGATATATCTCGATACGCCCTACCATGTGCCGCAGCCATGCGGCGTGCCACTCGATATCGACCAGTCGGAGGAAACCCTCATGACCGAAACCAAGATTCTAATCGAATCGCTACCCGGCAACAAGCCTCGCGATGCGTTTGTCCAGACGCTGCGCGAAACCTTTGGCACTAAGACCTGACGCGCCCCCACCGCCAACGCCCAAACGACGGCGGATACAAGGGGCGGCAAAGTCGGTCGAGCGACCGACATTCTAGAATAACAGTTGTTGCCGGCCTGTGTCCGGGCTACGGTCCGAGCGAAAGAGGATGGCGAATGACGAATGCAAAACGAAAGGAATGCCCAAGCGCGAGAGCACCCGATATCGCGGCAGACGCAGGCATGATGAAATCCACTGGCCGCGTGTTTAGTATACTCGAATTCTTCGACAACGTTCGGCGGCCAGCCACCGCAAGCAAAATTGCGCGACATTTCGGTTTCCCGGCATCCAGCACGTCACAACTCTCGCGCTACATGATCATCGCCGGCTATCTGGTGATCGACCAGTCACCGCGCGGATGCAGCCCATCGATGCGGGTCAGCCTGCTGGGTAACGGGTGGAACCGCGATCACGTGGGAATGGGTCCGTCCTTCTTATGATGCGCAAACTAAATGCCGGGACGGCGGGCAATTTTGCTGGCCGTCCAGCCGAATTGCGATGCGCAATACGTCCACGCGTCTCAATCGCCATGTTGCCATGATTGTATTGCGCAACAACGCCGAAAGCGTGTCGGACCGCCCGATATCGTCCCTGCGGTGCGTGCTGGCCATGACCGCGCAGGCCCGTGCCGACGGCTTTGTCTGCTTCTACGATTCCATCCTTTCAGGGGGGACTTGCGGCTGTCATCTATCCGGGCGGCGGCGGCCGGTCGCCGTTAACATGGGCGACTACCTCAATTCAATGACGCAGAACTGCGGCGATCTCGAGAAGGTCTTTCTCGACGTTCTTGATGAATACCACGCAAGCGAGACGGTGGCCGCCGCCGCCGAGTAAGATCGCTTGCCCGACAACCAGAACGAGAAAGTGTTCGAGAATGGAAATTACCCAGGCAGACAAGATCTACGAACTTCGCTTCTACGCCGTGGCTCCCGGCCGGGGCCCGGACATGGAAGATCGCGTCCAGAACGAGCTCAAATGGCTTCTTCCCCGCCATGGAATCGTGCCCAGCGCCGGGTGGATTGTAACAAGCGGCCCAGGCACGCCTTCGTTCATCTATCTCATGAAATTTTCAAGCATGTTGCATCGCGACAAATGCTGGCGGGGATTTTACAACGATCCGTCCTGGCAGGACGTTCGCAATCGCACCAACGCGGGCAGCGAGCTGGTTGAACATTACGAAATCTGGTTCGTCCGCGAGATCGTGGGGTGGAACGGGAACGCCCCTGACGGCGGCCTTGACGAACTGCTAGTGATGCGCACGCGCGTCGGCAAAAGTGCGCAGGCGGCCAGCGCCCTGCGCGAAAGCGAACTTCCCGATTATGAAAACGCCGGAGCCGCGATCCTGGCCGCGTTCGATATCGTCAGCGGTGGATCCATGCCCGGTTCGGTGGTCATGCTGCGCTGGCCCGACTGGCAGACCCGCGCGGACGGACTGGCGGCGATGGCGAGGGCCAAGGATCGCACTGGTCGGCGTTCTGCCGAAACCGAAGAATTCGGAGGCCCGCTGCTTGAAAGGACAACATCCTACATGATGGACGAGGTTCCCATCGACTGGGATGCGCCTGCCAAGGGCTGAGCAATATTCAAGCAATGAAGCGCCCGGCGCGTAATCATTTGCGCGCCGCGCGCCGGACCTTCTTGCGCGGCGGCGCATAGGCTTCTGCTTCGGCCCGGCATTCCTCGACGTTTTCGAAGACGCGCCGTTCGGTGGCGAAGATGTGAGCCTTCATCGCGCGACTGGCGCCCTTTACATCGCCGCGGCTGATGGCGTCGATAACCTTTTCGTGTTCGCGATGGGCCTGTTCGATGTTCATTCCGAACGAAGAACCGCTGGTCACGACGACGTAGAAATCCGATCGGTCGGACAGGCGCTCGACAACATCGGTCATCATCTTGGATTTCGCGACCCTCCTCAGTTCGGAGTGGAGCTGCCGGTTCAGCACTCGATACTGTTCGCTGGCCTGTTCGCTATCCATTTTCTGGCGAAGGAGTCCCCCGATCTGCGAGGAAATGAGCTGCAGGCCAAGTACATCCGTGGGACTGGCCCGCTCGGCCGCCATTTCTGCGGTCAGCGCCTCGCCAGCAGCAAAAAGCCGAAAGAAATCGTCTATTTCCTGCAGCTCGGGCTGCCTGACCCTGCATCCGACCTGCGGTATGATTTCGACAAAGCCTTCCATCGCAAGACGCTTGATCGCATCGAGCACGGGCTGACGGCTTGCCTGAACCTGTTTGGCAATTTCGTCTATGGGAAGCCAAGATCCTATCGGAGAGCGTCCCTCGAGCAACATTGACTTTACATGGTTATAAGACAGTTCCGAAAGTCGGCTTGCCCGCATCAGACATAGATCCCCAAGTGCATAAAACGCCATATTAAAGACAAATCGAGCATTGTACAGCCTTCGCTGCACTGCCGCATTGCGTACGCAAACCTGCCTAGCATTACAGTTGCGTTTTTGTCGAACATGTGCCTGCTGTGCGGTGGCCTGATGCGCTCGTCGCCACAGCGACCATGCGATGATATGAGCGGGCTCGATGCGGCGTTGTGCGAGCCGGACGGCGACCCTTCGGACTTCCTGTGTCGACCAGCGGATCAGCGCGGGGGCAGGCGCATTCTTTTTGGGGGCGTTGCCTGGTTTGCTTTGTGACGGATCGCGGCCATCATCGCGAACGCGAGCATAACCAGCGAGACGTGGCGATGCCATCCGTGCCAGGATCTGGTTTCGTTGTGATCCAGACCGAGCTCGTTCTTCGCCGTCTCGAAGCTGTCCGCGATGGCCCAACGGTGGCCTTCGACCCTGACCAGCGCGGCGATGGACGTGCCCGCCGGACACCAGGTGGTGAAGAACGCCAGATCGCCATCGGCCATGTTGCGGCGGATCAGCAGGCCGCGTGTCCATTGTCCTGAGCATCCTTCATCATATTCGGCAGCATCGATATCCGCGAGTTCGCAATACGCCCAGTCGTGCAGCCTCTTGCCCTTTGTACCGTCGCCAGCCGAGAGGCGCTGCCAGCCAGTAGGATCGAGGTCTTGCGCGATCTCTGCCGCGGTACCCGCAACCGCCGGCTTGCCCACCCAGGATCCGAAGTGATGGTTGGAATTGACACCGAGCACATAACCCTTTCCCGCACGACGTAGCGCCCGTTCGATATCGCCAACACCGTAGACGCTGTCGGCAGCCACCCAGGCAAATGGGACATCCGCCGCGATCGCCCGCTCGATCATTTGAACAGCCAGCGCGGGTTTAGTCGCAAAATTCGTTTCCGCGGGCACATGCGCCTTGGCCATTCGCGCCGGATCCCTCGTCCAGCTCTTTGGCAGATACAGCGCCCGGTCGATGAAGGCATGGCCGCGCTGCGACACATAAGTGGCGAAGACGCCGATCTGGCAATTGGTGATCTTGCCCGCCGATCCGGTGTATTGACGTGCAACACCGCACGAAGCCTTGCCCTGCTTGAGAAAACCAGTCTCGTCGATCACCAGCACCGCATCCTCGGTGCCGAGTGTTTCCATGACATAATCGCGCACAATATCGCGCAACGCATCGGCATCCCACCGGCCCCGGCCAAGAATCGCTTGCTGCCGCCACGGACCCGGATCACCCGCCGCCTCGGCACGCATCCAGCCGGTCTTGCGCCGCTCGTCGCTGAGCAGCCCATCCAGGAACAGCCCTGCCGATGTCGCCACCCGTTCCTGCGTGAATAGCCCACGCATCCGCGCCTTTACATCTCTCAGCGAAAATGCCCAAAGCTCCAATGTTGTCTCGATCGATGCACCCGTCATCCATAGCCTCCTTGCCATGGAGACCCATTGATTCAGAGTTTCGACAAAAGCGCAACTGT
>NZ_JBSQAU010000005.1:0-858 GCF_054740865.1 Pacificimonas sp. ICDLI1SI03
AATGCTAGGGTCCGGACTCATAACCACCATGTGACTGCTGAGGCGAGGCAGATGGCACCGAGGAAGCTGGTGGCGAGTTTATCGTAGCGAGTTGCGATGCGGCTGTCGTCCCCGGCCTTCGCCGGGGCAAGCTTTCGAGGCGGCAGAACATGCGTTCGACGGCGTTGCGGACTTTGTAGAGCATTCTCGAGAAGCAGCTTTTCCAGCGCCGGTTGGCCTTGAACGGGATATTCGGAACCGCGCCCTGGCTGTCGATCAGAACGCGGATGGCGTTGCTATTATAGGCTTTGTCAGCATGAACGAGGCTATCTGGCGCAAGGCCCGTGAGCAGCGCCATCGCGGCCCTGCAATCGGCGACATTGCCGCCCGTCAGAAGGAACCGGATCGGCCTTCCTTCTCCATCCGTGATGGCGTGGAGTTTGCTGTTCCTGCCGCCCCGGCTGATATCGATAGCCTGTTTCTGCACCCCCCTTTTCCGCCCGCCGCAGAGCGGTGGGCTTCCATGTGCTGTCGATCAACACTTCAGCCGGGGGCCACCCGCCGAGGCGAGCGCGATGAACATGTCCTGTCAGATGCCTTTCTCAGCCCAACGAGCGAACCGTTTGTCTTCTTCGGTCCGTAGCTGGCGGGAGCATCCGCCCACCGGCCTCTCGACTTCAAGACGTGAATGATGCCGCTGATGACACGGCGGTCGTCCACCCTCGGAACACCACGAACTTTGTCAGGCAAAAACGGACGAATCCGCGCAAACTGCGCCTCGGTCAACCAGAACTCGCTCACGAACATGCTCCTGCAATCGCAGCACTTGAATCACATCGCAGCCGCCTTGGGAATCCCGTTTACGGGTCCGGACCCTAG